>JAZDJN010000035.1:0-122323 GCA_043803945.1 bacterium | reverse complement strand
GTCGCAGCCTCCTTACTTTTCTGTCTGATACCATTCGACCTGACTCCTGATTGTGGTCAAATAGTATACTGCCTTTTCAGGCTGCGAGGTGGGTAATTCTAATTGTCGCCAAGGAGTATCTCTAAATGTCGTCAATCAGTCCCTCTTCAAAAGTCCATCCGAGCTAAAATTCCAACTTAAACCATACAACCATGCAGCAGTTATTTGAACCGAGAATAGCTTGGAGGAAAAATTCCGTTATCGGGATGGGCGAAATATGCTTATAAGGCTTCCAGAGGCGGTTTGTTCTCTAAGAAAGAAATGGATTACTCTCAACCCAGGAGGGCAACATTCGGTCTGCAGATTTTTTTTTAAATGTTTCGTATGTGGCTTTTTGGAAATAGAAATGATGTAGCCCGATATTCAGGTCATTACTAATCCAACGAAGAAAGCAAACTTAACAAAAGAGCCATTAGAAATTGTAATTGCGATGTTACAATTTGGTAACAGGGGGAGAATTTTATAAAGATTTGCTAAGGATTTCAAAGATTTTCACCCGCTCCTGAAGCTAGCGCGTTTGCCAATTCTGTTGTTAGGATGCGCTTGGTCATAAGAATACCGAGACGACCATGGGTATATGCGAAGGCATTGCCGGAACACCTGAGATCGATGGTATCAAACATCAGTGTAAAGTAGTGGAATTGAGAAAGAGGCTCGGCAACAGCAGTCACCCATTGACATCTCATTATTTACTCGCTATGTTTTAAATAGTTCAACACACCAACGGCTGAGGATGTCTCTCCGGTGAGACAAATCGAGTTGGTGTATTTATTTGGTTAAGAGATTCAATATATTGAACAAGATAGGAGGTGATTCAGTTGAGTGAACAAGGATCACAGGCTGTTCAAGTTGTAGAAGGAGACTCGCTGCCGATTAAGGTTGACCAGCGGATTGTTGAATCGAAACGGCTGGAGATCGTTCAAAATTGGAGCGGGACACTTACGTCAAAGATGGCTTACCAGATGGCAAGGATTAGCATTGCCTATGGTCTTGATCCATTTCTTGGCGAGTTGGTTGTTCTTGGTGACAAGCCTTATCCGACAGTATCCGCTCTCCAGCGGAAAGCGAATGAAGATTCAGATTTCGATGGAGAGATTTGCAGGCCGGCTACTACCCAGGAACGGACGGACTTCTATTTTCCACACGAACCACCTGATGATGAGTATTTGTGGAGGTGTGAAGTTTTTTTGAAGAATCGAAAGCTGCCGTTTGTTGGTTGGGGCAGGGCAAGCAAGGCGAACGTCAAGATGTCTACGATGCAGTTGTGGCTGCCGGAGATGGCGCAGAAGAGAGCGCGTGGCAGAACGTATCGATTGGCATTCAATATCGGTTTGCCAACCATCGAAGAGATGTGGGAATTTGAAGATGGTGAGAAGTTCAGAGTATCGGAGGCGGAGGAGATAAAGGCTCTCGCAACACCCGAGCAGATCGAAAAAATCGATTCTCATATACTCGTTCAAGAGTATGTTACGGCAGGATGTATCCTCAAGTCTGAGTGGGACGGGGTGTATGAGTCGATGCAGACTACGATGACACGAGCAAGGGCAGAGAAGATTATCGAACACTTCTTAGGTCCGAATGGTGTCATTGCACAGAGGAAAGCACAGAAGAATTAATTCACTATTTAATATACCGCAGTAATAAGGAGACACTCGTTATGGTAGAGTTAGAACAACCAGTCGAAGAACTGGAAAGCTGGGATCCCGGTGCTGGAGTAAAAGTTGAACCGGGCTTTTATGAAGTAAGGATTGATGCCGTTGAGCCGAAGACTGCATCTTCGGGATTTCCGAACCTGAATTTCAAATTCAAGGTGGTCGAGGGTACAGCTATGGGCGCATCGGTATACGGATCACGGTCGCTGCATCCGAATGCGCTTCCGTATTTTCGTGGGTTCATGGATCTTGTCAACACCTTCGCAACTGGACGCAATATCGATGAAGAAAAATTCATCGGTCGATACCTCAGAGTGCTGGTGATCAAGTATGACAAGAATGACGGCTCAGGCAAAGGCGTCAAGGTCGACAAGTTGTTCTTGAGCGAGATCAACGCCGCCAAGAACGACCAGATTGATGTCTCAGCATCAACTCGGGCAAAACTGGTTCCTGGAAAGTCCCTCCAGCCAGCCCAGCCGGCAGGAGCAAGGGTCGGTGGTCCTGGACGGAGTGGTGCGACAGTTCATGTCCCAGCGGCAGCAGGAGGCAGAAGGGATGATGATCTGCCGTTCTAATTAACTGAGTGCAGGATGTCGGTATAACAACCTGCGTCCTGCACTTCATATATCACAGCTTGAATGGGAAAAGCCTATGGCAACGAGTATCACTGTTGACGTTCGAGTATTTGCAGGCATACTAAAGAGTTTCCAGTTTGTTAAGAGTAACGCACTTCAGGGTGCAGCTATTACTGTTACGATTGACAAGAACAGGTTGGTTATCACTGGAGATAATTCGATAGTGAAGCTGTCACGCACGATGCAAGGAACTGGGAAAGGGAAAGGTTCGATAGTAGTTGAACATTCGATTTTGTTCAACACCATGAAAAGCCTGAATGGTGATGTTTCAATTACTATCGAAGAGGGGGCGTTGGTTGTTGTCCAAGAAGCTAAGAAATATAAGGTTAAGGGTGGCACACCTGAGAAGGAAATTGAATTTTTAGATTTGAAGGAATTGGTGACCACCGCCGTATCAGGGAGTCTGTTTCGCCGCGCGCTTCAGAAAACATCTCTTTTTGCAGAAGAAGATTCAACGAGGGAGATGTTGACAAACATTCGGATAGTATCTATCGAGAACGGTATACGGTTTATCGCTTCAAATGGACATCTCTTATGTCGATTCGATTGTGAGACTGAAGTTGGAGCTAAGATATTGATTGATATTCCGAAGTATTCATGTTCACTGATTGCTGGGTTGACCGGTGTGGACTATCATCTGTACTCGACCGAAAATGTCTTTGGATTTACCTTCGAAGAAGGCAGGTTTGAAGCTGTTCGCAATCAAGCTGGCTTCCCGGAAGTGGGAGAGATGATCGATACTCATGTGAAGGCTGCAGAGAACACCGTCGTTGTCGGACGAAATGAGATCAACAGCCTGCGTCGTATTTGCGAGATATATTCCTCAAGTCATTCAAAGTCCATCGAACTGTATGTCAGTCAGGGGAAAGTTTTGGGTAAGTCGCAGGATGAAGATTTCGGTGGCCAAGCGTCGCATTGGTTTCCATCGGACAATGGACACCTTGAACACAATGTACTGGTCTGCGTGAACGCCAGGTTGTTAGACACTGCCCTAAGCGTCATTGATACACCAAGCCTCGCAATGTCGTTCGCTACTGGTCAGGCAACAAGTGCAATCGTAATTCGCCCCAACGAAGAAGTCAAGGAGAAGCTGTTGATCTTGATTATGCCAATGCGCCTTGATGATTGGAGCAAGCGCTACGCAGAGGTGTTCGTGGAGGAGGCAAATGAAATCTGAAAATATTAAGCTCCCGACAAATCAAATCATACTTGGACTGACGGAACACTCGCTTGGGTTGTTTGTAAAGTTGTTGGTCATCTCTAACGATATGGCAGTGAAGGGTGTTTTAGTCAATGGACACATTATCTCCAAAGCGGAGATTCGAGAACGACTGGCAATCGACGAGCCTATTTTTGAAGAATCGATGTCTGAGCTGATTGAATCCGGTTTAGTTGAAATCGCAGAGGGTGGATTGCTGCTTATACCATTTTCCAATCAATACTTTTACGGCACGTCTTACACCGACGACGATTTTGCTCAAGTTGTTGGTGTTATCAGGAAGGAGATACAGGAACCGGACTTGGCGAGAGCAATATCAAGAATCCAGGATGTTGCCACATTCGTCAAGAAGGTAGACGAAGAAGAACTTCGCGAACGGTTGAGGATTACGTATGCAAAGTTTGGTGAAGATCGCGGTAAGATGATTTCTTACATCAGCATGTTCAGGTCGAAGAGGCAGATCGAGATGGATATGAAGCTAGCGACATTGAAGCATATGGCAATCGTCACCAGCCTGTTAGACATGTATTCATCGAACAGAGCAAAATCCAAAGGGGTAGATTTCGCATTCACCAGAGAGCGATTTATCGGTGCGATAGACTATATGGTCGCCAGGAAAATGCACTCTTTGAAGAATCACAACTACCTGAAAATTGTTCTGCAGAATCAATCGGTTGCTACGAGCAGAGGCGCGAATGACGGAAGCAAGAGGACAAATGAAGGATACAATTAGAGCGATAAGCGACGTTGCTTCTGTAGTAGATTGGGATAACAAACCGACCGAAGGGTGGAAGTGTGAAGTCTGCGGCTTTGTCAACGATAATTGGCTTCCGACTGTGAATCAGATGTTTGGTTCGTCAGGAGAGCAGTGGCGGCAGGGGATCTGCAAGGCGTGTGAAGCCAAGGATCTCAGGATCGAGCAAGAGACTAAAGCGAACGAAGTGAAGGAGAAACGACGCGCTAGAATATTAGCACTTCATACTCAGGCCGGTTTGCCGAAAGAACATGCGACGGTAAAGTTTGCCGATTTGACGAGGGTTCGCGGTGCAGAAGAAGCCTTCGACGAACTATCCAATATAGATCCTGCAAACGATAGAACGTGGCTTTGCCTGTATGGTGATAATAATACCGGAAAGTCAAAGTTGTTAGCGGCAGCGAGCAATCGTCAGAATGGCGGATTGATTCCCACGTTGTATATCAACGAGTCTCTTTTCTTTAAGCAGATCAAGGAGAGCTGGGAAACGAACGATGAATCTCGCGTGATGAATGTTTTTAAGCTGGCAGAAGTCGTCATGTGGGATGAGTTTTCGTTCTTCGATTTTATGGAGAAGTCGTGGATATATGAAAGGGTGTATGCACTTCTTGAAGAACTCGCAGAGATGGATAAGAAAGTAATATTTGCCACGAATGTCATGAACATCCGGAAGCGAGCCGGTCAGGGAGTAGACACGATGTCAATAGAAGGCAGGTGTGGGAAACGGATTTGGGCAAGGCTGCAAAGAAGGAACACACGGTACATTCAAATGAGAAACGAACCCTTCTTTTAACAAGGAAAGGAGTGCTTGATGCACTTAGACGAGAACCAACAGAGGGCCGTAGATTTTTACAAAGGGCAAGTGATTGTTATTGCTGCTGCAGGCAGTGGAAAGTGTCTTGGAAAGGACACGCCAGTATTGATGTTTGATGGTTTCACGAAAGTTGTTCAAGACATACGCCCGGGTGATTCCCTGATGGGACCGGATTCGAGACCACGAGTCGTACTTTCGGTAACTAACGGCATAGATCGCATGTATCGAATCGTTCCGACCAAAGGTGTTCCGTGGGTATGCAATGAGTCGCATATCCTTACCTTGGCAAAGAAGCACGGAGGGTGGGTTGACATTCCCCTGAACGAGTATTTGAAGCGTACACACAATTGTAACGGGAAGACAATGTTTGAGAAACAGCACAAGCTATTTCGAATAGGTATTGATTTCCCTGAGCAGGATGTGGATGTCGATCCCTACATCATGGGATTGTGGCTTGGGGATGGGGATACGCTCAATCCATGTTTCACCACTGAAGATCGTGAGATAGAATATGTACTTTTTCGATTTGCTCAGTTGAATCGGCTTCCATGCAAGACAACGTATGACAAGCGTCGCATGAATGTGATGAGGATATCGTTGGCCTGGCATCACAGATCCGTGCCGAATGTTTTCAAGGCGGAAATACGGAAATTTGTAGTTAAAGGCATCAAGCGAATTCCCCGATCGTATTTGTTGAATAGCCGAAGTATGCGCTTGAGATTGCTTGCGGGGCTCATAGATTCAGATGGTTACTATAATAATGGTTACTATGAAATTGCGACCAAACGAACAGAGCTAAAGGACGACATTGTGTTCCTTGCTCGAAGCTTAGGCTATTATGTCCATGCTCGTCCAAAGGTGTCAACTATAAAATCGACTGGATTTATCGGATTGTACTGGAGGATTGGAATCTCAGGTGATTTTATGGAGTTGCCATGCCGAATCGAACGGAAAAAACCTCGGGTGCGTTTGCAAGTAAAAGATGTGCTACGGATAGGTTTTGTAGTAGAACCTATCGGGTACGGTGAGTATTTCGGATTCGAGTTATCGGGTGACGGACGGTTTCTGTTGGGAGATTTTACAGTCACCCACAATACGCGGTGCACAACCGAACGAATCAAGAAACTGGTTGAGCGCGGGGAGTCACCTGAATCGATATTAGCATTCACCTTCACCAATGCGGCAGCAGACGAAATGAAGAAACGTCTACTCGTGGGGATTGGTGACGCACAGACGGAATGCCTGAATATCGGGACGATGCACAGTCAGTTGAACAAGATCCTGAGAGCGAATATCCAGTTTTGGAAACCTCACATGCATAAGTATGAGATCATGCAGGACTACGAACAGCGGAAACTGATTCAGGAAGCATTGAAGATGTGTGGTTTGCCTGAAGATAGTTTGGTGAATATCGCCAATGCGGCTAGGGGGATTTCATGGGTGAAGAACCAGGCTTTGTCGGTAGATGATATTGAGTCAGGGCTGATGGATGAATTGTTATCGGCACTTGGCATTATCGGCTGGTTTGTTGATTTCTTCAAGACGTATGAAGTGTTGAGAGAGGATCACCGTTATATCGGTTTTGATGATATGTTGTGGCAGACATATTTTCTTATGCGCGATAAGGTCAACATACTGAACACCTATGCCGAGAAGTTCAAGTTCCTATTAGTCGATGAGTTTCAGGACACGAATCGTGTTCAGTTCAAGCTGATCGAGATGCTGCAATCGAAGCATAAGAATTTATTTGTCGTCGGTGATCCGCGCCAGGCGGTCTTTGGATTTCGGGGAGCTGATGTCACCTTATCGCTTGAATTCCAGAAACACTTCCCAAAAGCGGAGCTGATTGAGTTGCTTCATAACTATCGGAGTGCATCGAATATTGTCGAGATGGGTAACGACTTGATTGCCAATGCTCAGTATCCGTTCCAGCGAACACAGTCTACGCGCGGGGAAGGCAAGATATCCTTTACTGGAAGTTTCATGGAAGACAATGCTGAGGCGTATGCTATCACAGATGAGATAAAGGCCTTGTACACGGATGGTGCGAAGTATGGAGATATCATCGTATTGACGCGGACGAATGCACAGTCCCGTCCATTCGAAGAAGCGTTCGTGAAGAACAAGATTCCTTATCGAGCGTTAGATGGCACGTTCTACGAAAGCGCCAACGTCAAGGATATGGTTGCCTACCTGTCCTTGATTACCGGAGACAGCATTGAAGGATTCAGGCGGGTATATAACAAACCGAATCGATTTCTGGGCAAGGTGTTCCTGGAAAGTTTCGAGTACAAGTCCAGAGGCGGCGCATCATTCATTCAGACATTAAGCTATGGTGGATTCCCGAAGCCGTATATGAATAAAAGTGCCTCGACATTCGCAGCTGAATTGAAACTGATACGCGGCTCTTGTTCTGGGGCAAATCCGGGCAAGGCGATTTCCATGATTCGCAAAATGTTCGGTTACGATGATTGGTTGAAGAAGAATGAAGTTGACGCCTCGAACAGAATCGAGATGTTGAATGAGTTGCAGTCCAGTGCTGAGGCGTTTACTGATATTCAAGAGTATTTGGACTTTGTGAAGAATCTGATTGCAGCTCAGAGCAGCAAGGATGACTATGATGCAGTCAGGATAATGACGATTCATCGCTCAAAGGGGTTGGAATCCCCGATCGTCTTTGTTGCTGGAGTATCCGAGGGTGTATTGCCTCACGCCAGGGCAGAGGATATTCAGGAGGAAAGACGTCTGTGTTATGTAGCCGTTACCAGGGCAATCGACAGGGTATACGTGTCATACTATCTCGTTCGATTCAACAAGAAATTAGCGCCTTCAAGGTTTTTGCAGGAGATGGTATTAGACAAGTACAGTGGCCAAGAGGTCACTGTGCCGATAGAATTAGCTGTCGTTGAAAATTAATCAGGGAGAATTGTCATGAAGCCAGTCGTTATCGTTCTATCTCTATTATTGCTCACCTCAGCGGTGTCGCCAGCAGATCAGACGCTGCATCTGAATGCGCTATCGAGTGAAGATCAATTGTGTCTGTTCATCGCTAGTCGTGCAAGGCACTACGAGTTCGATTTGTCCATCATTCATAAGATGATCGACATAGAAAGCATGTGGAATGCCGAAACCACAAGCTCAGAAGGGGCGGTTGGCCTGATGCAGGTAATGTTATCGACAGCCAAAGACGTTTTGGGGAAAAAGTGTCTCACCGGTGAGACACTTAAAGACCCGTTTTTGAATGTGGAATGCGGGATTAAGTATCTGGCTCAGTTGAGGAAGTATTTTAAGGGAAACCTGATGTTGGCCTTAACCAGCTATAATCGTGGTATTGGGAATGTGCGAACTGATTTGAAGCTGGGCAAGGACCCTGTGAACAACTATGCGAGGAAGATTATGAAAGGCTCTAATAAATGATAGGAAGCTCGCAGCGATTGGTCAGACGAGGCGGGATTGGTTCAGGTGGTAAGCGGGATGACATTGGGTTCTATGTCCGCTCGACGTGGGAAGCAAACGTAGTTCGATACTATAGATTCAGAAAGATAAAGTTCAGGTATGAACCGAAAGAATTTGAGTTTGTAGGATTGAAGAGAGGTATTAGATTTTACAAACCGGACTTCTATTTGCCGGAAGAGGGCGTGTATGTCGAAGTCAAGGGCTACCTTGACCGGCAGTCGTTAACAAAATTGAAAAGGTTTCTCAAGTATTTCCCTGAAGAAGCGAAAAGGCTCAGGATAATGATTAACAGGGTATGGTTGCCACGGAAGATGTCTTATACAAAAGAGGCATCGGCATTGATGGAGATTGGCTACAAAGTATCTCATTTAGAGTCGTATGGGGCAATAGCTGAGGCATTCTGTTTCATTGAACATTGGGAGAAGTAAATTGGATGGGAGACCTACAATGTATTCGACGGCAAGAGATCGAGGAAGCGCTTGGTGATTCGTTCATATTGAATGCGTTTGTATCGAAAGAATTTGCCTACGACAAAAAACTTACGCTAGTAACCATTCGGGTGTATAGCACCATCCCCAGAATGGAGAACTACCGAGAGGAATTCATTCGCGTCTGCATGCTTCACGGAATCAGCGAACGGTTGATGACCTGGTTCAGGGTACCAAGGGATTTCAGATGGAGGACAAATCTTGGTCTTAGGATTCGCCAGATTATTGAAGAGGGAAATGCCGTCAGGTATTGTGAATGCGGCGGGCTGCTGCATGTCAAGCGAAGCGCTTATGGAAAGTTCGTCGCTTGCACGAAATGTCAGTTCAAACAAAATGTGAGAACAGTTGTCATAGAGCATGACACAACTAATTCCATTCGCCATTAGTCAATCGTTGTCTATAAACGATCCCAGTGGCTAATAAAAACCTCTTTCTTCACTATTCAACAAGGATATATTTATTCCATCAAAAATAATAAGTGAGAAACATTATGGAGCGTGAACAAATTATACTGAAAGGGAAAGAGAAGATTTTCATCTCGACACCGAATGGTGGTGTCACAGTAATGACGGGACTGACAGATCATCGTGGTCGGTCTGTCGATTCATTCGTGGTTACACCTACTTGCGAAGTTGGTGAAGGAATTGTGGTTCGTCGCGGCTTGCATAACACTCGCCTGGTTCGATTGAAGAAGGTTCAACAGTAATTTTTTGCCATGAAAGTTCAACAAGCTATATGAGGAAGAGAATGGTTCAGCATAGAATACTCTCTGCAAGCAATACGATGGGACGTCTTGTTTGCCTGCTCGAGGAAGGCGGTGGCCATGCCCGTTAAGATGAAAAGGTCTACCGTTACGGCGGAGCTTCTCGAGCAAGACGAATCAATATTCGTCAGCCGCAATTCTCACCAGAAAGGATTGCAGCAGTATTTCACACCATTGAAGATAGCGGAATGCATCTTTAATTCGTTGTCCTTCTCCACTGGATGTGTCATTGATTTGACAGCAGGTAATGGCAACCTGTTACAGCCATTTGTCGACGACGGCGATCCGGAGACAGTGACACTTGGTATTGAGCTCGACAAGGGTAATATACCGAAGCCTACCGAACAGATGCGGATTGTGAACGCAAATCTGCCTGAGTTGTATCCATTTCTATTGAGCGTTGATTTCCGGCCCAATGTTGTTGTCTTGAATCCTCCGTTCAGCCTGTTCTGGAAGTCGCCAGAATTGACAGGATCAGATGACAAGTCTATAGAGTCTCAGGAAGCAACGATACTGATGGGAATTAACCTGCTGGCCAGCAATGGTCATGGGGCATTTCTTGTTCAGAAGACTTCCTGGCAAAATTCCTTGTCAAAGGTTGACGAGATCAATGACCGGGTGTATATGGCAGCGACAATTCGAAATGCCTTCCTTCCACATTCCAAAGTAGAGACTGTTCTATGTTTCTTTGCAAAGAAGAAAGTCTACGCTGACGCTAGTGAACATGATTTGGATGTCGATATGAACGCTGTAGATGTGGATTATCGACTCGGTCTGATTCAGAGTGCTGTTATCAAGGCTAGGCAGTTCCATAGACTGTGGACATCCTCATACGAGACTAAGGAAGCGATAGAGGAAAACGACAAGCGGTTCAGAGCTGCCCATGCAGAATACGCAGAACGCAAGAAGAAGAAACAGCAGAAATTCAACATCGAGTTTAACGGTGGGCGGTTGACCGTTCACCTGTCGAACTATTTGGAATACATTCTCCAGAAGGAATACTCTCAAAGAGAGCGATCGATACTGAAATCGATGCATGGACTGGCTCCATCGTATTTCGCATTCAACACGCAGGATAGACGTGACCTGCTTGCGATGGTTCAGGATAAGACACTGGTAACAATGTCGCATGGGGCATTGGAAGCCATAAACAAGGCGGTAGCAGATGCAGAATTCATTTTGACTCCGATGTATCCGTTGAGGCCACAACAGCGGCTAGGATATTTGGAGCTGATCGACAAGATAAAATGCACACGTAGTTTTGTGCATAGAGGCAAGAATGGAAATTTCCAGTTTGAGTCTGGAGCAGAATACGATGTGAATGTTTCTTCGACAGACGTTCAGGTCCACTACGTAAAAGAACGCGGCGCAAACGGGTTAAAGACTGAAATGATTAAGACGAAGAAGGCGTTGCTGGTTGACATCGGTGGGTGTTATTTCTCTGAGTCGCAAGAAGATATCTCGTTGATGATCAATCATTTCGATGTTCCGGATCCTCTTGACGTGAAGTCGAAGAAACCGAAATTGTATCAGAGGATTCGTAAGCGTTTGGAGTCGGAAGAATTCGAGAAGTTCACGTTGTTGGAATTTCAGATAGAAGATTTGTCACGGCTTTGCATGAAAGAATCCTGTGTATTGGCCTGGGAGCAGGGTTTAGGAAAGTGTAGAGGATCGCTGGCATGGTCAAAGGTCAGGAATGCGAAGAAAGCTCTTGTGGTGTGTCCGCAGGATTTGAAATACCAGTGGATTGAGGAAGCCAAGTCGCTTGGAATTCATCTGGAGGAAATTCGTGGCTACGGTGATGTGAAACGAATCAAGAACGCCAAATCTGGGTACTGGATAATCCATTATGAACTGCTCAAGGGATCGCGCAGGCTGGATGAGCTGGTTCCTGAGTTTGGCAAAGCAATCCAGGTTGAGGATGATTACGACGAGAAGTGGAACGCTCTCTGTCCACGCTGCAAGGCAATGCGATACGATGGGTGGAACGGAAGATCCTGTAAGAAGTGCGGATACCATTGTTGGCTACGCAGGGTGAAGGGAATGTTCTCCTACCTCAAACATGCCTTTGACACTGTGATTGTCGATGAAGGGGTAAAGATCAAATCGAAACACAGCATGCAGGGTATAGCGGTGAGGTCGCTGCATGCCAAGAACAGGCTATTATTATCAGGCTCACCAATCAAGGGCTGGATTACTGATGCGTTCTGGTTGTTGCATTGGACGCTTGGTGATGGGAGCCCAAGGTTTCCGTATCGGTATGTTGGCGGGACGGAAAAATTCTTAGATGATTTTGGCGTCTTTGAATATGTGGCAGAAGAATTTAGAAAGAGCTTGTCGAAAGGCCGGAAGAAGCTGCTTCCTGAGATTGGCAACCTGCCTTTGCTCTGGAAAATGTTTGCCCCGTCGATCGTCAGAAGGTTGAAGATTGATTGCGGTGAAACGTTGGTGAAGAAAAATGTCCATCGAATCAAAGTCGGATTCACCAAAGACCAGAAGCGGGTATATGATTGGTGGATTAAGAATTTTTCGGAATGGTTCAAAGCTTCGCATCACACTGAGATGGAAGATGATGCAGTTAAGATGAAAGAGATGATTCTGGGGCTATTGTGGAAACTGAGATTGACGGCAACCATTCCAAACTCCCGGCTATTGCAAGGGAAGCCGGCGCCGGGTAAAGAGCACGAGTTCTTTCTTGGGGAAGCAGGTAAATCCCCTTACACAGAGAAAGCGATGTTTGTCCTCACGAAGGTCAAAGAATACGTTGACCGAGGGAAGCAGGTTGTAGTTTTTAGTGCACTGCAGGATAATATGAACTTCATCAAGCAGTTGCTTACACGGTATGGAATTCGATCTGAAGTAGCGAACGCTGATACGATACCAGTTAAGCGCAGCATGCTAATTGCAGATTTCAAGAAAAAGAATTTTAGCGTGTTGGTGGCTGGCATACAGGCTGTGAATCTTGGACATAATTTGGACAATGCGTCAGCAGTGATAATGACGGATTACGAGTGGGACCACAGCACGACCAGACAGGCTATCGACAGGGTGCACCGGTTCACGTCGAAAGAGGACATTGACGTGTTTATGCTTTACACGGATGGTGGAATTGACCAGAAACAACTGTTTGAGATTATAGATTTGAAGGGTCAGTCCAGCGATTTGGCCTTGGATGGTAAGCTCATCGATCAGGAAGAGGTGCAGGTAGATTTCTACAAGATGGCACGTGAGATCATCAAATCGCATAAGATGGGGACTGAAGGGCTGCTGGATGAAGACGATGTAGAGCAAAAGCTGATAGAGGATTATCACGTCAATATAGCTCGAAGGATTGCAGCAGATCCCGAAATTGAGGGAGTAGAAGCAATACCATTCCCATCGGTCCGATCAGGATCGAAGGTCGTTGAACAATATCAGCTTTGTTTTTAAGGAAAGGAGAATAGATGAAGGAATCGTTTAAAACATTTGTACTCAAGAATCGGACAGTTCGCAGAATCAAAAACAATCTTGATCGACCGTTGGTGTCGGTGTTTAAGGGTGGTCACTGGCTATTGCTCAAGCATGATCGAATACTGTATTTCGAGAAACTCGATGGTGGTGCTATCCGCAGGGTGTCCACTATTGCGATAGAGAAGGCGCATGGAGGCGGATATATATGCGACATTATAGATGCCAACAGTCGTCGAGTTGTGAATGACGTATACCGCAAATTTGTTGGATTGGAGGATTATCATCATGGATGATGTGGCAGCAGTAGAAAGCGATTTCGAGAAGTTATTGCGAAAGGCACATTCACAGATTATGGCAGATAATTCAGAACTAAAGAAACCGTCGCCATGGTTTGGTGAATTGTTCGATTTGTTCAGGAAGTTGTGGGTCCAGCAGTATCCTCTTGCTGATATTCCAGAGCGATATGCAGTCCTATCCTTGTTGCTGAAATTGGATATTCCGTTTCGGCACTCTGGGGACTACTCGGACGATTATCGAACGATATATCACAGGCCAACAGCAGCAGATGTATCATTGATGAAGAGAATGACCGGCCGCAAGTATGTCGTTGCCCGTCAAGGTGATGAGCGACAGATAGTAATATTCCAACAATGACGGAGTGAATGATGGACATTAAGGATGATAAATCATTTTATGCTGAAGCAGGTGTGCTTCTTCGATCTGGACAGTTTTACATGCCTGAAACAGGCGTGTTTAGTATTATCGATGCATTGCTAGAAGCAGCAGAACTGCCTAAATCCATTGCTGCAAATCCGGATTTGTTTGTATGGACATATTGCGATGGAGATGGCGATAGCTTTTTATGGGCAGGTATTCACATGGCAAACAGCCTTGGATACCTTCTCACGAAGGTAAGAGGTAACGATAAAGCATTTGATATTATCAGGGATGCGGATGGAGCAGTGAAGATCCGTTGTCACGAGTGTGTGAATATTGAAGACTAAAGAGATTGTTGGATTCAGGGACAAAGAGTATTTGATATTTGTCAGCGGTAAGCCTTGTATAGTCGATGGGATGCCAGGTCAGGCTCATCATTACGGTAATCAGTCTGATGGACGCGGCACAGGCCACAAGGCGACAGATCAGAAACTTGTTCCTCTCTGTGTAGATCATCACAGAGAAGTGGAAAGGCTGGGACGCAAGAAGTTTGAGAAAAAGCATGCAGTTGATTTCGATTCGTTTAGCAAGTTGTATCACATTCTTTATGCCGAAAGGAAGCAATTAGATGGTTCAGACAACCAAAGAAATTAGCAAGGTAGCTGGAGTACATCCGCTGGATAATGTAAGCACAGAAGATGTTGGCTCAGTGTTATCGAAGAAGGAGATTAAGCAGGCTTTTGATGAAGAGAGGAGGATTCTGGATGAGAAGCAAAACATCTTGTTGTTGTTCTTCAGTCTGGGAAGGCGATTGAAGAATATTCGGGACAATCGTTGGTATAAGGTGTTGGGATTCAATTCTTTTAGTGAATGGACCGAGAACTCGGATGTTGACATCGAGAGAGCGACGGCATATCGATACATCAAAATATTTGAGGTGTATATCGAGTCTGGAGCGTTCACAGAAAGCGAAGTAGCCGGTCGAAGCATCTCTAAGCTGGAAATTATCATTCCCTATGTCGATGTGCAAGGCAAGGGGTGGAACAAGACAAAGGCGAAGCTGCTGGGATTGCTCGATTTGACAAGGGTGGATCTTGTGAAGTCCTTGAATGAGCAGGGAGATACGCGATACAATTCACCTCACAATGCAAAGGGTGGTTTTGTTGTTGATGCCAAATACAGTGTCGATGAGAAAAGCGGAACCTCTGCCCGCAATCAAGAACAAGAAAGGACAGATCGGGAAGTCGTGTCGATAGCCAATTCAAACGAGAAGGGCAAGACTGAGGTCTCTTTAACTGAGGCTACGAAAAAGATCGGATTGTCCGGCTGGTATGAAATGATCGCGACCGCAGAGCCTGCACAAAGGGGCAGAGAGATTAAGGGGGTGTATATCACCACCGAGAAGGTCGTTGTGAGTGGAAATCGCATCTTTATCAATGTGGAGTAGTGTGGGTAAAAGGTTCAATATTCTATACATTTATTGTTGACATTCAATATATCATACCATAAATTGACAATGAAGGACACACCATACTACAGCACTAACGAAGATACGATGGCAGAGAAGAAAGATACAGAGAAAAAGAAAGAAGAAGTAAAGCCCAGATATTTTGAAGCTCAGGCTGTTGCTGAAATAGCCCAAGTACTGATAAAGGAACATCATCAGCACTTGAATGATATTCCGATTTTCTATCTGTTCAACGATGGGAAGATGCAGGAATGGGCTTCGATGTCGAAGAAGAGTAAGAAGGACGAATTTATTACCGGCTATCAATTCGTGATGGAGGTAAGCTACAAGCAATGGATTGTGCTTACTGATAAAGAACGGATTGCGCTCGTTGACCATGAACTATGCCATGCCTCCCTTGACGATAAAGGTAATCCTGTTATTCTCGATCACGACATAGAAGAATTTGCGGCCATCGTTTCCCGGCATGGTTTGTGGCGTGAGTCTGTGAGGAAGTTCGGTTATGTGTGTGCAGACCAGCTCAACATTGATTTCAATAAAGCAAATGCAGCTTGATTAATCCCTTCATAACGCTGTCGCTCTCTGGCGGCTCCTATCGAATCCTCAGAGTCTTCAGTGCTGTTCAACATCCCATATTCAACTCAATATTCTATGGAAAGTTTTGTTCATCCTGCAGAGTTTCATAAAAACATGATAGCCCAATATGGAGCTCGCAGTATTGATGCGGTAGTATGGCCCAACAGTGGATTCCAATTTCACCTGATCTCAGAGTTAGTCAAACAGGTAGAGTTGTTCGATGGCTGCAGTATACTTGATGCAGGTGGAGGGCGAATGGATTTGTATGGATTCGTCAAAGATAAAGTTAAGGTGTCTCGATATGTTTGTGTGGATCTCTGCAAGGAGCTGCTTGATGTTGGTAAGGCAGAGTTTCCTGATGCGTTGTACTATCACGGAGATATTTTGGACTTCGGTGGTGAAAACTGTGATTTCGTATTTTCAAGCGGGTTGTTGTCCTATGCATTGGTATCGGAGAATCCGTACGAATGGGTATGGAACAGATTAGAGAAGATGTTCGATCTCTGCAAGGTTGCGTGTGTGTTGAACTTCAATAGTTATGGTATGGCTCATCGGACAGGTGCACGTCTCGACAGATGGCATCTACCCTGTCCGAAGCACATGCTGGAGATGGCGCTTGACCTTACAGACAGAGTTCGTCTCGACCATTCGCACGTTCACGGTTTTGAGACTTTGACATTGTTGAGGTAACTGGATGAGAATATTGTTGCTCGATCATGGAAATATTTCGGATGCACTTGCCCAGGTGTTGACTCACGAGGGTCATGACATATTTGCGACGAATGACCATTATGGCACTTCTCGCTGGGGTAGTACGCTTGGATTTCTTCCCAACTATAGCAACGTGTTGGATAAGAAGTGGGACCTTGTTGTGTCGTGCAATACGTACACCAACACTTGTGGTATTGTCGAAGAGTTCAGAGCAAGAGGAATCCCGACGGTAGGTTCAGGAGTAGTTGGTTTCCAGATGGAAGAGAAGAATGTCGGTCGTAAGATATTTTCAGAGAGCGGGTTTAAATGTCCGAAGTGGATGGTATTTGAATCGAGCGCAGATGCTATTCGATATCTTGAATCCGGAGAGATGAAAAGTGTGGTTGTGAAATTTAGCACAACGAATCGTCCAATGCGAACAGCGGTGTTTAACGACACCAATGATGCAATTCGCTTTCTGAGAGATGCTAAGGATGGCAGAGTTGTTTTAGAAGAAAGGGTGTGCGGTGTTGAGGTTGCATTCTCAGCATACTACGATGGTGAACGATTTGTTCCGACTGTCACCAACTTCGAGCATAAGCATATGTTCAATGGTAACATGGGGATACTTGTCCCAGAGATGGGGACGGTAGCGGTTTACTCCCCGACACCGAGCGTGAAGGAATTGATGGATTCTCTATTGCAGTCCAAAGAAGCGTCACGGTATCTCGAGAACTACAGAGGATTGATTGATGTCAACTGTATCGTCGATGAGTTCGGTCTTGTGTATGCGCTAGAATTCACTTGCCGGTTCGGAGTCCCGATTACCGACATAATGACGTCATTGCTCAAATGGTCTGGTGGAGCTTATGGAGAGTTTTTGCTCAGTGTAGCTAACGGGAAGATGGATGAAACACTTTTAGTTCACACGAAGGAATATGCAGTAGGAGCGAACCTTGTTGTGTGTGGATATGGGTATCATGAGTTGTTCCCTAATCTGTGTCAGCTAGGTTCGGAGATTCGTGGATATGACAAATTGAATTGCCATCACACCTTTGGAGACGTCACAGCGAGGGACAGCAAGCTGTTTGTCGCTCATCCCTGGGTAATGTGTGTTGTCGGCAATGGAAACACCATAGATGAAGCTCGTTTCAATATGCTCAGTGGTGCAGAGAAGGTATCGTTCCAAGACAAAGTTTATCGGACAGACATCGGAGAACGTGTGAAAGATGAATTGCCGTTTCTGCAGAGAGTGGGTTTGATATGACGATTGAGACTATACTTGATGCAGAGGCAATCAGAAGATTTGCCGGCAAAGATGAAGGTCGTCTTGTTGATAGAATTGAATACAAGCTGTCAACCTTGTCGAAGTCATTTACGGATATTCATGCACTTGTTGCCTTAGAGAACGACAAAATGATTGGCATGCTTCCCCTGTGCAAGTTTCGTGGTCGGACGGAGATGATTGGACAGTTTTGGGCAGAGGGGTATGTTCTACCATTCTCAAATGAAGTATGGAATGAAATGCAGGAGCGGTTAGAGTGTCCCGTAGCTATCCAATACTGTAGAGAGAATCGTCCAGGTATGAGGCAGATGCCTGTTGAATCGTCTGTTGTTTCGTTTTCTCGAATGTCTGACTATTTGCATATGTTCAATCGGTCAGACGCTCGCAGGGACTTGAAGAAGGCGGCAGTATATTATGAGGTTGCAGACTTTGGTGTGAAATACGGATTTGACGAAGAGGATTTTGAACGATTGGTATTGTTCAGCCGGGAACGGTTAGGAGCGAACTCCAGGATTACCGAATCTGATCGTGCAGAATCGTTCCTGGGTTTATGCAGGTATTTGACATCTGTTAAGTCGTTGGTTGTAGTGAACTACACGATTAAGGCACAGAATGTCGGTGTGGCATTTTTGAGCCATGATCGCATTGACGGGAGTTTGACATTCTTGCTGGGATTCTTTGACAGTGGTCATAATAATTTCGGCAAGTATATGTATATAACGTACGTTGATATCGCCTGCACGCTTGGTTGCAGCAAGGTCTCAGCCATGTCCCCGATGTATCGTGTTAAAAGTGACATGCAATTCACCGGTGTTCCAATGTATTGCTATGAGAGGCTGTATGAAGGTATTTGAGACGTTGGATTTAGCTTGGATAAAGACTGCGTATGAGAGCCTGAACAAGTCACGAGCATTAGTTGATCGAATTGAATATAAGTTAGCAGGGCTGTCCCCTGCGTTCACAGAGGTATTCGCGCTGGTAGTTTCTATTGGCAGCAGACCTCACGGAATTTTGCCTCTATGTCGGATAAAGGACAGGGTGGAGGTGCTTGGCCAGTATTGGGGAGAAGGATATCGTCTTCCGGTATCGGAAGAATCTTTTCTGCGAATGCATGAATGGCTGGAGAACAACAAGTTAATGCTCGAGTATAGCCTTGATGCATTGCCTGGGATGTCGGAAATGGAAGACAGGCAGGCATTTCTTCCTTTGCCCAGCAGATCGACGTTGTCGTGGTATGTTGGTTTGTTCCAAGAATCGAAGAAGGACAAGCAGATCATAGATGAAGCACTGAAGTACGAGAAAACGATTGGCTACAACGTGAAAGGTGTCTTCACGTTGGAAGATATCAGCCTGTTGAAGCGATTAGCGTTTGGCCGGTTGGGTGCGGAATCCAGATTTGAGAATGAGGACTTCCTTGCATCGTTCGTTGGAGTGCTTGGATACCTGAAGCGGATCTCAGCATTGAGGGTTGTCACATTCTATGGGAAGGACAAGAAGGTAGGCATCATGTTCTTGCTTGATGATATGATTGAACGCAGGGTAACTTTCCTCAGTGGGTTTTACGAACCAGAACTCAACGGGTTTGGCAAGCATATGTATTACCGGCTTGTTGATGTCGCAGGTCGCCTAAATGCTGCAGAGATAGTCGCGATGATGCCAGTTAATCGTATCAAGCGTGTAATGATGTATCAAGGCAGGCTGTTGTATGAGATGCGTAGAAATATAAACTGACAAGAGCTTACCATCTCACACTATAATAGTTATCATTACTATCATAACACAAAACAGAACGAGGGACAATGGGACGAAAGCGTAGTGGTGAACAAGACGATATGTTCGGTGGGAGCCGAGCTGTCAAAGCTGGAGAAGAGGAGTTTACGGACATGACAGAGACAACTGGTCAAGACGATAAGAAGGGATCAAAAGACTGTGTATCAGCTTGGATAAAAGCTCTCAGGCTGGGCCGATTACAGGATTCGATGTACTGGCTTAACGTCATGTCGAACACGATGAACAATTATTACATCGCGATGCGAATGGCGGTATTTGCCGGTGAAGATTGCTGGGACGATCGAGCGATGAATCTTACAGCATCGTTATTGATAATGACAGAAAAGAATGTTCCGGATATCTGGAATCATTTCTATTTCGTTAATGCCTACCTCTGCCGATGCACGAAGGGTTGGGAAGATCCTCTCGGTGTTGAAGTTATTAGGGAATTGCTGAATGTGGAGAAGCGATGTGTGATGGACAGCAATAAGAAGATTGTGCCAGAACCGATACCATCGTGGGCAGTAGATTTTCATACATCTCTTGGCAATCAGTTTCGAGCTGAAGGCAGGTGGGAATTGATTGACCGGAGATTTGGCGGTGAGATGGTCGGCATCCTTACACGGGTATTGATGTTCAAGAAGCATGGGAAGATCGATCCGGAACTTGGCATGGAAGAGTTTTGGGAAGCTCACAATCTTTTGAAGAAGATGAAAGAGAAGAAGCCGGCAGACGAGTAGTAAATTTTTTCAACTGAATGATCAACATAATGAACAGATAGAGTAATGATTCAAACAAGAGTTACGATAAATCAGCCGTGTCCGTTTCCGCCAATGTATCTGTTTGCTCGGATTCTGTCTTGCAAGTATTCGATCATCTTGTCGTCAGCACAGTTTACTCGCAACAGTGGCCGGTCGTTTCGTCATATCGAGATAATGGTTAGCGGGGAAAAATTTCCACTGGTGATTCCTATTAAGCACAGCGGAGACAGAGAACTGACGATCAGGGATGCCCAGATTGATTATAGCCAGCGATGGGTAGAGAAACATCTCAAGACGTTCCAGATGAACTACAGCAAGACCCCATATTTCAAGGAGATCATGCCGGTTATTGAAGAGGTTTACAACTTGAAGCCAGCCACACTTGCTGCGTTCTCCCGTCATTCGATGTTGCTGGCCTCCAAATATCTTGGGGTCACTCCACAGTACACGTTGGTGGATTGTTCCTTGATGGAGCCGTTAGTCGATAGCCCCAGCAAGTGGATGATGGAGTTAACAAAGAGTGTAAATGGTGATGTCTATGTGTGCGGGAAAAGTGCATTGATTACCTATCTGCATACAGAAGAGTTTGCGAAGAACAATATCCAGATAGATTCTTGCGAATTTATTGAGCCGTTTTATACAGAGTCTCACGAAGAGAGGAATCTCTCGATTCTTGATGCTCTGTTCCGAGTTGGTCCGAAAGTCAAACAATACTTAGGAGTGAATGATGGGCAAGTTAGTTAGTCCTGACGCGCCTGGAAGTAGAGGCAAAGGCGTTTACAGGTTTTCGTTTGAATATCGAAGGAGGAAGGACATTCTGTGGAGAAAGCATCAAAGGGTGTTCAGTGTTACTCAGGAAACCGTCGACAAATTGATTCATGCAGACATGGAGATGCTTCAAGTGATTGCGTATATGACACAGCCAGACCTTGAAGGTATTCGCAATCTGGAGTTTGACCAAATCAGATAAGAGGATAATGAGCAGAGTTCTTGTTATTGCAGCGCACCTGGACGATGAAGTACTTGGAGTTGGAGGGACTATCCAGCGCCACGTATCTCAAGGTGATGAAGTAATAGTTCTCAATGTAAGCGATCGAACCTTCGATGGCAGGGTTGATGTCGAGACGGTATCCATGCTCAATCAACAAGCAAAGCGGGTAGCAGAGAAACTGGGTGTTTCCAGAATTGACCATGGTAATCAGCCGGATAAATATTTAGACCGGTGCTTAGTAGATACCGTTCGCCCCATCGAAAGGGTGTTCTCAGAGTATCAGCCAGAGATTGTTTACACTCACCATCATGGTGATGTGAACCAAGACCATCGAGCTGTGTTTGAGGCGACAGTAGTAGCCATTCGGTCATTCAAGTCTCCGTATTTGATTGCGGCATATGCCTACGAAATTCTCTCTTCAACAGAATTGATCTCCGGGGCTATGCAGGGTCGCCAGTTTTCTCCAAATTATTTTGTCACGCTGCAAGAGAAAGATGTCCAGATCAAGATTGAAGCGATGGAAGAATATTACACAGAGGTTATGGAGTATCCATTCCCCAGAAGCAGTGAGGGAATAAGAATCCTTGCTCAGTTTAGGGGCATGCAGGTTGGCCGCCATTATGCAGAGGCATTTGAAGTGATAAAGCTGGTGAAGCTATGAGAATAGTATTGTTACCAAACATCGGGTTGAGCAACATTCACGCTGACAGCGACTATTACGGATACAAGAAGATGATTGATGTTGCCACGAAATTCTATGACGATATGTATTTCTATTTCGTTGTGCCGGAACACTTCAAGGACAAGGTTGAAGAGATGCCACGCACGAAGATCATCGGCATTCCGGAGAGTCGTGGATTCAACACCAACGAGCATGTAACGTCGATTGATTTCTGGAAGATGTTTAATTGGGCCAGCGGAAGAATCATAACAGACGGAATGTTCACATCCCGGCATCACGTCGGGATGTTCTGGAAGCATGCGGCAATTCACAACAAACGAAGGTATAAGTATCCTGTAGTATTCCGTCAGCCGGTATTGGTAGAGTTCGCAAAGGAGAGGGACTTGTATGATGCGGTTTATGCAATGTCATTGGTGGTTTGCGATTCCATCATTTACGGTGACGAATCATATGCGAACACGCAAGACCTGGTTAGGAAGTATTTATCTCCAGACCTGTGTAATCTATTTGACGAAAAGACCTTGAAGCTCACCGTCGGATTGGAGATTGACTACTTTGACATGCTGTTGAAGAAGAACAAGAAGCATGAAAAGTTCACACTGTTTTACGGAACACGGTTTAACAGCGTTAAGAGGGTCGAGAAGGTATTCGAGCTTTATGATCGGTTCTATTCGTCTGGTCGTCCAATTGACATTATTATGACAACACCCAATCCTGATGGGACGCTCGAGAAGAAGAAGTTTATGACTGAATTCTTGCAGGGGTGTATCAAGTATCTTTACACCAGTTGTCCCCGCCAGAAGTATTTCGAAGAAGCATCCAAGTGCCATGCATTCATTGTAACGTCTGAGGGAGAAAATGCCTCTAATTTCATTGTTGAGCAGCTTTATCTTGGACTGATTGGAGTGTTCCCCGATCGTAAGTATGTATGGGAAATGATTCCGAAAAATTACCCATTTATTTATCGTTCGATGGATGAAGCCTACATGTGGCTTGCAGAGATTGAGAAGGATTACCCTGCAGCCCTACGCAAGATAGAGCCCACGAGAGAGTATATCAGAACGCATTATCACAAAGATATGACGTTCAAGGCACACGTCGACTTTCTGAGACAGTCTATTAATAGAGAGATGGATGTCAACATGTCGCTGGGATTGCAGAATGAGGTTGTGGATGTAATTCGTGAAACCGCATTAGAATTTGATGAACCGTTCAAGTTCGACACGTTTATCGAGATCCTGAATAAGCGAATGATGATAAAGGTCGATTATCTGCATCCAGACCGGTTAAACGGTAGGGAGACATTGCCCTTTGATGTTCGCTTGGTGTTGGAGAAGATTGGGTTCAGGGACACCTGCGAGAGCGACACTATGATATTTAAGAAAGGTGAAGGATTGCCGTATGAGTAATAAACAAAGACAGGTTGCAGTTGAGCAACGGATATCGATAGAATATATCCCGATTGAATTGATTGACGAGCCGGAATGGAATCCCAATGAAGAGGATCCTGCGACGTTTAACCTGTTGGTCAAGAATATCACCGAAGTAGGCGTCAAAGAGCCGGTGTTGGTATGTCCCCGCTTAGAAAAAGGGATGGAAGGTCGGTATCTGTCTGTTTCCGGCAGTCATCGAGTAAAAGCGGCGAAGGTGGCCGGCAAGATTGAAGTTCCCTGCATTGTGGAATGGAGCTTTGATGAGGATATGCAGAAGTTCCAGAATATGCGATTCAACCTTATCAAAGGTAAGATTGACCCGCTGAAATTCACAAGGATGTTCGATCAACTATCGTCGAAGTATGGTGATGATGTTACCCGGCAGATGATGGCGTTTATCGACAAAGCGGCATTTGAGAGTCTGTATATGTCTGTGAAGAGTTCTCTTCCTGACGATATGAAGGGTGCTCTTGATAATGCCAAGAAGGAAATCAAAACCATCGATGGCTTAGCTGCGGTGTTGAATGAAATGTTCTCCAAGTATGGTGGGACTGTGCAGAAGAGTTATATGATATTCAGCTTTGGTGGTCAAACCCATCTGTGGATTATCATGGATGAAGCTAACAAACAGATCGCGGACCGGATGAAGAGGACAGCCATTGAAACAGGCAAAGACATCAATGAGGTGTTCCGGGAATTGATGGGTAATCCATCCGTGGAAAGTGTCTCACCGGTGAGACAAATGGAAAAAGAATCTGAAAAGATAGTGAAAGATGGCTCGTTGGTGCGGACATGAGTCGATGACAGTAAGTTGTGTGCGATGAAGCTGGGGTAAAGTAGGCGTGTAATTGACAGAAAAAAGACACTTGCACTATTGCATCCAGTGCAAACGAATAAAACGGATTTAAGAAGAAAACGCCAATGCAGATTGAAGATGTATTAAGAAAGAAGCCCCGTAAGAAGCTGTCTGACTCACCAAATCTGAAAGAGATAGATGCTCTTTTGTTATCAGGATTACCGCCATCTGTTGTCAAGGTGAAAGCAAGCGAACGGTTTGGTGAGAGATTTAGTGTTCGGACATTTGCAACTCGAAAGGCGAAGTTAAGGGAATTGGTTAATACTACGAAATTAGCTAATCCAAACAATGCTGAAGCGGTTAAGAAATTGAAAGAAACACTGAACTATCAGCTTACGACCATTGGCGAAGAGTTGCAGAAGACAATGAAACTGACCCTTGACAAGAGCGACCCGGCGTATGGCGCTTTGCTGGGAGTTCAGCAACAGATTCAATCATTCTTGAGAAGGTCGTCAGAATTTTTTGAAGATGTCGATCATCTCGGACATCTGCGCTATGCATTGAACGTGATGCACACCAGGGTAGCGATGCTGTTCAAGTTAGAAGCCCAGACAGGTATGCCGATGAGGGATAACACGGAAAATCTTGTCAGATGGGTAGATATGATTGACAAGAGTATTGAGATACACCAATCGTTGGGCTTGAAACCACGATTTGGAGATCCGACGATCAACATGCAAGTGAACGTAGGGGATGGCGGCCAGGTAAACATTAGTCAGAGTGAGCGTAACGAACGGTTTGTCCGGATTCAGACACAGCTTGAGGGATTAGAAGGAGAGAAGAGAGAGAAAAAGTTTAGAGAGATATTGTACAAGGAAATTGGATTAACGCCTGCGGTGATGGTTGAGACAGAGGGAAACAATAGTGGAGGAAAGAAGAATGATTCAGGTTGAAGCAATGGACCAATAGCGATTATGAGTTGTGGTTCCAACTTGCTTCGTCAGGATATCGATTCTACGAATCGGACTTTCAAAGTGAAGAGGAAAAGGCAGTAAAGAATTTGATTCTCAGGGTGAGTGGTTCACACTTGACTGATACGGTGAGAGTCAGGCTTCTTGAGATTGCCTTAGACAACGATTGTGGTTACAAGCGACCGATTAGAGATTGGCAGGCAGGAGTACGTATCTATGCCGGTTTCTTCAATCGGTCTTTTTTTGGACAGTATTACTTAGGATTGAAGCCTTATGCTCACCAAGACAGATGGCGCAAGAACTATGGGTTGCGTCGTCACCTGCAATTAGCCCCCCGATCGCACGGCAAATCGAGAATATACAGTTTTGAGTTACCTGTAAGAAAGATTTGTCTTCAGGACAACATTCGATTGTTGCACATCACCAATGTAGGCAATGAAGCTCAGAAATACCTGTTAGCGATACGCCGGCAGTTTGAGTCGAACGATCGGATTATTTATGATTTCGGCAATTTGACAAAGGGATTAGACGAGCAAGGGCTGGAAGTTGATCTTTCCGGGACATGGAGCAAGGATATGTTCTATGTAAGGCGGTCAAATAATAGTTTGAAAGATCCCACGTTACAAGCAATCGGTACAGGTCAGGCTATTACTGGTGCCAGGTTTGACGGTATCATTGCGGACGACATTATAGAGAAAAACGATAGTGACACACAGCAGAAGCGAGACGATATAGAGTCTTGGTTCAATGCCACGATCCTTGAGTTATTGGACGAAAAGGGGTGGGCACTGATGATTGGGACCCGGAAGAACAGTGATGATCTCTATGAACGGACACAGAACAAGCCGACGTGGACATACGGGATCGATAAGGCGATTATCAAGTATCCGACGCACTATGAGTTTGTGATGAAGGAAGATGAGAACGGCATTCCGAAACTTGTTGAGGTTAAGCATAGCGATGACGGGGTGGTTCTAGCTTCGGATATGTGGCCAATCGAGAAGATGTTAGAAAAGAAGTTAGAGAATGCGACAACTCCATGGGTGTTTGATAGGGAACAGCAGCAGGAGATCACAGAAGAAAAGAACAAGGTGTTCCAGATGGCATGGATGGATAATGATTTTGAGTTTACGCCAGATGGAAACATCAAGAGGTTTTCGGATGGCGCGATCGTGGACTTTGATGATCTTGTGATTGTAGATGGTACAGATTTAGCGTCGAGTAAAAGCAACAAAGCGGATTACTTTGTAGACTTCACTATTGGGGTAGATTACAATTTCAATATTTACTGCTTGGATTTTGTTAGAAATAAATACACGTTTGGCGAGCAGACGAGAGCTATCGTTGCCACACACCGTAAGTGGGGGAGTCAGTTGGTTGGGATTGAAGCTGTTGCATATCAGGCAGCGATGGAGCAACATTTAATCGAAACCACTGAAGTTCCAGCGGTGCAGGTTAGCAGGGGGAGTGACAAGATTACAAGAGGATTTGCAGTTCAGCCATACTTTCAAAATCGAAAAGTATTCTTTCTTAAAGGACGCATGGCTCTAGTAAAGGGAGAGTTGAATGATTTTCCCGATGGAGCACATGACGACATCTTTGATGCACTTGAGACAGCGATACAGTTAGCGGTTGAAAGAGTTCGGGCTGTCAAAGATTTGAGGGAGAAGAAGATGTCAGCGCAAATCACCGTTAATCAATTTAGAGATTTGCGAGCACGAGAAGAGCGTATTGGATATTTTTAAATCCTCGGCCTTTTGCTGGTTTCAGCGAGAGATGTTCTTACAAACCTTATCTATCCTTTCCCCCGATAAGTGAAACAGTGCTCCCTGATCCGCCTCCCTAGTTCAAAGTACGGATTGTCGTGGTTACCGCTTTATTTATATCGCTAGCCGCATCAGCCGGTCAATGCAGCAATGAACATGGGCATTCTATTGTTATTGAGTAATCTATACGGTCCAACATAATGACCACCAATCGACAAGGATGATTTTCGGAACAATTTAAGCCAATCAAGCATAATTGTATTAAAAGCGAGGAATAGGCCAGATTAATTAAAAATAGCCCTTAATTCACTTAAAATTCGCCTCAGGTGTTTTTCTTCCATTTTTCAGGTGTTTACCTGATTGACAATAAATAGTTTTATTTCTACCCTCTTCCAGCACCATAGCGAGTTGTACTCCGTTTGATTCGCGTGAAGAAAGAAGAGACTGTAAAGAGGAGCAACTTTGTTGAAGGTACGAACCTGAACTGCCATCTTTATTGCGGACAGGTCTATGAATCTTATATTCTACTGATCCTTTCCGTTCTCCTTCTTTCATCCAACTGCAAACACATAATAGAATCCAACAAGGATAAAGACATAAGCTCACAATCTAGAAGAATGAATAAATTATTTTCTTCTGAAAAGAGCGCTCGGACAATAATGATTGAAATATGGACTTACAAATGTCAAGCTATGTATCGTTTCTCAAGTGATTTGTTGACCTGGTAGGTGTTTAATGATGAAACAATTATTCGATCGAGTTGGATATATATTAACAATAATAGTTCTGATTATTTTATCAACTGGTCATGTCAACGCACAATATCTAAAGACCATTCTAGAAGTAGAAGGTACGCCTGGATCGAAGATGATGCTTGGTACTGGTATTCTCGGACTGGGAGATATCAATGGAGATGGTTGGCCGGATTTCGCAGTGAGTGCTCAGGGGATTGGTAAAACCTTTATCTATTTTGGTGGTCCTAGAATACTCGATGACAAGCCCGACATCATTCTCTCAGGTGGCGATAACATGGTGATGGGAGACTTGAATGGAGATGGTAAGAAGGATCTTATTGTCCATCAAGGTATATATACTTCCTATGCTCCCGATACAGTCTTTATATATTTTGGACGAATACCAACAATTTCGAATCCGTTGGTATTGGACACGATACCAGGATTGGCTATTCCAGCTGAGTTGCCCGGTGGAGTATTAAGTGAAACCCGTTTTGGTTCGGCGATGGATATAGGAGATATCAATGCTGATGGGTATAATGACTTGGTAATTGGTGCACCCAATTACGGTAGGTTAGAAGGAAAGGTATATGTGTATTTCGGAAAACCAATATTTAGTACTGCACCCGATGTTACGGCAATAGGGGAAAAGATAAAATCAATGTTTGGCACACAAGTGAAAATAGGCGACATAAACGGGGATGGATTGAAAGATTTGTGTATAGGATCAGATTCAAGATCTCTTACTGGAGACACACTCAAGGGGTCATTAGAAATATTTTTAGGGAGGAAAGATTGGACATTCTCAAAGAGCCACGCGTATCAAAGACTTGGATTGAAAGAATTAAATATTGAAAACTTGCCATATTTTAATCTTTTAGATGTAAATAATGATGGGGTAATGGATATTTCATGTTTGGGTAATAGATTAATCAGTTTATTATTGTTTTTTGGCAGACAGGATACAGTCGATTGGAAGCCTAGCTTTATTCTCAAGAGTCCGGACACAACAGCATTTCGTTTCAGCCATTATGCAACGGATATCGGAGATGTCAATAAGGATGGCATAAATGATTTTGCTGTTCCATGTTATGTAGTCGGGGCACCCGGTGTAGCAATATTTGTCTATCTAGGTGGGAAAGTACTATCCCAGCAGCGAGTAGGAATTCGAACAAGAGGATTAGTGGGAAGTACTGCTTTTGATAGAACATCATCTCTTGGAGATATCAACGGTGATGGTGTGAATGATTTTGGCACAACCGTCCCAGCAGATTATGGTGCATACTCAATGGATGGGTATGTCGTGGTTCTTAGTGGAGATCCTTGGTTTACCCTTGTTGAGGAGTTAGGTGATTTTCCAACAGACTTTAAGCTCCGTCAAAACTACCCCAATCCTTTTAATCCATCTACCACAATTGAATACGCGATTATAAAGAGAGGTCTTGTAAAATTGGTAATATTCGATTCTTTGGGAAGAGAAATAATAAGGCTTGTTGAAAAAGTGCAAGAATCTGGGGATTATCGAGTACCATGGAACGGAAGTGATGCCGTAGGAAATAAGGTTTCATCCGGTGTTTACTATTACACCTTAACTGTTGATCAACAAATACAAGAAACGAAGAAGGCGATACTTGTTAGATAGAAAAGGAAAAATAAAAGTGTTTTGATTTTGATCAAATAAAACAATAGAGCATCTGAATAGAAACGTTGACACGAAAAGCATGCAAATTACCGGATTGCTTTTCACGCAAGAAGGTATGCTAAAATTCTAGTGTATTGAATATTCGGATGTTCTAATAATTAAATGCCCCCAGTCCTGTCAACAATTTCATGACAGGATGAAAAATACTCCCCGCCAAGAGAGTGATAGTTCAGCCCTGATCAAGGGCACTGAGGGCTTTTTATTTACAAGATACCTTAAGTGGGATCTATTTTCAAGTGGAGGAAAATAATATGCCTATACAAAAAGGATACATTGGGCGTCTGCTACTTTTACTAGTAACTTTTTTAGGCCTAAGTATAACTAGGGGGCAAGCGCAACAAACAGAGTTTATTATTGGGGCAGAATGGCTTAATAAACCGAATGGTGATACAAATCCGCTGACCTCGGCAGACTTTCAAAAAATAAAAAACCTGGGATTGAATTGGGGAATGATCACCTTTCAAGGCCAATATAGTGAACGCGACACGAAAAATGCATTGGATTATGCTGCCTCTCAAGGTATAAAACTGGTAATTGATCGGCGCATTATTTCACGCGATGCAACAAGCGGCCAGCGGTGGGAATATCACCCAGAGAATGCTCAACAATATTCACAGAGTAATTTGATTGGTGATCTGATGAATGACGGACAGATTGCATCGAAATTTCCAGATAATCTACAGAATCAAAATAATGCAAGAAGCGCTCTCATTAACGTTCATCCAGACTCAGGATTCTTAGCCAAAGGACTAATAACAAACAAGGAACAAACTGATTCAGTACCATATTTTGTAAAAGTCAGAATGCGCCTACCATCGGGCACTACTATAGACCAAACACCTGTTGTTACGGTGAAAGTTGTGTGTGGAACAAACGTTAAGGATTCGATTGTTTATGCCAATCGTTTTACAAACGATGGTTCATATCAAACAATAACTGCTCTAAAATTTTTTAAAACCGCTGTAGCTCCCCAGGCACCACCGCCTCCCGAAGGAATGGCTTCACCATTAATTGAAGTCGATAATGTAACGTATACGACAGGGGAGTTTGATAAAAAAAATCGTTTTACATCAACCACTCCCTATGACTATCAAGTATACTGGCATGGGTTGGTCAGTTGTTATCTCGACGCGATATTTATTGATGATGAGGACGGTAACTCGATCTTTAATGGTCAATATGATTCCTTAATAAATAATGAGGTGAATTTGTTTAAACCATACTCTGCATTAGCTAGGTTTAAAATTCGCGACGAACCTAATATGGCTGAATGGCATGCTGTTGGACATACAGAACAAATAATACAGAATAATGTAGGCTCATCGGGCAAAACAGGATTGCATTATAATATGGCTTGGCATAAGAGTGATTATCCTGATACTATCGCTACTTATGTGAGAAGAAACATTTTATGGACCCGAAATAAGCAAAATCTAACTGACAATTATCCTATCAAATCAGATTATCCGCTCCCAGGTGAAGCAGATTACTTCAATCGGCTACAAAACGGGATGAATGCTGGATGGAATGCCGATGGTGTACAAGGTGAATTTATTGATCGTTGTCTTAAGCCAAATATTCTTGTTTCAAATGAGCAAGGGGTTCCATTTTGGATTACACTTCAAGCACATGAATGGTATGAGCCAAATCCAAATGATGGGGGTTCAAATCGTGAACCGACACTCCAAGAACTCCGCATGATGACAAACCTAGCATTGGCATATGGAGTCAAAGGAATCAATTATTTCCTCTATCAATCGACTCCAGTAGAGGTGGGTAAACCGTGGGGAATTGGGATTCTCGATCGTAATGGATCTGAAAGAATTGTCTATCCAGAGAATCTTTCTTATGGCGGAAATAAATGGGAGGCTATCAGAGCATTAAATCAAAGAATATCAATCCTTGGACCGACCTTAGTATCGTTGACTTGGCGTGGCGCAAAAGGCTGGCATGATCAATCAACGGCTGGTGTTTGGGATAATACCAATACAATTACAAACTGTTCGACTGGAGTTACTGGTGAAGATAGGTATGTTGAAACAGCGAATTTTCTAAGAGACAACACACAGTACTTCTATGTGGTTAATCGGCGGACGCATCCATCAGACAATAGAAATATTACACTATATTTTGACTATACATCAAAGAAATCAATAGTCAATGTAGAAGATTGTTCAAAAGCGGTTCTGAATCCAAACGGAACTTTTACAAGCGCTTTTCCTCCGGGTGAAGGCAAGCTCTTTAAGATTACTTTGCCACCTCCTGATCTTTCGAATCCAGATAATGGAGGATCCGATTTACCGACAGATATCACACTTCAATGGAGTGCAGTAACTGAAGCAACGTCTTATCGCGTTCAGGTCGCGACGAGTTCAACATTTACAAACGAGAGTGTGTTAAGAGATCAACCGTGTGGCTCAAATAGTTATTATCTCAATGGGCTTGATTATAGCACACAGTACTTTTGGAGGATTCAAGCGATCAAGAGTACAGATAGTAGTGCATGGTCGGAAGTGAGGAACTTTACAACTCAGTATCCTAATTATTCATTAAATATCGAGATAAATCTTTCGGGAGGAGGCACGGTTTCGAAATCACCGGATAAGACGCAATACACCCATGGTGAGCAGGTTACATTGACTGCGACAGCGGCCACCGGTTATACATTCAGCAATTGGAGTGGAAGTGCAAGTGGATCACAGTCACAAATAGTGGTTACCATGGACAGTGAGAAAAATATTACAGCAAACTTTACCCAGAACTCGTATGCATTGAGTATTTCTATAAATCCCTCGGGAGGAGGCACGGTTTCGAAATCACCGAATAAGACGCAATACACCCATGGTGAGCAGGTTACATTGACTGCGACAGTGGCCACCGGTTATACATTCAGCAATTGGAGTGGAAGTGCAAGTGGATCACAGTCATCTATTATTGTTACAATGGATGGTTCCAAAGACATAACAGCGAACTTTAATCGTATCTATACAATCAATGCAAGTGTTCAAGGATCAGGTGGTTATATAGATCCAAGTGGTTCTGTGCAAGTGGTAGAAGGACAAAATAAAACATTCTCAATTTATTCTGAAAACTGGACTTCGCGGGTCAAAAATGTATTCGTTAATGGATCCCCACAGGGAAATGTTGAAGGCTATACTTTCTATAATGTTCAATCCAATAATACGATTTATGCTTCCTTCATTGCTACAAATCCACCACCTGCACCGACCTGGGGAAGCGCAAGTGGAAATCTGGTCAATAGTATCGAAGTGTATTGGGAAAATGTTGGTTGCCCCGGTTCGCCATGGTATTACAGGATCTATCGTCGTCCTGTTGCATGGAATTATCCAAACAATGCTTTTGAATTCATCGGTGCAGTAAGTGCTTTGAGCAGTTCTTATTTGGATTATCCACCTCTAGAGAATTCAATCGATATTTGGGAGTATCGTGTAACACTGGTTGATGAATCATGTGAGAGTTCCTTTTCACCGATCATTCCCGGTATGATGACAATGGAAATGTAATGGTAATTCATTCAAAGAAACTACTATCTGGAGATGACAATGAAAGAGCTAATATTTATAGTCTTACTCGTATTAATCTCAGTTCCTTTTGTCTCATTTTCTCAGGCTTCGGTGAATACTTCAAAAGGTGAAAACAAGATTACAATTCAGATTCTGAACCTTTCTAGGGCATCTTATTCAGATCTCAAGTTGCGTTTTGGTAAGAGTAATCCATCCTGGCTAGTGCCTGGAGGCGATGCAACCTCCATAGTATCAGAGTATCGTGGTAACTATTCTTATGGAAGAGCCTCTAACTCCTCATTGGTACTTCCATTTAATGTTCTCAATGATGTCCATAGTACCAACGCAACATTGGAGCTCATTTCGTCTAATTCAATCATTGGAAAGTTCAATATATATCTTGCATCACCCGGTAGTGGATTACAGACATCACTCTCAAAAGATGGTGAATCAGTGATTGAAGATCAGATTGAAGAAGCTGATCAATCGGTAGCGATACCAACAAAATATGCTCTAGCACAAAACTACCCCAATCCGTTCAATCCTTCAACTATTATCCAATTCGATCTGCCTGAGCCTGGTCTGGTAACTTTAAGAGTCTTCGATCTGCTGGGAAGGGAAGCAAAGACACTTGTGAATAGTGAGTACCGGGCCGGCTTTCATCGAGTAGCATGGAATGGAAGAAATCTACTCGGGCAACAAATGCCGACGGGGATATACATCTGCCATCTTATCACAAGTAAGTACAAGAGTTCAAAAAAAATGTTATTGACGAAGTAACGCGGAGGAAAATGAAATGAAGAACATAATACTTATACTCAGCCTATCCATCGTCTTTGTGTCGTTATCGGTATCGCAGGATGTGCCAACCTTTCCGACTGCCAAAGTTGGAAATAAGGTTCTTGTATTCATCGAACCGAAAATTGATGAAGCAAAGATTGAACCCTTAAGGCAGCAGTTGAAAAAGCAATTAGGTACTCCTGCAGCGGCTGAAACACAGATCTCGATTGCCATGCTCTTTTACGATGAGCGTGTCTATAGTCAAGCAGTCAACGAATATAAAGTATTTCTCTCGACGTACAACAAGCATCAGAAAGGGGACGAGGCTCAAGTATACCTGATGCGATCGTACTCGGCTCTGCGCCAGGATCAAAATGCTTTGGATGAGGCTCAAAAATTCATCGTAAATAATCCTGGAAGCAAATATGTCGACGATACAAAAGAAATCATCTGTCATTCATACTACCAATTAGGGAAGTATCAGGAAGCAATAAATCAATATGCCATCATTTCTCAAAAATCGTCGAAATCTGATTTGAGAGAGAAATCCTATTTTCTCACTGGAAAAGCATATGGACAATTGAGTAGGTACGATGAGGGAATTTCTCATCTTGAACAATTTGTCCGTAACAATCCTTCAAGCGAGTTACTTGCAGATACATATGTTGAATTGGGACGTTATTATACTCATTTCAAGGCAACTGATTTCAAAATGGATAAGAAAGAACACAATAAGGTGTTTGTGCTAATCAAGGAAAGGTTAACGAAAGCAATTCAGAATTACCAATTAGCCTTATCAAAAACAGCTACGAGCGATCAGAGAGTAAAAGCCCAGTATGAACTAGCATCTACTTATCTTCAATTAGGAGAAAGGGAAAAAGCTATTGAAGAGCTAAAGACATTATTATCGTTGTATCCTTCTGAATCCTATTCATCTATTGCCGGATACCGACTGGGGGTATGCCTTTTTGAGCTGAAGAAATATGGTGATGCAATCGATCAGTTCGCCAAATTGGAAAGGATCTACCCAGACTATCCCAATAAAGATGGCATACTCTTCTTTGTAGGTCAGTCCTATTTAGGAGATGGTAAAAAAGATCTCGCCGCAGAAAAGTTCAGAATGCTGTTGAGTAAATATCCTAAGAGCAATTTCAAGGGGGCTGTTGAAAGTATCCTTAAAGGGGTATAGTCAATAAGATGGTTTCTATATATATACAGAGAGAGTGTGTGTATTTAGCTGTACATGTTAGAATAATATCTGACAGTTGTGATTTATGCGACACGTGTCAGTTCTGATTGCGTGTCGATTAAAGTATCAAGCATTTTGTTCTTTGCCAAGTGAATAGAATCAAGAAACGTTTGCATGGGAGTTTTACCAAAGCAATATTTTCCTGAATGAGTTCGTTCAGTGTTATATTCGTTGATCCAAGCATCAACATCCTGTTGCAGCTCATCCAACGACGTATATACCTTTTTCCTGAATGCTGTTTGGTAAAACTCGTCCTGGATCGTTTTATGGAAGCGTTCACAGATTCCATTAGATTGTGGATGCCGAGCCTTGATTTTGCTATGATCAATATCCTCTACGGCAAGGTAGAGCTGATATTCGTGATGTTCACGAGATCCACAATATTCCGTTCCTCGGTCAGTGAGCATACGTAACAGACGCACACCGTATTCTTCGAAGAACGGTAACACTTTGTCATTCAAGAGATCAGCCGCTACAAGGGCATTCTTTCGGTCATAGAGTTTCACCTGAGCGACTTTGGCATATGTGTCGATAAAGGTTTGCTGATAAATACGACCAATGCCCTTGATGGTACCAACATAGTATGTATCTTGTGCACCAAGGTATCCAGGATGCTCTGTTTCTATTTCGCCGTGGGCTTCTTTCTCATCTTTGGCCTTCTCAAGGGCTTTGAGTTGGTCCTCGGTGAGAATACAGTTCTCTTGGGCCATCTTGGCCTGGAGAGCATTGAGCCGCTTCTTGAACGTTTCGAGATTATGTCGAACCCAGATCGTCCTCACGGTTCCTGCTGAGACGCTCAAGGCTTGCTTCTTCAACTCATTGGAAACACGAAGCTGGCCATAGGCTGGTTTATCAAAGGCAAAAGCAATAACAGCCTGTTCGATAGCTTCATCGACTCGATTCTTGAGGTTCGGTTTCCTTCGAGAGATCTCCTGGAGGGCAAGTTCTCCTCCGGTCTCATAAAGCTCTTTGAATCGATAGAAACTATCGCGGGAATACCCGATGATCTTGCATGCTTCTGAAACATTGCCCAAGGTTTGTGCAAGCTTCAGGAGTCCGAGTTTATTCTTAATGATTTTCTGATCCGTTGTCATCTGACAGAACCTTTCGTGAAAATAACGTTGAAGATAATTATCTGTCAGATTAAATCCTAACTATTGCAATTTAGCATAGAGATCAATTAAATGGATATAAATTTATTCCTTGATCGATTTAGATGAAAATCCTCTTTCTTTATTCTTATTCTATTGAGGAAGTGATCTCCAATCCAATTTTGAGATTTCAATAGAAATCGCAGCTCTTGTAGCTAACGAAACAATGTCAGCAGGAAGTTACTCTCGACAATGTAATGCGACAGTCGATGGGCGCTTCCGTTCAAAAAGTATTATTCTCACTTCGAATCGTGCTATGACCGATTGGCCCGGCCTGTTTCCGGATCCCCTGATTGCCAATGCCATTCTTGATCGGCTTGCTCACACGAGTCACCAAATCATTATCAAAGGACAATCATATAGAAAGAAGCTGCATGTTAAAACTTACCACAGCGACTAAGCTGACTCATCTACATCTTAAAGACCTTGTTCCGACCTGCGTTCGTCCCCCTTGACAAACGCTTAAGGTCTCGTTATACTTGCGCTACTACTGCATCAGGTGGGGGAATACTTTTGGCCCACCTGGGGGAATATCGTAGCCTCGGCACCACCACAATTCCCTATGTTAATGGCCTTCAGGGTCAGATGATTCCCCACTGATTAACGTCAATTACTATTTAACTTCAGCAACAATTAAGATTTCCGTTTCGCATCTGTCAGTATAGCAACACCAGGTGAAAATCATGAGAAGAATTTAATGTATAACATCACAATACTACTGTTTGGAATTTGTTAGAAATTAAGCTACTTTCGACAAGCAGAAGTTACCTATTGTCATTGCATGACGTAAGTAGGAAGGTTGGTTGGGATTGAAGTTGTTGTAGATCAGTCTGCGATGGAACAATATCTCATTAAAAGACTTCAGAAATGGTGATGCAAGAGTAGAAAGAATTGGCTTGTTTTAGTTGAGTCATTTTTTTTAATTGAGATGTTTAGTATAATGAACGTGTAGCAGATAAATATAGTATACTCGACGTAAGTTGAGGAGGCGGTATCGTGCATCATTTTTTTGTTTTAGAAGTATAGCTTATTGAACGATATAGAGTACGGTTTAGCATAATTAATGGAGACCTCTCGATGGCGACAATTAAGGAACGAGTTAACAATGCAGTTAAAGCCATCAGCACAATGTTCGGGAAATCTGGGACACCGGAGATCGAAGAAAACCTTACGACGGTTGGTCGGCGTTTTGACAGTTCGACGAATCAGCTAATGAGAGCGTTCGATATTTTCGGATTAGCGCCAGACTACCTCACAGGGGTAATGGATTGCAAGAAACTGTCAGAGGCCAATCCAATTTTCTCTGGGATCATGGATAAGGTTGTTGGTCCGGTATCAGATGCAGAGACATATGTGAAGGTCGATAAGGTTGACGGTTCGGAAGATCATCCGATGCGTGACAAACTCGAGAAAGATTTAAACAAGATGATTTCGAGTGTTGAGTGGAACAGTTATAAGGACGAGAATCTTCGCAACCTGCTCAACGAAGGTGGGCTGACAATGGAATTGATTGCCGATAAAACCGGCATTGTTCGCGGTCTTGAGTATCGACCTCACTATTCGATTGAGCCGTTGACAATGAATGGGAGATTTCTGAATCCAGAGGAAGCGTATTATCAATTTGATGTTCTCACCAAAGAAGAGATTGCAACGTTCGCCAAGTGGCAAATAGCAGAAGTGAATTGGAAAGAGTCAGCATTTCATTCACGTGGTGTTCCTTACCTGCTGGCTAGCCGAAAGATGTTATCAGGTGTTGGTGACATGCTCAGTGGTGCAGTTCAAAAATGGATGCGCTCTGGCGGTGAGATAGAAGTGTTCGCGTTGAAAGAGGCAAAGGATTGGAAAGACGTAGCCATGTTCAAAGATAACAACGCTGCCGACTTGACACCGAACAGCAAATCCCTAGTGCGTCAGATATATTCGAAGGGTGATCTTACGATTGATCGTTTACATGGGGACCAGGCTGCAGACAGTACTACGGTGATTGAATTTATTCTTGAGTTGATCTTTTTGTCTACCGGAGTATCGAAAGAGGTAATGGGATTCAAGGGCAACCTTGTCATTAAGGATATGGCGAGTCTGTCTGTTGATTCATACTACAGATTGATGAACAGGCTCCAGGCGAAAGCTCATTCAGTTCTGAGACGGGCCTGTGATATCCAGGTGTTGCTCCAGGTGAAGAAATATGGAGTGCTGCCGGAGAATGTTGAGTATGAACTCGTCGGTGGCTCATTCCAATCTGATACTACTCAGACAAAGATCGACACGACAATTAAAGTGATTGAGCAGTTGAACAAGCTGATGAGTGTAGTAGAAAACAAGCAAGTCGTGTTGGAACAGATCATTGGAGTATTAACATACGACCTGAAAGACTACGGCATCAGTTTTAAGGAAGAGTTGAAGTATGCGGAACCACCTGACCAGATGGCTCCAGGGCAAAGAGTTATGACAAAGAATCAGCGTAGAGAGAAGTAAACATGAATAATCAGGGGTTCAGTAAAATTACCGAGAAATTGATTCTCGACCACATCTTCGGTGGTCCGAATTATGTGCGCCCAGAGTATTTGTATATCTGTTTGTTGATCGCAGCGATCAACAAATTAGACACAGGAACGACGATCCTGGCGAAAGAACCAGATTACACCGGATACATTAGACTGAAGGTTGCAAACACTATCCAAAACTTCCCTGCAGCTATAGACTTCAAGAAGAACGCCGTTGTGTTTACATTCGGTCAATGCACTGCTGGCTCAGCGGTAATAACGCATTGGGCTATCACTGATGCTCCTGTCGGTGGCACGATTGTCACTTTTGGTGAGCTTGAAATTGTGAAGCCGATCTCAGCAGGGGATACGCCAAGCATTCCAATCAATGGAATGACGATCGGATTAAACTAATTCGCAGGAAGAGGATGGCGACATTCGAAATGATTCCTACTGGTGGGGTGGTCACAAGCAACCGTGCAATGTTAGCTATCGCAAAGGTAATTTGTCTCACCGGTGAGACAATAGTAATCGGTGGTCATACAGAGATCCAGTTTTATAAGAAAATGATTAGCAGATCGAAGAGACGAGTTATCGCCAAGAAGGCTGAAAGGAGATTGGAGTATGAAGGTAATAGGATAGTATGATTTTTTTTAACCGAGGTGTTCAATTAAATGAACGCGTCGATTTGTGTAGTAATAAACAAAACCATTATTCCAATTTAAGGAGATGAAACATGTTTACAGTCGCAATTAATCCGTTTCTAGTTTTACTGCTTTTGGCGGTAATGTTCTATCTGGTAAAGACATTCAACTTTATGCCTGGAGGCATGACGTTGCTGGTCCCGGACGTTGGTGAGGTTCAGTTGCTCACGATGGCACTGAGTAAGGCGACAGTTGAAACCCAGACATTGAAACTTTACGTCAATAACTACACGCCCGTCGAGGCATCGACTGCAGCAAACTTTACTGAGATGTCGACACATGGATACGCCGCGAAAACACTGGTAAGGGCAACGTGGTCGATAGCGAGTGCCGCAGGTGTTACCACGGCAAGTTACGCACAGCAGACGTGGACATTCACTGCAGCGGCTGCAGTGACGGTGTATGGATACCTCGTCATTGAGACAACGTCAACGATCTTACTGTGGGCAGAGTTGTTTGCGAACGGTCAGGTGATTCAGAATACGGGCGATCAGATTCTGTTAACACCGAAAATCACACTTGAATAAGGAGGCACGTCAATGGGGCTGTTAGATCCGGTTAAAAATTTCGCAAAGGTAACGGTATCCACGGGATACGACGCCGCAGCGACGTCGATTGTATTATCATCAGGGCATGGCGCTTCGTTACCGGCGCCTGCCACTGAGGGTGCTTTTAACCTTGTGTGGTGGAACTCAAGCGATTACGCTGATCCGAGTGACGACCCGAACAAAGAGATTGTCAGGTGCACCGCAAGGTCTACAGACACGTTGACAATCACGCGCGCTCAAGAAGGAACGAGCGCTTCAACGAAGAACACGTCAGCAAAAACCTATCGAATGATTCTCGCTCCGACGAAGAAGATGATAGATGATATCGACGCTTACCTTCTCAGTGGAGCTAAGGTTACATGCGGTGAAACACTCGTAGCGGGTGACATTGTGAAGATTGCTAATGTGAGCAGTGTTGCGAAAGCAATGAAGACTGTCAACTCCACATTTGCTGTATCGAACTCATTTGCCAATGCGTCAGGAGCGTACACGAAGATCGTTCGATTGACCGATACGACATTTTTCACAGTCTACAAAAATACGTCAGGTGTGCAGACAGTGATTGGGACCTTGAATGGAACATCGTTGACATACGGAACGGCCGCACAGCTATCGACCCGAACTCTGAACGGACTCGGTTTAGTATTCTTGACTTCAACGCTCGTGATCATTCTGGAATCCGATACTACGGCTGTATACGCTACCGCAGTTTCGATTTCTGGAACTACGATTACGCTTGGGACTACAGTGACTATTGAAGCCACTGCCTATGCAAGCACCAACAAGATAAAGCTTGGAGTATTGAATGCATCTTCTTTTGTGGCAATCTGGAGAAACACTTCTGGCTACCCTGCTTCGAGAGTCTGCACTGTTTCAGGTACGACAATTACGATGGGGACAACGGTTGTCGTCTATTCAGAGAATAGTGAGACATGCCTTAATCTCATTGCGCTGGATTCAACTCACTTTGCAGTAATCTATGGAACGCAGAACACATATAAAGACTACTACACAAAGGTCGCAAGTGTTTCTGGTACAACCATCACTTACGGCAGCGCCATGAATATTGATGTCAACGACGAAGCTGCCCAGTTCCTCGAGACTGAGATGGTAGCCCTATCTTCATCGCTGTTTGTTGTGGTAGGCAAGTTCGGTAGTCAAGGCATGTGGTATTCGTCAGTAAGTGTGAGTGGAACAACTTGTACACTCCTGCAATATCGGAGTTACAATGAAGCAGATTACTCTTGTGTCGCATATTGGAGTTACACTCGTGAGCACTTGATGAAGCTCAACTCGACAACAGTTGGCTGGTTCGGCCTTGTAAGGAAATCGTACTATAACGGGACGAACACGACATATGTATATAATCGAACGCTCTTCCTGCTGACTGTTACGAGTAATGGAGATGCAATCTTGAAAGAGTATCCGTTCACGGTATCAGATGTTGAAGCGGTTGGATATTTCTACGCAAGTTGTCTCACAGACAACAAGATCGGTTTGGTCTATTCGGCAGCAGGCGAAGAAGGTGCGTACTACACGGTCATTTACCGAGAATTTGTCATTGATGGTATGGCTGTTATCAAAGATCGCGAGTGGTTATTAGAACGAAGCACCAGTTTTCAGGTTAGCAGTTCGATGCCCGTCTCGATGATTGAGCTTTCACCATATCGGACGGTCATTGCTATTCAGCTTGCTGCGAACACGTACAAACACTACACCCTGCAAGAGGAACGGTTTTTGATGGCTGGCATCATGCAGGAAGGAGGAAGTACAAATGCAGTAGCGAGAATGGCGATTGTAGGGCATCAGTCTACTATCCATTCGGGTTTGTCGATCGGCAGACAATACTATCTTGATGCCGCTGGAGCACTCACACTTAATCCGACCGATAAGTATGTAGGCATAGCATTATCGGCAACGACTATACTTATTATTTGATGGTGAAATCATGATAATCGTAGTTAAAGATAGCACGAAAGTAGTTCTGTATGGTGGAAATTACGCCACGAGCTTCAGTGAAGCTGGACTTGAGTTCAATCAGAACGGAGAGACTCTATTTGTCGCAAGTGATCTCACGCCAGAGAATTGCACGATAGAAACCGTCGAGTCGATTCCCCAGGACTTTGTAGGTGGCCGGTATCTCTATTTTGATGAAGTCTTCTATTTGACGGAAGATTACGTCTTCGAGAATGGTGAGGTCGCTATTCGGTAGTAGCTGATGACCTACGGCAAAGCTCCATATAGCTCGTCGAGTCTTGGTGGTATCTTTGCCGCTGTGCTCGTCGCATTCAATGTAGAAGGAACAGGCTGGGCTGCTACAAGTGGCTCCGCTGTTCTGTCTATGGTGAAGTCTGCGCCTGCGTCTGGCGGTGTTACAACAGGTGGTGCGGCTACAGTGACTCGAACTGTTTTGAGGACGGTGGCAGGTTCTGGCAGTGCTGTTACATCTGGCTTAGTCACACAGTCAGCGACAATTATTTTTACTGCCACAGCGAGTGGAGGAGCAAGTTGTGGCGGAATAGGTCTTGTGGTAAAAGTTTGCAATGCCCCGGTAGTCGGAGGAATGGTTGCTGGTGGTGTTGGTCTTGTTGCCAACGTCAAAGCTGGTTCCGGTGTTGGTGGCGTAACTTGTGCTGGAGTTGGTCTGACAGTATTCACCCGAGTGCTGATACCGACAGGTGGCGCAAGTTGTGCTGGAAGCATTGTTGTAGGTCGGACATTTCTTGTTTCCAGTGGAGTTTCGAGTTCGGGTGTTGCCCTCTATAGTCAATCGTATACAAATGTCCCTACCGGTGGTTCTGTAACTTCTGGTGTTGCTCTTCTTTCGAAAGTATTTGTTCCTGCTGTCTCCGGAGGCTCTGTTTCTGGAGGTATCTGCCCATTAGGACGCCTTCAGCTTACAAGTGGTGGATGCGTCACGGCTGGCGTAGCGATTTGGTGTCGAGCTTACGCTGGCAGTGGTGGAGCAACGTGTTCTGGGATTGCAGCTCTTGCCAAAGTGTTTTCTCCTGTCGTGAATGGAAGCTGCACAACTTCTGGTATTGCCGTCATAGCGAAAGTTCTTGTTCCTGTCTGTTCTGGCGGTGGTGTCACTGACGGTGTATCTGCGTTAGGTAGATTGCAACTCACGTCAGGTGGATGCACAACGTCAGGTATTGTAGTTCTCGCCAAAGTATTCTCTCCAGTTTGTTCTGGCAGTGCAGTGTCATCCGGTTCTGCATCGTATGGTCGAACATTGCCTACGAGTGGTGGCTGTGTCAGTAGCGGTATTGGTGTTCTTGGAAGAGAGTTCGGAGTCACAGGCGGTGGACTTGCATCGAATGGTGCGGCTATGGTCAGAGTGTATGTCGGACTTTGTGCTGGCGGTTGCACTGCATCTGGCTCTGCTTTCATTGCGAAAGTTCTTGCTCCAGTAATCACTGGTGGGTGTGTCACCGGTGGCATAGGACTACTGGGAAGAGATCACGCTGCTAGCGGAGGATGTGTCACTGGAGGTCTTGGATTATTTGTCAGAGGATATGTCGGTTCTGGTGGTGCTGTATTTTCAGGAAGTGCAGACGATGCCTTTGTAATCATCGAGGATGTGAGTGGCGGTTGTGTCATTGGTGGTACAGGGATTCAAGCTCGCGGATATGATCACAGCAAGAAAGACGATTTTGTCCATTCAGGTTATAGCTCTTTCGTTTTTGGTTCGGCGCCATTTTCTAGCAGTGCCGCCGGTGAGCAAATTGATGTAAAAATATCCGGTAGTGCTGATTGGCAAAAGGTGTTTGCGATATTCTGTTCAGGGGGAGTAGTTACCTCTGGCATTGGTGCAGTAGCAAATGTAAAAGCGATAATAGCTACTGGCGGAGTAGTGACTGCAGGTGCAGCTATTGCATCCATGACCGTTGTTAGAACAGCAGTTGCTTCTGGTGGTTGTGTAACCGGAGGATCTGCCGACACAGCAAAGGTTTTTGCGACTCAGACATCGGGTGGCTGTGTCACTGGAGGGATTGTCTCTCTTGGTAGATTGCTTCTTACGTCCGGCGGTTGTGTCACTGGTGGCGATGCGGTATGGTGTAGAGCCTATGTTGGTAGCGGTGGATTTATCTGTAGTGGATCTGCAACTGTTGCGATAGTTACAATGCCAGTTTGTGCATGTGGGGTTACAACCAATGGCGTGGCCCTCAATGGTAGAGAGTTTGCTGTTCTCGGTGGAGGTGTTACAGCCAGCGGTGTAGCAATAGTTCGGGTATATGTTGGATTCTGTTCTGGCGGTTGTTCTTCTTCCGGCTCGGCGATTATAGCATTTGTAAAAGTGCCTTTCTGTTCCGGAGGTTATGTTGCTGGCGGTATAGCGCCATACTATCAGGCATTCACCTTCATATCATCTGGTGGATGTGTTACAAGCGGTGTAGCTGCTCTTATAAAAGTTTTTGTTCCGATCTGTTCAGTCGGTTGCATTACCAATGGAGATTGTTCTCTCGGTAGACTACAATTCGCTTCTGGTGGCTGTATTAGTAGTGGAGACGCCACATTTGCTAAAGTTCATATTCCTGTCGTTTCAGGTGGGTGTGTTACTGGAGGGATTTGCTCTTTAGGAAGATTGCAGATCGCTTCCGGCGGATGTGTCATTGGAGGGGATGCTGCGCTTGTAAAAGTTTTTGTTCCTGTTGTTTCGGGTGGATGTCTTACCGATGGGATTTGTTCACTTGGAAGATTGCAGCTTACGTCGGGAGGATACGTTGCTTTCGGAGACGCTACTACCGCCAAGGTATTTGCTCCATTCGTCTCAGGGGGATTGGTCTCAGGAGGAGACGTCACTCTTGCTAAAGTATTTGCACCATTTGTCTCAGGCGGTTGTGTCTTTGGAGGTGTAGCCAGTCTTGCCATTGTCATTGTTCCTGTAGTAAGTGGAGGGAGTGTTACAAGCGGTAATTGTTCCTTAGGAAGACTGCAGTTCACTTCTGGTGGATGTATTACTGGAGGAGATGCTGCACTTGCTAAGGTATTCGTTCCGATCGTCTCTGGTGGTTGTATCACCGGAGGAATCTATTCTTTAGGAAGGTTGCAATTTACCTCTGGTGGATGCGTTTCCGGAGGAGACGCTGTTCTTGTTAAAGTATTTGTGCCGATTGTTTCTGGAGGTTGTGTTACAGGTGGTGTTGCCACATGGCAGAGAACGTATGTCGGAGCTGGCAGTGCTACCTGTAGCGGAAGTGCCACACTTTCAACGGTGATCGTTTCAGTCTGTAATGGTGGAATCGCCTTGAATGGAGTGGCTCTGATCGGTAGAGAGTTTGCCATCCTTGGCGGTGGTATTACAGCAAGTGGCGCAGGACTGGTTCGAGTGTATGTAGGATTATGCTCAGGTGGTTGCACTGCCTCCGGTTCAGCAGATAGATCGTTTGTTAATGTGGAGGTTTGTTCTGGCGGCTGTGGAACAGGAGGGCTAGCTCCTCTCGGCAGGTTGCAACTTACCTCAGGCAATTGCACTACTAGCGGCACAGGTCTGATGGTTCGAGCGTACGTTGGAACTGGTGGAGTAGTCGCTAGTGGAGATTGTGCATTTGGCAGGACAGTAGATATTAGCGGCGGCTGTGTGACTGGCGGCTCTACGTTGCTGGCTCGTGGATATGTTCACAGTCATTCGATAGAGATCAAGGCGGCATCTTACGGTTCGTTCTTGTTCGGATCCGTTTATGTTGGTGGTGCGATATCCGACATAACGATCGACGTGAAGACGGGTGGTGTGGCTGATTCGACAAAAGTGTTCAGTGTGATTGACTCTGGTGGTGTTACGACAAGTGGTGATTGTGCACTTGGACGGACGGTCAATACTTCTGGTGGATGCACAAGCGGAGGTCAGCATATCATCGGTCGTGCATTTGTATCAATGGGTGGATGTGTTACAAGTGGTGATTGTTCTCTTGGACGAATCGTATGGGCAAGCGGTGGGGTTGTGACTGGTGGTGTTGGGATCATTGCCAAAGTATTGAGCATTGTTCCTATAGGTCGCGTTACTATTGGCAGCGTTGCTGTAGTATCATTTGTTAACGTGATATCTGGAATCGGTGAAAGCACGACGTCCGGTTCAGCAGATTTGGTATTCACGCGTGTGCTTGCTTGTTCTGGAGGAGCTACTGCTTCTGGTGATGCACTTATCGCAAAGATTTTATCTGCGCAGTCTTCCGGTGGTGTGATTACTGTAGGTGCATGTCCCAGAGGTATTACGCAATTAACGTCAGGTGGTGTTATAGCTGCAGGTATCGGAGTATGGGTTCGTGGATATGTTGGGTCCGGTGGATGCTCGGCATCTGGAACTGCTGATCGACTATTCGTCAAAGCGGTAGTTGGTTCAGGTGGTGGAAGTTGTTCTGGCATTGCATTGATATCGAAAGCATTCCCATTCACTGCGTCAGGAGGTTCAGTCACTGGCGGCGTAGGATTAATTGCTAATGTATTCTCGCCTGTTTTTTCTGGTGGTATAACGACAAGTGGTATGTGTTCTCTTGGAAGATTGCAACTGACTTCCGGTGGTTGTATCACTGAGGGTGTAGCCTCCTACTGTCAGACGTTCACATTTACCGCGTCTGGAGGATGCGTAACAAGCGGTGTAGCTGATCTCGCCAAAGTATTTGTTCCGGAGGTTTCAGGTGGATGCGTCACTAACGGTATCTGTTCTCTTGGTCGATTGCAACTCACATCAGGAGGGTATGTCACCGATGGAGCTGCGATATGGCAGAGAGCTTATGCCGGCGGTGGAGGGGCAACAAGCGGTGGAGATGCTGCTCTTTTAGTAGTGATCGTTCCTGTTTGTTCTAATGGAGTCACAAGTAATGGTGCGTCTCTTAATGGTAGAGAGTATGCCATTCTTGGTGGGGGTGTTTCATCCGGAGGTGGTGCTTGGATTCGGATTTTTGTAGGACTATGCGCTGGGGGATGTTCTGCTACCGGGTCAGCGGGTATAGCATTCGTAAATGTCTCTGTTTGTTCAGGCAGTTGCACAACTGACGGGACTTGTTCGGTTGGTCGATTACAGCTTACCTCAGGCGGTTGCACGTCAAGTGGTAGGGGAGAAATGGTTCGTGCCTACGTCGGAACCGGTGGGGCCGATGCAGGCGGTAGTTGTGTGTTTGGTCGAACAGTTGATACAGGCGGTGGTTGTATCATTGGTGGAGTTGGAGTACTGGCTCGTGGTAATGTCTATGAACACTCGATAGAGCTGAAGGCAACGGCCTACGGTTCGTTCTTATTCGGATCCATTTATGTTGGTGGAACGGTATCGGATATCTCGATCGATGTTCGCACTACTGGAAGTGCAGATAGAACGATAGGCCTTCAAGTAATCGCTTCTGGTGGAGCAACGTCAGGTGGAAGTGCATTAGTCAGCAATGTTCTTGCAGCTCCCTGTTCTGGTGAGTGTGCGACAGGTGGTCAGCATATTATTGGTCGCGCCTTTGGAATCACAGGTGGATGCGTAGCTGGTGGAAGCTGTTCATTAGGACGGACACTCTTTATCAGTGGTGGATGCGCAACTGCCGGCATAGTGCTGATTGCCAAAGTGTTGAATATTGTTCCTTGCGGTGAAGTTACCACCAGCGGTGTAGCTGTTGTTTCATTCGCTAAGACGATCGTTGGAACCGGTGGATGCACGTTGATCGGTTCTGCAGATGATGTATTTGTAATTGTGAAGTTGGTTTCAGGTGGAGTAACGACATCCGGAGTAGGTCTTGTTTCTAACGTTCTGTCTTCTCCGACTTCCGGCAGTGTGATCGCAGGTGGAATATGCGCCAGAGGTGTCACGCAGTTAACGTCAGGAGGATGCGTTACTGGCGGTGTTGGTGTGTGGGTAAGAGGATATGCCGGGTCAGGAGGAGGTGTAGCATCTGGGACCGCAGATGATGTATTTGTAATTGTGAAACTGGTTTCAGGCGGTGCTACCAGCGGTGGAAGTTCCGGTGTCGCGAATGTGATTTGTTTCATTGGTGGCGGTGGAGGTATTACCGCAGGCGGCGGGGCAACAGTTCGGGTTTATGTTGATCTATGTACCGGAGGAATGACAAGTATTGGGAGTGCGACTGTCTCATTTGTAAATGCCGTTGTTGCTACAGGAAATGTAATAACTGGTGGAAGCGTTCTCTTTGCCAGGGGATATCAATATGTTCCGAACAGTGAGGCCAATCCTCTCACAGCAAACGGTTCAGCGGACAAGTCTATTGGAATCATAGTCACAGCGAGTGGCGGTTGTGTCTCTGGTGGCGATAGTTCTCTAGCGATTGTTGTTGTCCCGGAAATATCCGGTGGTTGCATTTCGGGTGGTATTGTCGCGTTGGGCAGGACTGTATTTGTTAGCGGTGGCTTAGCCTCTTCTGGAGGTGTGTCTATCGCGATTGTTATCGTTCCTCTAACATCGGGTGGATGTATTTCAGGTGGTATCGTTGCATTAGGCAGGACAGTGTTTATTAGTGGCGGGATAGTAACAGGCGGGAGTGTTCTCAGAGGCTTTGCGTTCACTGTCTCATGTAGCGTTCTAACGAGCGGAAGAGCAGATGTCGCAAGGACATTTGGTACGTCTGGTGGTTTGGTTTCAGGTGGAGACGTAGTTGTAATTGCAACGATTATCCAGACCGTAGTAGGTTCTGGTGGAGCAGTAACAGCCGGTGTGTGTAGCTTAGGTAGATTGCAGTGCGCATCTGGCTGCGGCACCACGGCTGGTGGTGGGGCTGTAATACGTATACACGTTGGACTGTGTTCTGGTGGAATTCCTGCTAGTGGTAGCGCAACTGTTTCTTTCATAAAAGAGGTTATGGCTATTGGTGGAATCGTAACTGCAGGAAGTTCCGATTTAGCTAGAGGGTTCGTGTATGAACCTTATGGTTTTGAAAATTCGAGTTCTGCGTTTGGTTGCTCGGTGTGGGGTGGAAGTTCAGGTCGAGCGATCTGTTCCGTCAGAGTAAGTGATTCTGCGGACAAGATTGTCGGAGTCATGGTTATTGGCAGTGGCGGGTTAACCTCTGGCGGGATTGGACCAAGAGGAGCAGAGTTCGCCGTATCAGGTGGAATCGTAACCGGAGGCCGTTCTGATTGTGCTAGAACATTTGTTGCGACCGGAAGCGCTGTTACATCTGGATCTGCAGATCCAGCCATTACGATTGTCAGGACCGTAGTTGCTTCTGGTGGATGTTTGGGTGGCGGCTCGAGCGTTTATGCATTCGTGATTCTGCCGGTGGTTTCTGGTGGAGTGGTCACTTACGGTTCGGCGCCATTTGTAAAGGTCACAGTTCCAGTGGCTTCAGGTGGATCTGTCTGTTCTGGTATTGCGTTGGTATCGAACGTCTTTGTGAAAATTGCTATCGGTGGAATCCTAAGTGGTGGAGTATGTAGTTTAGGCAGATTGCAATTTGCATCTGCTGGAGTAGTGACCTCTGGGGCAGGTGTCGTTTCAAACAGTCTTGCAGTCTCCGGTGTTGGTGGATGCACATCAGGCGGTATTGCCACACTTTGCAGAGGATATGTATTCTCAGGTAGTGGTGGATTAGTTTCTGGTGGTTCAGCGACTTGTGCATCGGTGATAGTAATTGTCTCCCAGGGTGGATGTGTAACTGTTGGGCATGCAGACTTTGGACGGACGTTCATTTGCGCTGGCGGTAGTATCACTGCCAGTGGTGGAGCGTTGATCAGAGTATTCGTCGGGCTGTGTTCCGGCGGTATTACGACTGGCGGTTCTGCTCCAGTTGCAGCGACGATAACCATGTCGCACGTAGCCGGTGGGGGATGTATTACTGGTGGTAGTGTTGGACTTGTAAGAGGCTTGGTCTATGAGTCGTATTCCACGTCTGATCTGTATGGAATGTGGGGTTCGTTCGGATTTGGTTCAGGTGGACAAGGACGGGTTCACAAAGTTCCTGTTCTCGGTAGTAGTGCAGTTGTGACTGTAGGTATCAATGTATTACCTACTGGTGGAGTCACGCTTTCTGGTTCCGCAATACGTGGATTTGAGCTGGCAGTATCAGGTGGAATAGTCTCTAGCGGCCGGGCAGATATTGCTCGTACATTTGTTTGCAGTGGTGGCGGTATTACCGGTGGCGCAACAGACATTAGTAAAATAAGATGTGAAGTTGGCTCCGATGGAATGTCCAGTAGTGGATCTTCGGTTTGCTCGATCGTAATTGTTCCATCTGCAGATGGTGGAGTTGTCTCCAGCGGTGTTTGTGCGCTCGGTGTTCTCAAGTTCGCGTCTGGCGGTGTTGTTACTGCAGGCTCGGTATTGGTGGCAAAAATATTTGTGCCAGCTGCTTCCGGTGGAAATATTTCTGGTGGTAGTGTTGCGCTTGGTAGAACGGTATTCATTAGCGGTGGAATTATTTCGGGTGGAATTGGTTCTCCCGTAAATGTCATCGTTCCAGTTCCTTCAGGTGGCTATGTCTCAGGTGGTAGTGCAATAACATCAAAGGTGTTTGCACCTGTAGTATCTGGTGGATGTCTAACTGGTGGAGCATGCTCTCTTGGAGTTTTGAAATATGCATTAGGTGGAGTTACTACATCTGGTGTAGCGGCGGTGTCTATAATAGAGACCGTTGACGGTGCAGGAGGCTGTTCTACTGGTGGTTCGAGTGCGCTTGGCATCTTGAAGTTCGCCACAGGTGGGTGTGTCACAAGCGGATTGGCGCAACTAGGAAGACAGTTTGAAATTACTGGTGGACTCGTAACATCAGGGTCAGCAGTAAGCTCCAATGTGGTTGCTATCACAGCAACGGGTGGATGCGTTGCTTCAGGTAGTGGGCCCTGCGCAATAGTTCTCGTCATTATCCCATCGGGTCAATGCGACACGTTTGGAAGTGCGACGGTAAGTAAAGTGTTGTCGATCGTTGGTTCTGGTGGTTGCGTTACTTCCGGTACAGCGGCATTTGTGCGTGGCTATAGTGGATCTGGTGGAATTGTTTATTCGGGAAGCAGTCAAGTTTCATTTGTCGTATTAATGCCAAGTTCATCTGGATGCCTGGCTGGTGGTGTATCACCTTTCGGTCGGGAGTTTGCCGTCACTGGCGGCGGTGTAACTGCGAGTGGCGCTTCGATCGTAAGGATATATGTAGGTTTGTGTGCTGGCGGATGCAGCACAGGTGGCACTGCAATAATAGCGAGGATATTTGTTCCGAGCGTTTCAGGTATAGTTGTTACCTCTGGAGTTTGTTCGCTTGGTGTTCTGAAATTTGCATCAGGTGGAATCGTCTCTGATGGCAGTGCTTTAATGGTTCGCGGTTATGTTGGAACTAGTGGTGCAATAAGCGGTGGCACTGCCGACGTTGTATTGCGGGTCAGATTAGACGTTGTTGCATCCGGTGGGATTGTATTCGGTGGCGTTCATCTGCTATCAAGAGGGTTGGTGTGGGAGCCATATATTCGATCGGACATTGCTGGAGAGTGGGGTAGCTTTGGATTTGGTTCGTTTGGGCATGGGCGTGCGACCGGTGTTATTGTTCTTGGAGGATCCGCTGATTTCATCTTACGGTTTGCGCCTCAAAGCTCTGGCGGTGCTGTAACAGGTGGAGTATCCGTAAATGGCCGGGTGTTCGTTATCTCAGGTGGTGTAGTCACTGGCGGTCAAGCTCAGGCTGGATTTGGCTATGTAGGAACCGGTGGTGTATCGGCAGGTGGTTTACCGATATACTGCTTTGTGAAAGCGATAAGTGGTTTGGGTGGATTGACAATTGGTGGAGGCGGTTCTCTTGCTATTGTCATTTTTCCTGTTACCTCAGGTGGATGTGTCGCCAGTAGTAATGTCTCGCTTGGAAGAACGGTATTTGTCAGTGGTGGAGTGACAACAGGTGGAAATGGTTCTTGCTCAAATGTCATTGTTCCAGTTTCTTCTGTTGGATGTATTTCAAGCGGTGTAGTTGCACTTGGAAGGACAGTATTCGTTAGCGGCGGGGCAGTAACAGGTGGATTTAATTCCTATGCGATTGTTATACTTCCAGTTACTTCAGGTGGATGTATTACCGGTGGTGGCGCAGTAATTTCAAAGGTGTTCGTACCCGTAGTGTCCGGTGGAAGCATCGCGAGTGGTTCGTGTGCGCTTGGTGTATTGAAATATGCATTGGGCGGTGCGATTACGTCTGGAGTCGCGACCGTTTCTATTGTAATGTCTGTTGATGGTGTCTGTGGGTGTTCTGCTGGTGGAGCATGCGCTCTCGGTGTATTGAAATACGCTTCGGGTGGAATGGTTACCGGTGGTAGTGGGTCAATGGTTCGTGGTTATATAGGAATAGGCGGTGCATCGTCAGCGGGGTCTTCGATAAACAGCTTCGTGAAAGCAGTAAGCGGGTCCGGAGGAGTAACATCGCCTGGCAGTGCATTAGTCTCTAATGTGAAAGCTGTTCCTTCGAGTGGGGAAATTTTCACAAGTGGTATTTCTCCGTACTGCGTGACCTTGAATGTTGCAGCGATCGGTGGAGCAAATTGTTCCGCTAATGCCAAGATAGCAAATATTATTGCAGTATCAGCAACCGGAGGACTGGTAACTTCTGGAGTTTGTTCTCTTGGTGTATCGAGGTTTGCTTCAGATGGTACAGTTACAGGTGGTGTAGCAAGTATCGCGAAGGTATTATCGATTGCTGGCATAGGCGGGTGTCTCACCGGTGAGACGTCGATATTGTGTCGTGGATACGTTTTTGTTGCTACTGGCGGTTTGTTAGCGTCTGGGTCCTCACTGAGTTCTATCGTTATCGTAGTGACTGCAAACGGCTCAGTTATCACCGGTGGAAGCGTAGTGCGTGGCTTTACGCATATATGCCTTGGCGGTGGCGTTTCAACCGGTGGTGGTGCGATTGTTCGCATCTTCGTTGGCTTGTGTGCGGGTGGAGTAACTGCAAGCGCCTCTGGCAGTGTCACAGTCCGAGTTGTTGTTGATGGTAGTGGTGGAGAATCGGCAGGTGGAGTAGCCGATAAATCGATCCGCTTTACCTACGTTGCGCTTGATGTCAGTAACAATGTCGGTGGCTACGGTAGCTCTTCCTGGGGAACGTCTGGCTATGGGAAACTGGGTAGGATCCTAATTTGTGGTGGAACTGCAGATGTCGCATATCGGCTAGAGATCACCGTTAGTGGTGGAATATCGATTGGTGGTCACACTGAGTTCGGTCGGACATTTGTGGTGTCTGGTGGATTGGCTACTGGCGGTCAGTGTCTACGGGCTATCGTGCTGGTAGTAAGTGGCAACGGTGGAGTAGTTGCATCCGGTTCGTGTTCGGTGGCTAAGGTGTTGTCGATCGTTTCCAGCGGTGGTGTTACGACGGGTAGAGCTGCAGGTGTTGTTCATCATATCCGGTTAGAATTTGAACCAAGTGGCGGTATGATACTCGGTGGCAGTGCGTTACTCTGTCGCGGATATGTGTTTGAATCGGCTGGCGGATTGATTGTCGGTGGTATTGCAGAATTTGCAGTTGGCAGAATCATTGAAGGTCAAGGCACGATCGTCGCTGGTGGATTAGTAATTCTTGCCCGGACGTTCGCTGTCAGTGATGGAGTAATCACTTCGGGTCGATCGGTAAATGGTCGTGCGTTTGCCACAAAGGGTGGGGTGGTCACTGGCGGCAAATGTCAGATGGCTGGCAGGATCTATGGATTAGGCGGTTGCACGATTCGCGGTGGTGCAGTTGTTTGTTTCAGAAAAGCGATCGTATCATCAGGTGGCTTGCTCACTGGCGGCTCGAGTACGCTATGCTTAGGTTTGGAATATCAACCGATCGGTGGTGTGCAATCGTCTGGATCTGCTTCGGTATCAATTTCGAAAATTCAGTTTATTGATGGAATTATTGTGTTGTTGTCCGAAGCCGTTGTCGCATTCGTAAAGGCGGTAATCGCTACAGGTGGAGCTGTAGCATCTGGCAAAGCTGTAGTGAAGAATATTATAGAAGTCGTTGGGTCTGGAGATATCTTAACTGGTGGTGCGTGTATCTATGAACCGATAATCCGCAGGGTGGTTAAAGGTATTGGCGGAGTAGTACCCAGCGGTCAGGGTAGTATCGTTGTGGCCATCGCTCTAGAGGGAAGTGGTAAATCAAAGACAGGTGGTGGTTCGAGTTTAGTGGCAACTCGATCACTCGAGAGTTATGGTGGTATAGTAATCAGTGGTAGTGCTGGAGTTCAGTTCAAGCGTATCGTCGATGTCTCTGGAGATATTGTATCTGGTGGCTCTGCAGCGATAGGCAAGCGGATAGCTCCACATGTTACTGGCGGTGTTATCACTGCTGGAAGTGCATTGGTCTTGGTGCGGCTGAGTGGTCAGAGTATCGGAGGAATCGTCGCCAGCGGTACTGCAGAGCGAGTCATTAGCTCGGCATTGATTTGCTCTGGTGGAATTGCGGCCAGTGGTAATGCAACGAAATCTGTTTCAGTTGAGCCCGAGACTTCCGGCTCGATGATCGCGGTCGGTTCAGTGACGATGAAGAATCGCAGAGTAATCGAGGTCGGCGGTGGTGCATTGTTGTCTGGTGCATCGTCGATTAGCAACTGGCTGACTGTGGCAGCTCTCGGCGGATGTGTAGTATCCGGTTCTGCACTATTCACGTTCATTCGAACATTGATCGCTCAGGGTGGAATTGTCTCTGGTGGGTCAGGGCTTGTTGCGTTTAAGACAGTCCTGGATACCGTTGGTGATGTTCTCAGTGGTGGTGCTGCATATCTGAAATTCCGATTAGCAACCAGCGTTCGCGGAACTGTTATTTCGTCTGGTTCTGCAGCGTGCTCAATCCGAAAGGTTGAGCTTGGGTCTGGCAAGATGTTCGCACGTGGATTGGCAAGCATCATTGTCCCGATAAGTACTCGAGTTAGCATATTGTGTGAAGCAACTGCACGATTAGTGAAGAGATCCGATCTTGGAATTACGTCTCAAGCAGTATGTTCGGCAGTTCTCAGTCCGCAGGTCGCTATCAGCATGACTTGTTCTGCATCTGCCGTTGCAGAAGCACATTCGTTGTTTGACAGGTTGAAGGAGATGGTTGTATCATCATCCATCATTGCCAATGCTACTTTGAGCTTAGGCAAACTTGCCGGAATGATGATGAGTAGCGATTCCGAATCTGAATCCACAACGTCTGTGTATGTCAACAAGGGCATAAGTGCTTCGGCGGTATCGGAATCCGAAAGCATTCTCGGTGTTGGATGCATTAGAGTTCTTGGTTTGCGTTCAGATTGTGAGTCGATATCTGAGCTGCAGTTATTCAAGAAAGTTCGTGCTATAAAGCTGTCGAGAGGAAGGACCATCAAGTCGTGTGGCACTAGGGATGTGTTTGCGATTCCAGAGATAGCGCCATCTCCAGAAGTGGTTGTCAGGAGTATTGAATATCCTTTCAAAGACAGGCTGACCGACTATTGCGGACCGGTGAGGAGGGTGGTTGCCAAGTGGGATAGAAACAAGGTTAATGATCTGGAGCGTCGCAGACCAGATGTTCCAGTAGAGAGAAGAAAAGTAAAAGAAGATCCGTGCATAATTGAACAAGAAAACTAGGGAGAAGCATATGCCTCAGACAGTAAAATTATTTGAACAAAAGGTAGCAGACAGACTTGATTACGATTTCGACTTCTTTACGGTGTTGCGTCCTGGTAACAATGGAGAAGACGAGATTAAGAGTGTACAGGTGACTGTTGCTCCAGCTGCATCATTGACAACTGCAGATATGGTATTCACCGAGACAGTGGTAAAGGTGTTTTGTTCCGGTGGAACTGCGAACACTACCTACACGGTGTCAGTGTCCATAGAGAGCAATGAAGGCCGGCGTAAAACATTGGAAATGAAGCTCAAGGTTAGCTAACGAAGGAGATCTAATTTAACACCTGCCGAACAAATAGACACCATCCGATCGTTGTTTGGATTGTTGAGGCGAATATACCAGCAAGACGATTTGCCTGATGATTTCAATGCGGTGGCCAAGGTGAGGAGTCGGACGTTCCAGCGTATTGACATCCAACAAGTGAGCATGGAAACGGTTGTAGTTTAAAAAGGGATCCTGTTAAAATGACATTGGAGATGCTTGGAAGCTATCCTTTCCCACAACCCTCTTTGCCTCTCTAGCTCAAAGCACGGATCGTTGTGGCTGTCAAATTTATTCTGTATCTCGTGGACAATGAAAAATCACACCTAAGGTGTTTTCCATGCCATTTTCAGGTGTTTACCTGAGGTAAATTTAGCTCATTATCGCCAATTGCACATTCTTGCTATTGTTTTCATTAGCAAACATCTATACCTTCTTGCCAACAGTCAAATCTTAATTACCGTGCTGGGGCATTCCGTGGAGGAGGATTAAGTGTGCTTCCGAAGGAGTAAACCGTGGCGCTCCTTATATCTTCCAAGAAAGAGAAATTGAAACCTTTGGATTCGCGAATGCGATGAAGGAGGTTTTTTTGTTTTTGAGCCAATAAGCGAAGTATTTTTCTTTACAAATAGGCAATATCCATATTTCATTATTGCAGTTGTCAGGGATAAGCTTGTTAGAGTAACCGGTATTCGACAGATAAAGGTAAAACCTTTCATCAGTTCTTTTTTTTTTTGCAAGATCATTATAACGCGATTAAGATAAGGTCACATTAGCGAAAGAAAGATATCACGTCTTTCTTTCATTTATGGGAGTTCAAGCTATATGGCAAGTCATAACCAGTACCCCGACAACCTCTTTAATCCTCTCGAATCTTATCCGCGGACAAAACTGCGCCAAATTATCAAAGCAGTTGTAGAATATGATCAAGCACAGACATTGGCTCTCCATAAGGACAGGATCTCCCGGTACTTCCCGGGATTCTCACATGCCCGAAAGGTGCCAAAGCTGAGAGTAATTCAATTTATGGAACAAAGGGTAGTTGAGGATGCTCAGCTTGGTAACTGGATTCTCGCTTTGTGGATGGAGGTGAAGAAAAATCTAAGATTGAAAGTTGAGGCAGCCCTGAAAGAAAGGGGGTATTCAGTTCGGAAGGTAATTTCTCCGATTGTTTGGAAGTCTCTTAACGATACTGATCTATGCCAGGAGGGAGAGACTGAATTGTGGCACTTCAGGCCAGGCGGAAAACCTATCGAAGGGGAAGACGAATCAGAAGTCACGTTAATGTCACTTCTTTTAGGCTGGTTTAATGATAAAGGCGGGGGAGAAGGTGTAAATTATGAACAAGAGGGGATTACCGAAATAGCAGGTGATGATCGGGAGAGTATTGCTGAAGAGGGCCCGATCAGGTTGACTAATGACAAAGCAGGCAAAGATGGCGATGATAAAAAGGAGTCACAACAAGCTCAGTCGGTAGAGGAAAAGATAGATCTGGCAAAGAAGAATTTAATAAATATTTCAAATGCCCTGCCTGCTGGTGAAGCAAGCGCTGATGAAATTAAAGCTTTACAGGAATTAGCATCCGGTTATTTGAAACTGTTTGAGGAAATTAAGCAAGATATCTCAGCATCAGTAGATGATGAAATAAAAGAAAGGATCCTGTCAGCAAAAACTCCAGCCGATCTGGCCCTATTGTTTGAACGTGGGAAAAACAGGATGGCGGAAGTTGAGTTTGAGAAAACCAGACTTGACGCGCTTAAATTGCTCTCAACATTTCATTTGCTGCGAAACACTGTTGATATTGAATTTGCACCTCTGAAAGAGGTCGTGAAAAAAATCGTGACACTTGAGGCAGAAATTAAAAGTGGAAATACAAGCAACTTACAAGTGATTGTGAACAGCATTGTAGATGGATCGCATCCATACTTAAGTCTCATACGTCTTGTCAAAGAGAAGAAAATCCTGGGATTCCATGAGTGTAAAGCACTCAAAATAGTGATTGCTAAAGAGTTTGGAGAAGAATGCGCTGAAGTTGCTATGATGGATAGAATGGTCATTGCTGAACAAGGACCAGATCAAATAGTATTTCCTGAACTCCCGGCGATCCGAGACTTTTCTCATCAAAGAAAAACAGAAGACGCGGTAACAGTTGTACAGATTCCGAGAGAGATCACCAATAATGTTATTGAAGATCAGGTCCAGGCGATTGAGGATCGGGCTCCTGATAAGACACCCGTACCTGAAATTAAATCGAAGCCTTCAAAGAAGTCGGAAATAAGGGCACAGGAATCTCCGGAACCCGTTGAGGCATTAAAAGTTAAAAGAGCCGATAACCGAAGCTCTGCCTTAATCGCTGAACAAATGCTCTCTCCGAACCACACAGCAGCGGAAGATAGTTTGTTGGACGAATTACTCTGGGCACTTGTGGGAGAGGGAAAATTCAGGATTGCATATCAATGTGCGATGATTCTCCCAACTAATTCCAGTGCCTTATCAGCCTCTCTCTTCAAAGCGATTCTGCTTGCCCCTTATACAGGATCAAACCAGGGAAATATCGCCTCATTACTTAAGCAAGAATATGAAAATTTCAATCCAGATCTTCCTGAAGCTGAAGACGACAAGACACGAATAGCGTTGAACCTGATGTGGGGAAGTTCATGTCTGCGCCCATCTCTGCTGGCACCAGTTACAGGAGCTCAGGCGATTCTAAGCCAACTATCGTACAGCCAATTAAGCATATTGCATACCATTTCACAGAGGATAGCTGAATGGGGTTACCTGGGAATTGCGCTTGAACCACAAGTAATAAAAATCGCAAAAGATCAAACAAAGTGGCGTGAAGAACTTGAAGATATCAGGAACAAAGTCAAGCAATGGTATAAGCAAGCTCAAAGTTTCGGTATAGTGACCTCTCCCGGAGTAAAGACATGGAAACGAATGTTGCAGAGAGGTAACAGAGTTTATCAAATAGTTGAAGCGATTGAAAACAATGCTTTTGATCATCTTGATATTGTGAAAGATTTTTCGATTGACTTAGTAAATGAGCGATGGCTGGGGCGGGAAATCGATACTCATTTTGCTGCCATCACGATGGTGCATTCCAGTGGATCAATAGTGCAGAGAGCTTCAAATCAAATCCAAAGACATCTCAGAGATCTATCGACAATGGCGAGAATATGGGTGGGGCTTATCGATTTCAGACCAGGGAAACAACGGGGATTTATTGATGAAAAAATTGACAAATTAAAGCGTGAATTGGGTGATCTGTGTACTCCCTGCATTGATGAACTATCCAAGTTTAAGCATGGATCTGATTCCAGAATTACCAGATCTGCTGTTGACCTTACCATCTCCGCAATCGAGGACATTAAGTCAATATTCGATCCTTCCAAGCCTTTTATCCCAGAAGAGCCCTATATCCGATGGATTCTTAATGGGGAATTACTTCTGGCAGGGTTACCTCTCAATGCTGATTGGGAACCTGTTCAGGGATATGATAAAGGGATTCTGATAAAACTCTTGCAACTTATAAAAGAAGGAACAGAAGACTGGGTGAGAGCCTTCGAGCAAGCTACAAGAGACCATGCACACACAATTTCCGGTAATGTGATAGATGCCGTCGAATTCCTCCATATTCAGGGTGTTGATTCTGAAGGGCTTCGAAGAAAACGAGATGAAGAAATCACCAAGTCCCGGATGCTTATACAAGAAATTGTAAGGACAAGAACCGTCGCAAAAATTGAAGATGCGATGGCATTAAATATTATCCGCGGAGATCAATACGATTCGTTCAAACGCGATATTCACTCTATTGCGGAAGCTTCAAAGCATAAAGAAGATTTGTCCGAAGCCATACAACAGCTCGATGGAATTGAAAGCACGATCGACACACAAAAAAATAAGGCAAGAGAACGTCTCATTAAAAGGATGAGTGACATCGGTATTAAGTCTGATAGTGATGGCTTTTCTCGTATCAGTAAATTACTACAAGATGGTGACCTTATTACTGCAGAAGATTTTGTAAACAGGGCAGCAAACGGAGAGGCTATCCCGGATGAAAAAGCCAGTCAAACTCATTTTGAAACCATGTTATCCATGATTGCCGAACTGCACGGATTCCTGGAAAAGGATGCACTGAATGGAAATAAGCTTCTTAGGTTGGTTGAGCGGGGTGAAAATATTGGGCCATTATCCTTTGAAGGAGTGTCCTCGAGTCAAAGAAAAGATGCACGCAACCTCCTTGAAGCGTGGCTCGAAATGAAGAATTCCCGTTTCGCAACTGTTGACCATGTGTCTGACGTGCTGAAAGGGATTGGACTAAATATTGCAAATGTCGAAAAACGGAGGGTTGTCAATAAGGATATCTTCGCTGCTGAGGCCGAAGCAGTTAATGACCGAAACCGTTGCCCCGCTTATCAGTATGGGTCTGCAGCAAATGGAAGATACCGTGTTCTTTGTTTCTGGAATTACCAAACAGCAGATATTCTCTCTAATGATGTCGCAACTGCAGGAAGCGGGGGCCCTGTTATAATATTTTGGTTTGGAAGAATGTCTGAACTACGCAGAAGGGAACTTGCGGAGGAGAGCCGGTCAGGGAGAAGAACGTATATTGTCATCGATGATATAGTAATTCTTTATTTGTGTACAGTGAAAGGTGACAGGCTTCCAGTGTTCTTCGATTGTACTCTGCCTTTAACCGATCTTGAGCCATATACCACAACTGCAGGCCTTGTTCCGCCTGAGATCTTCTATGGGCGAAAAAGGGAACTCGAAGCGATCGTAAATCCTCATGGATCGTGTTTTATCTATGGGGGTCGTCAGCTCGGAAAAACAGCTCTATTGCGCTCGATCGAGAGAACTTTCCACAATCCTTCAAGTGGTATGATTGCCCTCTATGTTGATCTCAAAGTCCTCGGTATTGGTACGGCTCAGCCGATAGACCATTTGTGGGAAGTACTGGTGGAAGAATTTAAGAAATACCAGGTCATTTCAACAAAAGTACAAAGAAACACAGGATTAAAAAACCTGCTAGAAAATATACAAGAATGGCTAAATGATCGTACCGACAGGAGGATTTTACTTCTGCTTGATGAAGCAGACATTTTTCTGGAAATCGATGGCAAAGGAAGCCGGGAGTCCGGAAAATCATCCGGAGAATTCATCTACACCTCGCGATTAAAGGGCCTAATGGATAATACCAGCAGAAGATTCAAGGTGGTTTTCGCCGGGCTTCACAATGTCTTGAGAACAACAACGCTGGCTAACCATCCACTGGCACACTTTGGGGAACCTCACTGCATCGGACCCCTATTCTCAAATGATGAATGGATAGAAGCGAGAAAGTTAGTAGAAATCCCTCTGAGAGCGATTGGTTACAAGTTCAGTAGCAGTGATCTCATAATGAGGATATTATCTCAGACAAATTATTATCCCAGCCTTATTCAACTATATTGCACACAGTTGCTGCAGCACATCAGGAAGATTCCATTCGATACTAAAAAGTGTCCACCATATATCATAGAAAGCAGACATGTCACAGACGCCTTTCAGAATACCAGTCTGCGAAATCAAATCAGTGACAGGTTCATTTGGACCCTTCAACTTGACAACAAGTATGAAGTTATTGCATATAGTATAGCCCAGGGGTATGCGGATAATCCTGAGCTAGGTATGAGCTCGGGATTCACCCTGGATTGGATCAGGCAACAGGCAACTTGTTTCTATCCTGAAGGATTCAAGGAACATTCTTCGCTCGAGTCAATCAAAATTCTGGTAGAGGAAATGATCGGTCTGGGTGTATTGCAAGCCACACCTGCTGAAGGGTATCTACTGAGAAACCAAAACGTTTACAGACTGATGGGAAGTGAAGAGAAAATTACGTCAAAGCTGCTAGAGCGACGCGAAGTAGAACTAGGATATGAACCAGCGCATTTTCGTATTGCGTTCAAGCCTGCCGGTGCGAGAGAGTTCAGAAGTCCATTGACTGTTGGCCAATTGAGCACGATCACTTCGAACAAAGATGGAGTAACCCTTATTGCCGGTAACAGAGCTAATGGACTGGATGATCTCCCCGAATTTCTTAAAGGACGGGTTTTTTCAAATGTGAATATGATTGATCAAGTTCAATCAGTTGCTCAATTCAGAAAATTCATTGATGAAATAAAGTCAATTGCGAGAGATAGTGTCGCTATCTATGTTATCGGCTATGAAATTCCATGGAGCCTGGAGTGGATAAAAATTGCCCAGGAGAAGATCCGCATAATTGGGAACTGGGGCTCCTTTCTGCGTTTTGTGTTTATAGCAGAGCCGGATCACCTCTGGGGAATTCTTAATCAGGAGTGGAGTCAGTGGATCGAACTGAGGGGAGCAAGCCTTGATGTTATATCATTGAGAAGGTGGAATGAATCGGCGATTAAACATTGGCTTGATGACGAAGTCTACGCTCTTCAAATAGAAGAACGAAATGAGATAAAATCGATTACAGGTCAACTTTATGCTCTACTTAAGAAGTTCCAAGAGTTAACAAAAGGGGAGACTTTCGTTTCGAAAGAGTGCTGTGGGAAATTGAAGGAATGGATTTCTGCTAACAGAATGGAACTTGATAAAATGTTTGGCTTTTCAGAGATCACTGAAACTCCAAGGGGAATCATAAGCACTATGGCAGAATATGGTGGGGAAAACATCGCCATAACTGAGTTGGAGCAACTTTTGGATCTGGGAGAAGCAAAAGAATTTCTTCCAAAGAGTATTGAATGGGCGGAAGCACTAGACATGATTTCACTTGTTGGTCCGAACACATATTCATTGAATAGTATTCTCACACATAATGTGTTTGGAAAGTAGCGCAGGAACAGAACAAGATGAATTTGATGTGGTGGTTGCTCCCCGGACCTGCAAAATTTACGGCTGACATCGAACAAAGCATTCGACAGGGTCGTAATGTGGTAATTCTGTTTCCTGAACTCCATCCTCCTAACCTTGGATTCGCATTGAGCGCCAGGTTCAGGGATTCGGATTGGACTTTTCAACAGATACGACCGCCATTTGATGAAAGTGACCCATTAAAATTTCTGTGTGAATCCTACTTGGAAAAAGATCTTCATTATAAGATCGTAAGCGCATCAGACATCCTGAGCCAGGAATCTTTCCAGGGAAAAATTATTTGGATTGAATTCAATGATTTTCATACCTGGGAGAAATGGGCTGGATTCCTTTCTTTATTTCAACAAGCATGCAAAGCAACAAGTCTAATGCGGCGGTCTATGATCTGTGCTTGTGTAATCGGAGAATCAGCAAATGTAATTCCTGAGAAAGATGCATGCCTTGATGTTTTTAAATGGAATGATTGCGTCAATTCGCTTGATATGCTGATATATGTTCACATGAAAGTTGAAAGCACATTTCCGTCAGACGTGCACCGAAGTATCGCAACCAACATCATTGACAGCATTGCAATGTGGGATCCAAATCTGGCAGACTATCTTGCTTCAAGAGCTATCGGGGAAATTCTAAATCCGAGGTCCCTTCTGGAGCAATATGCAAAAGAGCGTAACTGGCTACCCGGAAACGCTGTTTATTCAGACAACAACTGGTCTAAGGGAAAGACTTATTTGTGGCAGGGGAAGGATGTCTGCCACTCTGCAGTTTTTGCATTGCAGGGTCCGATTGAAGAACTCGAACGCAGGATTTGGAGTGCTCAGGTAGGCGTTTTATTTCCTTTTATTGAAGAATGCCGAAGAAGGATGATAATTGGTAACAAGCTTGGTATTATGATGCCCTTCCAGACAGAGGAGGGAAAACTCACATCTGATATCAGAGATATGGAAATTGGGCAAATAACCTACGCTCTTCAAAGGTCTAAAACATACGTTGATCGTGAGTTGAAAAAGCTGGTTTTTGTTTTAAGAGAAATGAGAAATGATCTTGCCCATCTGGAGAATGTTAAGACCTCCGATTTATTGTCAAAAGAAATATTGGAGTACGACAGAATATTGGATAAGTAGTGAATTGTTTTTCATTATCTATTTTAAAAAATAGAGGTCATCAATGATCAAGGAGAAGATTCTCAATAGTTTCGTCTCATCAAATATGCAGACGCTTGGGCTGCATCATGTAAATTCAGAGGTTCCCAAGGTGGTCGCTCAACACGTCGGAAAGCGAACCGACATACTTGGATTTGATCTTGCCACTTCCATCCCGATAGTTCTTGAACTCAAGGTTAAAAAGGATCCCCAAGTCGTAGACCAACTTCAAGAGTACATAGCGCTCATATCCAAGAAGTACCCGAATCTCTTTGAGGAACTCAACGCTTTCCGGCATCTCGACGGATTTCGGTTCAACTATAGACAAGGAATCGTAGGCATGGTTCTGAGTCCTGAGCCACCGCCAAATTCTGCCGCAGATCGAGGATCGACAATTGTGTGGGCACAATTCGCACTTCACAACGATGAGGTCTTCAAAATTATTGACAGGAGAATACTGTCAAGCTCCGTAAGCCTTGCAAGTCTATTCGATAATCGCCCGGCCTTCAAAGAAGTTCTGCCAGCACAGTTTGTCGCTTCTTCTCTACCCAGTCTTCGCAAGTTCGCTGAACGTCTGAACGAGACCTATCTTTCGGTATCTCCAACTATCAATCCTCGATCGAAGCATGAGCACAGCTACATTGCATATTATGGCACTGATACCACTCGTGTTGTCTTCGGTTTCAATACGGGACCCACTCGCTCAACCTTTGACGTTGAGTTCAGCGTGTACGAAATAGACCACGCAACATTTAGATCTCATCCTGCAACAAGAAAGCTAAGCTCTCTCGGTTTACATATGGATCCCCCAAGGAAAAATCAGATTTTTCCAGTAAGAATTGACGAGAAGTGCGCTGGCGATGATAGTAACGTCTCTCAAGCTTTGGCGCTTTTCAAGGAAATGGCGCAGCTTTGCTATAATTACGCCAAGGTTCCAGAACTCCAAACGTTGCACATTGACGCCTTGTCAAAGGATGCTTTGGCACTCAGGAACTTTGGCCTGAACTGATCTGCATTGGACGGAGCCTCAGATGATTGAAAAGGACGAAATCCCACTAGATGCTGTTTCTCCAACAGAGGTTGAGAGGAAGTTCCTTGAACGCTTGGTTCGAGAAACGACTGAGTACGCTCGTTCGAAGAACCATAGTGACTTGTATTTCCAAGGGCATAGCGACCAAGGTTACTTCGGTGCCTACTCAACGAAGATCATTCGCCGTGGGGCTGGACGATTTGTTTTCGGCTTTGACTGGAGAGCGGGCAAACTTCGAATGGCAGTTCCCATCGGCATCTCTGAACCTTATAGGCTTGCCAAGTCTTGGACGGGCGATCCGTCGAGAAATCGGGCAGTCATAGATATTGACGATGATCTCACTGAAGAGATGCACTTGTATTTCATAGAGATGGGCAGGCGAAGCATTGTCTTCCATTACAACAAGTGATGGGGGTTTTCGCCAGCGCCGCCCCCAAGGTTGATGCTGGCCAGGTTGAAATCACCGCAAAGCAACTGCGCTGCGCTTAACACTTTATAAAAGGTCATAGTCAAGAGAATAGTATATTCCTCTCATCCTTGCAGAGCAGCGATGACTATAAGGTTCTTTGACATCATTAACCGAAAACAGCACTGACCACCGATCGAACATCATTTATTATGGGATCGAAGGACTACACGGTTCGGGCTGGTTCCAAACACTTTACCGGGCTTTGATCATTCTCCCCATCTTTTCAATTGCTCAATATGTGTAATCAAAGTGTATCACCGTGTAACTCTATATCGTTATTTCAGTTTATTTTGAGCAACTGGAGAAATTATCGGGTTATTCACGTCAATACCAGAGACAATATTCGTTTCACAATCGTCTATAAAAGATTATCTCCCTTTTTACCATCCAACATACCAGACACGTCTTCATCATTGTTCCTAATCGAATCTTAGTATCATAATAATATTATGTTATTACTGAGATTGTCGTGTTTAATATACTTGACATTCATTAAACATCTGTATAGTTTTATATCAATATATCAATAAGCAACTACATAACAATGAACAAACCAAAGAGGAGAAGAATAGATGAAACGCAAGAAGATCGATGAAAGCAAGTCCCTGATGGATTCGATTCAGGAATCCCTCCACAAAAAGCCCAGACAAAGTTCTGGGCTTTGCTGTAAAATAGCGGGTGGGATGAAGGTTGACGGGCGGTTGGCGGTGAAGACCGGAGAAAACACTTACATCTATTTGGAGGACGATAATCGGGAATGGCAGAAGGGCGTAGCCAATCTGATTAAGAACCTCCAGAACCAGCCAAAGTTCACAGTGTATATGGGACACAGAAAGGACGGGATCGAGGAGGCTATCGCAATTGCAAGAAAGAACGACGTGGAAGTTTACTTTATGGACGTTCCTGAAGGATGGGGATACGAATTTATCGCGGTTCGGAACAGGGAGTTTCAGATAAAAGGAATAACGCTTCGGTGGGACCCACTCCAACCTCTTCCTTTCACCAAAGAATTCGAGATGGGGGAAATGGACTTTCGGGAAAGCAAGACGACACCAGACAACTTCCTTTGGGGTTGGTTAAAACTCGATTCTGTTGAAATCCCGACGATGGTAGCAGCGCAGATCGTAACGGTAGAACAGATGGTAGAAGTAGTCAACTAATTACTCTTTATTCACCACCAAATTCTGAGGACAGTATGAGCGCGAAGCTTGTAGTAATGCAGGAAGAAGCCAGAGTAAAGCAGTTGATTTGGGACATGTTTCTTGCCCGAATGGTTAGGGAGTTTGGAGAAAGGCACAAGACAATCAATGCTCCGCAGGACCCGACTGACAGCTCGTCGGTTGATGGATTCCTGCTGTTTGACCATCCAATCTTAGGCCCGCTTCACTATCAGGTGATAATCGGTGAGGGTTTCGGGATTTACAGCTTAACGCTGTATCGACCACAATTGATAGATGAGCCACAGATTCCAGAAATCGTAGAAAGTCCAGATGACGGGTGGCCAATGCAGGTAATGAATATGGAAGAAGTGAGGATGCAAGAAGCCAACAGGTTCGATAATTACAACGTCCGATTCCATATGAAAGAAGTCGTGAATATCGATAGCAGGATATTTGAGGTGATGGAGTGGATTCTTCGAGATCCATTTGTACAGGCAAGCAAGAAGCCGTTCAGTTGGTTCGCTACGCAAGTTGAGCCAGAGATGGCCATTGGATATTACTAATTCCCAATTCATTCACTTCATTTTAGAGGTCAGCATGGATACGCAAAAGTTGCCAGGGTCGCTTACGAGAGCGATGATGGAAAGCAAAGAGTTTCGTGAGTCAAGCAGCCCAATGAATGGTTTGCTGTATCAAACAGCATCAGACTTTGAGTATGTAAGACGCAAAATGATTGAAAACGGCCTGGCGTTGAAAAGAAGGATCGACATAACAATTCAGAAGTTAGAGCATGAGAAGTGGAACGATGCTTGTCTCAACAGTTTGGGTGAGTTGCAGAGCCTGTCAGTAGAATTCGACATTAACTGCGGGGAGTTTGCGAGGCTTCAGAAGTTTTACAACGGATTGACTGAAATAAACGTTCGACAGAAGCAGCAAGCAGTAGAAGTAAAAGAGCTTGAAGACCATCTTGGTCGATAATCCAATATCAATCATAATTATTAAGAGGTGCGGTATGTTGTTCAACGATAGTATTGCGACAGCCTTGCAGAAGGCGAATTTAATCAGCACGACACAAGCACGACGAATTGACCGTCAACAGGCAAAGAGGCTTGATGAAGAGAAAGCTGCGGTGATCAAAGGAGCCCTGTTGAAAGAGGATCGCGATGCTGATTATGAAGCGGAATTAGCACAGTCAGGGAGGCGACGATGAGACGTATCGCTTCCATCCGTGTTCGAGGGCAGGTAGAAGTTCGGTCGACATGCATCAATGCTGTCCAGCATGACAATGTATTCAGACGGTTGTTGATTCGATTCAAGTCCGGAGATTACTATTTCTATGGGGTTAAGAAAGCGACGGCTACCAGATTAATGAGAGCTAAAAGTCCTGGCCGGTTCTTTCATCGAAACATTGCCGGGAAGTATGAATCTGAAAAAGTTCTAGTTGTATCGTAATCACTGAAGAAAGGATTGATAGTTATGACAATGGACCATTTGTTAGCCGATATGAAGCTAACTTGAGACACATGACAGAGGAGCAGCTTCGTGATTTGAATTCCACTACCAGAGATCTGATCATTGACAGGATTCACCAGAAAGCGCAAGAAGAGATGCGTGCTTTCCGTGTCAACGAAATCGTAGAATTGAATATCAAAGGGATGGCGATTGATGTTGTCATTGATTCTCTCAATTCGAAATCGGTCACTGTTACTGAACACGTTGAGAAACCGGAACCAAGCACTCTCCGGTTCCGCAAGCAGTGGCGAGTGTCACCCAGCTTACTGAGCAAGAAGGCGTTACGCATGGTGGCAGCCGGTTAAATATTTATTGCAACTGGATTTGACATCTCTTTTTTTCCTTGTTATGTTTAATATGTCAATCTAATAACATCATCATTCATTATGTTGAACCTTTATGGGAAGGGTATCAGTATGACCACAGAACACGTCGCATTAGCAATCATGCATAAAAGCACACCCGAACAAGAACAGCTTGGACAGGTCGGAAAACGGTCTGGAAGGAAATTCGAGTCAGTCGAATCAATTAGCGACAGACGGACAGCAAAGATGGCATTGCTCGAAAAGATCCTGCCGAAGACGCTCGGTTCATTCAAAGTTGCCGGCATCGCGGAAGTGAAGGAACACAAGAAATCCAGCCACATCTATATCAAGCTGATTGATTTAGAGGGAAAAGAACCTGTGAAGCGCATCGTCGAAACGCCTGAGAACTCAGCCATCTATGATGGTGGTCTGACGAAGATCGAACAGGAACACGGTCTGACGAAGGGGACACCGAAGATCGTCCTGTGCCTGCGATCGACGTATTGGTCAAAGCCAGGTCAGAAGATGACAGCAAAGAAAACCGAACAAGTCGACGCCAAGAAAACTGAAAACGTTGAGAAGCCGGATGCAAAGAAGTCCCAAAAGAAAGAGGGTGTAACGCCGTCGCCAGTGACGACGCCAGCTACAGTGAAGAAGTAGTTTGGGGCTGGGGTAGAGAAGGGTTGCTCTCTTCTCTACCTCCAATATCTTTTATCACCTGATGGATTTTGAGAAACTCATATCGAATCCTCAGAAGAATACAGCCAGTTATTTCAATCAATTCAACCACTGTAACGGAATAAACGATATGGCCGGATGGAGGAAGTTACATGAAGCGGGTCAATTTCTGGATGTGCAACCCATTGAGCTGCAGGGTCTAGTGACCGATTGCATGTTGGCCACAGGCAATGATGCAGATGCGATGAGTATGTTCTTAGAAAAACGAGATGAGTTCGTCGCTCAGAGAGAAGAGACAGGAGAACTTGTATGAGAATGATAAATGGATATGTTCAGGTCGGAAAAGTCGGTAAAAACCATGTTGAATTGCTCGAGTCTGGCGATAAGATTGTGTTGTTCGATTTATTACAGGCACAGATAGTTGTATCGAAAGCGAAAGAACAATATCCGTCTGATTTGGTCGGTATTGTCGTTGATAGGGCTGTGCTAGATTCGGAATGCCCAGAACCGGACGAGAAGCAATGTTGCCTGTTAGTTCCGATTTCCATCCTGGAACAGCTTGGGGCAGTTGAGAGCACTGACCTATTCGAGTATCGATGCTCAATGATAATGAATTGAGGAAAACAATGACAAAAGCTGAGACGTTCAGAGAAGCGTATGGGAACCTTCCTGCAATAGACCTTGATGCGTATGGCGAGTTGCTTGGAATGAAGTTCAAGGTCGAGATGCTCTACCTTTTTGCTGGATGGGATTACGAACAGTGCGGTGAATTTCAGTCGTTTAAGTGGAAACGAAACATATTGCGCGTGTTTATTTCCATCTATGTGATTGATGGAACAATCCAGTATGGACATGGAAAGAACATAATGGAAGAGTGTGTCCCTGAAACGATTGAAGACTTCATTTTCCAGTATCGACGTGCTCAGAAGTTAATCGAGGATATGCCGGAATTGTGTTGGTCAGAATATGCCTTTTCGAGAAAGTTAGACAAGATCGTTCTTGATAAAAAGCGTCACTCTGTAGAACAGCTTTCAGCCCTTATCCATTCACTACCACAGATGAATTAGCAGGCTCATATCGAATCCCTGGAAGTCCCAAGAGGCTTTAATCCACTAATCTAACCATCCACTTTACCCAGAGGAAATTGTAAATGTGTGACTGCAAGCCCTTACCGTTACTCACCTTCAAATCCATACGTGAGGAAGAATTACAGTCTTTCAAGGAATGGGCCCACTCCAATTATGACGTTGGAACACCCATCAATACGTTGTGGCATCCAGTCGTCAGAGCAGAATGCGAAGCGATGAATGCTTTCTACGTTCAAGCGAATGGTGATCGACAATGACACTCACATCGTTGCTGCAGAGGATCCTCAAGCAACCGACGAAGCTGCCAGATATCTATGCAGAAGTGATAGCCGTTCGTCCTGAGACAAGGATTCCACCATTCGTGGCAGATTGAACGAAGCCAACGGTAGGCTCTTTGTTCGGGTTTGCAGGGGTGTCTATGTCGCCAAGCATGGAGAGGCGGTCGCAATAGCCCTTCACGGTGATGTATGGGAGAGGATAAAGGAAATTGAGTCAGAGGTCATTGATATGATTATCACAAACCCTGGCTACACGTGGTTGAATCATCACCTTGAGCGTGGCACAACACGGAAACAGTCTGGATCTTGGTCGTATCCGACAAGGGACATCGACAAAGATTTACTCCGTGAAATGTTCAGGGTGTTGAAGTCTCAGAAGGAGTCAAGAGGAACGAACGGTCAGCCGGTATGGGGTGGGGCGCATTGTTTCATTTTCTGTCCGAGTCTCACCGGTGAGACAAAACCTCACATTGATGCATTGATAACTGAGGCAGAGACTGTCGGTTTCCAGTTCAACAAGCTGTTCGTGTGGGATAAGAAACAGATGGGGATGGGATACAATGGTCGTCCACGATATGAGTCGATATTGTTTATGTCGAAGGGCAAGAGAGCTATGCCGTTTGACAAGTCTGTGAAGGATGTTCTGGAACACCAGATGATTTTTCCGACAAAGAGGCGTCACGAATCGGAGAAGCCTGTTGACTTATATCGAGAGCTTGTCCGTTTCGGTACAATGCCTGGTGATATCGTGATGGATTTGTTTGCCGGTTCGTTGAATGTCGCCAGAGCTGCATTGGCAGAAGGACGCCATGCTGTGGTGATTGAAATCGTTCAAAAGTTTATAGAGGCAGTTGAGTTATATAAGCCAAAGGTGGTTGTATCGAATCAGTTAATGTTGGAGGTCGCATGACGAATCTGCGAGTATACAGAGTCAAGAAGTATGATGAACTTGATGAGCTAGTAGCTGATCTCTACCGATGCACGTCGTGGACGCTCTGCACAGGGTTTGAGTGCAACGGCCTATTATTGTTGAATGATTCCTTCAGTGAAGATGGTGCTCAGGAGTTTGGTGTCATTATTCCTGACGAAGATCGAAAGAATGGAACACAAGTAGAGAGCATCACAGTGAGTTGGTGCAAGCCGGGAAAATTTAAGAAGATATTCGAAGAGTGTTTTGAATACAAGAAAGACATTAGCAAGGCGCCATTCCGGAGACGGGAACGTCTGCTGTTGTTTCATGGTGAAAAGTCTGGTTGGTGTGGTCATTGTGCATAACAGAAAGGGACAGTCATGTCTTATATCATTGTAGAAACTTTTGGTGGCCCTGAGTACGCTGCGATTGTAGTGGACGTTGAAGGGAACAATAAAGTATTCATCGACAAAGGTGAAGCAGAGAAAGAAGCTGCAGATTGCCAAGATGGGATTGTCATTGAGCTCTGACTTGACAACTCTTTTTCCCTTGTTATGTTTATCTCAATCATTCAAACACCATCATTGAAAGGGTAGATTTAATGGCAAATGAACATGTATGCACGAAGGCAGATGTGAATTGGGACAAAGCTCCAAAGGTTGACGAAGAAAATATTCAATGGTATGGCGTGTGCAGAATTTGCGGGAGGCAAGTTTATGAATGCTATGTTCCAGAGGCACAGTTATTTGATGCCGTAACGAGCGAAGAAGTTTGGGTGGAGATTGAAGTATGATTGAAGCCCAGCTCGCACGCTCGTTCAAAGAAGGAAAAGACGATTGGATGTGGGATTCCCCGGAAATCGTTGCCGATGAAAAGCTCAATGGTCACCGTATTCTCATCGTTGGAGATCGTCAGTTCAGCAGGAATGGGAAGGAGAAGGATGTCTCTTTCTTAAAAGGACGATTCCCTGCAGGCATGAAGCTCGATGGGGAAATCATTGTCCGCCGGGATTTGGATTTACTGCAGGGACATAGCGAAGTGAATCACTGGTTGGCAAATGACCCAGAAAAGCTCGAAGCCGTGATATTCGACATGCTTGCATACAACGATAGTAGCGACTTCACTCGATTTCCGTTGAAGTCAAGACTGTTATCACTCGATGAAATGTTCATGGAAGATTTGGGATTGTTGGATTGTCGAATCTACCCATCTGTTCGTCGGTATGTCAACAAGAAAGCTTTCTACGACGATATTGTTGAGAAAGGTGGCGAGGGAGCTATGCTGAAGCGGTTAGAGAGACCGTATGAGCCGGGAAGTCGTTCAGCATGGGTAAAGGTGAAAGCGTGGGATCCAGTTGATATTGTAATCACGGATTGTGATTCCAAGCCAAGCGAATGGCGGGTTCGTCCTGGTGGAGTGGATAGTCAGACGGGTTTGGTTCTTCCTGATGGCGATCACACAGAGTCGTGGAAATTGGGATACGTAGGATTGTCGTACGGACTCTACGACCAGAATGGAAAGCTGAGAGTGGTAGGTTCGACCGGCATCACAGGTCCGAAAGCCGAAATGGAAAAGCACATTGGAAGAGTGGCGTCATTTAAGACGTTTGGCCCCCAATATGATTCTGGGGCATTGCAGCATCCGGTATTTTTAGATTGGCGTGATGATAAAGACCCGGAAGAATGTGTATTCAACTTTGGGGAGGAATAATGCCCTACGAAATCAAGTATGAGAGATTAAAGCAGAAGGTGATTGATAATATCAATGGTCGCAAGTCGTACGGGTTTATTCAGGATGCAGATTTCTTGTGCATGCTGCCGGCGATAGAGGCTCGAAGGCATCCTTTAGAACTGCGTGACGAATGGTATGACAAGGCTTGCGAAGTTGTTCGTCAATGGGACATCCGAAGGGTGAGGAAACTTATTGAGTTGTTCCCATTCGTAGTTCCTGAGAAATATCGACAATCGCCTATTGAGGTTGATGATAACAACGAGAAAGCTGAATGGATTGTCTATTTCGCATAGCAGGAAGGATTTCGTCAATGCAGGACATCAAAACTGAGGTATTGATTACAGCACTCATAAAGATAGAGGAAGTCCAATGCAAATGTTGAAAGAACGGTATAGGGAAGCGCGGCTGTTTTTACTCCAGAAGCTGGTTGATTTCGCTTGCTATAGAGCGATAGCAATTCTAAATCGCTATGCGAAGAGGCATGTCGTTGTTCCCATCTCTACGCTTATGTTGTTGCGTGGTGATGAGATTTATGTCAAGGAAATGCGGAAAAATGAAATATCCGGAAGTTTTGGTGATAAAGATTCTAGACGCATTATCACGCTTTGGTTTTGCTCGTTGGAATTTGACGATTTGGTCAAGCTGATCAATGTCGTGGAAATCGATATTGACCATGTAGAGCTAAGGAGAGAGTCATGAAAAAGATACCGTATCCGAGGCTAGCGAATTATCGAGTCAAGGTTGTGAAGGAGAAAACGAATATTCTTCTAACGACTGATACGATTCAAAACCCTGAAGATGCTGCAAAACTTATGAGGGAGTATATCGGCCTTGTCGATCGTGAACACTTTGTCATGTTGTTGCTCAACGCCATGAACAAGGTAGATGGAATCCACACCGTCTCGATCGGGGTGTTGACAGGGACGATGTTTCATGCCAGGGAGGTATTCAAGACAGCGATATTAGGTAGTGCATGCTCTATTGTTTTGGGACACAATCATCCAAGTGGTTCGATTCAACCGTCTAAAGAGGATCTTGAGATGACGAAAAAGCTTTCTGAGGTCGGTGAGCTTGTAGGTATTAAGATGGTGGATAGTCTCATTGTTACTGAGGAATCGTATTGGTCGGCGGCAGAGAACGGCTTTGTTAAATAACAATTCAAACTGTGAGGGAATTATGGAAAATCCTTTTAGTGATATGTCGGTAATCTCAACGTACTCAAGAGCGCAAGCCATTGAGGACGGTGTATTGATTGATGTTACCGAAGAGGCGAAGCAAGCTGGATTTACTATTCCGGTAGCTGTGACGCAACGACTGCATGCTGAATATCTGGTTCCAGACGAAAGAGCTGATGGCCAGTCTTATGCTGGTCGTTTATGGGACGTCCTGTATTTACTCAGAATGGCGATCAGGTCAAACAAGGAGGCGTCGCTGATTACATTCCAAGTTGGCTTTATAATGAAGGCGAAGCAAAAGAGAACAATAGGGTTGAAGTCACAGATACATGGTGGTGACGCTGGCGAGCCTGTGATCACAATTTCTTTACCAACTGAAGATTGAGAGGGAGACATGAAGACTGACAAGCAAAGTTTCGATTGTCCGCATTGCGGAACGAACATTGACCACGTAATTGTGCATAGCCGTTGCCACCAGACAGGAACGATCGTTGATACCGGTCAAGGGCCGTATGTCAATGAGTATTCGTCAACAGATGTTGATGAATCAGATTGGATTGAATGCCCGACTTGTGGAGAAGATTTGACTCACGTGGTTGGTGAAGGTACTCCGTTGATTCCCAATATTGTGACAACGGATTTGATATATCAGTTGCTCAAGGAGAATGGAGAGATTGAAGAAATCGAATCAGTTGGCCCGGTTCATGCACATACAGCAAGAAGGTTGCTCGGATTCCAAGGGCAAGTTGAATTGTATCTAACCGAGGATGAAGAGGCGGCTGCGTATTGGCATCTTCTCAACTATAACGAAATGAATCCGAATCCACACTTCCCGTCTCTCAAGGGTCCGTTGCTCAAAGGTCGCATGGTTGACGCAATCTTTGTTGGTATCAATTATAGACTATAGAAGGAGTAAATATATGAGTGGATGCACAGAAGAAATTAAATGTCCGAATTGCGGTGGGGAAGCTAAGGCGTTTTCGGAAACAAGGTCTATTGACTACAGTGGGCTAGAATGCGTGCATTGCGGACTGGTAGTCAGGCCGACACATCTGTATATGTCGCTGGATGTTCTGAATGAATTGCGGTCTGAAAAGAATCCACCCTTGGATCCGTTGACCGAGCTTCCAGAGCAAAAGTATAAGTTGTGGGGATAGGAGAGTATATGCACACAACACTATTCAAGATAGGTGAGAGGGCGTATTATGGGAAGTGGAGAATCTCTGTAACAGAAGAACAGATCAAATGCGAAGGTCTGGATTGGGACACGAACAAGGTTCAGGAATCTCGCACATTTGACATCACGGACAATGTTCGTAACGAGTTGGAGTTCTATCTGTCAGAAGTGTCAACGTCATACCATGCAGATCAGATGATCGAATGGGTGGAAAAATACATTGGACTGCCTGAACATAGTTACACGGCATTCACATTATAGAAAGGAATATCGATGGTTACTGTAGAGGTAGATTTTATTGAAGATCGCACACATAGGAATAGAGTAGTCCGAATCGAGATGGAGTCGTTTAATGAATCATTGATCCCAATTGAATTGAAGAAAAACAAGTACAAAGTGCTGGTGGTAAAGAAGTCGAAAATCATTGAACCTAAGAGGCCAACGATCTGACACCATACATCTTCTCACCTTAGCGGTCTATCGTGACACATAGGCGATCCTTGGAAGTATAAACTTGCTTCTAATACACTACTTCAACTCCACTATCCCACGGGGAGTGTCGTAGCGTTACATCTTGACAACACATTTACCCCTGTTATGTTTTTCCCAGTATCCACAAACAACCAATAGAGAGGAATCTATGCACGCAGGTCAAATGCTCACAGTTATATCGCTAAATGGGATGGCAATGACATCGTTATCTGAAATAAAGGTCAAGGAGGTTTTATCGGAAGGTTTGGTAGTTGCAGTGTATCGCAACAAGCGCACACCGTTAAGAATGAATCTCTTTGCAGAGAACGATCGCTTAGTGTTTGAAGGTTGGGATTTGCCCGTCAGCACTGACATGAAGTCGTTCAGCACATTTCGGGGTAACGCTTGTCTTAATCTCGTTGGTGATCCGGAAGTGATTCGAGATTTTATCGACAATCGAAATCTGAATCCCCGATTCTCGAGGAAAGACATCGTATTGTTGATTCCCGGACCAGATTGCGGGAACGAGATCCCGTTGTATCCGGAAGTTGAGACTTATCATGCTGTGGTGCAAAGAATTCGTCAACGAGTTTATGACACTGTGGTTCAAAAGATGCGCGAACGAACAAATGTAGCCGAGGCTGTATGAGCAAAGACATTACACCTGAGGAAGCAAGGCGACGAGTCAGCGCGTTGTTCACACTGTTCCAATCGATGCGAAAAGACGGGAAGATGTGGATCTGTGAGGGCATGACTGATAATGACGTAGTGTATGGATTCAAACTCGTCCACAAAACAAATGGGATGATCGTGAACTGTAAGCGATGGGCAGGGAAGAAGCACTTGTCTATTCGTGGCGAGTTTCCCAAAGACATGGGTGGTTACGAGATAGGTTCTGATAAAATTCCGATGTTTGAGCCATCGTTCGAACAGGACCCGCAGAGATTGTGTACACAAATCGTTTCAAGGTTTATGCCTTTGTATGAGGCTGTCTATGATGAGTCAATGAAAAATCGTCAGGACATGCTGGCCCGTAAAGAAGAACAGGAACGGATTGGGAGTGAACTTGCCAATATCGTCGGAGAAACTCTCAAAGAAGATAAGTTCGAGTTCTACGATAGCGAACGATCCCTAAATATTCGATGCAGGGTTGAGTGTGAAGGCACTGTGCGCCTGGAGATGACCTTGCCACACACGGTAGCCAACGATATGTTGGTGTTGTCCGTGACAAGTTCATCTCTCGAAAAGAACCAGAGAGAATATTCGCTGAAACAAGTTGGACGGATGTTGATATCGAATCGCTGTTGGAACAGCGAGGGTATCGACCATTGAAAGAGAATGTAGAGTTAGTTATTCAGCACTCAGAAAAGGTTGTCGATCAGATGGTAGCAACTGGTTGGGAAGCCTGGGAGGCAGCGATAGATGAGGTTGAAGGTGAGCTTGAAAAGCACTCTGGGGAATAGTATAGATTTCGACACGATGACTTCGGACAAATAGAAAAGGTACGAATGTCATGGAAATGATAAAAGTGTTTCAGAACTTTCTCTTGAAAGTAGCGAAAAGAAATCCTGCCTGCTGTATGATCTCAGAAAAGTCATCGGCGTTACATAACGGCGGAGCTAACCTGCGGCGCGGTGTCAATGCGCGCGCGATTCGCCCATGATACTGAACTGCTGTCAATTTGCAAAATGCATTTCTAAACTGCTGATTGCCTAGACAAGCGAGTGCGTGCATGCCGCGCCGGCAGGTTGAGTGAATTGTTAGAAACCGTTTGATTTGTAATTATAATATAATTATATTTTGTCAATGAATAATATTCAGTTTGCTTGGGATGAAGCAAAGAATTCGCTAAACCGGCGAAAACATAAGGTCTCTTTCGAGGAAGCAAAAACGTGCTTTTTCGATGATTCTGCTCTACTCATTTATGATCCCGATCACTCTGAAGATGAAGACAAATTTATTCTTCTTGGATTGAGCAATCAAGCAAAGCTTCTCATTGTTTGCCATTGCTACCGTGAAGATAAAGACGGCTTTGAAATTATACGAATTTACTCTGCTCGCAAAGCCAACCGTCAGGAAGCGATGCAGTACAAGTATAGGAGAGAACTATGAGAAAAAACTACGATTTTACCAACGCCGTCCGAAATCCATACGCTAAGAGACTAAAAACCCAAATCACTATTCGGATAGAAAACGATACATTAGACTATTTCAAAAAAATTGCAGCAGAAACCGATTTGCCATACCAGAAACTCATCAACCTATTTCTGCGCGATTGTGCAGATCAGCGAAAGAAGCCTGCATTGCAATGGGCAAAAGCACGCATACACGCTTGATTCCCAATGGAAGGCCGCTGAAAAGCGGGTTTTTCGTTTAATACCGCTGCTCCAATGAACGGTTCTTAAGGATGGCGGTTAAAGTTTATCCCGAAATGTTTTTATTCGGGACTGCCGCACTGATAACTTTAATATGTGTACCGCAACTATGCTCGCCATGAATTTTGCAGCGAGCTCATTCCGTCAGTAGCTTGGTTAGGCGGTTTGCCGATAAGCTTGTAAGTATGACGACGAACGACTTAAGGTCTACCAGTTAGGAGACCGCCTATGAAAAAACCGAAACCTAGAACGGATTCACAGTGTGGGCACGAATACATAATTTCTTTTTTAACTACGCCAGAAACATCTTTATGTACTTCTTCGGTGAATTCTGATGATTCTCTTTTGGTTTTTTCCAAAGTGAGCGCTTGTTTACAATACGGACATTTTGCCATTTATTTCTCCTTATAGATGTGATGATTGTGTAATAATTTTAAACCACCTAACGGCCCGCATGAGCCGCTTACGCGGCTTCCAACAAAAACAAGCAAGCTAACCTAACAAGTTGTGACCACAACCACGCCTGTACCACAAGCGCGTAGCGCAAGTCGGCTGCACGCGGTTGTTAGGTTTTACTATTATACTTCATAGTGATAACTATTTTTCCTCGGGCATGTCCTTCTCCAAGATACCGAAGCGCTTCAGCAGCCTCACTTAACGGATACCGTCTATCAATAACGGATTTTACTTTGCCTGCTTCAAAAAGTTCTTTTATAAAAACCAGGTCGTTTTGGCTTCGTTTTGCGCTTACGCCTCCCATTTTCCTGCCGCCGGTTTCTGACATCATTGAACCCATGAGCATGGATTGGAAGATTTGAGCCATGGTACCTCCGGCCATCACATAAATGCCCTTGGGAGTCAAGGCGCGCTTATAATCTGAAAGCGAATGATAGCCGTTTGCCGCAAAAACGAGATCATACTGCTGACCATTTTTGGTGAAATCCTCTTTAGTGTAATCAATAACATGGTCTGCCCCAATCGAGCGTGCCTGCTCCAAATTCCTCGTGCTGCACACGGCTGTGACTTCGGTGCCAAACGATTTGGCAATCTGCACCGCAAAAGTCCCCACCCCACCTGATGCCCCATTGATCAAAACCTTTTGCCCCGCCTGAATATGCCCCTCATCGCGCAGGCCCTGCAGGGCAGTGATCGCCGCCATAGGTATCGCTGCTGCTTCATCGAACGAAGTATTGACCGGCTTCAACCCCAATGCGCTTTCAGGCGCACATGCATACTCGGCAAAACCGCCCTTTACCATCCCAAACACCTCATCTCCCGGCTGAAACTGCTTGACGTTTCTGCCAACCGTTTCAATCCGCCCCGCCACATCCGCACCGAGTCTCGAGTCTTTGGGTTTGAGCAACCCCCCGCCCATCAGGCGAATCAAGAATATGTCAGCGGTCAGGAAATGCCAGTCATATGCATTTACGGATGCCGCACGAATTTTTATCAAAACTTCATCGTCTTCAGGCGTTGGTTTTTCTACATCCTTGAGCTGAAGAACATCCGGTGATCCGTATTTTGTGTACACAATCGCTTTCATAAGTATTCCTACAAGGTTGCTTTGACTTGGTTTTCAGAATAGTTTACGACAATACATCCTGCAAAGCTGCAAAACCTAACGATGCCGGCTAAGCTGCCGCACTGGTAATTTCCAAAATGTACTAAACGAAACAAGTTCATTCACTTCACTTTCAATTCTGTACTGAGCCTCTAAGCGCAATGCAAAATGCTCCCACGCTCATTCGGTCAGCTTGAGCCGCTGGATTATACCGCTTGCATATTTTTTATGAATCGCTCAATGAGAAGACAGTATACATCCACTGACATTGATTGATATAATTAATCTCTCCAATTAGTAACGCCTCTTATAAAACTCCAAATCGAATTCATCAAATGTTATGGTATAACGTTTTGAAAGCCGGATTCTGATTTATTTAATTGCTCCGTATGTATTTCGATATTCTCCTTATAAATTTAGTGTTATCATTGAAATCACAGACTATTCCGACACTTTGTCTCGCTCGAGTTATTGCGACATAGAATTTAGCCCGTACTGTTTCAATACTTTTAAGATCACCGGTGGTTAAATACTTCCCTATCTTTTCTGTTGGATAAATAAGAACGCTATCGAAGCCTAAACCTTTTGACATTCCAAAATTAAGATCAGGAAATTGTGATTTGTTATATCGCAGTATCTGCGGGTGATACTTTTCGAAGTAGGAACCAGCATCAGCAGGCTTGACGGCAAAGATGCCTTGATGATCGAAGTTATACGAACGACATTCCCTGCAATCGCAAGGTTTACTTGGGGCATGCTCAGGAAACAACGCTGAAGAGAAATCGCAGATGAATTCATTGTTCCTATGTGAATAGAGAAGGCTTTGTTCGTCTATTTCGCAAATCTGTTCTCGCTTGTTGCATTCAGTCCTTACAAAGTCTTTAATCATTCCTTCTCTATACTTGTCATACTTAGGAGAATGGTGAGTCAAATAGGTGACTTGCCTTGGATCCCCAACCAGGAGGACAGTGGACCTTGAAGTAAATAACAATTTTAGCAATTCCAATTCCCAGCCAGCCAGATCTTGTACTTCGTCAACAAAAATATGTGAAAATACTCGACTTACTCTATTAATGACGGCTCCATTTGACTTCTTGTTGCAGTCAATGATGAACTTGGATATTTTATCTGAATAGATTCTGAAATCACGGGTGAAGTAAAACTTCATAAAATCTTTTTCCCCCCAATACACAGGTTTTCCATTTGTTGTATTATATCTGAACCCAGATTGCTTTTCTGTCAAATAGAAACCAATTTTTTCATGATGTAGGGAGTCATCCATAATACTTTGAAAGGGTCTGACACCGTGCTTGAGTAGAAAAGAAAACCAGGTTTGTATAGTTACGTTTGCAGGTATTCTGCCGGCGAACTTTTTTATAATTTCTCCCTCGTTTGCTTCAGTATAGGTTGTAATTAGAACTTTCTTGTGCTTAATATTCCGAGCTTCATTTACAAGAAAGCTCGTCTTGCCAGAGCCAGCGGCGGCAATTACTAACGTGTTTTTATGCATTGTCCACGCCTATTGCCCTAAGTATGTAATTCGGAAATATGAAATCCTTTTCAGACTCGAAAAGCTTGAGTGCGCACTCGGTCTTGTTGCCATGCATGTAGTCCGATATCGACTTTTCATCAGGATACTCTTCCTCGCCTATACCGAGTACGGTTCTCAGATCGGACAATCGATCTTTGTTTGCATGCACGATCTGTGGCTCCAAAGTATTCAGATCGTCATTGCTATCCGCATAAATAGTGATAATTTTACTATTCTCATATTGTTTATATTTTTTCTTAACCTTTATCTCATAGGATCTGTCGTTGTCAGTAACTACCCGCACAGGTTTGCGTAATTTGTCGGCTATTTCTAGAAACCTAAGAAACGATGTACCCACAGAGATGACGTCAATTCCTTTATCAATGGGAAGCTTCCCATTGTTGTGTTTCGCAAAGGCCTTTTGAACAATCAGTTCGTCTGATGGGCCTTCAACCAAAATAGCACAGCTAGTCAGAATCAACCGCAAGGTATCATAGCCTGCCAGCTTTTCAAAGTATCTCTTTGTTTCCGCACTCAAGTCGTTCATTCGAATCTGCAATCGTAACTTTGTGGCTAAATCCATATTTAAGAGAATAAGGTTATCAAGGCCAAGTTTATTAGCGACAAAGCTGTTGTGAGTAGATACTATGACTTGCTTTTCCGGGCTCTTTTCTTTAATGAAGCTCAAGAGTTCGTTGAGTTTGCCATGTGCCAAATGATTTTCCGGCTCCTCTAGTAGAATTATATTTGCTTCAACGGCCTTCTTGTGGCTTAGCGCGAGCTTAGTCTTGATCATGCATTGCTCGCCCTTTCCGATATTGCTAAAAGGAATATCGTCCAAAGACGTCGTTATGCTCGATTCCCAAGCGTTCTTTGTTGACATTTCTATTGACAATTCAACCTTTTTCTCAGAAAGTTGTTTTTGTTCGAGCTCCTTATTCACTTCTTTGATAGAGGAAGAATCCATGAACACATCTTTTAGTTTTCTATGGGCTTGAGATATTTTAATCTTGTAATCTTCGGAAAGAAAGTCTCGAATGATTCGTGAAATGTAAACATCGGAACCACTTTGAAGTCGAGTGTTGGAGGAATCGATGAATGCAGCTTTGAAGGGGATCCCCCGTGGTGTTATTGTCTCATCTCTTGCGAATGTTGACCAACCAAAATCGTAGTATTCGATCGGTAATGAGCTTATAGGTTCCTTAGATTCAATTAAAAGGCGATACTGGTCTCTGTATCGTTCGTTGAAGCATATCTTAAATTGAATTCCTGAAGCTTCCTCTCTGCGGCTATTGCCATTTCCTTCGAATTCAGCCTTAAGAGATTCATCTTCGATGTCGAAATATAGTTCTATGAGAATTGTTGGTGGTTCAACAGAATTACCCTTATTAACGGAGTCCAAGTAATTGGAAACTGTATTGCTATTGAAAAGGGATTGAGATAATTCAGTTGCCAAGTACTTTCCATAGATCCAACCAGAAAGCGCAAGGTTTATTGCCTCGAGAATGGTTGATTTACCAGTCTCATTAATCCCAACAATTATGTTTAAGTTCTTATTGAACTCTATTGAAAAGTCTCCCTCAAAGCATTTAAAGTTGGAGATGATAGCTTTTCTTATATTCATATGCTAACGAGACTGTAGTAAAAGTGATTTATTCAGTTATTTCTTTACATGTCGATACATTTAAATATTCAATAAAAGCTGTCCTGCAATGAAAAGCTAGCTTCTGTAAATGCGCAAGCGGTATAACAATAATTAGATTGATCCGCATAAGATGCGGAGTTTCTGGTTTGTGTGTATAAAACATGCATTAGGATTTTTTGCTGAAGGTATATTAACCACTTTGTTTTCGATCACTTTTTGTCTGTCCAGCGGTTTATCACGGCAGCTTATGCGGATCGGTATATTACATCTTCCTTCATGGGTTCAGAGTCCGTCTACGGGACTGCGAACTCCGGCCGGTCCCCGATTGAACACATGGGCATAGATCATCGTCGTTTTGACGTCGCTGTGCAGAAGCGCCTGGACAGTTCGAATGTCTCATTCAAAGTATTTTTCGTTCTAAGGAGTTGCACAGTTTACTCCTTCGGAAGTACACTTCATCCTTCCCTACGGAATCCCCAGCACGGTAGCAGGATAGTAGAGATGTTTACCAAGAGAATCAATAACTCAAGTATGTCATTAGCGAAAATTGACTGATTTTGCCTCAGGTAAACACCTGAGTTTGGTAGGAAAAACACCTGAGATGGCGAAAATAAACTCCCGCGGGCTTGCCCTGGGAGGGCAGATAAGTTTCATCGCACCGTTAGATGAATACTTACTGAAAGCCGAAATGGGTATTTCGACTCCACCCGCGAGATACTTAACTCAATCATCGCTCAAAGCTAATCCAGAGGTCCTTCTTCTCTTCCCGCCTCACAATCCCTCAAATTCGATTGGTGATATGTGTTTATTCAAACTTATCAAAGTTCATTATGGAAAGCAATCCTGGAAATATTCGCTAACAGAAAGACGACCTACTACCATTGAAAATCGAATAAATATTCTGTAAACGATGACCAAGCCACTGTCTTCAAACGTTATACAGAGAGGTTAATATGCAGACCAATCCATCATACTATTCTCCTTTTAGAAGCCTGGTACCCAATAACGGTAATCCAGCCGAATGCATCGAGTGTAATTCATCTGAAATGATAGAAGAAGTCGAATTAGAGAAAGAAGAGGTAGCAGAAGGGCTTTCCTATTTTATGTGTATAGAATGCGGCACGACATATCTACTTAAGATGATATCCAGAGAAAATGCAGGTTTGACTCTAGAGAATCTGAATTCGTTAAGACACCAGTGCAATCTGAAACCAATTAAATTTTGGAAGAAAAGAACCTGTGATATTATGAGGGATTCGGTAATGGAAGGGATGAATTAAGGAAATATCTAAAGGATTCGGTTATGAAAGGGATGAATTGAGGATATCAGTTATTAAAACATAGACCTGTGATGAGCTGTGCGACAATATCGATTTCGATTCCTTCGCGAAGCGCCATCCTCCAGTTGTTTTGCTGAACAATAGCTCGTATCTTTGAATCAGCAACTCACTCAACAAAGAATGGAGCAATGGCATGGCATATTCCATTAACCGCTTTTCTCTTACACCTAGTGAAGCGGCAGAGAAGGCGTTGATTGTCGACCAGCTCAGGACGAATCCCCGCGGCCCATGGGTGAACGGCAAGAAAATGAGCCTACCAGCAGCAAGAAGTAAGACATCTCACAGCGACAAGAAGAAATGAGTGCGATATCGAGCTGCAAACAAGGAATAGTGAATTCCGGAGTGGCTGTGGTATAGTTCGACATTCTGCGGTTCGACACTCGATATTCACTATTCATCTTTTCCCGGACGCTTAAGCTCAGCTGGTTCAGAGCATACACCTCACACTCATTCCAGTTCCGAGGGAGTTCTACTCGCACTGGTCGGGAGCAGAGCTCCTTCCCATCTCACAGTCCTCACCACTACTTCACCATTTTGATAATCTGTTGAACGAATTGTAGAAAAATGGTATCACACTAAAAACCACTTTGTTAGCTATGCGACATTGACGATTTCGTTTTCTTCGCATAACACCTGACCAACAACTGGTGAAAAAAAAGTTGAAGAATTAGAAAATATCATTTGACTTCTCATCTTTACGGTGTTACATTATTTCTATCACAAACTCTGACCACTCAGAGTTTTTATTTCTGTCAAAGGTTCAGTATAATGAACGTATCAGGGACAAGTAAATGATAACTGAACAATCCAAAATATTCTTCGATGGTTCGAAAGATCCAAGAGTTCGATGTATCTATTGTACACGTTGCTATTCTCAAAATTCGCAAATGTGGTGGTCGGACTATGTCTGTATCAATTGTAAGGATACATTGACACCTGTTCCAACACCCGCTTCAATGGTTTTGTCTCACCGGAGAGATACTTTTGTTCGTCTCCCGTTTCAATGATTTTGTCTCACCGGAGAGACACTTTTCGTTTATCTCACGCTTCGATGGTTTTGTCTCACCGGTGAGACACTTTTTGTTTATCTCACGTTTCGATGATTTTGTCTCACCGGAGAGACACTTTTTGTTTGTCTCCCGTTTCGATGATTTTGTCTCACCGGAGAGACTACGCTTTGTCATTCATTCATTTGTTTGGTCGGTGATTGTATCTAAATCGTTACCGCTAATGCAACCCGATCTTTGGAAGAGGCAGAATGGCAGCCGGGGATTTCCTCTTCCACCTCTCAGCGTCGGTTACGGCAGCGATGCTAATTAGCGGACTGCGCCATAGTTGCCCCTTACGTCAGGGACACCGTTAGAGTATTATCGGTGTCCCTGTTTTATTTTCCGGGCGGCGGCGGCGGTTGTTCGAAAGATTTATTTGCGCTGATTGAGTTGAATTCAGCGATTGTAAAGATTACACGTTCAATATGCTTGACAAACAAATTTTTGTAACATATCTTTGTACTTAGTACCGTCAACGTAGTAAATCCCCAGAAGAATAATTCTATAAGTACTATCTTTATGTAAGTACATATATGTACAAGTACATGTACAATGTGTCAAAAAATAATTCATTTTATTAAGTACTGAGGACAAATGTTCAATTTCAAATTAGAGAAGTTGGACATTTTTCATTTTAACGAGGATGTCACCAAGAAGGAGGATACAGAGATGTCGCAGAATGAACACATTCCATTGAAAGATGCCTTCGCAATTTCCCAGAGGTTTGGTCTTGAACTTGTGAAATGCCGACTAATGAATTGCAGTGATTTCCTTGTCTGCGGCAGCATCAGGCGGTTGCGTCCGATCTGCGGTGATATTGATATCGCAATCACGAAGGAAGCGTTCACACCGAAAGTCCAGAACTATCTGTCGTCGATTCTCAGCGACGTATGGATTCCGAAGAAGAAGGGCAGCAGTCTCAAGTCTGGATGGTTTGAGGGATTCAAGGTGGAGTTCTATGTCGGTCCAGTGAATGGATTTGGAGCATTGACATTGTTCGCTACTGGTTCACCGTCATTCAACATCCTCTGTCGCAAAAGAGCGACAAACAAGGGCTGGAAGCTGAACCAATACGGCTTGTGGGAAGGTGAACGGATGGTATGTAACTGTGGTTACGAGAATGACATTCTTGATGCTCTTGGATTGAGCGAATGTTACGAGCCAGAGCGGCGGGAAGTTAGGGAAGAGGTGGTCGTCCAATGAGTGATCGGTCTCGAGCGTCTGTATCGATCGATGGCCATAGGCACATGAAAGGATAATCCTATGTATCGAATACTTTTATTCTTAGCACTTGTGTTCATCATCTATCCACCGCTTGGATTGTTGCTGGCTTTGATTGTCGGTGGAACAATTCTCTATGAGTTACTGAGGCTGAAGACTTGACATCTCACTCTTCACTGTTACATTATTTTCAACATTAACTATGGAACGAAAGAATGATTCATGATGTGAACGAAGAATATTATCGAGGTTGGTTTTGGAAGGTTAAGGCGTTGTTTAGCGTTTTGGCATTATTCTTTCGCTATCGACAGTCGGTTTGGATTGGAGTCAATGTTGCAGGGAAAGGATATGACTTGAGCGTTAAATACGTTGGTCTTGAGAAAGGACAGATTAACGATATAGTCTCTGAATGGACTGATTACGACAGAGCAGCGAGCAAGATTGAGGTGAATGCAAATTCAATTTTAGGAGAAGCAGCGAATGGGAAAAGCATTTGAATGTGCAATAAATCTTGAGAAAGATGTCAAGGGTATCCGAATAAAGAATCGTCAGAGCCTGTTCCTCAGGAGATGGAGGGAGGGGAAGGTTCAGCAATTCAAAAAAGACAAGTCGATGGATCCCGATAAGTACTATGTTATGAGTATCAGCTTGTCGGATCGCGTCGAAAACTATTGCGAAGAGGTTTGGGAGCTAAACGACCTGCGGTGTCGTCCGTTTGTGAATATCAGACGGTTGATTGATGACTTTGACGGTAAGATTATTGTGGTGAGAGGCAACGATTGGTATTGGAGTGGTATCCTCTCGGCGTATCTCTGGGAAGATTTGAAAATAGAGGAAGACACGATCGTCGAGAAGATTTTGCGTTACCATATCTTTAGAGATGAAAACTACAATTTGTTCTTTGACTTCAACGAAGAGAGTTCATTGAACGATTGGTTACGAAAATATTGGAACGATGGTGATGTCGCCATTAACTGTTCGACGATCTTTGCTCGCACAGCATCTCGTATGATAACGATGTTGAAGGATGACGACAGTAATTATCCGAGGTATCAGAAGATTGTATGGGAAGGCTATTGTAAGAAGTGTGACACGCCTTCGATTTCTGAGAAAGAAGTATGCCTGGAGTGTGGCGGTCAATTAGAGTATGAATCATAAGAGGAGGACGATATGATAGAAGTATTGAATCCACAAGACAAGATGCTGTGGTATAATCCGAAAGGCGGGGAGTTTTTCACAGCGCTCGCTGTAGAGAGCGAAGTGTTAAAAGGCTTTGAGCACAAATTTATCGGCATGGTTGACGAGCTAATTGGGTTACGGAAGAATGAGCCAATAGAAATATTCGTCTTTGTCGAAGGCGGCAATGTTCAGGATGTCACACAGGTTCCTGAAGGAGTTAAAGTTACGATAGTCGATTGGGACATCGAAGGCACGGAAGAAGCTAATCTTCATGAATGGCGTCATGAGGATGGTGTAGTGGAACAGTGTATCCTTTGCACTTATGAAGCAGAAGGGGTTCTATGAAAATGATAAGGTTGCAAATACGCAACTTCATGGGGTTACGTGAAGTCGATATCAAGACCGGCGCAGTGAATGTGGTCACAGGTAAGAATCGCCAGGGGAAGACCTCATTGCTTCGAGCAATAGAGGCGGCATTTTTGGCAGGTGATCAATCTGCTAAAGTCCGCCAAGGAGAAGATTCGGCAGAGATACTGATTGAGCTGGATGAACTATTCGTTCAGCGGTCGATACGTTCCAACGGAGGGACGAAGTTAGTTGTTGCCAGTGCTGAAGGTGAGCAGATCCAAAGACCGCAGGAGTACTTGAATAGTCTCATTGGCGGGTTCAGTTTCAATCCTGCCGAGTTCTTCTTGCTTGACAAAAAGAAGCAGATCGGGTATTTGTTAGAATCTTTCAAGCTGGAGGTAACAAAAGAAGAGATGTTGAAGTGGTTAGGCATACAGGAATGGCCTGATGATGTGTCGGAACAATATCTGGCCGGTCATGCCCTTGTGCTGGTCGAGAAATTACGAAAGTATTTCTATGACAAGAGGACGACAATTAACCGTGACATGGAGAAGAAGAAAGCTGCCGGTCAGGAACAAGCTAGGTTGATTCCTTCAGATTTCGACATGTCGTCATACGATGAACGTGGGCTGCACAAACTGTATGCTTCAGTTCGATCTGCAGAAGGGACGAATAATCGAATTGCCACGTTGAACGCTGATGCTAGTCGGATTGAAACGGAGATTGCCAATCTAACGAGACAGTTGAAAACAAAGACTATTGAACTGGAATCTACGAACGCAGAGTTAGCAATTCTTGCTCCGATAGATGTAAAAGGCTTGGAGAAGCAGATTAGTGAATATGAGACGGTCAAAGGACACGCTGAAGCAGCGACACGTCTTGTAGAGCTGCGGTCAGACTATTCCACACTCAGGACTGAAGCACAGACGTTAGACGGTTATGTCACTGCCTTGACGAGTGATATTCCGGTGAAGCTGATGGAGAGGATTCATTTGCCGGTTAACGGAATGAGAATAACGGAAGACGAAGTTCTGATCGATGGCCGTTCGTTCGATATGCTCAGTGGAGCGGAACAAGTGCAAGTCAGTCTTGCTATTGCCAAATCATTGAATGGTAAGTTCAACATTGTCTGTGTCGATGGAGTCGAGAAACTGGATGAAGAGACATTTGCTGAGTTCTCAAGGATGATGGCAGCGGATACAGACACGCAATACTTTGTAACGAAGGTAGGTAAAGGGAAAGGCATCGAGATCGAGGATGGCCGGGTCAAGGCGAATGTTGTCGCCGGTCCACAAAAGAAATCGAACGGGAAACGACTACAATAAGGAGATGCTATGTCGCGGAAAGATAGGCTGATCGCTGAGGGACGCAAATATTGTTACTACGTTCCTGTAACGAGCTATGTGGCTGGCAAGGGATTTCGTCCGTCGATAGTATTTGAGTCAGAGGAGGGTCACTATCCTAATGGTGGTGGAGACACGGAACCGTGGTACTGGGGTGAGGACTATGAAGAGGCTCGAAGGATCTGCGACGAGAAGAATGCAGCGATGGGCATTTCAAAAGCTGAAGAATACGGCATTGTAATGTCGTCAATAGGGCAATCACTAAAACTGAGGGCCAGCTAAATCATCTCATTATTAAATTGATTTTCAAGGAGCCTAACACGCATCATACGGAGTCACCAGCATCTTGATAATAACAAACCACACTGGACGGAACATTGAGGCAACAATTATGGGAACGTATTACGAAATATCTGAAGAAGAAATGGATTCATTCATGAAGAATAGGGAATTCGTTCCTATTGAATTGCAAAATGTATATGAAAAAGTATATGCCTACGATGTGAAGAGCAAGCCCGGGCTGCAGGTTCGAGTTTATAGCTCTATCGGCGCGAAAGGTCATGCCCGCAAGGTTGGAGCTGACGCAATCAGAGTTATCATATTCTCAGTAGAACACAGCAGGACTGTTGGAAGTGAATCTCGTGTTTACCGGACAAAAGGATGGAAGGAGAATCTAAGGAATCGTTTACGCACAACGATGGAACAGATTGCAAGCGGTATGATCAAATGTGGGTGCGGAGCATGGATGGTTGAACGCACTGGTAAGTACGGTACATTTCTCGGTTGTGTTCGTTATCCAGAATGCAAGAATACTCAAAAGTTGAAAGCAGCATAGTAAGGAATCTCTTATGGATGGGATTAAGTTGAGATCTTGATTTGAGGAATCCGAGACAGAACGATAGAAAAGATCTGATCATGTGAGGTTTTGCCCTGTTAATTGAAGCAGAACAAAAGTATCGATTTCAATTTGAATATGCTATTTTGTACAGGGATTGAGTTTTGACGAGGCACAATAGAATACAAACGAATATTTGATAATCTCATCTCTTCCAAGATCGCATAAATATCGAAAGATTACTTCTGCTTGGCAAAGGCCGGGATGCCCGCTGGAAAAGAATTGGTTCAACGAGCCATTAATGGTATCACCAAACCCTTTGGTGAGCATCGACCGATTCTTTAGCGGATACTCTTTTATCTTAACAATATTCTTGATTCTTGTAAAAAAGGTATATACCATGGTATATGACAAAAAGGAGATCATTATGCAAACTGCAAAACTCTTTAATAATGGAAGAAGCCAAGCTGTTCGTCTGCCGAAGGATTGCAGACTTGACGGTAAAGAAGTATTCGTCAAAAAATTTGATAACATAGTTATGCTCATTCCTAAGGGCAACCCATGGTTATCTCTGATGCAAAGTCTTGATAAGTTCTCAAATGATTTTATGAACGATAGAAAGCAGCCCGCACAGCAAAAGAGAAAACCTTTGCCATGAAATACATGCTGGATACCAACATCTGCATATATTTGATTAAGAAAAAACCTGTTCTTGTGCTTAATCATCTTCAACAGTTGGATATTTCTGAAGTTGGTATTTCATCCATTACATTGGGTGAATTAGAATATGGCGTTGAAAAAAGTCTGTTTAAAGAACAAAATAAAATTGCTCTCGCAAAATTTACTGCACCGTTGGAAATTCTGCCGTACGACAATTTAGCCGCCGCTACGTACGGAAAAGTGCGAGCAACTTTAGAGAAGAAAGGCACACCCATCGGCGCTTTGGATATTTTAATTGCTGCACATGCCATATCGTTAAATATCATTCTCGTTACGAATAATGAAAAAGAGTTTAGAAAAATCCCATCGTTAAAAATCGAGAATTGGGTAAAATAAAATTATCGGTTTATTCATACCGCAATTATCCATCCTGCCGAAGCGTGATTTCGGTCTTCGATACTACTCGTAACGAAGAGCCTCAAAAGGATTTGCAATAGCCGCTTTAATTTGTCCCTCTTCAAAAGTCAATTCGGGCTAGAAATCTGTCATTAATCATACGATCAGGGAGCGATTTCGTAGACCGAGAAAAGTATAGATTTAGAATTATTATTTTGTTGTGTTCGTTATCCAGAATGCAAGAATACTCAAAAATTGAAAGCAGCGTAGGAAGGAATATCTTATGGATAGGATTGAAGTGAAGGTATATCGTGATCGTTTTGGCCCAAAAGAAATACTCGTGGGTGATGTAGTGATTGAGAATGGTGAATACAACTTCACCGGTATAGATGCTGGAGAACTTGAAAATGTAAAGTCACTTTTCTTGACGCCCATTACTTTCGCAGTAGGCAATAACCCTAAGAACGGATACGGTGAGCATAGTGTCCAGGAGGCTGAATTGATGCCAGCGACGGAAGAGCATCTTTTAGCCATCTCCAATTATCGCTTAGAAAGCGGCTTATTTGTTGAGATAGAGGCTGCAGATTTGTTACCGTAACAATATAATATACGATAATGTGATACGTTAAAGATATTACTTGACAAAGTAATGTAGAAACGTTATATTCGCAGAGGGTTTGTAGCCCATCGTAGTTGCTGCCTGGTGATGGCAGTGATTGCAGTAATCAGAGCCGAATAGCCCAGGGAAATCCGAGTGGTTTCCTGAAGTCGTTCGGCTTTTTTATGCTTAGAGATGTTCAATATATTGACTAATACACCACACCATTCAGTAGAATATTAGTTGCTCATAAATGATCCTTACGAATTTCAAGGACGTTCAAAACGGAATTCCAAATCTCAACTTGAGGACGCATGAAAAAGGTAAACATCGCAGAGAGTAAGGTCGTGACTGACACGTCGAAGCTGCCACAAGAATTACTCGATAAGATTGGCAAGACCGTCGAGTTCATCTCAGATGTAATTGAAATCACAGTTGAACAGCTCACCGATCAGAAGTTCCGGTTCCAGACTGTAGGCTCTATTGCGAATGTTATCAACGGAAACCAGCGTGTCATTCCGATGACAGTTCAAAGGGATGCGGTGAGCGAGTGGTTAACAGATAAGTGGCAGTTGACTGCTTACGAAGAACATCCCATGGGAGACATTCGGGGTTCGATGAAAGAGCTTGCAGGCACATGCGAGATCGTTGCGTTGAATGAGGCTGGCGAGACCCTGGTGAACATCTCGTTACTGCCTACGAAGGATGGCGATCACGTAAAAGTGTTGTTTGATTCTAAAGTGAAATTAGGAACGTCGCAACGAGCGCTGGGGATTCAAAGTGTTCGTGAAGATGTCGATGGTAATTATTTTATCGTTGTTGACAAGATTGTAAAAATACTTGGATACGATTTTTGTTTGCTTGAGTCGGCGGCTGCAGGAGACAGGACGCAGATACGTCTTCTTGACACAATAGAAGTCGACCGTATTGTTAACCTATCACGCATCGAAGATAATTATAAGGAGGAAGAAGCTATGTTGAAACCTCAAGAATTGCAAGCACTTGTTGAAGCCAACGGGAAATTGGTCGAAGCGGTTTCCAAATTGGTTGACACGATTCAGGCGCAAACGAAGGAAGATACACAGATGTCAACAGAGATTGTTGATACCTTCGCTTCGCTCCGCACCGGAGTTGAAGGCTTAAAGGCCGATGAGACGATGGACCCCGAAACGAAAAACCAGAAACTGCTGCAGATAACAGCGGACTTGAAGGCTATCGTTGATATGATTATTCCTGCACCGACAGACGCTGAAGCAGCTGCACAGGCTTCTGCAGGCGTTGACACCACAGCGACAGCCACCACAGATGTCACGGCTTTGACCGATCGCATCAAGCTAGCAGTTGAGAAGCAGGTGAAGCAGAAAAACACCGAGCGTCACATCACACAGATGGCGGCGTATCTGACCGACAAGATTACCAGGCTGGATCTAACCGACGATGCAAAGACACAGATTCTTGATTCATTGAAAACAAAATCATTCGAAAGCACCGCGTTGATTGATACCCATGTTGAGCAGTTTGTCAAGATGCTCAATCTCGGTGTTGCTCAGGAACGGTTGAAACAAGAAGGCCTAGCGCCGAAAGGACAACAAGTTATGGATATCAAACTTGCACCGGAACATTTGAAAGGCGTGGAGATCATTGCCGATCAGTTGATGGGAACAGGAAAATTCCAATCCACAACGAAGGATAACCTTCTGGTCGGGAAAGACCGCAGGCCTACCGTTCGTGAGTTTTTGAGAGTTTACGATCAGATTCACGGTATGCGCCTTGCCGAAGAGTCAGCGAAGATTCAGGCTCTGGTGGATGCCACGACGACACCGGCGGATTTCCAGATTCCATATACCATTTCAAGACTCGTCCTCGAGGAAGTGTATTCCGATTACATGATCGAGAGCCTGACCGACTTCGGTCCGATGACAGCAAAACGCGATCAAATTCCCATCACTCGATATCGACGTGAAGGCGGCCTTACCACAACCCAGTTCACCAACAAGGCTTCGAAGAAACGCCAGAGTGAGTTGAAGGTCGCTGAGTTTGGCAAGATTCCAAAAGGGAAGCTCACGACTGAATGGTTCAACATCGACGCAACGCCAACTAAGCTGGCTGCATCCTTTTCGGACGAGTTCATGACATTGTCAAAACGGTATTCCAATATCACAGGAGTAAGCCAGGGTATTGCAAATCTGATTGCAGATCTCAAGCGGTCACTCCAGCAGATGGTATTCACCGAAATGCGAAACGCAGCCCTTGCCTATGGCTCGGTGGCATTCACCTACAATGGAGTAGGAAACGGCACAGCGACAGTCTTTACGGCGTCAAGCGGTGCATCGATTTCTCCTGGCGAAACACTCACAGTTACGGTTGATGCCGTGGCCATCAACGAATTTGAAGTAAGCACATCCGGCACTATGTTCTACATCTTGGACGCCCAGAATGGCAAAGTGGCATTTGTCGATGCTGATGGCGCTCCGTCGGCTCCGGCGAACACGAAAGCTGTCGTGGTTGGTGGTAAGAAAGCCACGAATGAAACCCGTTTCTCACTGACACCGGCAGAAGGCGTTGCGTGGGAAAAGCACATGAACAAGCTGCTTTTCGCTGTGAGCAATACGGCTGCCGCACATCGCCAGACACGAGGTTACAAGCCCGATTTCATGCTTGCATCAGAGGTGACATCGAATTACCTGACACAAGCAGAGGCATACGCCTCAAGCCTCAACCGTTCAGGTATGGAGGCCGGGTCGGTGAAAGGCGAAGGAAACTATGGCCGATCGGCGAATCTGCCGCACTTCGGTTCGGACGTTTGGGATGATTCCTTCATTCTCATCTCCAAGCGTGATTCGACAATCTTCAGAATCTTTGAACCGTTGGCGATGAAGGGTCCATATCCGGTTCGTGATGGTGACGGTGCATTGATCGGCGGTGAAGAGTACTATCTTTACCAGGAAGATGCTCTGAAGACTCCTTTACCTGAGAAGAGTTCATTGATCACCGTTGTAGCGTAATTTTCCCAATTCCACATCCCTTCCATGCGGTGGCAGCTGAATATTGCTGCTGCCGCAGGAAGGTTACTACGGAGGAAACGATGTTTGAAGTTCGATGGACAAAGATATTCGCCACAAACCTATTCGGTCAGTTCGTTCAATCCGGAGCCTCGATCCGAGTGACAGCGTTAAGAGCTATCGAGTTGCACGATTCAAATGAAGGATGGGTGTGTGACGATATTGAAGCGGCAAGAAAGTCGATTAGTGCAACAGATTTGACAATCACAGAGACCGATCTTACCAAGCAGCTTACGCTTGAAGATGCAACGATTCAGGAGTCGTTAGGCGATGCGTTTTTAGCCCCACAGATAGAGGCGAGTGACGATGAGCTGGGGCAAAATCAACCTGCATTTACCTTGGTGTCAGATCAGGGTTTGAATAACGCTGAGTCTCCGGCAAATGCTTCATCGATAATCAAGTGTCCGCATTGTGATGTTGCAGGGTTTACGTCGAAGAAGAAACTCAATGCACATATCTTATCAGTTCATCCAAATGGATAAGGCAGTATGTATGATTTCCGAGATGACATCACTGAGCTTCAAAACACTTTGCAGACCTATTACGACGAAGTCTATGATGATTTTGAGTCTGCAATCAATGGAGTAGAAGGTGAAAGTGAGTCGATCGAGAGGGAGAAATTATATGCGCTCTTGAGACAGAAGGTCGAAGGTCTCGACAATATACCAATGAAGGCAAATCCTGAAGTAGAATCAGAGGTGCGGCAAGAGTTTATCGGAGAGCAGTCTGGATTCACAAAGGGTTTGCCTTTTTATTTAGCATTTGGGCTGTCAATCCTTAGTTCGAGAGTGAAGGCATATCGTGGTGGAGTAGGAGAGTTGTATCAAGATATCAGGAGTGAACAGAACAAACGTTTTCACGATTTCAGGATTCACACAAAGGGATTGCGGTCGAATGAAAAGGTTTTCGATTATGCCAGATCGAACATGATTAACGTCCCGGACAAGGAAGTTCTTGAAAAACGCACAGCGAGTTCACCCTTCAGCTTGAAGATTGGAATTAACTTTGACGCAAAGTATAGAGAGTTCAACGAGAAGGCGAGAGATTTTCTTTTTAACAAAGATTTCAAGATCCGGTCTATGACAATGACCAATAACCTTAAAGAGAAGTTGAGATCGTCCTTAGCCTCCGGATATGCCAGTGGTGACAGTAAGGCTCGTATGGCTAACAGGGTTCAGTCAATTCTCGGCCCGAAATCAAATGCTCAAACGATAGCTATTACGGAAGTCGCGAACGCTGTCAATCATGGTGAGTGGAATTATGCATCCGAGTATCGTGATTACCAAGGCGTAGAGATGATCAAGACCTGGTTCCAGATTTTCAGAGGGAGCCGAAGGAAAGCGCACACAGAGGTGATGGGACAAACCTTGAAGTTCGAAGAGAAGTATATGGTCGATGGCGAACCGATGCTGCGGCCGCACGACCCCGATGCAAGCGCACGCAATACGATTCGGTGCGGGTGTTACCTTGAGTATCAGTTAGGCACGAATGTTTTAAAAGGCTCCGAGGACAATCGTGGTGTTCGCAGATACATTAAATCAGTAGAGACAGCCTCAGACAATGAGCCCTACATCAATGCGGAACGGATTGGTGATTTCGTCAATGTGGATGATGCCGCGGACTACGTGAGAGATATTTACGGTATCACTGTCGATCGTAGGTTTACAATTGACCGGATGAACTCGATGGCTCGAATCCTTGATTCAATGCCGTACGAGGTGATGCTCAAGAACATGAAGCTGACTGAGGTATTCGCTACCGGCGCCGCAGCTGCCAATGTAGCAGAATATGTTTTAGATGGCAGATGGATGCGTTTCAACGAAAACAAAGAGTTGAGCGACAGTGTATTTGAGCATGTCTTCAGTCATGAGCTTGGCCATTCATTGCAGTATCAGTATCAGGAATTGTATGAGAAGTTCTGCCAGATCAGTTGGAAGCGCACTGGTGAAGGTGGAGTATTCAATCCTAAGCACTGGCAGCGGAATACGAAGGGCGGGTTCCTGACCGGCAACAGCCTGTTGAATACAAAGGAGCATTTTGCCGATAGTGTATCGTGGTATGTAACGCGTAACAGTGAGATGCTTGAGGCAGCGAAGAGACAAGCCAAGCGCAGTATGCCGGAGCTGTTAAAAATATTTGAGTTGTTCAGCCAGAATTTTGGACCGGTAAGGCCATGACATTATTAGAACCGTTGAAATATGAGCTTGGCACTCGAAATCTGAACAAATATTTCGAGGGTGAAGAGGGCAACGGAGAGCTGGAGTCTATTGTGACGGAAGGTATCAGCGCCTTTTCTTCTCGAAAGCCTTTTAACGTAAAAGCTACACTGACATTGAATTCTACAGTCACAGAGGCTGAGGTTCCTTCGGCAATGACGCTTGTTAAGCAGGTGTGGTATAATGGACGGCGGTTGAACGAATTGAAATCGTTTGATGTCTACGCCGGTGACAATCTCGTTGACCTGACAATGATTGAAGAAACTCAGCGTGATTATCCTTATAGCACCGAGCGCAAAGACTATGGCGAATGGAGACATGACCTGATGCGTGGCGTCTTAGTGTTCCCGTATGGTGTTACGGGAGAAGTAAAACTCTATGGATTTGGAGTCCCTACAGAGGCGGATCTAAGCCCTGTCGATCGTCGCACAATATTGAAGTATGCGATAGCAACTTCCCTGAGAGTAGCAATCCCCAAAATGCTCGCTACATACGATATCAATGTTGACGGTGGAGAGGTAAAAGAAAAGACCGACCAGTACAGCACAGAGGCCGGCAAGCTGTTGACTGAATTCGATAAAGAGGCCGCTGGGCCTTTTGTTATGGTGGGATAATGGAAAAGTGTGACTTCGACAGAATGAAGGACCTGTTTTTGGAATTCCTGGAAAATGACATTCCGACGAGCGTTACATATCGAGCATACGATTCGGAAGGCAGCACGAAAGACACACGGTTTGGATTTGTCACATCGAAACATGTCAATGAGACGATATTGAACGCAATTGTAATCGTCAATCCATCCAACAAGGTCAAGAGCCGGTATGGAGTTTCAGAGGAGACAGGGCTTATTGTTGAATTGTCCACAAAGCAGCTAGAAACTTTTGAACTGAATATTCAGCGTGAGTTGTCGCTGATAGTGTTTGGCGTGGATGAATACGAAATCACTATGATCGATCCAAAGCCGAGAATGTTCGAAACGTCAATCAAAACTATACTTGGCTGCAAAATGAAGGAACCGCTGATTGCCTAGTGTAGAATGCACTTTGAATGGCGATTGGTCGCAAGCTAAGAGGTACTTGGCGTTGCTGCCAAAGTTCATAAAAGCTCTGCAGCATAACATCGCCGCAGATGTCTCGGAAGAGTATTATCAGGCGTTAGTCGACCATTTTAAGGCGCAAGATTTACCGTTAGCGCCGTTGTCGGCTTGGTATAAAGAGTGGAAAGTGAAGAGGGGATTGGACACCAGAATTCTGATTGCTACTGGTCAGATGTTAGACAGCATCAAGAAATCTCCGATTAAAGATGGCAAAGCATTCGTAGGTATCAAAGGCGGTAAGAGGCACAGAGGTTCTAAACTTGACATAGCATTGATAGCCTTGATGCATGAGTATGGCGATCCAGCGAGGAATGTGCCGGCAAGGCCGGTCTATCGATTGACAGCGGAAGAGTTAAAAGACAAACTCCAGCCAGTGCTTCAAACAATAGTGAACAGAACAAGAGTAGAGGTGTTTGGAGTATGATCACCGATATGATGGAAGTGCATAAAGCGTTTTTTGATAAACACGATGGATTAGAGATTGGAGAAGTGGCCGTCCCCTGTAAGTTTTTCAATGCACAGCCAGAGATGAAAGATACGCCAGAGTATCCAAGCATTGTGATTCAGCCGTTTATTCCCAAGATCACCAATCGAGTGTATGTGAACGGAAAGATGATCTATGACGACCAAGAAGGGACAGTCAAAGAGCAAAAACCACCGAAGAGATTCAAGTTTACCTATCAGGTGACTGCGTATTCAAACCGATTCGATCACGCAATGATACTGTATCGCTTGTTATACGATTTGTTCTCAGAGCGGCGCGGGCAAACGTGGCTCACCATTGATGGCGACAATTACGAAATACTTTTAGTCGACCAGCAAGAATTGCCTGATATCGGAGCAGGGACTTTCAGGTATGATTTCGTGTATGAGTTGTATGTCCCGATTTATACAGCCGATGTCGTCAACGGCCCGCCGATCGTCGATTGGGAGATTCGAACAGAAACTTCAACAGAAAACTTAGCGGAGTGACGGGATGAGTGAAGCATTCAGGAGGGAGCGACGAAGCTTCGTATTTCAAGAAGCAGTCGGTGTCACTTCATCGGTAAAGATCCAAAACTTGCTGAATCAAGTAGTAGTCGTTTCGTTCAGATTAAATAATGAATTGACGGAGGTATCAATTCCTTCGAACGCAACGGTTGAGACGGTTATCGCAGTTCTGGAGAGTTCACACTACAAAGACTTGTGCCAAGCGAAAATTGTTAAACAGATCCTATAATTAAGGAGGACTATTGTATGTCAAACATTGGAGTGAACATCAATGAACGAGACGCAGCAGATGCCGGCAGAATCGTTCCAAGCGACATTTTTGGTGTCGGTGTCGTATCGGCGTCCCGACGAGGTCCGGTGGCACTCGCTGTTCCGCTGTATAATGTGAATGACGATAAGAAGGTGTTCGGCGACTATGGCACAAACTGGCTTGGCGGTTTCATGCGCCGGGGCTTGTTTGTGAATTGCCAAGAATATGGCGCAAGCGTTGTCACGGTTCGTGTGATTGGTGATGGAGCCGTTGCGGCAACGAAAACCTTCAAAGACGGTGCTGGAACGCCAGCCGATGCGTGGGTATTCACAGCCGGGTATCTTGGGTATGAAAGCCCTGGTGTAGATGGAAACAGTATCTACATCGAGATCAAAGACACGCCATCAGATGCAGCGAAGCGTGATGTGTATGTCTGGTATCAAGGCCCGAAGGATTCGGCACAGGTGTTAAAGGAAATCCATGAAGCGTTGAATAACAGCAATGTCGTCGATGTTATTAATCGCAAATCGTTCTATGTCAAGGTCGCCTTGGCTGAAGGTGCGACGTTGACTGCAAAGGCAATCACGAAGACTGCATTGACTGCAGGCGTTGATGGTTCAGCACCAGATGCGTCTGATTATACAGCCGCATATGCGAAACTCAACGGCAAGTCGGTTCCGGTGATCTTCAATGCCGATTTACACACTGCCGCTGGAGCAGCTGCACTCAAGAGCTACGTTGAGGGCCGCAAGTCCATCGGTTTGTGTTCTTCACCGTTGGCGACTTCGATTGCGACATTGACAACGGATTATGCCGCCATGCTGCAGGCGAAGAGCTTTGTGTGTGGCTATCGGGGGTGGGGAAAGGTTGACAACGAGAATGGCGGTTTGATTTCAATTCCTCTCCTTGGCCATGTGACCGGCGCCGCCTGGATTCGCAAGGCAATGGATCGCGGTGGATTTCCGTGGGTTGCACCTGCTGGGCCCGCGACAGCGTTGAGAGACGTTGTTGAGCTTGAGTATCCCGGCTATTCAGATGCCGAGGTGAATGAGCTGGTTCAGACAGTTGGCTTCAATCCTGTCCAGCATGTTCCGGGCTATGGATTTGTGGTTCGCACGTCTCGGACATTCTCCTCACAGCGTAAGCATTACTCTGCACACGTCCGGAGAATGACGAATTTCTTCATTGACAGCTTCCAGCGCAGTTTTATGTGGATTGAGCAGGAGCCGAACAATGACGATACACGGCGAAGAGTGACAGACGGCCTTACGTTCTTTGCTCAAGACTGTTATCGGAATGGCGCTTTCAACACACGAGGCGGTATTACGAACAACGTAAAGATAAAATGCGACGATGAGAACAACAGTCAGGACATGGTTGACCGCGGTGAGCTTGCGGCAGACTTCTCGTTCCATCCTGTGGAAGCGATTGAATCCGCTACTGTCAATATCATTCAGACTCGTGACAATCTGGTCGTGAGCGATAAGTAAAAAGTCTCACCGGTGAGACAAATTGTAAAGTAAAGAACGAATCGAAAAGGAGAAGAAGTATGGAACAGAAACCGAATGACCTCATTCCAATTAACGGATGGGTCTTTGAGCTGCCTGGGTTGACCAGTCCTCACTTCCACAAGTTGTCAGGAATTGGTGTAAAAACCGGCACGATGACTATCATTGATGGCGGCACGAACATGGCGTTCAACTTCAGTGACGGGATTGAGGAGAATGGTGCTATCACCATGACACGAACCAGAGATAACTCTGCGGCAGACGGGGTGTTCGCCAAGTTTGTTCGAGATGTAATCAAGACGGGAGTTAAGGTCAATGGCTCCTTTGTGCAGTATCGTCATGGCAAGCAGGTCTTGAAGATCCTCTTCACAGGCTTGCTGATGAATGACTTCAAATACAATGATTTCGACACGTCGGGTAAGGGCGATGGAGCGAAGTCCGATCAAACGTATGTTGCCCAGGTTGATCATTGGGAAGAAGCCTAAGATAGAATGATATGCACCGCTACGACATTTAGAAGGAATAAGCTATGCCGAATTTACTACCAGTTGGATTTACCTATCAGGGAGTTGACTATCGCACGTTCGAGGTTAATCTCATTGATGGTTTCATCGAGCGCATCATTCACAACCAGATGTTGAGGTCAGAAAAGCCCCAGACGTGGGTTGCGATGGTTGTGTCCGGATTGTTACACACAATTGGTGACAACGTCGTGTCCAGTGATTTTGTAGAATCGGATGGGAAGAAGATTCCACCGATCGTGAAAAATATTCCAATCGTTGACGCTGGATTGATTCTTGTTAAGGGTCATATCAACACGTATGGTTCTGAGTTGAAGAACCAGAAAACGAAGTGTTTGCATTGCGGAAGACCTAATGTCAGCGATTTGGATTTGAACCAGATGCCGATTCCCACAGTCGATCTCAATGTTCCGATTCAATCTGAGATTGTGGTAAAACTGCCAAGAGGGTGGAAGCGTCAACTAGATCCCGAAAAGAGAAATCAGAAAGAGCTTGGGTGGGAAGATAAGGTATTCGACACCTTTGTGTTCGGAATCCCATCGCTTGGTGATGCTCTTCGCAACGAGAATTTATCTACGACCAGCCGGGTCTTGGATTTTCAGGCAAAGATTGTAAATGACCGTCTTAAAAGAGTTGTGTGTTCTAAGGACAAGTTTGAGATGCCGTCTGAAATGTTCGAAGCGTATCAGGCTGGCAATATATTCTTTGCCGATCGCGGCGGCTTGATTGCGAATGACCGCATGGCTATTCGAGATGCACTAAACAAGCTGCCGCAGATCTCGTTACAGGCTCCCGTCACCTGTAATAATTGCAAGCAGGATTATGACGCCAGCGTGGACTATGCAAGTTTTTTCCCATTGGTGAGTTAGCGAGTATTCTGTTCCATGATGATTACGAGTATGGCCTGGACGAGCAAGTATTTATCCTATCGGTTCATACAGGCTACGGCCGTAAAGAGATTTTCTCGCTAACTCGCTCAGTAAGAATTCAACTCTTTGAGCGAATTTGTAAAGACATCGACAGTGAGATTCAGTATAAGAAGTTGCTGTTAGAAGCTCTCAGCAGGCGTGTAATTTAGGAGAATCAACGTGTTTGACGGTCTGAATCTTGGCTTAGCGATCAACATAGCTGATGGAGCTTCCGTCAATGCGAATAAAATTTCTACCAGCATTCAGAAACTCCTTGGATTGTCGAACCAGTTGAAGAACGATTCTAAGAAAACTGGTACTGGCGTCGATGGATTGGCAAACAGCTTAGGCAATGCAGGCAAACGTGGCACGACTGCAAGCGGTGGAGTCCGACAGTTCGCAAACTCGCTGGATAGTGCTACGCCTCACCTTATCAATTTCCGGTCTGCGGTAATTCGTCTTTTTCCGTACGTGTCTGTTCTTGGCGGCATTTATGCTGTGAAGCGTGGAATTGACAGTATTATCCTCACCACCAAAGAGTACGAATATGCGATGAAGAATTTAGAGGCGGCAACCGGCTACAGCAGACAAGAGATGAATCTGTTAGACAGCCAGTTCCGCAAAATGGCCGTTGGCAGCAGGTTCTCTGCCAAAGAAATTGCAGAAGCAGGATATGATCTCACCACCACAATCCCTATTGCAGCACAGGATGTCGAGAAGCTGACCACCTCCGTTTTGAATTACGCTACTGCGACACAGTATAGTGTTCAAGAGTCCGGATTAGACATGCTTGGGCTGCTGGCTAAGACGGGCAGGCCCCTTTCAGATGCGAATATGCTGTTCGACCAGATGGCGAGAACTGTGAACGTAAGCAGCTTGACAGCCCAGAGGCTTTCGGAGATGTTGAAGTTGGTCGGCACAGAAGCCGTAACGATGAATGTTCCATTCAACGAGCTGTTAGCGCTGATGGGTCAAACCGATTTGTATTACAAGGGTGGTGAGGGTGGAACACGATTACGCATGATGTTCCAAGCGTTGGCTCAGGACACAAAGCGTCACACTGACATTCTTGCCAGGTATGGATTGTCAATGAAGGATGTCGATATCAAATCTCAGGGTTTGTACACCGTCCTAGCGAAATTGCGAGGGATTGGATACGGCGATTTGACCAGGATTGTTGGCGGCTATAGTGCAGGCTTGATAATCCGATTATCAGAAGATGCACAGAAGATGAAGACGTTATCACAGTCTTTAACTGGAGAGATTGCCTCTGGGACAGTTGCGTTGATGAAAGACGTACAGTTCAATACGCTCGATGGTCGAATGAAGCAGTTGAAAAATATTAAGGATGAATTGAAGTTGACGCTTGGCGGTATTCTCAATAAGTCGTTTATAGGTGTGATGGCTAAAGCAGGTGACGAGCTGAATTATATTACAGGCAAGATCAAGCAAAACTCTGGTCCGCTCGTTATGATTGCGGCATATATTTCTACGGTAATCAAAAAGAGTATTGAGTCAGTCAGCGGGCTCATTCAGAAGGTGCTTGGTTGGATGGGGGTAATGGCAGATACGACAACAGAATCTCAGTCGAAGATGCGGAATAACCTGATTCCGTTCTTGGTGTTTGTTGAGGTAATGAGACTAAGAGTGGTTGGTTTCATTGAGGGCTTTGCCGCTGGATTCAGGACTGGAGTTAAAGATATCGTTGATTTGATAAGCACGATCATTCGTCCGTTTGGTTTCTTTGTAGAAATAATGCCTAAGGGAACGACTGCGGCGTATTCTCTCGGTGCAGCTCTAGGATACATACTTCCCCTGATGTTTATGTTCCAGATAGCAGTCAAGGCAATAGCATGGGGACAGGCTTTGTTTAACTCTGTAGCGATGAAGAATCCTTACATAGCGTTAGGCATTGCATTGTTTGCGGTGGTAGCGGCTATGAGATGGATTAGCAACAACAAGGAAGACGTTATCAAGTGGCTCGATGAATCATATCCGAAGTTGAAGAAATTCCGTGAGTCTCTTGGATTCATGACCGATGAGGAAGAAGCAGCAAAGAAACAAAAGGTTCGTGAGAATTGGGTTAAGATTGGCAACGCTATCATTGGTGTGTTCAAGTGGGTTGCACAGCAGATAGAGAAAGTGATCGATGGTATTGTCAATGCGATTCCGGAGCCGATAAAGAAATTGCTTGGGATGGATTTGATACCAAAGACTGAGAAATGGTCGGATAAGATTGAATTTATACGTCCTGACAATATTCCGGCACTTCAGTGGGATGCCAAAGAAGGAAAGTCGAAAGCTTCGTATGGGTCTGGCACAGCTGTTACCTCAGAATCGTTGATGAAGGCCGTAAAGCAACAACAAGCGAAATTCTTGTCCACACTGCCTGGAGTTCAACCTGTGGAGCTTGTGAAGAAGCAGAAGTTCTTGCCTGCAGCGATCGCACAAGAGAAGCCCAAAGAGCAGAAATCTACACCCAGCGTCCAGATGCCTAAAGTGAATGTTTCTGTAAAAGGATTCGGACCTACGGATGCCAAGTATATTCCGAAAGGATTCAAGCCAGGCTTCGATGGCGCTTCTCTTGACAAATCGTTTGGCAGGGCTGTTGGTCTTAGCGATGATCAAGCGTCTGCGATAATGGATGCATCCGAGACGGGAGACTACGATGCAGTAGACGATATTGTCGATCGTGATATCGAATCAGCAAAGACTGTTGTGTCTACTCCAGATACCAGTTCTGCGATGCAGGAATATCTCAGGTCGGCTCAGACCAGGGTGGAGACAGCCGAATCAGTGAGTCGGGCAGCGGCCACGTATGAATTCCATTTTGGCAACATAATGATTTCGATGGACCATGACGATCCAGAGCTTATTGCGAGAGAGATTGTGCCTTATATCAAGAAAGTATTGAGGCAGGAGGTAGGCCGATGATAAGGCGGGCTACGCGTGGATTGATGTCAAATCCAAATGCAGGTTTAATGTTGAAGTTCCAATTCAATCCCCACGAATTATTGGTCAGCAAGAAACCTGAGTATGAACTGCAGACGCCCGCTGGATGGGATCATCCGATAGCATGGTATTCTCATGGCGGTGAGCGTTATATCGAGTTCCAGCTTTGGGGAGATTCAACTCAAGGCGCTGTCAACGTAGAGGCGGCGAACATTGTGAAGCCCTTTGGTGTGATGGATATGATTTCCACCATCGAGTCGTTTATGTTGCCGGAATCGGGAATGTTCTCATTGCCGAATAAGAAAACGAAACGATTTGTAGATCCACCCGATTGTTATTTCATTTATGGATTGCAGTGGGCAAAGACGAAGGTTGTTGAGGCGCCGATTAAGCAAATGCTGTTCGATCCCGACACACTGTTGCCGAACAGATTCTCGACGAATATCAAACTGTTGGTAATCGAAGAGGGGAGTATTAGCAATTACTCGTCGGCACAGAGACTGGTCATGTCAAGGTTCAGCGGCGTCACGTCAGCGGTTGGCACCATTGCGGGGAGATTTTAATGGTTGAGAAGAATGTCCCGAAATATTCTGGTATGCCATGGATACGCAAGCGCATTAAGGCTACGAATGCTGTTCTTCACAAGTTGACATACGACGATGTTCACACGATTGATGGCAAGCATCCGATAGAGAGAATTGCATCATTGTATTATGGCGATTCGAAGTATTGGTTTGTTATCGCAGACGTCAATCCTTTACGGGATCCGAAAGAATGGTCAGTTGGAGAAACGGTTATCGTTCCCAGCGAGTGGCCGGTTGTGTTAATTCGTGAGGCTGAATAATGAGGTCCTGGTATCGAGTAGAAATAAAGATGCCTGTGAATCTTGCGCCACCGCTGATGATCCCCATCGGTGCGTGGATTGACGTAACCGACAATGTCGCAGATGAAGAAGGGATAATGCTAGAGGAGAGTGCTGATTTAACCGATAAGGTAATATTTACATTGCGATCAACTCCTGCGGTCAGTGTGATGAGATTCATTGATTCGCTCGCTGAAGGAGCGCAGGTAAGGTTGTGGTTTGGATATATGAATGGTTCTGTTCGGTTGAATCAGGACACAGAAATGTTCTCCGGCTATATCGGTCGGCTTCGAGATCGTTACCCGAAAGGCGGTCGTCCAAAACTGGAAGTGACTGCCTTTGATGCATCGTGGCTGATGACACAGCGCAAGCCTGGTATCCAGAAGGTGTATCCGGCTACTCGTGGAATGAAAATGACATATGAGCATCTCGTCCGCAAGGTGATGGAACCCTATATGAGTGTTATCAAGATTGGGACGATAGAGATCCCGCCTGCGTTCAAGGCTGTAGTGTTTGACGAGAAGAATCCAGCTATTCAGAAGGCGGACGAAACAGATTGGAAGTTTCTAAAACGCATTGCCAATGACGACTTAGAGGGCGACACATTAAATGCTCCATCAAGTAGTTCTAAAGAGGCGAAGTTAGGCTGTGAGTGCATTACTTATGTAGAACTGAAGAACGGCGTATCGTCTCTGCATTTTATACCAGAACTCAAAAAGATGTCAGAGTTTTCGTCGATAGAGTTGTTCTATCCGATGCATGGCAGCGATATCCCTTCTACGCAGGATGTTATGGCGACGAAGGGAAAGATGATAGTTGACAGTATTGAGATTGACGATGACCGGGAATTAGCAAGCGAGGTGGTAATTCAGGTACCAGCAGAAGCGTTCAGTGAGGTTCTTACTCAAGAGCAGATTAAGTCTGTAAATGCAGGCAGCGGAGGATCCGGCTTCAACGTAGATGTAGAGACATTCTTCAATGCGTTTGAGATCAACTATGATTTGATAAGGAGAGACGAAAATGCAGGGCTTATCGGATGGGGCGCAATAGACTTTGCTGCTGGCCGCGTAGGATATGATCAGGTGAAGAGATACATCAATTTGAAAATAGAATTTCGTCCTGCCGGTCAGAAGTCTATGGTTTCAGCGATACCTGTTACACCGGAAGACATGAAGAATCCTGCAAAGCGAGCAGATTTACTGAAGAAGGCTATTGGGAAGCGGAAGAAATCGCGTCGAAATGCCGGGTTCAGCATGACCGTAGAGTTGGAGGCGGGTAATCCCAACATTCGTCCACGAAAAGTTTATCCTGTTGTGAATATCGGTGGAAAGTATGGCTTAGAAATCAACAAGAAGGCGAAATGGTTTGCGGAGACAGTCACGCATCGCCTTGGAAGGACGTTTAGACAGACAATTAAGCTAACCATGTAATTTTTGTACTTATTTCAATCAACATACTAAACAGAATTGTTTTCGTTCATATTATCGAATCCTTACGAATTTCAGGCGCATTTAATCACCCATATCATCCTCTATAATAGAGCAATGTATCTAGCCAGAATCGCAGTAGAAGAATACGAGATAGATGAAGAGAAGATCGGATGGCTTCGAGTGTGGTACAAGGGTGCGCTCCGGTGGGCTATGCCGGTGATGAGGTTTGGCGCATTTGAAATGCCCTCGAAGGAATGGGTGGAAATGTATGGCGGCAGCATGGGTGTTTGGATTGTCGGTCAATCGACCGGTGATCCGGAAGCGCATTTGGTTTGGGATGGCTTTTGTCCATTAAAGGGAAAGATACCGCAGGAAGCGATAGACGATTTTCCCTATATCAAAATATTTTTCACTGAGAATTGGAAGATGCTGTTCTCTGACGTGAAGGATAAGAATTTGTTCGTGGTAAAACACACCGATGGGACTATGTGGAAGATTGACCGTAGCAAGGATTCGGAAACGATCTCACTGGTCGATGGTAGGTATGGCAACTCGCTTGTGTTCTCAGAAGATGGCGTCAAGTTGAACGGAGCATTCGTTGTATTGCAGCCAACGCTTGATTGGATATTAGAAAATGCCCAGGCGTTTGGGATGGGCAATATGGGTGCGCCAGTGACTATCCTACCAGCGGTAGTTTCGAAAGCGAATCAGGGTGTAGCACAGAAACAGAATTTCATTTCAAACAAGTAGGCAAGCTATGGCGATCGATGTTACAAGAGCTGCGGATGATGCATTGAACACTTTGTGGGCTTCTTTGGAGCCGACACTTGACGGAGAAAATATTCCTGCAGATCAGAAGAACAAGATGAAGGCGCAGGCAAAATTATTTGTCGATAAGATTGTATCAGCAATATTCAAAGAGATAAAGGAGAATGCTGAGACGGAGGTTAGCGAGTCAGTGAATTCAATGGTTACTGCTTTAAGAAATTCGACGACAGTTCCTCAGGATGGTGGCGCTATGTTGAAGACCTCGACGCTTGGTGGATATCCTGCACAGGTGAAAGTGAGAATTAAATGACACTCAATTTCCCGTTCAAGATTTCTGATTCAGGGCGATCGGCTCAATCTGTTAGTCTGAAGTCTCAGATTCTCATGTTGTTGAGCATCGTGCCAGGGACAAGATTACACGATCCGTTTTACGGGATCGCAGGGATGGTGATTGAGCAGGAGTTGATGGAGGATTACTCTCCAGAACGAACACTATTTATCATCCAGATTCAAGAGAAGTTCGCTCGTTATGTTCCTCAGGCAATCATCACCGATATCGCTGTAAATCAAATTGTTGAGGATGTGGTTGACGTAAACATCTTCTACACAGATTCGACAGGAAAGGTGGACGTTGTGGTATGGCAGCTAAGTTTACGTTTAACATAACAGATATGAATTACGATTCGTTGATAGCTGCGGCGAAGGCTTTGGCTGAAACTCATTTTCCCGATTGGGAATTTGACAACGAGAATGACTTGGGGAAGTTTGCGTTAGACCTCTATCTTCATGCACTCGATAAAGCGTTGTGGCTGGTAAACGCATGGTCCGGAGAATGGAATATACTTACAGCTCGAGAACGCAAGTTTGTCGAAGCAAGGGCTTTGGCTCTTGGGTATCCGATAAAAACGCTGGTAGCAAGTATCGGGACGATTTCCGTTCAGTTCGACAGCAACCCGAATCCCCGCACCGTTGGGCAGTTCGAAATTCAGGCTTCTGTTCTTGGGGCAGATGGAGAGATGATTTACTATGAGAATAGCGAATCATTCACCATCCCTTCTCTCATTGAGAATATGACAATCGCTGTAGTGGAAGGCCGCAGCATTAGTCAGACACTTGTCGGTACTGGAAGACCATACCAAGCGACAATGATTACTGACCGCAACGTGATTAACGGCAGTGTCAGAGTTAAGGTCGGTGGTGTGTCGTGGACAAAGGTATCTTCGTTTACTGAAAGCATTTCTACCTCGAAACATTTCATCGTTGAATACCTGGGCGATAGTTTTAGCCGTGTGGTATTTGGAGATGGCATCTATGGTGCAATGCCCGGATTGAATGCAAAGATCCTGATTGATTCGAGAATTGGCGGTGGAACTCGCGGCAATATAGCCGCAGCAGACAAGGTTCAGACAGTTGAGAACTCTCCATATGCGGTAGTTATTGTGGCTAGCAGCTCGATGGCTGGCGGTCAGGACTTGGAGGCTATCGACAAGATAAGGTTGCTGGCCCCGCGTCTCCGCAGAGCGTATGATCGAGTGGTAAACATAGAAGACATCGATGCGGCCGTCAATGCTATCGAAGGAGTTGAAAGATGTTTGGTGTCATTGGTCAGCAAGACTGTGGTTGTGAGGATAATTCCTGCAGGTGGCGGAGATCCTTCAAGTGCCTTGCTCAATAGTGTGTTTGAATACCTCTACAGCAGAATATTGCTTGGATATACACTCTCTGTTATAGCTCCGTCTTATCGGCCAGTTGATATTGTCGTTACTGGAATTGCACGTCCCGGGCTGGTAGGCTCTGAGGTGCAGGCATCCTTGACAGCGGACTTACTGCGTCGCCTTAATCCGACAGTGCAGAATGTCGATTATATCGTTGAGTTCGGTGTCTCGTTGACGTTGACGGATATCATGGATGTGATTACGAACAACGGATCGTTATTAGCCGGATTCGTCGTTACTTCTCCGGTTGAGACTGTCGCGGTTGGTGATACAGAAATTCTCACAAACATTGGAAGTTCGGTCACTATAAACCTGGTGTAGGTATGAATACTGATACGAACACTCGAAACTATTTAGAGCTATTTGAAGCAGCCTCGAATCTAGCCGAGCTGGAGATAAGAAAGATGGAGTGGGTTGGTGATGTTGAGAAATGTATCTCGGCAGCCCTAGAACTTCATTTCTTGGAACAAGCATTTTCGTATCCGGATTTTCCGGAAGCTACAGACGCCATGAAGAGAAGTATCCTTTGTAAAGCGGAATCGATCCATGCGAAGAGATACACATTGCTTGGATTGATGGAATACGTAGGCTGTTTTGCCCCGATCGGTGTAGGGATATTTATAACTCCGTCGGCGAAGAAAGTCTTGTTTTTAGGCAATTCGTTGATGGGATTGCCGAGCACGCAGATGCTGGAAAGCGTTGGCCCAGAGGACGAGCCGGAAAAATGCTTCTACTTTTATGACCCGCAGTATTCCGTCATTACTGTGACGATGCCAGCGACGGTATCGGATAAAATGAAAGAGTTTTTCGAGACGACATTGCCACGTGAACTGCCGTTTGGCGGCGATGACATTGCAATTGAACTTAACTTTGTCTACGAGTAAGGAGTTTCAAAATGACCACGACGTTGCCGCTTCGTTCAACAGCGAGCGTATTTGACGAATCAATACTGAAGGTGGAATTTCTTCCTCTGCCTGTTCAGTTCACAGACTATGACGTGAACCTGAACAACGAAATTCCATTGCATCGCCTGGAAACAATTATGACGAAGATCTTCGGGCCCGTTCGCGTCGAAGGTCTAAACCTGAACGTGAGTAATGGCTTTGTTTCAGTCTCGAGTGGTTTGATGCTGTTCAAGAATTATCTGGTCCGACTGACACAGCAAGCCGAGATAGCTCATGTCGCAGAGGACAGGGCATTATACTTTGCTGTCACCGAATCGAAGTTAACCCATGAGTCTGATCCCGAAAGCGTTAATGTGAATCCACCGTATGCGCCGACTTCTCTTCCCGGACCGAACCAATACCGCTACACTGTTGCGCTTGGATATGCAACGGCAGTTCCTGTGGACACCTCTTCAGTGTTTCATGTCAAACTTTGTAACGTAAGTGCGGTGGGCATCGTGACTAACCTCTGGCCTCTCTATGATAAGAAGCTGGGTGCATTTGATTTTGAAGGTCGGTTTACAGCGATTGAGACTGCACAGGATACCCACACCGATCGTCTTGACGCACTGGAAAGCAGCTTGACTGTAAAACTGGGAGAATCGATGACTGCAGGTGACCTGGTAAAGATTGTGAATAACGGTGGGGCAGTAGCGCAAAAGCTGGTCTGCAACATTACGGATGGCGAAGTGAAGATTGACGATGATGGGAATAATGCCTACGGACAAGTAACGTCTGCGAAGCTAATAGATGATAAATTTGTACTGTTATACTCGTTGAGGCAAGACATCAACGGAGCACCTGCTATGCCAGGGTAGGAACGATTACCGGCAACAAAGTCACAATGTGGCCATCAACACTCGTAACCTCTCTAGCCGAACACGCCATTGGTGTAACAGCTCTTTCGGCGTCGAAGATCGTGATTGGATATAATAATTACACTGACAACAAGTGCAAGGTTCAAGTTGGCGATGTCGATGCCGGCAATGTGATTACCTTCGGGAACACCAGTCAGCCGTTGGCTGATAATTCGTACGGCTTGGTTGTGTTGGCATTGTCAAGCAGCAAGATTGCTGTCAGCATCAACACTCAGACAGCAGTGAAGTCGATCATTGGCGACATCAGCGGCACGTCATTTTCATGGGGAGCAGCGGACACGGTAGCGGCCATTGTTGGCGGCAAGTATCTCAGTGGCGACGTTGTTGACGCAGCTAAGTTTGTCCTGGCTTACTATGAGAATACTACGGGAGACATGACCAGTGCAGTAGTGGTAACAGTAACGGGTGGCAATGTGATTGGTCATGGCGGTCCGGTGTTAGTCTCTACAGCTGCAAATGAGGGTGGGCCAGACAGTCCTTGTCAGGTATGTGTTCTGTCAGCGTCAACAGTCGTTGTCCGGTATCGTGCGAATACTACCCTGCGTCCGATGTTGAAGGCTGCAACCATCTCCGGCACGTCACTTACATTCGGAATTGGTATCGAGCTTTCCAGCAATGCATCGATTCCGTTTTCAATGAGCAAAATTAGCAGCACGAAATTGATGGCAACATGGTATGAGACTTATGGGGGAGTTGGAGCAATAGTAACATTGGCGAATGCCACCGACCTTTCAATCGGCGCCGTTACTCTTCTGAACGCTGGAGCAGCACAGGCTTTTCCCGGTGGATCGTCCACGATCGTTTTAACTTCGACCAGGCATGTGTCGTTCTTCATAACGACGAACGCTTTGTATGCTGTCAGTGGCAGTCTTGACAGCTCTGTGGTTTATTGCAATCGTAATCTAGCCATCACCAATTTATCTTCTACATTTGTTGGTGTAGCATTGAGCGATACCAGGATTATGGTTGTTTACTGGGTGTCCAATGATATGAAGGCAAAGATTGGAACTGTGTCCGGATTAGGTGTGACGTGGGGATCCGAGCAGTCGCTGTTCACCGACGCGGCCATGACTGATTTTGATTTACGAAAGGTGTCTGAGTCAAAAGTGTTAATAGTCACATCAGCCAACGTTGTTTGCAAGGCGAGAATTTGCACGATCACTGGGACGACGATAACGACCGGCGCTCCGACAACGATTCATAGCGGCTCAAATCACACAGAAATATCCTGTGAAATTCTTGCCAGCTCGATGGCTGTGGTTCTCTACAAAGACGACGACGGATTAGCTGCGGTTTGTTTATTTATAGCCGGTGACTTTTCCCTATCGATCGGTTCTCCGTTGACGATCTTGAGTACTGGCCAACATGTGAGCGTCTGCAAAGTATCAACGTATCGAGTTGTTATTGCCTACACCGATTCTAGTGTGACTGTTGGTTATGTCCAGGCCATTCGCCTTACGCTGTCAGGTTTAATAGTACCAAGTCAGAAAGTCCCTGTGTGTGAGGGTGTTTATTCAGAATTGCTCTCATTAGCAGCTGTCGGCACAGATCAATTTGCCCTTCTTGTCCCTTATGGAGCCGATGTCAACCGGCTAGAAGTAGTTGTTGGTCAAGTTCTCAATGACTTCAGGCTAAGTGTTGGCGACCGGCTGCAGATTCATTCTGGAGTTTTAGCGAAACGCAGGGCGCTGAAGTATCTCGGTGGACGCCGCATTGCTATTGGTTGGTTGGAGGATATTGGCTCAAGTCTTTCTAATCCATACGTCTTTATGTTTGTTGATGTGCACAACACGCGAGCGATTCCTAATCGCAAGTATGTCGTGACGCATTTTGCGAACAGAGCCAACGATAATCCTACCAGTGAATCGATTCTCATTCTGACAGACTCAAAATTCATTGCTCTGATCTTGGAGGATGGCAACAATGGCAGTGCGTTTGTTCTTCAAGACGACAGAGATCACTGGGATGGTGTCCTTCAGCAATCCGGCAATGCAGCTGATACTAAGATCGTGGCATTGCGAGGCGGATCCTCAATTATTCACAGTGGCCTTGAAATTGGTAAGCGCTACTTCATCAACGATGCGGTGGAGCTGACAACTTCGGAAACAGATTATTTGGCAGGAAAAGCGCTAACTGCATATAAGTTAAAACTGAATGGAGATTTATCATGAAGATACTGATTGATACTAAGGGTGTTGTTGTTCACGGTGGGCCATACGATTTCGAGGTGGGGGAGAACAGCGTTATAGTGAAGAACGAATCCACCGGAAATACCGAATTCATTGTAGCGTATTTGAATTCGACGAATGCTTCAGTTGTTACCGATGTAGTCCTGCCAAAAGACTTTGTTGGCGGGAAATATTTGTATCAAGCTGAGGAGTTTATTCTAAACACCTTATTTACGGATCCAAGCACTGCAGAATAGGAGCTGCCATGCAATATGAGGCTTTGAAAATAGCCGGAATTCTTGTCACGATATTCTTGGGTGTGGGATCTGTGATCGTTGGTATTGTGAAATCTATCAACGGCAGTAAGGAAGAATCAAAGAAGTTCGCTGCAGAAGAGATTACGAAAGAATCCGATGAGCGATGTTTAAATGACAAGTCGCTTCAGACTGCCATAGAGAGACTGGCTACGCTGCATGCCTCTGATAAGGTTGTGGTGATGGAACGATTGGCCGAGCTTGATTTATGGAGAAAGGAGATTAATGGCAGTCTGAAGGTTATCAGCACTCACATGGAATATTCCAACAAGATTTTATCAGAGCAGAAGGTAATGGTTTCTGCTTTGGCTGTGTCCCAGCAACAGTTGGCAATATCAATTGCCGAGATCAGGAGTGTTCTCCGAGTTTCCCGAATAGACGGAGGTGTTAGTGAATAGACTGGCCCCAACAATCAAGCCGAAAAGCACATTTCTCAAATTGAGGAAAGGATTTTAGATGAGTTCATATTCATTATTGGCAAGAGTCAAGTATAACCTAAAGCGGCACGCTTCAATGATCGCAATGGTTGTGGTCGGGCTGCTGATGGGGCAAATTGCTGCAGATGATGTGTGGTTCAGAAACATTATTCAGCTGGCAGTAGGGAAGCTGATCAACATTGGAATTGGCGTAAGTATGTCGCTCATCGTATTGAAGTGGGGATTTCCAAAGTTCCATATACAGGAGACAATCAAAGATGATCCAATCGCGATGGCTATTGTTGTCGGTCTGGTGTTTGTCGCTATTGCCCTTCAATTCTAAGTTTGAGAATCGGCACGTTTTCAAGTGGGACGCTGCGCTCAAACGTAGTGTTGATTCTGTGTATGGCGGCAGAGACAAGGTATTCTACCGATTGGCTCAGGTGTATAGTGAAAGTGGGTTCAATCCATTAGCTACTTCTGATTACGGTGGATGGAAGAAGGCTGGATTGGACACTGTTGCCGGCATCAAGCAAGGCAAAGGAGCTGCAGGGGTTACACAGTTTATTTGGTCTACAGCAACAATGTATGGAGCAAAGGGGGTGGATCCAGCCGAAGCATTCTCTAAGGTAGAGCGCCCCGTATTGTACAATCCGTTCTGGGGAATCAGAGCGATGTCACGATACATGCTATTCATCGAACAGTATTTGATTGCGACCAAGAATCCCAAGGTCCGGCATAGGATGATGTTCGATGAAAAGTTATGTGAACTCGTGGCTACAGCGGGTTATAATACCGGTCCTGCTCGTTTGAAGAACAGGCTTGAGAAGCATGGTGCTAATTGGGAAGTATTGAAGCTCACCATTCTTTCAGAGCCGAGAGACTATGCCGAGAAGATAGTTCGTATCGCAGATCAAATGAGGAAGGAAGAAAGATGGGCAAAATTAAAAAGTGGGCGATAGTGCCAGTCATAGTTCTCGGTTTTATGATAGTGTATTGGGTTCGAGAAGTTCAACATAACAGGGAAGTATCGTCATTAAGAGCTGAGAGGATCGCTGCAGACAGCTTGCACAAGGTAGGAGTGAATCAGTGGGAACGGAAAGTGCGGGAAGTCGAATCTGAGCGCGAGTTGTGGAACCAGTTGAAAGAGAAGCAAAAAGTATTGTATGCTGAATTAGGTAAACGTGATATCAGCATCAAACAGTTCCAAGAACTTGTTGTAAAGCTCAGAAATGATTCAGGGCATGGCATTGTCTACATGGTCGATTCGTCTAGACAGAACTACAGATTCGAGCTGTTCTCAGACAATGGTATAGTAAGAGTTAGTGGCCTGTTAGAGACACATCCGTTAAGCGTTTCAGGTTTGTTCACGTTCAATCCGCTTCCTCCGATAAGTGTTGTCTTATATGAGGACGAATTGAAATACATCGATGCACGTATCATTGTCGATGAACGATATATGAGCCTTGTGTCATTCAATGTCCAGAGATTGAAGCCATCCAACGATATCCCTTCATGGAAAACATATCTTGGCGCAGGTATTGCGAAATCCTTTGGCGGCAGTATTCAGTTCGGACCCTTATTGGTTGGTGGTGTAGCCTACAAGGATTGGGGAGTAGGCGGCGTTGTCTGTCCGGACAATTATGGAGTTGCTATCACAAAGTTTTTCTAATGAGCCTCACAAGAGCTACAGTATTTACACCCATAATTCATACCCCTATACAATTTTAAAGCTATCCTACACGATCCTTGCTGGCTTAAAATGAATTCTAAAGGGCTATATCACCTGAATAACTCATTTCCGTGGCGGGACGCAATGGCGCGAGCACTATATATAGCCAACCTCAGTTCTAACATCGCCTATCCAGAGTGCGAGCGCCGGTTTGCCGTTTGTTAAGTGAAGTTGCCCCGAAGGACTGTACTTGATTTTCAAGAGAGCCACATTGGGGCTGCGACATAGGCAAAGACATTATTGAGAACATGGAACAACATTCCTGGGTATAGATTGTTGAATTTCAAGAACAAGAACGTGGGATGAATGACCAGAAAAATATGAATATCATTGCTCCTGGCCCTATGAAGATATGGACACTGGCGAAGATTACTGCCGAAAGGACATATACTGCGAGTTTCGTCAACTTGGTTTGCCTAAGGGCAGATACCACGTAACCCCTGAAAATTATTTCCTCTACGACCGGTCCGATGATGACGGCAAAAGATACCACAAGCGTTAGATCGTACGCGGTGATCCACCTGGGTGTTGATGAACCGGCCCCCTCCAGAACATGTGTGTACCAAGTGATTCGACAATCGCTTCAATGCCATCATACAGGAGAATACCAAGAGCCAGTCCAAGCAAAGCGTACAGTACCCCTTTCTTAGAGATTCCCCCGGTCAGGCCAACTGATCGTAGGCTCATCCCCCTTGAACGAAGAAGCAAGTACAGTATCACAACGGAAAGTACTGAGCCGAGAGAGTAGAGAGTAATGGCAAAGAATGTGAAATTACTAAGACCCACCTTGGCACTTATAGGTTCTGGGGGACCCTGCAGCACAGCGGAAACAGTGCCAATGACAAGGGAACTAAAAATAATCCCAACCCAAGCCAAGTAAATCCATTTGAGACTCAATGTTTTTTCGTTTGTTGCGTCAGTGGTCATTTTTAATCTCCTTTGTTTGGTGTTCGATAAAGGGGCAATTGCACATAACGTCTGCGGCAAAACCGTTGAGCGACCACAACTGTTTTCACGCTACGCTTCAACATGGCCTATCAAATGAGTGAGCGTCGTTGTTGCCGCTGTTATGTGCCGTGCGGCCATCAAGGTGCGGTAGGGCCGCGACAGGATGACAGGATAACTGCCTGACAACTGGAGAATTCTAGTGACTGCTAATCCATTCAAGCAACTTCCTGTCAAATAGCTCCTGCTCCTCAACCATTGGGAAATGACCGCTTTTGTCGAAGAGATTATAGGAGAGGTTCGGCAAAACATCTTTTCTCTCATCCCAGAGGTAGTAAGGCGACACATAGTCGTAGCGGCCAATTGCAAGAAACACCGGTGTTTCAACCCGGCCGGGCCTCTTTGCAATGTCATAATCTTTAAGAATGACGAGCTGGTAATGAAGAAAGACCTCCCTGTTGTTTTCAAAAGCATCAACAATAGATGATAAGTCACCTTTGGGATCATACAACAGTTTTGGAGTCATGGCGATATATGTTTTGAGCTGCCTCTCTTTTGGTGTCAACTGCGCCAGCACATTCTGAGGAAGCTTTTCCCAGTTCTGTTTGAAGATCATCTTTCTTTCATCTGAAGCATCGGATTCCCAGAATTCATCGCCTGCTCCCCAGGCGGTGTATGGCGTGCAACCCGTCATAACCACATGAGTTGTGTTTTGGGGATGCTTCCGTGCATATTCAAGAGCAATAAGACCATGATGGGAGTGTCCTAAGACAGCAGTTTTATCAAGGCTCAGAGTTCGCCGAACGTTGTCAATGTCATCAAGATATGTCTCAAGCGTTATTTTGGATATCTCTAATGAAGAATTGGATCGAGCTTCATGCCTTAAGTCCATAAAAACAAACTTGAAATGATTTCTCAACTCCTCAGACAATATTCGGCGTGCGCTCTCTGAATGACCGAGAACAAGGCATGGAGTTCCTTTTCCTTCTATGATATAGTGAAGTTGAGCTCCCTCTACAGATACAACCCCTGAGGACTGATCAGACTTGGTTTGCTCCTCTTCGGCTGATTTGTCTTCATGTTTGGTACATCCGGCGATGAGAGGCATCATAGATATGATGCTGATTAGGACTCTTAGATGATGATTCATTTCAGCCACCTTTCGCGTACACCAAAACAAGAAGGTCCTCATCTGCGGCCAGGGATAGTCGGCCCCTTGGTCTTGGGCCGCATGGCACATAACGTTCAAGGCACAACGCCGTTTGCGAAGCCGCTATGATAGATCAATTTTGCGGCTGAGCAAATGGAACGAGCACAATTCCAGGGAGGTTAAAAAGAGCGAGTGTCGTTGTGCCGATTGTTATAGGAAGTTGTTTTGCGCCCATAAATTATTTGTTCGACCATTCTTTATCTTGGAGGGAAGGATAGAATCCCTTGGTATTGAAAAATCTTATATCGCCGCTGTAGGTATTTACTCGATACCCACAAGCGTCAGAACAGACTTGAATTTGATACGGACGAAACTGAACGAGAGCATTCACGAGTAGCAAAATAATGATAAAATAAAGAAGTTTTTCAATACGCTTGTTGTCCATGATGGCTCCCAAATAAGGAAAGAAAAATGATTAGACGTATAATAGCGAAGATATATTGGAGAATGCAATTAGGGAAAAACTATATTACGATCATATCCACTCTCCAATACGTGGCCTGGAATCCCAGAGATCAATTAACCCCCAACGTAGAAAACTTTCTGGATCAGACAAGAAAAATTCTTTTTTATCTAATCTATTTAAGTATTCATCAACGTAGAGAAAACGGTCTAATAGAAACGACTGTACGGGAATTGATTGAGAAAGAACGAACTCGTTCATCTTACCAATTTCCAGATTAGGAGTGCAGATATATTCAATAACTTCAAGAACTTTCCCGGTGGCTGTATTGCGTAAATCAAAATAAGTGCTATCTCGTACAGAAATATATTTTAGCCTTTCAGCAACAACAAGGATAAGATGCTGTTCTGTGAAAATGCCATTGCGTAATTCTTCCCAAATATCTCTTGCATGATCAGCGGTAGATGATTTCATAAATTTGTGTTTTAATAATGGGGGCGCAAAACAATTTTCCTATAACGTTTGAGTGCTTTGCGCCGTTGAGTGCCGCCACTACGAAAGCTCAATTGTGTGGCGGCACGAAATGGAGCGAGCACAAATGTATATTTAGATTCCTATTCGACATAACCAAACGAGCGAGCGTCGCAAGCACGATTGTTAAGCGCAGGCACGCATAGCTCATATCAGATGATTAGTCATTGAATTTAAGCTTAAACTCTTCTCCTGCTGCTAGTGAAATCGGAGTTGCTTTTGCTTCATGGCTATGACCGACTAGAACTGCAAACAAGTAACGAATAGTACCTGCAATCAGCTTCTGAAGCTTTGGTTTATCATCTAATAGAGAATAAAGCCATTCACCGTTATACTGTTCCAAGGTAGCTTTATCAATTTTGCCATTATGTGCACAACAATTTCTCAATTTCACAAGAGCGTCGATGATATCTTTATCAGAAGGAAAGATTATTTCAAGATCTTGGACAAGATAGTTTAGTTCATTATGAAGACCATTTTGGTCGCAGAATGCTCTAAGGCGTTTAGCAAAGCTGTCACCAGATGAAGTATCAGATGCCTCTTCAAGAAGAATAAGTTGAAATAATATTTGATTATCAACTTCGGGCTCTCGAAGCGATGACCTATATAGTCTTAATAGCAAAGCATACTTAGAATCAGTCAATGCTCTATTTGCGATATCTGATGCGGCATCTAAATCACTATGAATATTGATAGCATGCTTCACGATATCATCGTGAGGAAGATAAAATTTTATACACGATTCTTTTGAATCTTGGGCATATCCACACAATTTTATGACTGGATTACGAGAAACGACTGCCAAAGATCCGGCGATAGCCTCAACATCCTCTTCCAAAGCTTCGATTGCTGTAATACAATTCTTTTGATCTATATTGTTAAACAGGATTAGAACAGATTGGCCTGACGTTTTAAGGCTTTCAATTGTTTCCTGGAACTTTCTATTTGGAAAGTTGAAGGAAGTTTGAGCCAATAACCTTTTTAGGTTATGCAATTCTCCAAGGGATGAAGATGGAAGTAAAGGTTTGACAATAATATTATCCTTAATGATGAGTTCTTTTTGGAGAAAGCATCTCGTGAAGATGAAACCAACGGAATAATTTGCCATTGTCACTCCATGTTTGGAAAGTTAGAAATCATCTATGCGTGCTTGCGCTTAACGTTCGAGGCATAGCGTCGCCCCGCTGCGAGCTATGAAAATTCTAATTCTGCGAAGCAGCGGGGTGGAGCGAGCACAATTGATATAACGCTATTTAGATTCCTATTTGACATAACCAAACGAGCGAGCGTCGCAAGCACGATTGTTATGTGCGCGCAGCCGTACGAAATCCAATTTCTATTTCCATGGCTCGCCTGCCGCCTTACTGAAATGAGAATCGATGATTGCCATGACGCTGTTAAGTTTACATTCCATGTTAGAGAGCGTAACTGAATGGGAATAAAAGCTCACGTTATTCGAATCGAGCAAACAAGCATATGCTTTTAAAATCGCCAACTGTGCCGCCTGTAATAGATGCTTAATCGGGGAAGAATACGCCTTCGGCACAAAATGTTCATATTCATTTCTGATTGCCTCGTGAAGCCACTCAAGGATGCTCATTTCTTGATCAGAGACCTTGACTGCAATACTATCTACAAACCGGTGCATGAAGCAGTCTGCCTGCACCATCGCAAGAGCATCATAGAATGGAATCAGAAAGTCCTCGGATGGCATCTCTGTATGCCCGCCTTGGAAGTGACTCTGAACAGTAATTGGAGCAGAAAAACGCCACGCTTTTTTACAGCCTGGAATGGTCTGCTTGTGAATCTCTTGTACAGATCCCTGGTTAAATTGATATCTATGCTCCCGACGACCGCTCGGTTTTCCCGTAACGGAAAGATTTGAAGTACCTCTCAGCGATGCAATAATTGACCGATAAAGTACTTGGTGAGCCTCACGAGCTACCCGGAAGTAACTGGTAGTTGAACGTGTCAGCTCAAACTCAACATGCTCCAAGCCATTGTATATTAGTCGATGATTGTCGATTGTTTCGAAGGTATCCATATTCTATTAAAACGGTTGCAAGAGAAATCTGGTTCGGCTGCGTAGCACATAAGCAGTGTGAGTGCTTGCGCCGTTGAGTGCCGCCACTAAGAAAGCTCAATTGTGTGGCGGCACGAATTGGAGCGAGCACAATTGACATACCTCTATTTAGATCTCTATTCGCCGTAACCAAACGAGCGAGCGTCGCAAGCACGATTGTTAGGCGGCGTTGTTTTACAATTTCCAAATGGATCTGCAAATAGATGAACTTGTTGCCAACTGCTAATATGTCGCGATATTCTCTCAATGAAGAAATTGTAACTACACAGCGTAAATGTTCTTTGGAATAAATGGAATACCATTGAATGCCATGACGATGGCGTCAAATGCAGAGCAGGCATTCTTGCTCGCAGTCGAGATATAGCCACGAATACGACAAAACGCATTACCACCTGCACGACTGCGGAACGTGCCAGAGATCTTTTGTTTTACCTTCAGCATTCGAAGGTCGCGTTCAGCTTGATTGTTCGTGAACGGAACACGAAAGTCTTCCATAAACGCAAGCACCGCATCGTGGTGGTTGCTCATTCGTTCGATCAAGTTCCGCACT
>JAZDJN010000034.1:0-68932 GCA_043803945.1 bacterium | reverse complement strand
TGCATTGAATCGGTGCAATGGGCGGATGAAATAATCGTTATCGTCGATGAGAAAAGCAATGATAAGACAGAAGCGATTGCCCAAAGCTTTGGAATTCAAGTATTCAAAAGGCCATGGGAAGGATATGGTGGTACAAAAAATTTCGGCCTTTCACGGAGCACAGGGGAATGGATATTATGGCTCGATGCCGATGAGCGGGTAACACCAGAATTGAAAAGGGAATTGCTGGGGGTCATAAAAGAAAATAGTGAATCGGTTAAAGCATATTCCATCCCGAGAAAAGCTTATTTCCTGGGGAAATGGATAAAACATTGCGGATGGTATCCGGGATATGTGCTGAGGGTATTCCAAAGGACTGCAGGGAAATTTTCGGATCACAAGGTACATGAGCGTCTTGATATTTCTGGAGAAATGGGGTATTTGAGATCAGATCTTTTGCATTATACTGATCCAAATTTATTCCACTACTTTGAAAAGTTTAACCGTTACACTTCGCTGGCGGCCGATGAGTTGGAACTACAACGATATCATTTCAAATTATCCGACATTCTAATACGGCCAGTGTGGAAATTTCTTCAGATGTACATTGTAAGAGCCGGTTTCCTGGATGGTATTCAAGGATTTATTCTCTGCATACTTTCAGCAGGGTACGTTTTTAGCAAATATGCAAAGCTATGGGAAAAAACAAGAATGGAGACGAACCATGAACACTGAATATGATAAAGAGTCCTTCCTATTTTTAAATCTCGTGATGATGTTTCAGGCCGCCGCTATGCAATATATTGGAAAAATTAAGAATCCTGCAAGTGATAAAATTGAACGCGACCTGAACCAGGCACAGTTTGCCATCGATACACTTGATATGATAGCAAAGAGGACAAAAGGCAATTTGAACGAAACTGAAGAAAGAATGCTCTCAGGTACGATTCGTGATTTAAAACTCAATTATGTCGATGAACTCTCTCATGAACAAACCGTTTCGCAATCCACAGGTGAAGAAAAAAAGATGGAAACAAATCAATGAAATTTGGTATACTGGCAAACACTGAAAAGCAGGGCGTTGGAGAAGTCGTTGAAAAATTGGTCTCTCGATTCAGAGAAGAAAATGTGGATTTCGTCGTCCAGAAGGAGTTGATCTCCCAAATTGCCAAGGCAGCCAGGAAAGGGTTAACGAAAAGGAATTCGATCGATAAAAACCGTTTAGCCGCGGAATGCGATATTCTTATTGCATTGGGTGGTGATGGTACTATACTCGAAGTGGCACGATCAACCGCCCAAGTTGGTACACCAATATTAGGTGTAAATTTTGGAAAATTAGGATTCTTGGCTGAAGTGTCTACAGAGGAACTTCAGGATTGTATTACAGAAATTTTAAAGCAAGATTATCTACTCATCGATCGAATGATGATAGAGGTCTCAACCCGTTATAAAAAGAAGAGTTATCTGGCTTTAAACGATATTGTGGTTGATAAGTTTGCAACATCTAGAGTCTTGGATTTTGAGACGTATGTTGATGATGAGTACCTGGCAACATTCAGCGCCGATGGGATGATTGTCTCCACACCGACAGGGTCTACCGCATATGCACTCGCTATTGGTGGGCCAATCCTAACTCCCACGAACAAATCATTAATCATAAGTCCTTTAAGCCCTCATAGCCTTACAGCAAGGCCTGTGATAGTACCAGATGACTCAATCGTCACCATTAAGGTTCAGCACGCTCCCAATAAAGTTCATATTACCGCTGATGGTCAGGAAGAACTACTAATTTCAGCTCCGGCAGAAGTCTCGATAAGGAAATCTAAATGGAGTGCTAAACTGGTGAAGCGGAAAAACACGAGCTACTATGAAGTACTAAGGAAAAAGCTGCAGTGGGGAAGAGACATTCGATATCAATCGGAAAGCTGAGACACACTACTTTATGCTTTAATTATTTAAAGCACCTTCCTGAATCCATTTCTTTATACCATTGAGTTGATTAGTATTTAGCGATGTTGAGTTCAACGGCATTCGAGGAGGTATAGTGCCTTCCAGCCGTTGAACAAGCAGGCTATTTGCCGCTGCGTTTGATGTAACAAGTCGCGGTTGATGATTAAGCAATTGAGAGTAGGATGGAGTCGTAAGATCCAGATCACGAGCCGCGTTAGAACCGGAATGGCAGGCTGGGAGTGCACATCGTTGCTGAAATAACGGTTGTACATGCTTTGAGTAGCTGATATTGTTTTCAGGAAAAACAATTGGATCTGTATTTGGGTCGGCAATTTCATCCTTGCAGCTTTCAAGGAAAATAAGACTGCAAACGCTCACGAGAATCAGCAATATCTTATCTAATCTTGCCATTCATTCACCCCATTATTTATTTTGCTTGTCATTCTAGAATATCTTCTTAGAATTCTATTGCAGAATAAATGCAATGTATCATCTCTTACCTCATTATAAAGAAAAACGATTCTCTGAGCAACAAATTTCTCGTTGACTTTTCTGCATCGTTTGGCTATATTATTCCTGCAATTAGGGCCGTTAGCTCAGTTTGGGAGAGCGCCACAATGGCATTGTGGAGGTCACCGGTTCGACCCCGGTACGGTCCACTCAAGAAATTTAAAAGGACAATCAATTAGGATTGTCCTTTTTCGTTCATACCAATCTTTTTAGATGGCCAAATGATTCCTACCTCGATAAAACTCGAACAAGAATCCAAATCTAGAACGTCTATCCTTTCAATTCTTTGGGATGATGCTCATAAAGGAATTGTTACTCTAACAAAACTACGAAATGCCTGCCCTTGCGCGGATTGTCAGGGCGAAACGATTCTTCTAAAAGAATATAAGCCCATTCCACAACCATCAGTGCCTGGCAAATACTCACTTCAATATGCGCAACAAATTGGCTCATATGCTTTGAGCCTGACATGGGGAGATGGACATAATACTGGTCTTTACACCTGGGAACATCTGCGATCGTTATGTGAGTGTAAAAACTGTCAGAAATGACCCTTTGCGAACATAGAGGAACTCCTCAATAGTGCCAAAATTTCAAAAGAGTCATAAAGTGGATCTATTAATGGATTTATTAAACGAACTTTATGGAAGAAAATCGCTGCCCAAGGTTTTGCATAATCCACTGGATTCCCCCATTCAGACAATTCTTTCTCAAAACACAAACGATAAGAATAGTCATCGTGCATGGATAGCGCTTAAGAAACGTTTTCCCTCTTGGTATCTGGCCGATAAAGCAGACCAACGTATTCTTGCAAGAACTATAGAAGTTGGTGGATTAAAAAATCAGAAAGCCTTAACAATTAAGAAGATACTGCGAACAGTAAAAGCTAATACTGGTAATTATTCTTTGGCTTATCTAAAGAAATACGATGATGTGTCAATGTTTAACTATCTATTACAATTTGATGGGGTTGGACCAAAGACTGCTGCCTGTGTAATGATTTTCGCTTTTGGTAGATCTATTTTCCCTGTCGATACCCATATCCATCGCATATGCAAGAGGGTTGGCATCGTCAATGCACGTACAGCAGATGAAACCCAGAGAGCAATGCAACCATTGGTAGATCCCAAGAGCACCTATTCATTTCATATAAATCTAATACGTTTTGGGAGGAATATTTGCAAAGCACAAAAGCCAAAATGTGGCTCGTGTCCTATCTTTGATTTATGTATCTTTACGCAAAAGTATCAGGTGCTTTCTGAGAAGAATACAGGCAGATAATTAGAATAGTCATGAAGATTCTACTGAGGCTCCTTCCATATTTTATCGTTTACCGATGGCGAATTGCGGCAGGGTTGTTCGCCGTTGCGATTATGTCCTTTACAGATACACTCTCTGCAAGTTTAATAGCTTCACTCTTTGAAATTCTTGGAAAAATAGGAGGACTGGTAAAGGCCGGTAAGGATATTCTGATCAGTGGTCATATTATTAAATTCCTCGACTGGGCAATCGCATCCATTACTGTTTCGGGCGAAGGTGAAGCATTTCAGCTAATTACTTTATTTGCTGTAGTTCTGCTCGGGCTCATAGTTGTTAAGATTATTTTTGTCTATATCCGTGAATATGTCATGAGCTCAGCGCAGCAGAAAATTCTGATGAAATTCCGTGTTGAGCTTTTCGAAACCATTCTCACTCTCCCGATAAAGTATTTTGATCAGCAGAAGACGGGAAAGCTGATGTCTCGAATCACGAATGACATCAATAATGTTGAACAATCTCTCTCCTTGATCGTTGAAATAGCACAGAACATCGTATTCACCGTAGTGTTCACTATAGCACTAATCAGCGCCAATTGGCAATTGACGCTATTCACGATAATTATCTTCACTGTTTCCGGCATCTCGTCCAGAAAATTTGGTGATAGCATTCGGCACCATAGCCGTAATCTTATGGATACGCTTGCCGATATTACCTCCTTTTTACAGGAGAAAATCGCCGCGATTCGCATCGTAAAATCCTTTACAAGGGAAGAATATGAGCGAAAAGTCTTTCGTCAGAAGGTAGAAGACAACTATCATCATTCTATGAAAATCGTTAGAACGATGGCCCTGCTGAGCCCCACAAATGAATTCTTCAATACCTTCGTTGCATCTCTTCTTGTTGTTTTCACTGGGTACCTGTTTCTTAAGAACCAGATGGATATTGAATCAATGATTAGGTTTCTAATTCTGATCAATCTCCTTGCCAAACCGGTGAAAGCGCTGGGCGAAGGAGTAGCCCGATTGCAGAAGAATCTCGTATCAGCAGGACTAATTTTTGAGATTCTTGATTTGGAGAGAGAACATCACATCCCTGCCAAGAAACAACTCCAAGGTGAACCTGGTCAGGTCGAATTTCGGAATGTTTCTTTTGCTTATGGCGGGGAAGTTGAGGCATTACAGGACATTTCGTTTACTGTTGACCCTGGTGAGAGCATTGCTCTTGTCGGTCCCAGCGGCGGCGGAAAGACAACGCTTATCAATCTGATCCCGCGATTCTATGAAATTGAGAGAGGAACAATCTATGTGAATGGGATCGATTCGAAGAAAATGGACCTGAATGATCTTCGTTCCCAAATTGCGATAGTACCTCAGGAGGTGGTCCTATTTGGAGGCACCATCTACGATAATATTCTCTATGGCCGTCTCGATGCCAAAGAGGATGAGATTTTCGAAGCCGCAAAAGTTGCAAATGCCCATCATTTCATTCAGGAACTCACCAAAGGTTATCAAACAGAGGTAGGAGAACGTGGGGTGCAACTGTCCGGCGGCCAACGGCAGCGTATTGCCATTGCTCGGGCTATTTTACGGAATCCCAGAATATTACTTCTCGATGAAGCGACTTCAGCGCTCGATAGCGAATCGGAGCAGCTCGTCCAGGAAGCACTCGAGAGGCTCATGCAGGGAAGAACTTCTTTCGTCATCGCTCATCGGCTATCGACCGTCTATCGAAGCTCAAGAATCTTTGCACTGGAGAATGGCAGTATCGTTCAAATTGGCACCCATGAGCAACTGTTAAAGGATGAACGAGGACTCTATAAACGCCTCTACTCCTTGCAATTCACCGATCACTTGAACCAGCACGAGGGCAGAGTGTAGTGGGCATCTTCAAATCTCTTGAGATCTCATTACGCCGTTTTCTCATCAGGGCCCTCAGCCTCTTTGTTCGAAGAAACAACAGCCTGCCGCCAACCATCGATTTTAATACATGCAAATTTCTCTTTGTTCGGCAGGATAGAATCGGCGATGTGCTCATTTCAACGCCACTCTATCGATCACTCAAAAATCATTATCCCAACGCAACGGTTGATTTCTTTCTCAGTTCCAATAACCATTTTGTGCTTGACAACGACCCTCTCATTCGAAAACGATGGATCTATAGAAAGTCTTTCTCGCACGCACTCTCCCTTCTACGCGCCATCCGCAAAGAACAGTACGATTTCGTCATCGATCTGATGGATAATCCATCCACAACATCTACGGTATTCTGTGCGCTCGCCAATGGAAAATGGAATATTGGCTTGAGCAAAGAGAATCACTATGTCTACGATATTACCATCCCGCTGTTATCACGAAGAGATGTCCATATTATCGATCGGATTGCTCAACTACTCACGGTATTCAAGATCGATCCTTCAGGAGAACGGTTTGATCTCTCCTACAAAACATCTCAGCAATCAGATTCATTTGCAGAAGAATTCCTCCAGAGTCATAAGATTATTGGAAGATCTCTCATCGCCGTGAATATTTCCCCAACAGATGGAGTGCGCTATTGGGGGCGAGAGAATTATCAAAGACTTTTCCTGATGCTTCAGAGAGAGTTCCAGTATCATCCCATACTTCTTCTCTGTCAACCTTCCGATAGGAAGGAGGCTGAAGAAATCATCGCTCAATGTCCGGGAATTACATTATCTCCAATCACACCTACATTTGACCAGTTTGCTGCACTTGTGAAGCATTCCGCGATCCTGATCACACCAGATACTTCTGTTGTCCATCTTGCAGCAGCGTACAAAATTCCCTCCGTCGTTCTCTACGTTCAATCTAATAAAGAGCTTCGGATTTGGGAACCGTACGGTGTTGATTGCGAGGCGCTCGTTACTGAAATCGATGATTTGCGTACTATTCCTGTCGAGAAAGTTGAACAAGCGTTTCGTTCACTCTACAAAAGGACTCTGTATCATGGCCAATGAAGCATTTATGAGACCCCTTGTAGAAAAACTGGAATATTGGTTCAGACACCGCCTTGTCTATCCGCTCCTCCGTTTCATTTTTAGAAATCCTGAGTCAAACGCTCCGCTGCACCTCCATTCAATCCGTAAGATTCTCATCCTTCGTTACGATCGATTAGGTGATATGATCGTCACTACACCGATATTTCGTACATTGAAATCAATTCATCCCGCACTCTCCATTGGTGTTTTTGCGAGTCCGGGCAACGCGGAATTAATTAAAAAAAATCCTTTTATCGATACTATTTTCCTTCTGGAAAAGAATTGGTTTCGCCTTTTCAAGGAGATTCTTCGGGCACGGAGGGAACAGTACAGCGTAGTACTCAATTTTATTTTTAATCGAACCACATCCGGCGCACTCCTGGCAAATATCATAGCTCCTGAAGGGTATAAAGTTGGTCAGGGAGATGAGAAGTATCGATTTTACTATAACCGACTGCTGAAGCTCGATCGTTTAAAGGCCCATATGGTTGAAACGCTTTACTCGATCATTGATCAAGTATTTCACGAATCGGCCGAAGGGAAAAGATTTCCTTTTGAAATCTTTATCGACGAGAAAAGCAAGGCTGCTGTTGATAGATATCTCCGGACTCACAATCTGGTCAGATACGGTTCTCCAAGAACGGAAGGCAATCGATATATACTTTTAAATCCCTCCGCCGGTGATAGGGAACGGCAGATCTCTCAAACGCAAGCAAAAGGATTGATGGAATTTATGGCTACACTTCATCCAGAAAAGACAATCTCTATTGTTGCACCAAATGATACAGAGATGATAGGACTATTGAAGAGAGAGAGTAAAAAGAATAACCTTCTCCTTTATCCTGAGGAAGGAGTCGCATCATTGCTCGAAATCGCGTCTCTCCTTGAAGGAGCACTTTTTGCCATTACCCCTGACACCTCCATCGTTCATTTTGCCTCAGCGATGAAAACTCCGGTTCTTGGAATTTATACTCCTTTGAAAGAAGTGCACGAATGGCTGCCTTACCAGGTGCCTTACGCAGCGGTGAGAGCGGAGGAACAGAAACCTGTTTCCAGTATTCCGATAGAAACGTTGGTTGCAGCAGTTAAAAATTTTTCCGGGAGTATGAAGAATCGATGAAGAGAGCAACATTTCCCACCACGCTCACTCTTACAGGCTTTTACCTTTTTGCATTTAGCATTCCGATCTCTCATGTCCCAGCTCAATTCGGCATCGCATTCAGTTTCATTGGATGGTTCCTGGAAGGCTTGCTGAATAAGCGATGGCAAATTCAGCGTCATGTCTTCTTTATTCCATTAACATTCTACCTCATTTGGAATATTCTCTCATCAGCAATCTCTGAAAGGCCGCTTCATAGCCTAACAGCACTGATCGATAATGAGTGGCCTGCGCTGTTGATGGTCATGCTTTTCTGGAACGTGAAGGATGTTCGCGTCTTAAAGAGAATTGTCAACCTCTTTCTTTTCTCATCTTCAATTGCGATGGTCTATGCAATGTGGGAAACTTTTGCGGGTGTTGAGTTGTACAGGAATCTTCCGTTGGATCCAATGGGAAATTATTATCGCGCTGTTGGATTCTATGGGTTTTACCTTACCTTCGCAGCGTTCGCGATGTCTGTATTGTTCCTTGCGGCAAGTCACAGCGTTGAGGCGAAGGGAAGGAGACGCTGGATGTATCTCAGTATAACGGCAATATCCTTCTTCGCGATTATTGGAACTTTCGCACGAAGTATTTGGCTGGCAATCGCAGCACTTATTCCTCTCTTTTCATTTTTAAAATCTAAAAAATTGGGACTCATCGTTACAGCCTCTCTTGTGGTTGTTATCATCGCCGTAATGCTTACCGTTCCGGCAATAAAAGAGAGAATATTCTCAATCGTCGATGTAACGCAGAACGAGACCAGGCTCAACCTCTGGAAAACAGCAATTGCAGTCTGGAAAGATACCCCCGTGTTAGGTATTGGTGAAGACAACTGGGATCTCGTCTTCGAGCGTTTCAAGGTTCCGGGGTTCTATGATACAACGGTTCATCCTCATAACGACTATCTCACTGTCCTGGTTTCTTCTGGAATAATTGGCTTTCTGAATTTTATCGCTCTGTGGTTCATTGCGTTGTGGACCGGATTGCGTACGAGTCGGAGAGCGAAGGATAATAACTTGAGAGCCATTGCCAACGGTTCAACAGTGGCATTATGTGGATTTCTGATAGGCAGCTTCTTCCAGAACTACTATGGGTCGTTTATTAATTGTTTGGGATGGTGGTTTGTGGCAGGATTGATTTTTGCGTCAGCCGCTGTGGCACAGTCTGATGAGAACTTGGATCCTCAGCATCATTCAATGAGTTCATAATTTTTATATTCACCGATTCTCCAACCGGTATTTGATTCTATCCATTCGAGTACACCATCCTTCATTCGGCGATGAATGGCAGCGGGATCGTACTCAAACTTCCAGTTTTGATCTGCAATCTGTTTCTTCATGACGGCAGGGTGGCTCCCACTGAAGCGAGTGAGGGCTGATCTTCCCTGGTACTCATATTCTTCACCTGAACCGACATTGTGATCGATCCAATCATCGGAATGCCAAAGCTTATTAAAACTTTTCTGTTTTGCCTGCTGCGCTTGAGGTGGTTTAACCCAGCCGTAGTGGAAAATTGTTGCATCGATTTCTTTTACACGTACCTTGCGATCCGCTATTCTGAAACCCTGCGCATCCTTCCATGAAGAGACTCCAATGCCGGGCCGCACGACACGGATTTCTTTCCTATACCATCGTCGTGAGGATCCAATATACTCATAGCTGCCGAAAAAGTGATTATAGGAAAAGAGAAGCCCTTCGACCTTTTTTTCCGGCAGGTACTCCTCCATTGCTGTTCGAATTGCCGGCAGGTCATTCTCATGCACTACCTCATCAGCCTGAATATAGAACGCCCAATCTGCGCTGATGGCATGAAGGGCAACGTTTGTTTGCTGCGAGAGTATGAGGCCTCCGGATCGGAGCGATTCATCCCATACCGTTTCGATAATCTTTATTTTTGGTGAATTGATCGATTGTATCAGATCGAGAGTCGCATCCTCTGACTTTCCGACTACGACAATAAACTCGTCACAGACAGGAAGAATCGAGGTATAGGATTCCAGGACAGGATAATTGTATTTCAGCGCATTTCGGACAAATGAAAACCCAGTAACTTTCATCGTAGGTTCAGAAAATTATTCCTTTGACGCGGTTGAACGGTATTGGTCAAAACTCATTGATTTATAATGATTCTCTCCGATGTAGGTCAGGATTTTACGGAATTCAGTTTCAGTAACGTATCCTGGGAGAATCGTTATGGGCTTCATCTCTGAGTCGAGAAAAAGTGTCGTCGGGTAACCGGTAACGCCGAAATTCTGCGCAAATTGACTGTTAGCAATAGAGCGTCCCTCGAAGGTAACCTGTTCCGAAGCTTCCGGATTCAGCTTAACAGATATGAAGTTCTTCGAAAGCATTTTGCTAATTGCCGGATTTCCGTAAACCTCCTTGTCCATTTTTTTACACCAGCTGCACCAATCTGTGTAGACATCGACAATAATTTTTTTATTCTCTTTCTTTGCGAGCAAAACACCTTCATCAAACTTCTTCCATGGTATTGCTGCAGATGCGGTGCTTTCTTCACCCTGGAATCCATCCATAAGTGCAAATGCGGTGATAAGAATAGCAAGTCCTGTACCTATCACAATCTTGGTTTTCATCAAAATTTTCCTCTTCTCTTGCTCAAGATAGTGCTTCTGTGGTAGAATAACAATTATTTTCAGATGTGCTTGAAAAAGGAGATGAAGAACTCTACCTTCCATTACAGAACAAGGAGTTCATCAACTTCAGGTATTTCACAATGAATAGAAAAAAATTTATCAGCACAAGTATGAAAGCCGCCGCACTCGGCTTTGGTGCTGCTCATTTAGAAATATTCCCTCAACTAGTAAAAGCCGAGCAGAAAATGAAATACTCAGCTTCCATGTGGACCTATCTGTGGGATTTGGTCGATGAAGGGTATGATACAGTTCTTGGCCGATTGAGTGAAGTTGGTGTAAACTCCGTGAGTCTCGCAAGTGCGTATCATGCTGGCAAATTTCTGGCTCCGCATAATCCAAAGAGGAAGGTTGTCTTCCTGGAAGATGGTGTGATATACTTTAAAGCGAACCAGAAATATTACGGTCAAATCAAGCCGAAGGAACACTCCCTGGTGAGAGAAGGGTATTCTCTGCAATCGTTCAAACGGTACGCTGAGAAGAAGAGATTTTCAACCAGGGCGTGGATCGTCTGCTGCCATAATACGCGAATTGGTATGGCCTATCCCGAAGCGGCCTGTGAGAATGTTTTCGGAGATACAATCTTCCACAATCTATGCCCAAATAATCCGTTAGTACGACACTATCTGAGAGGGCTTGTGAAGAATGTGGCTGAGTGTGGTGTTGAAGCCATCGAGTTGGAGGCTCTGCAGTTTCAAGGATACACGCACGGCTATCACCATGAACGGGAAGGGATTGAACTTAGTGCGGGACTTAGGTTTCTTTTAGGATGCTGCTTTTGTTCCTCATGTGAAAAATCGGCTCAAATGACGGGCTATACACTTGAGCCTCTCAGGCACTTTACGAGAAAGACCTTAACGGCTCACTTTGCATCGCCGGGTTCAATCAACATAAAATATTCCAAACCAGAAGATTTGCCCTCAGAACTTGTTACACCGTTTCAAGATTGGCGTCAACAATCTCTACTTTCATTAATTGATGAGTTGATGGAGCAAGCAGGTTCATGTATTCTCCGACCAATGTTTTCGCTCGATCCGACTGCGCGTTTCGTCGTTGGTGTGAATTCTGGTAAAACCGTAGCTCGGACCCACGATGCACTACTCTTGGGTTATGTCCGCGACGGCAAAACGCTTCGCCAACAATATGAATCGATGCGAAGAGACTTTGGTGAAGCGGCTATTACATTGGGATTTCAGGTTGGATTACCAGAGAGCGGAGGGAAGAAAGATTTTCTCGATCGAATGATCGTTGCGAAGGATTTGGGAGTTAACAGTTATAATTTCTACAATTATGGATTTATTCCTCTCGAAAACCTTCAATGGATAAAGAGCGCATTATAGATGGATTCGCTTCATTCCAGAAAGACCTGGAACCCTCAGCGAGATGATGGAATTTCGGCTTGCTGAAAATAGCATACCGCCTGCTGTCAAAAACGATTTGATAATTTGTCGGGACAACCTCTTCAGCTGTTACCCACTCATAGCGGATAAATTTATCCTTCTCGATCACGATCGCAGTACCTTCCGGCATCTCGAGCATTTGGTGAGTGAGCCAGAGCCGGATCTCCGAACGATTCTGCGGTGGAGTGAACCGTTCAATTTCTAAATCATTTCGCCATCCAATATCAGCTCCCTTTAGGTAGTAGGTTAATTGCGGATTCCGATCGAAGCCAATCACTGCGATGCGTTCAAAGTCTCTCGATTCAATTAACTCGGCGGCCCTCTTTCCACCATCATCAAACGATATAAGATCACGATAGAGGATGCAATAATTGATGTAGATAAAGAATGGAAGAAAGAGAAGAACAACGAGATATTTAGTAACAATATTCAGTCTGCCACTTTTCCAGAGAAAAAAGAAACCAATCGAGGAAGTTAGGCAAAGAGCGAGGAGGGGAATGGCCTGAAGAAGTTCTGTTACATCAATATTGGATCTCCCAATGCTCGAGAGGAATAAGGATTTTAAAGAATTGCGCCACTGCTGGCTGAGAGACCATACTACAGCAAGAGTGGTAAATAATAGGAGAACAACCGTTTCCTTTGATGACCGTGATTCGTTCTTGATACGCTCCAATTCAAATGCTGCGAGGAGTGAAGCTGGAACCAGCATAGGGAGCATGTAGACCTCGAGTTTCGTCCGCATGATCGAGAAGATGAAGAAAAAGATAATAAACCATAGGGAGATAAACCATCTGAAGCCTTCTCTTGTTTTCATCGCATCAAAAAGGCTGCGTAATAAGAAGAAAACACCAATAGGAAATAGCACGAATAGCTGATTGATAAAATAGAATACCTCCAGCGGCTTTGCATTTCCTTCAATTCCGGCGACGCTGCGCTCGACTATTGCCGAGGCCTTCAGGAAGAAAAACACATTTCCGTTTCCATGAACAACGGTCATGTAGCAAAGCCAGGGCGCCGCAATAAGGATAGCCGGAATCAGCAGGACGATAAAGTGCCTCCAGTACTTAGACTCATCGATTTCACGATTGAAAGCAATCCATAATGAGAATACTAATGGAATACCGAAAGCGACGAAGAGCTTAGTCAACAATCCAAGCCCGATTACTACTCCGGTCAGTATCGACAGTCGGTATGAATTTTCTTCGAGGGCCTGAATCAGGAGGAGTACAGAGAGTGCCAGAAGGAATACCAATGTTGAATCAAACTGACCCTGGCGGGCATAGAAGTTTACAAAGGGATTCAGTCCAAAGAAAAGCGCAGCAAAAAGACCGACCTCGCGATTGGCTAACCGTTTTCCGATTGTATACACTATAGGCAGAGTTAATCCCGAGCAGAGGGCAGAAACGAAGCGAGCAGCGAATTCATTTTCCCCAAAAAGAAATAATGATACCGTTGTCAGCCAGACATAGAAGGGAGGATGGAGTGCAGAATATAATCCTCCAATGGACGTCGAAGTCTGGTCGAGCCACGTGCCGTAGTGGAGAATTCCCTGCGCACGCACGGTATAGAGCGCTTCATCCCAGGCCTGAAGATCGAGAAATCCTAGGTTAATGAACCGCAGGAGCCCTATTGCTGCGATCACTCCGCCGTAGAGAAAGTTCTTATTTTGCTTTAAATAATCGAAATGCATATTGTGTTAGCAACCAGATCCTCTATAATAAACACAATTAATTAATAGCAGTAAGTATATATCGAACAGTTTCATTCATTCTATTGGCATATTTCTTTTGGGAGAGAATACGTATATATATGCTCAAAATTATCTTTATCAGCAACGATTGCATAAAGATAATTATCACGAATGACCACTCTCAAGAGATTCTGACTGCCAAGTTCTTCGTTTTCCAAATAGAAAGCCTTTATGAAGTTACCTTGTTTATCATACAAATTTACCGACAACATATCTTCGTTTTGACTTTCCGAGGTAAATACCCAGAGATTATCATATGAGTCGAGAGTCAATCTTCTTATGATGTAGAAATATGGCTCACTTTCGATCTGGGTATTTGCACTGCCTCCCAATTTCATTTGAACATTCTTTCTTCTATCTGCGAGTTTCTCATATTCTTCTCTCTTTTTACCTTTCATTTTTACCGGTTCAAATTCCTTAACGATGTTTCTTATCAGCGTTCCATTTTTATCATAGAAGAATAATTTGTACTCCTTTTGGCTCGAAAGTCCGAATACGAAACGACCCTCTTTGGTGCTTAGAACATTAGTGAAATCAGAAGAAAAATCTGTCATATCTTTTTCAAGACCTTCTTCAATAATTTTTGTTGTATAATCATTTAAGTTAATGATGGCTATATACTCTTTTCGCTTCAACTCCTTGCCGGACAGCTTAATCGATGCATTAAGGCGTGCAACAATTTCTTGTTCACTAAGAAATGAATAATCTCCTATACCATATTCCTTATTTGAATAATGAGATTGCCTCACAAAACTACCATTCTGATCGAACGCGAGAATTCTCTTAGTCGCTATTCCTTCAATGGCATAAATGAAGCCTTTAGGCGATACATTCACATGACAATCAAATAGGAACTCGCCAGGGCATTGGCCTTTTCTACCAAAAGATTTTATAAATGTACCATCTTGCTTAAAAATCAGGATGCGATAATTTCGAAAATCTGGTATGACTACATTGTTTCGTTGATTAAAATAAATATTGTTGAGTGTGTAAAAATCTCCGGCATTGATAGAGCAGGTGGATTTAGAAAATATTCTTTTTGCAGTTTGAAATGATTATCTGCTTTATTGTTATTGGCAGTTGAAACTTGGCGGGCAAGCGGTCGTTGGAATGCGAATGCAAGAACAATTAATATGAGAGTGGTGCATCGATAGGTTGACATAAGATCCTCCTACTGATGGTGAAAAGGAGAAAACACGATTGTTATTTACACGGCATCAGTAGCAAGACAGAAGAGTATTTCTCCTTTTCCCAGTTGAGGTAGCACTTCACCAGGTGTTTCAGACTATTCTGCAGCGATATCCTGCTTTCTGCAATTGTTGATAGAGATTCCCAGACATTCACACTATCCCGAATTGGTTATACAATATCATTAAGCTGGCATGAACAGATTCAACTGAATGATATCGTTCTACCCATTGCCGGCCTTCTTCCTTTTTCTTCATCCGAAGCTCTTTGTCATCGATCACCCGAAGGAGAGTTTCATAGAGGGTATTAGGATTCGCCAGTATGAATGGATTTTCAGGAAGCCAGGCAAGGTAGTCGGGAGTCATTTGCGTGATTGTAGGAATTCCGAGCGCTAGCGTTTCTAGTGAATTCCGCCCATATCCTGTTCCACCGTAATTTCCCACCTGTTCGATCGCAATATCACATGTTTCTTTTATTTGAAGCACTTTCTGATGTGTTTTGTTTTCAACCAGCAAGAATTCGATGTGGCGTATTTTTTTAATTGCTTCGATGACAGGGAGTATTAATGCTGTTCCCTTTGCCGCCCGATTGGTAGGTGAATGAATAATCCGGAGTCGATTGTTTTCTTTAAGGCGAACTTTAAAAACCGATGTATCAAATGGAATATAGAGGTAATGGATATTAGGATGAAGGAGGAGATGGTCGCTTTCATTGGTCAGGTTGAGATCGCTGAGGTGCTCCATTCTCGGATGAACGCCGCGTAACCGTAAATCACTTCCCATGTAATGACAGACGATTTTCTTGCCGGCAGCTTTCCATTGCTGAGCAAGGTGAGCGTCACGGAAAAGGTCGGCACCGCCATCGTAATGGATAATGTCATATTGATCCAGCTCATACGTTTTGACAGCCTCATCGACCAGAGATTTCCGGCGACGGTCGTCCCATTGAAAATAGAGTGCTTCCAGGAGGTTTGCAGGTTCGTACAAGAGAGGAGTGCCGCGAGGCGTTGAAGGAAGTTCTCTTGATTCCTCTTTTCGCTTTTTATTTTTTATTGATCTCCAGAATGCTGCAGCGCTGTTCCTGGGAAGTGGTAAATCGAGGCAAATGTCTTCAGGGAAATTATACCGATTTCGGTGGAGTGTCACCAATCGCGCTGTTGCACCGGAACGCCGTTGCATCTCCATCATCGAGTAGGGAACACCGGCAACGTTGAGCGGCGCAATATGAAGGACCTTCATACTCTAAATGAATCGTTTATAGAAGGTGCTGCGTAAAATACCGCGTGAATTGAATTTTTCTTTGAACCGGATCAAATTCATGGAAGGAGCCATCTGGTTCTCTGCCTTGGTATCCTGAGAGACTCCGATATCCACCCATAAAAATCCTTTCTCCATAGCCCATTTCATCACTTCATACATCACCACATGGATCGGGTTATATTGCTCATAATCATACAACAACATATTGTAGAAACAAAGCGCTACCTGTTTGTTGCAGACGAACATTAATGAACCGGCAATTGGCTTGCTTCCTTTGTAGACCAGGAAGAGTTCCAGATTATCCGGCATCAGTTTTTTCAATTTATAGAGGTCTTCGAGCGAGTGTGTGGGTTTTACACCATGCCGCTGTTTGTTGTTCAGCAGAATTGGATAGAAGATATCGTAGTCATTGGATATTTCCACCCGCAGGTTCCGCTCGCGAAGATATTTGTGGATATAACGGCGGGCGGTACTTTGGAACGTAGAAATAATATCTTCCTGATCCAGCGGAATTGCATGAGAAATATAATGCTTGTCATACGTAAAGCCGCGATAGGCGAGTGCGTAATCGATGTTTTGCGACATCACTTTTTGGTAAATGATCGGCGGCGGAGTCAGGAGTGCCCGTTCGAATTGTTGTTCACGGCAATGGTCTGAAAAGGCATCGACAATGGAGAGCGCAGTCGCAAAATTAATATCTCCTGTCACAATTGAACCGTACGATGCGCCGATGGGCGATTCAAATGTCGATCCCATTTTAGCACCAGGAAGTACGGCAACAATTTTATCCCCATCAAGAAAAAGCAGATGATGCCAGTTCCATCGATTCTTTTCGTGATAGGAGAAGAATTGATGCATGTGAAACATTGTACCATTATTGGAGGAGAGGACAAACGAATCCCATTTATCTCTCCACGCTTCGGTGTATGGAAGAACAGTAATAGTCATGGCTAGAATTGAAATGCAAGTGACAGAATGTGAGCATCTCCCAGCCCAAGCGAGAATGGGAGATAGGCATAGTCGAGTTGAATGCCTGTATAGTGAATACCAATTCCTGCTGAGAATCCACGAGAATCATACCCGGTCACATATCCGAATCGAACCGCCAGGAGATTGTCATACAATCCTTCCATTCCGGCATGGACATGATTCACACCGGTGTGAGTCTCATTGGAGAATGCAAAAGTTGGGGTGAGAAGAACATCAGAAACGGGATAATGATATTGGGCTCCAATCCGTACAGTAGTAGGTAATGTTCCAGCGACAGATCGAAAAGCCTTCATCGACCCTAAATTTGTTACAGCAAGACCTACGGAGAGATTCTCTAGTGAGACCTGATACAATGCCCCAATATCAATGCCATAGCCGGTTGCTTCGTCGATAAATATTTTTTCGTAGAGATATCGTGTTGCGATACCGATGGTCAAGGATTCGTCGAGCGGTGTTGAATAGGCCGCTTCAAAAACCGCTGAGGTTGCATTAAAGGTTCCTGATGCGGCACCGGGTTGTTCGCGCAGTTCAATTCCGTTCAGGGAAAATGATGAGACGGCAAGCGCTGTCGTTCCATTGAGGAGCGGGAATCGTGCCTGAATTAATTGACGCTGAAGATCCTGTATCCATGACGTATGCGAGATCAATACTTGTGGGGCGTGTGTCGTATAAATTGTGGCAGGATTTAATGAGGCTGAATGCAGAGAACCGGTTGACGCAACTCTCGATTGTCCGAGTGAAGCATCTTGGGCATTTGTTGGGAGCTTCAAGTGTGAAGATCCTGTTGAACTTCCCTGTCCAAAGAGTAGGGGAGATAAAAACAAGAAGAGCGGTATGAAGATGTGGTGGAATTTCATTCAATAGTCAAGGATAGAGAAAGCAGATGGATTCCGGACTGTGCATAGGGTTCGATAACATAAGCATAGTGAAGCTTTGGTTTCCAAAACTCAACAGGAAGGAGGAATGAAAATCCCGCAGCAGGCTTTGCATCAAGGCTGCGGGCAAACGATATCTGATCGATTCCACAATAAAGTGAAAAGGTCTCGTGCAGCGAAGCTTCGAAGCCGATTCGCACGAGGCTGTTCGTTCCGATCCATTCCACTTCTGCTGAACCGACGGCATTGGCAAAGTGTGGGGAATAGCTGATGCCCATTTTCCGTCTGAGAGGAAAACGCTCAATCGTCGTATTTCCATCCCGGCCATAGATGGGTGTCGTATCCCACTTATATTTTGAGTTGAGATCTTGAAGGACAAATGCAGCTGTGACCTCGTTGTTGAGAGCATACTGTAATCCGATATCGAATCCTACAGTGGTGCTTGCCACTTTTTCAAAGAGCGAATAGTACAATATTTTCGTTGTCAAGCCGAGTGACGCACTTTTACTGAGCTGTGTTCCGAAGCTGAAGAAAAAGGAGTTCTCCGAGGTTGAGTATGATTCGGTAAGAAGGCCATCGCGGTTTCTTCCTTCAAGGTTCGTGACACCAGTGTTGACTATTCCCAGTGCGATTCCCGCAGATTTTCCAATCCCCTGTGAATACGATAGTGTGTTGAGCTTCCTATCAAGCGAAAGAAGACCAGAACCGATCGATAACTTGCGCTTCATCTGGAAGGCGACGAGAGCTGGATTGTAGTAACTGACACTTTCATCGGTTCGAATGGAGGAGAGAGCATTCCCCATGCCAATGCCGCGAGCGCCAAAGCCCATGCGCAGCGGCGACCCAGGAAGGCGTCCAAGGTCATACTCAGTCTGTGCGCCGAGATGAATCGCACAGCACAATGACAAAACCAGGAATGTGAAACTGTATGATCTCATTGAATCACCAGAATTTTTCCCCAGAGAGTGTTGCCTCCCTCTATCTCAATTCGATAGAAATAGGCCCCATTCGCAACACTGCGATTCGAATCATCTTTTCCGTCCCAAATCTCATCATGCTCTATTAAACCTGAGCGAATCGCATTCCTGATCAATGTTCGAACGGGCTGCATTGCAAAGTTGAATATTCGAATTGTCACAGCAGCGGTCTTATTGTTCGTACTATAATGCAATCGGACCGCTTCATCGTCCGGCGAGAATGGAAGCGGATAAGAATATGTCGCAGCGTTGCTTCCTACTTCAAGGTAAGTACGGAATACACTCCATTGGGTTCCAAATGATTCTTGAGGAGAATCTGTAGTCGAAGCCAGTCCTTCCGGACCGCCAGTCCAAATCGTATTACCTCTGGTTGCCACAGCATAGAGTTCGCTGCCTGTAAAGCGTTGTCTGTTCTGAGGATCAACAATGGTGCCATTTCGGATCCAACTTAGACCAAAGTTTGAAGAGCGGAACAGACCGTTGTCGGTCACAATGTAGACCAGAGAATCCTGAAAAGCGAAGTTGTGAGCAAACTCTCCGAGTAACGTGGTGTTCCAGGTTTCTCCGCCATCGGTTGTAAAACTCACGCCGCGCTTTTCCTCTTGATCAACGGCATTCACTGTTGCAGCCCAGATGATGCTTTGGTTGTTCCAGCGCTGTTCTGCGAGAGCGACAACGAAATTTCCGGAGATTGGCTGTTTCTGATTTTGATGGTTGAATTTTCTCCAGCTAATTCCTCCATCTGTGGATTTATTAATACCGTTTGCAGTTCCAGCCCAAATGGTTGAGTCGTTTGTCGTCAAAACGGAGAAGAGAAGAAAGTTATTGCTTCCTTTTAACGTATCTTTCTTACCCGTTGCGTCATTCGTCACGATCCGGTCCACATTGATCATGGTGAACTGCAGTGTATCGCGGGGAGAAATAGCATTCAGGTTATCGGGTGGAAGAACGACACGCTGCCATGTCATTCCGTGATCGGTAGATTTCCTCAGCATTCCAGCCCATGTGGCAATCCAGACGGTGTTACTTGTCAAAGCAATATCGTACACAAGATTTTGTTGAGGAACCGTAACAGCGAGTGCGGCAATTTTATTATTTCCATAGCTCAGCGTATCAAATTTGCCGGCGTCTAGGGGCTGAGATATAAATTTCCAGGTAACCCCGGCATCGCTTGAGTAATGCAAGCCGTGGCCTGTGGGGAAGGACTGATCGTCTTTCTTTGTTGTATAGGAGGTTGCAATCCAGATATCTCTTCCACGAAGTGCAATCGCAGAAACACCTTTTTCATCGAACGTACCGGTGTTCGCATAATTATTCCATGATATCCCTCGATCGGTGGTCACGCTAATTCCTTTTCCACCGGCGACCCAAAGTGTACCGTTTACAGCAACCAGATCGTTAACACTATTACTCCTCAATCTGGGTGAAAGCGATTGGTCCGTAAGCTTAAAGAGGCGTGGCTCCTGGCTCTGAACAACTTCAGCGATACACAATAACAGAGCGAATTGAAGAAAAATCTTCATTGGCGAACTGTGATCCTTTGGATGAGAATGTTACTAGGTTCATTTGATCGATCGAAAGCCTGAAATTCGAAGCGATAAGTGCCAGTGGATGTTGTTGCCGGCATCGATATCATCAGGCTAAACACACCGTCACTCTTCACCTGATCGCCACTTTTTCCTTCAGGAGGGAAGAGAATACTTTCACTGCCATCGTCATACATTTTGAATGGATTTCCGCTCGACGAAGATCCATCTGGCCGGTAGGAATTGAAAATGACACGTTGGATGTCAGATAATCCATCAGAATCTGTCACCTTGACCGTAAGCAATAGCAATTGTGTTTGATTCGCCAGTTTAACAGTATCTGGTGCGCTTAGGTTTGAGAGAACTGGAGCTTTGTTGGATCGGTACACCTTCAATGGCAGAAAGAATGTTGTGCTTCTCAATCCTTCTGCGGTGAATGCCGCAAGTTCGAAGTGATAGGACCCAACGTCAGAACGCTTGATGTTGAGAGTAGCCAAGCCAGTAAAAATTCCATCTCTTTGCCTCAAATCAGGTTTGATACCATTGTCGTTGAGCTGTCCTGTGGAGAAAGGTGGCTCGCCAATGGTTTTCCTAATAGAGTACTGCACTACGGTTCCTGAATCTACAGGAGAGGAGAGGAATGCTGTAAGTATTGGTGAAAGGGTCAGGATATCATCAGGATTTCGAACTGATCCAATGACAATGGTATCGGTGTTGATTTCAGTGGGAAAGAGTTGAGCTTGTTGAAGTACAGGCAGAGTTACAGTACTATCTACGAGCTCCTCATGTTTTCTCTCACAACCTGAACTCATGAGCATGAGATAGATGATGAGACTGATCTGTCCGTAATGTGAATGTGCTTGAAGAATTCTATCGAAGGTGAATGGCCGATTCAATGATTGCTTCCTTTGTAATACCTGAAAAAACAAACCAATCGCAATCTCTCCTAATCAGCCTTTCAAGTAGTTGGATTAATACTTTTTGTTCCAATCAAAAGTACGTAACACCTCCTTGAAAGTCAAGCCATATTAGAAGAGTATAGTAAATGGAACCAATGAAAAAGAGACGATGAAGATGCAGATTGTTAACCATCCAATATACATCCTCGTTGGATCGAGCGGCGTATCGTCGGTTACCGGTGGATGATACAATTTGATTCCATAATAGGAGATCAAAGCCCAAATGAACCAACCTGCCCAGCTGTACTGAGTCAGTGAAATACCGAATGAAAGGGTAGAGTCAGAAAAAATGCTATATACGCTTTGGATGAGCGACTCAACGAATGCTGGAGATCCAGCAATGAGGAGTGCTCCGAATGAAAAACGCACAATAAACTTATGTTTATCACCGAACATGGTAAAGATCAAGTGGCCGCCGTCGAATTGTCCGATCGGGATGAGATTCATTGCAGTGACAAAGAGGCCAAACCACCCCACACAAAGATAGGGATAGTGATAAATTTCACTCATAGGCGGAATAAATTGTCCCGTGGATTTTGTGAAGAGACTTTCGATGAACGAGTAAGCAAGCGTGCTGCCAAATTCCAATTTCAATCCTTGTGATCCGGGTATTCCATTCAATACAAAATCGTAATCAGGATGGATGGTGAGAATGTACTCTGGATTCGGTAAATTAAGAAATCCATAGATGAGAAGGATGATGCAGGCAACAAAGCCAGCTATTGGACCAGCAACTCCTATGTCAAACATCGCTTTTCTTGATGGTACTTCGGAGCGTGTGCGAATGACTGCGCCAAATGTCCCAAAATTCAGAAGAAAGGGCAGTGGCGGAAAAGGGATAAAAAATGGAAGCGTAGTGTTTACGTTATGATGTCGTGCGGCAAAGTAGTGACCGAATTCATGGGCTCCTAGCACAAATAAAATGGAAAATGCGTAAGGGAGTCCAGATGCAAGATTTGAAAGTTCGTATGGATTTTTATTCAGCCATTGGACACCTGCTACAGCCGTTGTAAAAAATGTAAGAAGCAGAAGAAGTAGATTAATGAGGCTGCGATAATCAATCCTGGGTTTAAAATTCATTGCTTGGCCAGTTTGAGACGATGAATCAGGGGTTATCTGACGTTTCTACGATCCATGGATACTTTACTCAAGATAGGAAAAAGAGAGAAGCGAAACAAAGAGGTACTCCAACGGGCATAACACATTGTCCGTTGGAGTAGTGACACTGCTTGTTAGAGAGGTTTTGGAATATCTGTCGGAATAGGTGTACCAGGTCCTGTGATAACGCTTGAAGGTTTCGGGATATCTGTTGGGATAGGAGTGCCAGGTCCTGTTGTGACGCCGTACGGTTTTGGAATATCTGTTGGAATTGTTGTTCCCGGTCCCGTGGTAACGCCTGCCTGAGTTTGATATGGACTGTGTTCACTGCCAACTTTTGCGGCAATGGTTATAGCCGAATTTATGATGAGCGTCAATCCTACTGCAATAAAAATTGACACGATCCGTTTTACTGATGCTGATGTACGCATAGAAATCTCCTTTGAGAGGTTGTTAAGTAAATAGGAAGAATGAATTAGTTTTCTTTTTAAGGCCGCTGGGCGTAATTTAGCAAATTCTATCCTATTGTCAAGAATTCTGGCGAATATTTTCAAGAGAATTGCGAATAGTATTAATGCGATCGACTTATTGTACTAAACAGGATGCAGGAAATGAACTGATGTGTTGGCTGGCATAGTCTCCTGATTGCACCAACACGACAGGCAAAGAAACAAACAGACTGCCCGACCTCTCCGAATTTCTATGTGTTGGCCGTCACATCCTGCTATAGGCTAATAAATATCGTACATAGAATGTTCTGGTTTATCGCCTTTTTTTCATTGTTTTGAAGCATTTGTGGTAGAAGGCTAGGGGTATTACGCAATTGTTATAGATATTCGATTTTATTCTTGACCTGAATCTTAAATCATTATATATTCGTCGCAGATAACGAGTGAGAGAAAAACGATGACGAAAAAAATTCTCTTTTCATGGTTGTTATTGATCGGTGCAACAAGTGGTTCGTTAGTGATTTTTCCGCACCAGGATATTGACACCTGGCAGATGATCTTAGCAATGGGAATTGGATTACTAGCAATCATATCTGTTGTCATCGGCATTAAAGAACCGAACGAACGCAATAAACCAATTTTCATTAATTTTGCGATCATGTTCGGCGTTAGTTCTCTCAGTCCGTTTTCTTCACTCATTGGCAAAGCGATATTTCAAACCAACCATTTTGCCAGTTTCTACAGCTATCAATATTTCACCATCGGGTTTTTCTGTCTCTCCCTTTCTATAGCAATTGTCTACCTTGTTATCGATTCGCTCTTTTACGACTGGAGAACGCCTGCTAAATATTTTTTCACATTCCTCATTGCCGGCGGAGTCTTCGTCTATTATTTCCATCCGTTTTTAGTTGATCCTCTCGCTGCCTATCGGTCTGAAGAGATAATTGATTTCAGAAAGGTACGGGGAGCAGTAGAACAACTGCAGCTCAAAACTCCTACTGCCAACGATGCAGTGTTGATAGCTGAACAGACGAACCTGCATGCATGGAAAAACGGAAAAGAGGTGGGGGAATTATTTGATGACGAGAAAGTGAAACGGGTCCTTGAATTTATTCCTTACCTTGAAGGGAGCAATTCCCTGGTTTTGCTGTGTGCGCCATTGCATAGAACAGGTATCTATATAAATGTGCTCTGTCTGGTATTCATCTCCCTCTTTTTTGGTTATCAGTACAAAAAAGATCCACCGCAGGGCGCGTATATCGAAAAAATTCTCCTTCTCTTTGTTCCGTATTGCTCCCTTGAAATTCTTCATTATTACGCATACATTAAATCGGTTGAGTACGCAACGTATCTTGACATTTTCAGGATCGGTCTGGTACTGACTCTCCTCAATGTCCTGGGATTACTGCTGTTCTTCATTTTAAGACTCCGATTTATTACAAGTATCAAAGGCGAGTTTTATGAGCACGAATTGGTTTCTGATTCTGAACATATTAGTCGCTGGCGCGACGCTTTTGATAATCTTATTGTACATCATTTTCTTAACACGAAAACGTTTCATGGAAGGCTTCTTGCATCGCGCGAGACAAGAGACAAAACCTAATATTCTTCAACGGATCGTATTAAAACTCTTTGGATAAGAACAGTGGTTACGTTCTTCTTTTATCTATCACGTTTATAGGGAGAATCAGATATGGTATCAGCGATCGTTGGCAAAAGCAAGCCCGTAGACAATATTAAGAAACAGATCGTGAAGGTCGCGAGATCAAGTAAAGATGTCTTGATTATCGGCGAATCGGGCGTTGGCAAAGGCATGGTTGCTAAAAGCATCCATGCTGAACATTACGGTGAACCCAGTGACAAACATCCCTTCCTGAGTGTCAATGCATCAGTCATCGACGATCGGGAGCTCGAAGCAATTCTTTTCGGTTTTGAGAAAGGTGTCGCAGGTATGCCGCCCACGACCAAACGAGGAATATTCGAATTGGCGAATGGCGGCACCGTGTTCATCGAAGAAGTCGAAGAAGCTGGATTCAGGAATCAGATTAAGATCCTGAACTTTCTTGCTGAGAGAAAATCAAAACGGTTGGGATCAGAGGAAGGACGTTCAGCAGAAGTCCAGGTAATTCTCACAACAAAAAAATATCCAAAAGAATTGTTCACACAGAATAAATTGTATGATGATTTTTACAAGCGTTTGGAACAATGTGAAAAGATCTATATCCCTCCGATACGTGAGCGGCCAGAAGATATTCCCATGCTTGCGAAGCATTTTATTACGGAAATTTGCAAAGACCTGAATATCAAAGATGTGGCAATCGATATTAATGCCATCGATGTGCTTATTCGGCACCCGTGGCGTGAGAATATTAGAGAATTAAAAGCCGTCATCGATAAATCCGTTCTCTTCTCTTCCGGTGGAAAATTTACATTGCCGCCCGAACTTGCCGATGAAAAAACCGAGGTCGTCAAGATGATCAACAATGTCATCAATGGGCAGGAATTCATTCTCGATGCTTCTTTAGATGTGATTGAAAAAGGAATTATTGAGCGGGCGCTGAATAAATTTTCCTTTAACCAATCACGGGCAGCTGGATTCCTTGGTATGACGGAGCAAACGCTCCGCTATAAATTAAAACGACTTGCAATCCCGAGTGCCCGACATCGACACTAACTATTGGCATCTTTCAACACCAACGCCCTCTGATCCGAGGGCGTTCTTAGTTTAGGGGATATTGTCTCAAGCAGGAGTAATCCAGACCGGATTGGTGTAACAGAAGTGTTCTCGGCTGTCGTAGGTTCCCATCGAAGATGTGACGACCTCAGCCCTGAAATAACAGGCAGAGTTAACGGGCAGTTCTCTTTCCAATTGCACAGAGTATCCTTCTTGAAATCCGTCAATATCAATGGATCGTTCACATTCACTTCCGAGTATGCCAAGAAAGATATTCAACCTCCTAATTTTTCCAAACTCTGCGCTCGAAACCGCATGAAGCCGAAGCGCTACCGTTTTTGATTCTGATTCACTCTTTGCATAGCTGGGGCGTTGCCGGGCATTGAGTTCAGCGACTGGACCATCACTGATCACCGATGTACCATTTCGTAACGCATCTAATAAGGTATTTGCAGAAAGCTCTCCATCGATAAATACTCCCGTCCGCATTTTACCGAACAGTTGTGTATCGCGCTCTCTAATTGAAATGAATGGGATTGCAAGTTGACTGAAGCGGTTAAAATTTCCATGAGCATCATTGCCTGCGAGAAGAAATAGTTTTTTCCCTTGGAGAAGTTGCTGGATCCAGATATGATATCCATCGAAGAATCCTTTATCCCTGCTTCCATTAAGGATTTGCAAACCGCTGATACTTTCAGAGGTAAGATCCGCGACAGCCCACTCACCCCGTCCTAAAAGGAGTTTTTGAAGAAAAGGGATTGGCTCAAAAGGATGGGATGCATACACTACTGAAGCAGATGATTTCTGTTGAAGGATTTCGGGAATACTGTGTTCGCTCCAGGTGTGTAGGCTTCGTTCTGCACCGTCTCCAGATCCTTTGAAAAATTGATGATCACCATAGAGAAGAAGGTGTACGTTACGAGAATTATTGTTTCGACAGGTAATTTCTTCGCCGGTAAGAATGACGAACTCCCGTTCTTCGGCGTTACAGGCTTCTGCCTCTTCAAGAAAAGTCTTCCACTTCGGCTGATCTGGATCGTTCACAAGATAATTATCCGGTCGATCATCCAGGTCGTAGGAATGATCGGTGACAGCAAAAAAGGATAATCCCATGGCTTTACAGAGCAGCCGCGAAGCCTCCAGCGGTGAGCCAAATTCTACTTGATCGTTTGTATAATTCGAGTGGGTATGCGCATCGCCAAGATACAAGTTCGGCAATCGTGGGAGAAGTTCACGAGAAAGAAATATTTTCAGGGGGCGATGACTCGATGTCCGATTGTTATCACTCTTATAAGTATACTCACCGGAAGGTGTTTGGAGAGTAAATGAGATCTGGAGCGAAACCCACCCTGAACAGCTATGTGAATCCAAAGAAAGGAGCATCCACCATATTGGCTGAGAGGGGATGATGGGAATCTCTGCCGCTCTCTGTTCGACGATGAGTGTTGAATCTTGCATTAAGCGGAATGTGATGTTCTTTAGGTTGCAGGAGAATCTGTCTGCATCTTTAACGAGCAGGAGAATGGGTATCGGTTGATTGGGCTCAAGGCGATGCGGAGCATCAAAGATGACCTCAGGCTCCTTTTTAAAAAGGTAGCTAAAAAGGAATGGAAACCGATAATGTGTCTCTGCGTAAAGAATGATCGGAAGGGCGGTGAAAAACTCCAGCGAAAAGTTCAATAGGAGCGCCCCTTCCATTTCACCTTTCCTCCGAGGAAGACGATGAAGGGGAGAAGAATCACATAGACGATATAGTAGGCCTCAAACCAGTAGAAATACGTTAGCAAATCAATCCGTTTGAGACGCTTCAGAGTAAGATGGAGAAAACTATAATCAGCAATACATTTTATTAAAAGTGCTGTAGCGGCAAATAATATATCTCCGGCAATAAATCCGGCGATGATGATTCCATGCGTGAGGAATCCAATAACCATGATCGCTAACCCGCTGAGTTTCATATCGACGCCACCCCGGCCCCAACGCTGTTTCTGCCTCACAAGTTCGGCAAACGTCGAGCACGGATTTGTTATTACGGTGAGGTGAGAATCGACCGGGTAGAGGCATGAATATTTTTTCAATTGCAAGATTGACTGGAATAACATAAAATCTTCTGTCACGCTGAAAGGAATCTTCTTATAACCTCCTACTTCTTCATACGCCGATTTCCGGAAAGAGAGATTGTTGCCGATCGTACTGAGTGGATTATTCAGGGCAACTGCCGACGCCGCGAGCCCTAACAGATATGCCCAATCGAGAGATTGCATCCCTCCGAACCAATCGGTCGATTTCTGAAGTGTCACGCCTCCAACGATCCCTGTGTTTGGCCCATAGCGCTTAACTGTATGTTCAATCCATGTTGAGGGAACGGTACAATCTGCATCCGTAACAAGAATAATCTCGTTCTTTGCCCTGTCAATGGCCTGATGCAGAGCATTGGATTTTCCACGTAATGTTTCATCATCAACGCAGAGAAATACGGTGAGGCTAGGATGGAGTTTTGCAATCGCTTCACAAATGCTCCTAGTGGAATCTGAGGAATGATCATCGGCAACGATTACTTCGTACGAATGTGATGAATAGGTCTGTTGCAGTACCGATTCAAGACAAGGTGCAATATTCTTCTCTTCGTTTCGGGCGGCGATGATTACAGAAACAGAAAGTTGGGCAGTTGAAGAACACTCATCACGAAGATGGGTAATTCCATAGAGGAAAAAGCAGACTTGTGCAAGATAGAAGATCAAAATAACACAGAGAAGAAGTTCTATGCTCATAGTGACAAAGAGGAAAATTGAAAATCGTGATCCTGGGAATAGTGGATTAGCCGCTGCACAGTGTGTGGCAAGTACTCAAGGGTTGCTTCATTGTCATGGAGAAGGATAATAGCACGAGTTGTGAGCGATCGTCTAGTACGTTCGAATAATGTCGCTCGCTTCTGCTCAAGGTAATCCTTAGGGTCATTGCTCCAAAGGACAAATCGTTTTTGTTGCTTTTCGACGAGACTGACGGTCCGCATATCGAAGAATCCAAACGGAGGGCGAAAGAGTTTTGGTGAGTCTCCGAGAATTGCCTTGATCGCATCATCTGTCCTTGCTATCTCTTCCTCCTGCTCAACTGACTTCCTGAACATGAGCGAGCGGTGAGTGTATCCATGATTCCCAAGCACATGACCTTCCTCAACAATCTGACGAACAATGTCTGGATAGAGTGCAACACGCTCCCCAAGGAGAAAGAAAGTTGCCTTCACCATCGCTTTGCGCAGAACAGCCAGGAGAGGAGGAGTTGCCTTTGGATGGGGTCCATCATCGAATGTTAAATAAAGAAAAGGCGCCGGTCCCTCACACACAAGCGATGGAAAAAGAACCTTTGCGAAATGCGTCCAGTGTACTCTCATGCTGTAACCGTTCTGTTCTTCCAGCGGATTGAAGCAACTTGACCAACGAGAGCTGCAATCGCAATATACGGAACGTGAAAAATCTCTGCAATGAAAAAGTCGAAGAGCGAAAGCCGTATCTGGAAGATTCTTGCACCGGCAGCCAACACTCTGTAATCGATGAGTGCCTTTAAGAGTGCGATAGAGGAGAGTATCGGAATAAGTGAAGAATCGTACACGACAAGAATTCCCGAGATCAACATCACCACAAAGAACGAATAGAGCGCTAGTAATTTCCAGAGTATGCACCGATCCTCATAATGCCCCTGTTTCGATGCCCATCGGGTACGCTGTAACCAGAATTGTCTGATTGTGGCTGGTGATTTTGTGAAGACGCGTGATCGTGGATCGAAATTGAAACGTACAGTCCCGACACTTCTGAGTATCATCCGCTGCATTATTGTCTCATCATCGCATGATCCGAATTGCTCTCCAAATCCACCCGCTTTCTGAAAGGCACTTTTTCGGTAGGCGATGTTGGCTCCATTGCAGATGATTGGTTTCCCGGCACCAATGAGCCCGGCTGCTGTCGTGATGAGGCTGAGAAATTCTAATGAGGAGAGAGCTGAAAGAAAAGTTGAACTGGCCTCTTCAAGCACAGCACCAGCAACAAAGGCGACTTCATGCTCAAAGTGTGCAACGGTAGATTCGATCCAACAAGGCGAAGCGAGACAATCCGCATCAGTGAAGAGAAGAATATCGGAACTGCTATGTTGAAGACCATAGGCAATTGCTGCAGGCTTACCATGGGAATCTTGATCGCCGGAAAGCGAAAGGATCTGTTTCTGAGGAAATGCTTGCAAGACAGTTCCGGCCACAGAGAGTGTAGCATCTGTGGAATGATCATCCACAACAATAATTTCGACCAACTCAAGGGGATAGGTTTGTTTTAATATTGTACTCAAGCATTGGCCGATGGTGAGCTCTTCATTACGTGCAGCAATAATGACCGAGACGCGAGCAATAGAATTCATTGGAGGTGTTGGAACACCGGAACAGGGAGCACGAAGGAGTCCTCTCCGTATTGTAAAAAGGAAGTAACTGTAAAAAAGAAAGCTACAGATGAGGAGTATGATAAGAGCGATAATCAAGGAGAATTCAATAAATTATTTAAGCGGGGGAATTTTACGATTTCTCTCTAGCCATGGAAAGATCACTAATCCTGCACAAGCTGGAATCAAGAGATTAAATACAAATAGGAGTACCGATGCATTGAAGGAGGCGGCAGCATGTACTCCTAACAAAGAAAACACATAAACAGACGTACCTTCACGAACTCCTAAATCTCCAAATGAAATGGGGAGAAACCCCTTAAAAAACATGACGGCTGCAAAGCCGAGATAGGAATTCCACACTGAAACAGATTCAAAAGCATTCAGAAGAAGATAGAATTGAAGAAATAGTACTAGATAATACCCGGATGTCAGACCGAAGGAATACAATAAGCTTTTTCCGTTCAGCAGTCCGATTGATTGAATACCATCCTGAACCCATTCGTGATCGCGAAAACGGCTTGGTAGAATCACCGCCAGGCGTCGAAGGAAATGTAAATTAAAGAAAACCAAGATCACAGCTAAGCAGCTCACACTGATAAGGGCGATCCTGACAGCAGAATTTTGGAGATAGAGGAATGAGACACTCACCATCCCCCCGAGTGTTATGATCAGGGTAATTTGAAGTTTGTCGATGAGCGTTAATCCGATAATTGTGGCCGAAGAAAGTGAGGTTTGCCCATATGCCCTGCCTCCGAATTCCCCGATCTGGCCCGGCGTAATAAGGCCGACTGTGATGCCAAACAGAAACGAACGGAACGTCTCACTGCATGCCAAAGATGCTTGAGCAAGTTTGAGAAGGTAATGCCACTTAGCCAGTTGAAGAAAAATATTCAGAGCCATCAGGAGGAACGCCCCAATAATTGGAAGAGGGTCTGAGTTGGAAAAAGCAGTCTGTAGCTTTTCCGGATCGATCAGAGAGACAAGAGCATAAAGAATTGCAAATCCAATGAAGATCCTTATCAATAATGGACGATATCGTTTAACGCCGCTGGCTGTGGCAGAGTGATCCAGGGACATCTTTTTCAATTCTCCTTCCAACGAACCGGTTGGAGAAATCCCAAGGGGCCAATGATTGTATTATAGGCGATGGTCCAGCACTCATAGAAAAAGGATTCCACTACAGAGAATTTTGCATGGAATACGTTCGAGGCGAGACTTAATTGTATAACATCGATAACTATTTTGAGCAATCCCGGGAGAGCAAGCATAAAGGAGCTGCCGGCCACGATTGAGTACACAAGTGAGGAGAGCAATAAAAAATTTGCGCTGTGGTAGGTAAAGAAAAAGAGTTTCATTGGCAGCGAAAAATATTTGCTTGCTGAGAAATGCCGAGTGCGCTGCTGGATAAATTCTTTAAACGTTGACGGGGGCGCTGTAGTCACAAAACTCTCTGGAGATGTGACGTACCTCATTGTCCAGGACGTCTTTTCCCGTACGAGCTGAAGCAGCAGATCGTCATCTCCGCTTATTGAGTTTGCAATATCCCGGAACCCTCCAATCTCTTCATAAACAGATTTTCGATAAGCGAGTGAACGGCCCGTACATAACCACCCTTTGTGTAATCCAATGGAACCAGCCGACCAAAGTGCTCCTTTGTATTCCTCGAATTCAATGAATCGGTGAAGACGGGAGGAAAAAAGATTCGCTTTTCCTTGCCCACCGTTGAGGAGCGACGTGTCGTAGGGCGAATAGCCCGCAACAAGTCCAACGTCATGCGAACAAGCTGCAACGAGTTCGGTCAACCACTGCTTAGGGGGAACACAGTCAGCGTCCGTGAAGCAGAGGATTTCTCCTTTGCTGTGAGTGATCCCAAGGTGCAGGGCATTCTTTTTTGGCGGAAGAGCTGTTGGCATTGATTCCACAGAGAGGATGGTAATCCTTGGATCACGGGCTCGATAGGATTCTGCAATTTGTCTGGTTCTATCCGTTGAACGGTCATTCACGATAATAATTTCAAAGGGAGAGTAGGACTGCTTAGATAACGCACCGAGAAGACGAGGAATATTGTGCTCTTCATTTCGCGCTGCCACAATCACAGAGACTAATGGAGTTTCATCCGATTTCTTGTAAAGACAACGGGAGAGCCCGAGCAGAAGCCCCAGCCCGACAAAGGCATAATAGCCGATGCACAAGAACAATATAAGTTCTATGATAAACACCAGTGTCATATAGGAATAATAATCGGGAAATTATGCTTGGATATCAACCTCTGTTTCATTGATACTTCACTCCAAAACTTCTATATTCAATCGGGTTGAATGCCTTTCTTTACTACCTTGAGGGTTATATGAAGAACACACTTGTCATCGGCATCTCCGGTGGAACAGGATCTGGGAAAACGTCTGTAACCAATGAAATTCTGAATTCGTTGGACAAGGACCGTGTTCTCGTTATACAGCACGATTCCTATTACCGGGATCTGATGACATATAAAGACCCGGATCCCGCTGCCATCAATTTCGATCATCCGGATTCTCTGGAAACCGATCTCATGGTTCAACACGTTCAAATGCTGAGAGAGAATAAGAGTGTCGATCAACCTCTCTATAACTTCGCCACACATCGGCGGATGCCTGAAATCCGGACCATTCAGCCGAAAGAAATTATCATCATCGATGGCATTCTGATCTTTGTTGACAAGCGCCTTCGTGATCTTATGGATATCAAGATCTTTGTCGATACTGATGCTGATGAACGCTTATTAAGAAGAATTCGGCGAGATATTATGGAACGAGGGCGATCCATCGAATCTGTTATGCATCAATACATCACCACAGTCAAGCCGATGCATCTCGAATTTGTCGAACCAAGCAAGCGCTGGGCAGATGTTATTATCCCTCGTGGTTATGAAAACACTGTTGCCATCGATATGGTTGTCACGAAAATAAAATCGTTGCTCAAGCAGAGATCTGATTCCAACACAGTGGGATATATGTAATCTCTGCCGCGTGGTTTGTGGACCTTTTCTTGACTCTCCCTCGAAAAACCGCTATCTTGCCACGTAATTTTGAAGTATTTAGAGTTTTTTTCCATTCATGATTGAACTCATCTGGTAGCATGTGAAAAAAGAAACGGCGTCATTTCTTACTTCCTCAACAACCGCACAGGGTGCACGATTTCACTCTACGTATGCAAAATCTGTTCTTTCGAATGGGATACGGGTCATTTCCGAAGAAATTCCTCATGTTCGTTCAGTCTCTGTCGGTCTCTGGTTTGATGTAGGTTCCCGTGACGAAAACGCTTTGAATAATGGTATTTCTCACTTTATCGAACATATGGTTTTCAAGGGAACTAAGAATCGAAGCATAAGAGAAATTGCGCGCAGTTTGGAATCAGTCGGCGGCTACCTCAATGCATTTACAGGAAAAGAACATACATGCTACTATGCAAGGGTGCTTGATGAGCATACCTATCTGGCACTCGATGTCCTCTCTGATCTTATCCAACATCCAATTTTTCCCGAACGGGAACTCGAAAAGGAAAAGGGAGTAGTAATTGAGGAGTTGAGAAATGCAGAGGACGATCCGGATGATATCATCCACGATTACTTTGATAAATCAATTTTCGGCAAGCATCCATTAGGATATCCTGTCATCGGTACAGAATCGAATCTTCGATCGTTCACAAGGGATGATCTGTTTGAATATGTACAGAAGAGTTATCTTCCGGTTTCCATGATTGTTGCGGCGGCGGGAAACATCAAGCACGAAGCCCTTGTGTCAATGGCACAAACACTGCTGGGAGATTTTCAGTTCTCCCCATCTCAAGGCGCTCTGATGCGGCGAAAGCCGGGTACGCGCAAGGCGGAGCAGCAGGAGTATAAGAAACCAATCAAACAGGCACATATCTGTTTGGGAGCTCAATCCTTTGGCATCAAAAGCAAACAGCGATATCCATTACTAGTATTAAATACCCTATTTGGCGATGGTATGAGTTCTCGCTTATTTCAGAATATCCGTGAGAAGCACGGATTTGCATACTCGGTGTATAGTTATGTACATATGATGAGTGATTCAGGTGTCTTCGGCTCTTATATCGGAACTGACTCATCGCACATCAATCATTCCATTGATTTAATCTATCGTGAGATGGATAAGATTCTTGCGAAGCCGATTTCTCGTTCTGAGCTGAGGCGAACAAAGGCACAGCTCAAGGGAAGTATGATGCTGAGCCTCGAAAGTATTCCGAATAGGATGATTCGTTTGGGTAGTTCAGAATTATATTTTCATGAACATAAACCCATCGATTCAATCATTCAACAGATTGATGCGGTAACGACGGACGATGTCTATTCCGTAGCAAAGAATCTCTACGTGAAAGAAAATTTGTCCACAGTGATCTTTTACCCGACTGAAAAAGAAGAAGTGAATAGAGAGAGGGAATGATCGTACCTACGTGCAGAAGGAATAAGGATTATGGCAGCAGTACAGGAAAATGAAGTGGTTTCCATGGACATTGAGAGGAACATCGCAATTTCTGAACGGGCTCGTACGATGCAAGGCTCACCGATTCGGAAACTCGCTGCCGTAGCAGAAGCCCGGAAGAAAACCGGCATCAAGGTTTTTCATCTTAATATCGGACAGCCTGATTTGCCAACCCATCCTGTGGTCTTTGAAACCATACAGCAGTTACGCCTCTCCACACTGGCATACGCACCCTCGAATGGTCTCCCTCAAGCGCTGAAGGCCTGGAAAACTTACTACCAACACCTCGGTATTGAGGTGGATGAGAGTGAAATCATTATTACAACAGGTGGTTCTGAAGCGATCATCTTTGCAATGTGTGCAGTGTGCGACACCGGTGATGAAATTATCGTCTTCGAACCGTTCTATACCAATTACAATGGATTCGCAAGCATCGCCAATGTCAAATTGCGTCCGCTTTCACTCGCGATCGAGAATGGATTCCATCTTCCTTCAACTGCAGAAATTGAAAAGGAGATTACGCCAAGGTCAAAGGCAATATTAATCTGTAATCCTGCCAACCCGACAGGAACCGTCTTAACAAAAGCAGAGATGCATTCGCTAGTCGCAATTGTAAAGCAGCATAATTTATTTCTGCTTTCAGACGAGGTGTATCGTGAATTCGCTTATGAAGGCGAGCGATGTGGAGTGATGAGCTTTCCCGAGATTGTGCAGCAGGCAATCATGCTTGATAGCTCATCAAAGCGATTTAATGTCTGCGGAGCAAGAATCGGTACATTGGTCAGTCACAATAAGGAAATTGTTCATTCAGCACTCAAGATGGGCATGGCACGGCTCTCGGTTGCTTCCATCGAACAACTAGCATTGATCCCTCTCCTCGAAGATTCGCCAAAGTACGTTCAGCCCATTGTGGAGGAATTCCGGCAGCGGCGAGATGTTGTGTTTCAAGGATTAAAGGAAATCCCTGGTGTGACGTACTATAAACCTGAAGGGGCGTTTTATATTGTGATCGGATTACCTGTAAAGGATTCGGAACACTTTGCCAAGTGGCTTATTCAGGATTATGAACACCAAGGAGAAACTGTGCTCCTCGCACCCGCTCAGGGTTTCTATGCAACGCCCGGAAAGGGAACGAACGAAGTCAGAATAGCATTCATGTTGAAGAGCGAGGATTTGAAGAAATCTCTGAACATTCTCAAGCATGCATTGGAAGCGTATAACAAATTATTTTAATATAACTGGCAAGCAGCGGTAGCAATGGCAAAAATTACTATTGATGGAAAAACGATTGAAGTCGATCCAAAGCTGACCATCATACAGGCAGCGGCGCAGCACGGCATTGAGATTCCGCATTTCTGCTGGCATCCAAAACTCTCTGTCTCGGGCAATTGCAGAATGTGCCTCGTTGAGGTTGAGAAAATGCCGAAACTCGTCATTGCCTGTGCAACACAAGTTTCGGAGGGGATGGTCGTAAAGACCCAAAATGAACGCGTCCTCGATGCACGCAAAGCTGTAATGGAATTTCTTCTGATTAATCACCCATTGGATTGCCCGATCTGTGATGAGGCAGGGGAATGTAAGTTGCAGGATTATTCTTATAAACACAGCACTGGCTCCAGTCGATTCGATGAAGATAAGGTCCATAAGCCAAAACGTGTGCCGCTTGGACCCAATGTGATGCTCGACGTCGAGCGTTGTATCATGTGTTCGCGATGCATCCGATTCTCGGATGAAATCGCCAGGCAACCGGTGTTGACGTTCGTTCAGCGCGGTACGCATGTGGAATTAGCCACATTTCCAGGAATGCAGCTAGACAATCAGTATTCGATGAATGTGGTTGAGCTTTGCCCAGTCGGAGCATTGACGAGCGCTGACTTCAGATTCAAAGCGCGGGTGTGGGAAATGTCCTCCACCGATAGCGTATGCATAGGATGCTCAAGAGGCTGTAATACTAATATCTGGGTCCGCAACAATACTATCTTGCGGATAACGCCCCGCGTTAACGATCAGGTCAACTCTTACTGGATGTGTGATTCAGGGCGGCTGGATACCTTTAAGTTTGTCAATAATGAAGAGCGGCTCAGCGGGCCTCTCCTCCGTAAGGATGATAAACTTGTTGAAGTTGGTTGGGACGAAGCCATCTCGCAAGCGGTCTCCGAGCTTCGGTCTTTTAAGAAACACGAAATAGCGGGGATAGGATCTCCGTATGCGACGAATGAAGAAAACTATCTGTTCCAGAAATTGATGAAGGATATTCTGGGGACAAAGTTCATCGATCTCATTCCTCATATAGTTCTGGAAAGCCGTGATAATTTCCTCATTACGTCGGATAAGACTCCGAATAACACTGGTGCAAAGCAGATGGGAGTCAAACCTGTAGAAGAAGGATTTAATCTCTCCTCGATCATCAGAGGAATAGAGAATAACACCATCCGCGCTCTGTATGTGCTGGATGATAACATTGCTCTCATTCCGCAAATCGCGGAAGTGTTGCCAAATTTGGAGCTTCTCATCGTCCATTCATCCACACGGAATGCCACCACTGCACTGGCAAATATTGTGCTCTCCTCAGCGACGTATGCCGAAAAGAATGGAACGTTTACTAATTTAAACGGACACGTGCAGCGCATACGTCCTGCCGTTGCTACCATTGAGCATGATCGAGTGTTGGAAGGGTATGAACAGAGCCGTTGGGATAAATTTTCATCGCAGAATGACAGATGGGGAAGACCGTTGAAGCGGGATGCACGTGGATCCTGGAGAATCATTTCATCCATCGCAAATGCACTTGGTGGTAAAATGAAGTACACTGCAGCAGAAGAAGTCTTTAGAGAAATTACTGAACGTGTCCCGGCCTATAAGGGCATCTCGTACAGCAAATTGGGAAATAAAGGCTGTCAAATCATGGTGAGTCAACAAAAATCAGCTTCGATGGTGAACGTATGAATGAGATAATCATTGAAGCGGCAATAAAAGTTGTACTGTTTATCCTGACGGTGCTCACAGCCGTTATTATCCTTGTATATCTCGAGAGGAGAATTTCTGCATTTATCCAAAACAGAGTCGGTCCTAATAGGGTTGGTCCCTATGGCCTCCTGCAATGCGTGGCGGATGTGGTAAAACTTCTCCTGAAGGAAGATATCGTACCGAAGAACGCTTATAAACCGATTCACGACCTTGCCCCCATTGTGGCTATTGCTGTTTCACTCAGTACATTTGCCGTTGTCCCTTTCGGAACAACAATAGAACTGTTTGGCCGATCCATTCGTCTGATGGTAGCCGATGTCAATGTCGGGATACTCTACGTTCTTGCGCTTACATCGCTTGGTGTTTATGGAATTACTCTGGCAGGATGGTCCTCGAACAATAAGTATTCACTTCTTGGTGGAATGCGTTCCTCCGCTCAGATGATAAGTTATGAATTGTCCATGGGGCTCTCTATCATTGGAGTAATTCTCGTAAGCGGTACACTCCAATTGGATCAAATTGTGGAAAAACAAACTGTCTATCTGGGGGGATGGTTTCCTGCCTGGAATATCTTTCTGCAACCTGTAGCGTTTATCACCTTCTTCATTGCTGCGTTTGCTGAAACAAATAGACTGCCATTTGACTTACCGGAAGCAGAGCCCGAATTGGTCGCAGGCTATCACACAGAATACTCTGGACTGAAGTTTGGTTTATTTTTTCTTGCTGAATATGCCAATATGATCACATCGAGCGCCATCATTGTAACGCTGTTTTTAGGAGGGTGGCATTTCCCTTATATTGAACAGTTAGGGCTTTCTGGATTTGTCCTAAGCCTTGCTCAGATTGCAACTTTTATGACGAAAGTCTTCATCGTCTTGATATTTTTTATCATTGTTCGTTGGACACTTCCACGATTCCGTTACGATCAATTAATGAATCTTGGATGGAAGTGGATGCTTCCGGTGACGATTGCAAATATTCTCGTTACCGGACTTATCATCCTACTCATAGGTTGAACTGCGGAGCGCGATTCGAGAGCTATGGAAGAGAAAAGGAAAATAATTCGTAAAAAAGACCTGACAATAACTCAGTTACTTTACATCGTTGAAATTCTTAAGGGATTAAAACTGACAATCTCTCAAATCTTCAAACCGAAATTTACCTATAACTATCCTGAAGAACGATTTAAACCAGAAGGTTCCTTCAGAGGTCGCCCGGTACTGGTTGAAGAGAACGGTGTTGAGAGATGTGTTGCGTGCGGTTTGTGTTCTCGAGTATGTCCTGCTCTTGCCATCGAAGTTCAAGCGTCAGAAACAGAGTTGGAGAAGGAACGGTATCCGGAGAAGTTCGAAATCAACATGGTTCGTTGCATTTTTTGCGGATTCTGTGAAGAGGTTTGTCCGGAAGAAGCCATCATTATGAGTAAAGAGTACGAACTCGTTTTTAATAGTCAGGAAGAAGCAGTGTTTGGAAAGGATAAGCTGCTAACGCCTGCCGAGAAACTCAGAGATCGTTTGAAATTCCTTCGTCAGCACCGTTAAAGCGAAGCGTCTTTATCCTAGTACATAAATGCAAAGCACCAGAGATGATCAGTGTGCCAATACACTGATCTCTATCTTTAGAGGTTGTTATGTTCTCTCATTTCGTGAGCGGTACAACTCTTGGGATTAATGCCTCAATTATCGATGTTGAGACACACATTGAACGTACCCTGTTCAAGTTTTTCATTGTTGGCTTACCGGATAGTGCAGTAAGGGAAAGCAGTGAGCGTGTTCTTGCAGCGATAAAAAACTCCGGCTTCAGATTTCCATTTCATCGTATTACAGTCAATCTAGCTCCCGCTGATATAAGAAAAGAAGGATCTGCATTTGACCTGCCGATAGCGCTGGGTGTTTTAGGATCTTCCGAACAACTATTTTCAGAAATTTCAGATAACTATGTTATACTTGGTGAGCTTGCATTGGATGGAACATTGCGGCCAATTCGGGGTGCACTTGTTATCTCGATGGAAGCAAAAATAAAAGGATTCAAAGGGATTATTCTTCCGGAAGTAAATGCATCCGAAGCAGCTCTTGTTAAAGGAATTGATGTGTTTGCAGTTAATTCATTACAGGACACAGTGGAATTACTATTGAGCGGATGTAACAATAGAATACCAACAACTGTCGATATTGAAATGGTTTTTAATCGTCTAACATCTGAGATGATTGATTTTTCAGATGTCAAAGGACAAGATAATGTAAAGCGTGCTATGGAAGTTGCCGCTGCCGGAGGCCACAATATTATTCTTATTGGTCCTCCAGGTTCAGGAAAAACTATGTTGGCAAAGCGTCTTCCTGGAATACTGCCATCCCTCACATTTGAAGAAGCGTTGGAAACAACAAAAATTCACTCAGTTGCTGGATTGTTACCTCCAAACACTGCTTTGATAACCATGCGTCCATTCCGTTCCCCGCATCATACAATTTCTGATTCGGCATTAGTTGGAGGGGGAACAATTCCACGGCCAGGCGAAATTTCGCTAGCTCATCATGGTGTCTTGTTCCTGGACGAACTTCCAGAATTCGCACGGAATGTATTAGAGGTATTGCGGCAACCACTTGAAGACAACAGAGTTACTATTAGTCGGTCAAAGTTAACTATAGAGTATCCGGCAAACTTCATGCTTGTGTGCGCAATGAATCCTTGTCCGTGTGGCAATTTCGGGAATCCAAATCAAGATTGTGCATGTAATCCAATTCAGATTCAGAAGTATATGGGAAAAATTTCAGGTCCACTTCTCGATAGAATAGATATCCATGTTGATGTACCGGCCGTTAAATATGGAGATCTGTCATCGAAGAGAGGAGGCGAATCATCATCTCTCATACGTGATCGTGTAGAAGATGCAAGAAAAATTCAGGCAGTAAGGTTTGGTGGCGAAAGAGGCAGATTTTGTAATGCCGACATGGATCCAAAAGATCTAAGAAAATACTGCCAAATCAATAGTAATTGTCAAGATCTATTAAAAATGGCGATGACTAAGTTGGGTCTATCTGCGAGAGCTTATGATAGGATTCTAAAGGTATCGCGTACTATTGCCGATTTGAGTAACTCAGAGCAAATACTGCCTGAACATCTCAGTGAGGCAATCCAATATCGGAGTCTCGATAGGAGTTTCTATAATATTTGATATCATTGACCTTTAGACACCTTTTCGAAATATCTGCATTATAGTTCTTGAAACTGTTTGCTATCTTCGGATTGTTGTATGTCCAGACGAGTTTTCCTATATTTTTAATGAAATAATGTGAGGTATGGCTCTATGTATTCTATAACAATGATTCCTGGTGATGGGATCGGCCCGGATATATCAACAGCTGCTCGACGCGTTATTGATGCAACGGGGGTAAAAATCGATTGGGATTTTCAAGAGGCGGGAGTTGCGGCAATTGAAAAATTCAAAGATCCACTTCCGCAGAAAGTTCTAGACTCAATCAACTCCACCAAAATTGCCCTCAAAGGTCCTTTGACAACACCTATCGGTTCCGGCTTCCGTAGCGTCAACGTAGCGCTCAGAAAAGAATTTGATCTCTACATTAATCTTCGACCTGCTAAGTCAATGATTGGGATTAAATCCTTTTATAATAATATAGATCTTATTGTCTTTCGAGAAAATACTGAGGAGTTTTATTCTGGTATTGAGCATTACATCGATAATAAGAAAAGCGCAGCAGAGACAATCGGTGTTGTAACAAGGTTTGGGTGTGAGCGGATATTAAGAGCAGCGTTCCAATATGCACGGTCCCATGGCAGAAAAAAGGTTACAATCGTCCACAAGGCTAATATTTTAAAGTATACCGGTGGCCTCTTCTTGGATGTGGGTAGAAAAATTGCTGAGGAATTTCCAGAAGTCGAATGTAATGATAGAATTATCGATAATATGGCAATGCAACTTGTCATGAAACCAGAGCAATTCGATGTTATCGTTACGACAAATCTCTTTGGTGACATCTTATCTGACCTCTGTTCAGGCCTGGTTGGCGGACTCGGTTTAGCTCCGGGTGCAAACATCGGGGATAACACCTCAATATTCGAGGCCGTTCATGGTAGTGCTCCCGACATCGCAGGTCAAAATCTTGCAAATCCAAGCGCCTTAATTCTGGCCTCTGCCATGATGCTTGAACACATGGGGGAGCTCAATGCGGCAAAGAAGATCAAAGCTGCTGTTGCCGAGATTGTTCGGGATGGCAAGGAAGTCACAAAAGATTTGAATCCATTAGCTTTTGTAGGTACGATTGAAATGGCGAATGCTCTTGTACGACACATTGAATCAGCATAACTAAAAGTATTGTTTTATTAGAGTTAATACAAAAAATTTATGAAACTTGGTAGACATGAAATATTGAATCCAATCACACTGGCGCCCATGGAGGATGTGTCTGATACGCCATTCCGGATAATTTGTAAACGCCTGGGTGCTGATATTCTCTTTACTGAATTTGTGAATGCAGAAGGACTGGTCAGAGAATCTAGTAAGACTAGAAAAAAAATGCTATTCATGGAAGAAGAACGTCCTTTTGGGATTCAAATCTATGGTGCATCTGAAAATTCAATGGGAAATGCAGCATGCATTGCCGAGAGCTACTCACCAGATTTCATTGATATCAATTGCGGCTGCTGGGTGAAAGATGTCGCTCTGAGGGGAGCTGGAGCAGGTTTATTAAAAGATTTACCCCGAATGGAGCGTATTGTCTCCGCAGTTGTAAAAGCTGTTGTGCTTCCTGTGAGTGTTAAAACCAGACTCGGCTGGGATGAAGCAAACATCAATATCGTAAATGTGGCAAAAATGCTCGAGCAAAACGGTGTTAGCATGTTGACCATCCACTGCCGTACGAGGGATCAAGGGCATAAAGGTGATCCCGATTATTCCTGGATTGAAAAAGTTAAGCAAAGTGTTTCGATTCCCATTATCGTCAACGGAAGTATTGGTACTCCAGAACATGCCAAACAAGTTTTTGAGAACACGGGCTGCGATGGAATCATGATTGGCAGGGCAGCAATTGATAATCCCTGGATATTCAATCAGATAAAGTTTTATCTCGCTCATGGTGCATTACAACCTGAACCGACTATTGATGAAAAACTGAGTATCCTTTTGGAACATTTACGCTTATCTGTTGAGGCAAAAGGTGAACGGAGAGCAGTGATCGAGTTCCGGAAATACTATTCTGGTTACCTTAAAGGGATGCCAAATAACGCAAAACTGAGACTGGAGTTAATGCAGTATATCGTCTTCGAGCCAATTGTGGAAAAACTTACTCATTACGTTGATCAGCTCAAAGCTGAAGAACTGACTCTGTCGGTGCAGCTCTAAACAATGGATAAAAAACAAGTTTCTGAAATACTGGAAGAAATGGGAATCCTTCTTGAACTGAAGGGTGAGAACATTTTCAAAGCCCGCGCATTTCACAACGCTGCGAGAATCATTTCAACTCTGCGGGAAGATCTCCCCACCCTGGTGGAATCCGAGAAGATTAAGGAGATCAAAGGGATTGGGGAAGGGCTGGCAAAGGTTATTTCAGAATTGGTGATTATGGGAAAATCGAAAGAGCATCTTGCGCTTAAAGCATCTGTGCCTGCAGGTTTGCTCGAGATGATTCGCATCCAAGGATTAGGTCCAAAGAGAATAAAAATTCTTCATGAAAATCTCAAAATTTCCACGATCACAGAACTCAAGAAGGCCTGCTCCCTCCATCGCGTTGCTAATCTGGACGGATTTGGAGTCAAAACGGAAGAAAATATCCTTAAAGGCATTGAATTGCTTAGTCGGGTTGCTGATAAGCATCTCTTTCCCAAGGCAAAAGAAATTGCCGATAAAATATTTTCCAGCCTCTCGAAACGGAAAGAAATTATTCGATGCGAAATTGCCGGAAGCCTCAGGAGGAGGAAGGAGATCATCGGCGATATCGATATCGTTGCTGCGGCCGATGATGATGACCGTACAACCATCATGGAGTTTTTCACGACACGCCCCGAAGTAGAAACGATCACGGCTCGCGGAGAAACAAAATCCAGTGTCATTCTACGAGGTGGGATTCCTTGCGATCTTCGAATTGTGAAAGAAGCGGAGTACCCCTTCGCCTTGCACTACTTTACCGGCAGTAAAGAACATAATGTGGAACTCCGCTCACTTGCACGGAAATTCGGTTGGAGCCTGAACGAATATGGATTCACTGCCATCGAGGAGAAAAAGAAAAAAATTGACGCACGCACACTTCCGAAATGTCGAGATGAGAAGGAAATCTATCACGCTTTAGAATTACATTATATCCCTCCTGAGCTGCGTGAAAACATGGGAGAGGTTGATATCGCACGCGAGAGCAAGATTCCCCGGTTAATCGAATATGCAGATATCCGCGGAACTCTCCATTGTCATACAAATGTGAGCGATGGCATCAATTCGCTTGAGGAAATGGCTCAAGCAGCAAAACAACTTGGCTGGGAATATCTCGGTATCGCAGATCATAGCCAGTCCGCAGTCTATGCCGGGGGTTTATCGCCAGATCGTGTGAGAGAGCAACTGGAGGGAATCGATTCTCTTAATGAGAAGCAGAAAGATTTCAGAATTTTTACCGGAACAGAATGCGATATTCTGGTTGATGGTTCCCTGGATTATCCCGACAAACTTCTTTCCTCCTTCGATTATGTCGTTGCCTCGATCCACAGCAAGTTCACCATGACCGAGGTCGAAGCGACAAAGAGGATTATTCAAGCACTCAAAAATAAATATGTAACTTTTCTTGGCCATCCAACCGGTCGACTACTCCTTGCGCGAGAAGGTTATCCTGTAAACCTTATCGAAGTTATTAATGCGGCGTCGGATTATGGCAAAGGCATTGAAATCAATTCACATCCCATGAGACTGGATCTCGACTGGCGCTTTCTACGGTATGCCAAGGAAAAACACGTGCCCATCTATATCAATCCCGATGCTCACGAGATCATTGGATTGCAGGATGTCAGATTTGGTGTCGGAATCGCTCGAAAGGGCTGGTTAGAAGCGAAAGATGTCGTGAATACCTGGAATGCAAACGTTCTCACGAAGTATCTCCAAAGTTTAAAAAATTCTAAAGGTAAATGAGAGAAGAGGATGGAGAACCACGAAAGTATTGCAGGGAAGAAGCAAAGGGTAAAAAAAATGATCACTGCACTTCGGAAAGAGTATCCGGATTGCAGGGTTGAACTCAACTTTTCGAATCCTCTGGAATTACTTGTTGCCGTCATGCTTTCAGCGCAATGTACCGATGTGCGCGTAAATATCGTGACGGCTGAATTGTTTAAAAAATACAAAACCGCAAAGGACTATGCTGCTGCAAATCCAGCAATCCTCGAACAGGACATCCGTTCGACTGGATTTTACAAAAATAAAGCGAAGAATATCATCGCCTGCTGCAAAGCACTGGTAGACCACCACAATAGCAGAGTCCCCAATTCCATGGAGCAGCTAATAGAACTTGCCGGAGTCGGCAGAAAGACCGCCAATTGCGTACTCGGCGGTGCGTTTGGAATAAACTCAGGCGTCGTCGTGGATACCCATGTCAACCGGTTATCCCAGCGAATAGGATTGTCACAGCATGATGATCCGGAAAAGATAGAGCAAGATCTTATGGCACTCATTCCCGAAAAAGAATGGTATGACTTTGGGAATTTACTGATCTGGCATGGACGGAGAGTTTGCGGGGCGCGGAAACCTTTATGCTCTCAATGTGCTGTTATAAAACTCTGTCCCTCAGCCAAGGTCTTTCTTGAGTAGAATAAAAATTTCACCTGAACTATTTGACAAGCAAAAGGAGCGAGAATGACTTATCAAGCTGCATTAGACCTGATGCATGAATACACGAAAAACGAAGCGCTTCGCATTCATATGTACTCCGTAGAAGCCGCCATGCGCGCCTACGCAAAGAAGTATTGCGAAGATGAGGAACAATGGGCGATCGTCGGAATCCTTCATGATTTTGATTATGAAATGTTTCCGACGGTACCTGAACATCCATTGAAGGGCTCAGAAATCCTTAAAGAGAAAGGCTATTCTGAGGATGTCCGAATTGCCATATTGGGGCATGCGTCTTATACCAACACTGCAAGAGAGACGTTGATGGCAAAAGTCCTTTATGCTGTCGATGAGTTGTGCGGTTTTATCAATGCCGTTTCAGTGATTCGCCCAAATAAGGTTATGGATCTCGAAGTCTCTTCAGTGAAGAAAAAAATGAAAGATAAGGCATTTGCCAAGAATGTGAGCAGAGAAGATATCCTGGAAGGAACGAAAGAATTGGGAACCCCGTTGGATGATCATATCCGTTTTGTGATCGATGCGATGAAGAGTAATTCCCAACGCCTCGGTCTTCAATAATGATGTTGCCTGGTATCGTAGGAACACTGCAGGCAACGGAGGCCATAAAAAGAATTCTTGGGATCGGCAACTCCCTTGTAGGCCGATTGCTTATGTTCGACGCTCTAAAAGAGAGTTGAAAAAAAATGAATCGTGGCGATGAATTTCTTCTCCTTGATGTCAGGGAAAGCGAGGAATATAGAATCGCGAAAATCGGGGGACGGTTGATTCCATTACATGAATTGCCTTATCGATTGAGTGAACTCGATCCTGAAAAGGAGATCATTGTCCATTGTTACACAGGCAGGCGGAGCGCGTATGCCGTAGGGCTCTCTAAACCCATTGTTGTTTCCATAGAGACAATTAGGAGAGTTGTTCGAATCTCGCCTGGAAAAAGCGAAGGTACTTTGGTTCATAAACCATCTTCAAGCCTTTTACGTTATCCCTATAACTGAATACTTCTTCAACCGACTCAGAGAGCACATCACAATGGGCTTGAGTGTACACTCGCCGAGGGAATGTAAGGCGTACGAGTTCGAGTTTTGGATAGTAGTGGTCGCCGGTTTGCTTATTCCTGCCGGCTGAAACAATACCCCGTTCCATCGACCGGATGCCTGACTCGAGATACAATTCTGCTGCCAACGACTGTGCAGGAAACTCGGTCTGCTTCAAGTGGGGGAGAAATGCTTTTGCATCGAGGAATACAGCATGACCGCCAACCGGCAAGACGATAGGAATACCGCTGTTGGTCAGTTTTTCTCCTACATACTCAACCTGGCCAATGCGCGCGCGGATATGATCGAAGTTAACCGCCTCCTCAATGCCACGAGCCATTGCTTCCATATCCCTGCCGGCTAAACCACCGTAAGTATGGAGTCCTTCATAAACGACAACCATGTTCCGAGCCTCCTCGAAAATATCCCAGTCGTTGATAGCAAGAAAGCCGCCAATGTTGACAAGAAGATCTTTCTTTCCACTCATCGTACAGCCATCTGAGTAAGTACACATCTCTTTTAAAATCTCTGCAATGGTTCTATTTTCATAGCCCTTCTCACGGATTTTATTGAAGTAGGCATTCTCAACAGCGCGGGTCGCATCAAGAATAACTTTGATACCGTGCTTCTGTGTATATTCCCGAACCTGTCTGAGGTTGGCCATCTCAACAGGTTGCCCTCCGGCCATGTTCACTGTGACACCAATGGTGATATAAGGAATCTTGGCGGCGCCAACTCTTTTTACAAGATCTTCAAGCTTCTGTAAATCGACATTGCCTTTAAAAGGGTGTGTGCTTTTTGGATCATGTGCCTCATCGATTATCACATCCACAAAAGTACCACCGGCAAGCTCCTGATGAAGCCGAGTAGTGGTGAAATACATATTACCGGGAATGTAATCTCCCTCCTTAATCAGAATTTGCGAGATAATATGTTCCGCTCCGCGGCCCTGATGTGTCGGTACAAGATATTTGTAACCGTAATACTCTTGGACCTTCTCTTCGAGGTGGTAATAGTTCTTACTTCCAGCATAGGCTTCATCGCCAAGCATCATACCTGCCCATTGATAGTCGCTCATGGCACTTGTTCCGCTGTCAGTGAGCAGATCGATGTAGACATCTTCAGATCGAAGCAGAAAAGTGTTATAGCCAGCTTCGAGTAATGCTTTCTGCCGGTCTTCACAACTTGTAACTTTTAGCGGTTCGACAACTTTTATTTTATAGGGTTCTGCCCAGGATCGTTTTTTCAAAGCGTTCATAGATTCCTCATTTCAATAGGGGAGTACTTCAGGGTTATCGATGTAAAAGCAACTGTAATGTATACGAAAATTGACGCAGTTACAAGAAACGTTCAATCAGAAATTCTTAAAGGAGAGAGATAGAACGACGATGGTGTCTTGCATTTCAATACCCCTTCTCCTATCTTCTTTTCAATGATACACCAATCGACGCTTCAGAAAATTCGCAATGTTGTTGGCAGAGAGAATTATCTCGACTCTGCTGAGGATAGGATTTCCTATTCTTATGACGGCACTCCAATTCTTCATCAATTGCCCGATGCAATCGTCATTCCCCGATCTCCTGAGGAGATCAGTTCAATTCTCACACTTGCCAATGAAGAACACTTTGCCATAGTTCCGCGAGGATCCGGATCAGGTCTGAGTGGCGGTTCAATTCCCGTGGAAAATTCGATCGTTCTTCTGATGAATAGGTGGAATCGAATACTCGAAATCGATCAAAAGAATCTTACAGCATGGGTTGAGCCTGGTGTTATTACCGCACAGTTGCATTCAGCTGTGGAAGCTTTGAATTTGCTCTACCCGCCTGATCCGGGGAGTTCAACGATCAGTACAATCGGAGGTAATGTTGCAGAAAATGCAGGAGGATTGCGCGGTTTAAAATATGGAGTTACGAAGAATTATGTCCTCGGCATGGAAGTCGTTTTACCGACTGGTGAGATAATTCTCACGGGGGGAAAATCGGTAAAAGACGTTGCAGGATATACACTCAAAGATTGGATCATCGGCTCGGAAGGTACATTAGGTGTCATCACACGCGTTCTTTTACGATTGATTCCAAAACCAGAAGTCACCCGAACTATGCTTGTCTACTACGATTCGCTAAGCGACTCCGCGGAGACTGTTTCAGATATCATCGCATCAAAAATTACACCTTCAGCATTAGAGTTTCTCGATAACACAACGATCAAATGCGTTGAGGACTACGCTCATCTGAATTTACCGACTAATCTGGAATCGATATTACTGATTGAAGTCGACGGGAGAAGGGGAGAGGTGGAGATCGATGCGCAGAAGATTGTTGAACTTTGCAAGAAGCATCATGCCAAGGAAGTTCGTATCGCTGAGAATGAACAGGAAGCAGTCAAATTGAGAACAGCAAGGAAAGCCGCCTTTGCGGCACTTGCCCGTGTCCGGCCGACCACCATTCTTGAAGATGCAACAGTTCCACGTAGTGAAGTTGCCCCTATGTTGGAGCGCATTAACACTATCGCGAGAAATTATAATTTAACATTTGGCAACTTTGGCCATGCGGGTGACGGAAACCTTCACCCAACGTGTCTCACTGATGAGCGAGATGTGAGTGAGATTGCACGGGCAGAAAAAGCGTTTGAAGAAATATTCTCTGCAGCCGTACAAATGGGTGGAACAATATCAGGTGAACATGGCATTGGCCTGGCAAAATTGAAATTTCTTGAGAAGACTATGAGTGAGCCGGCCATCGATATGATGCGAAAGATTAAAGCCTCCATCGATCCCCAAGCGGTATTGAATCCCGGGAAGATATTTTCATTACACCCGCGTTGTGAAGGGCCTCTCCCAAGGAACAAGTATCAATTAGAAGCTCTTCTCAAAAAGGGAGCTTTCACATGATGGCAGTGTTTGAATGAGCGTGAATGTCTTTTGACCACCGCAGAACAACAGGGTATCGGTTTGAAAAAATCAGATTCATCAATTTCTCGCTAGATCATTGATCCCGCTGAAGGACAGGAATCCCACACGAAGGATTCCTTTTGTAAGTTCACTCTTCCTCCATGGTGGATGGCTCCATCTTGGCGGTAATATGCTCTATCTCTGGATTTTTGGTGATAATGTTGAAGATAAACTGGGGCACGGAAGGTTCATTGTTTTCTATCTCCTTACCGGATTTTCAGCTTCAGTGCTTCACATCGTCATTGACCCGGGTTCGGCTATTCCTACCATTGGAGCAAGTGGAGCGATCTCAGGCGTGCTCGGAGCGTACCTGCTTCTCTTTCCAGGTGTACGCGTCTTAACGGTCATTCCAATTTTCATTTTTCTGCAATTCGTCGAGCTGCCTGCGTTGGTCATTCTTGGTTTCTGGTTTGTGATGCAATTCTTCAACGGTATACTCTCATTGGGATTTGAAACAAGCGGGATGGGAGGCGTCGCATGGTGGGCACATATCGGTGGTTTTGCCGCAGGCTTGATCCTTGTGATGCCTTTTAGGAAATATCAATAGTCGTCATGAACTCAATAGCAAATAACGTCTCAGCTTTTCAGGGTGTTACAGTTCCAAACTCGGAACTGATTGCCCAATGTATGCATTGCGGTTTGTGCCTGCCGCATTGCCCTACATACTCGTTAACTGGAATGGAGAAGTCTTCTCCACGAGGGCGTATTCGGCTTATTAAAGCTATTGCAAAGGGTGAACTGCAGATCACAAAAGGATTTATCGAGGAGATGAATTTTTGTCTCGACTGTCAGGCATGTGAAACGGCATGCCCAGCCGGAGTGAAATATGGCTCGTTGGTGGAGACTGCTCGCGAACAGATTACGCTTCAGAAAAAAGAGCCGCTGATTGTTCGAAACTTCAAGAGGCTGGCACTGTCGTGGCTCTTTAAAGAACATAGCCGATTAAAATTCGTTGCCACTGGCCTGCGGATGTATGAGGCATCAGGGCTTCGAAGGTTGTTAGAACAATCTGGATTTCTTAAACTGTTCTCCACCAAACTTCATGATATTCAGCCTCTTACGCCGACGATATCAAAATCTTTTTCCAGCGACACATTACCGGAAGTCATTAAACCGGCAGGAATTCAAACGCATCGCGTGGCATTTCTTACCGGTTGCATCATGGATGTTGCCTTTGCCGATGTCAATATCGACACTGTAGCTCTGCTCACACACCATGGGTGTGAAGTCATTATTCCAAAAGGGCAAGGGTGTTGCGGGTCACTTCAGGCACATAATGGTTTTATGGCATCTGCGAAAGAGATGGCTCGCCATAACATCGAAATATTCTCCAAGCTGCAGGTTGACAGCATTGTGATGAATTCAGCCGGCTGTGGTGCCTATATGAAGGAATACACCCATCTCTTTGAAGATGATCAGGAGATGAGCGAAAAAGCCCGCCAGATCTCTGCCAAAATTCAAGACATTACTGAATTCCTTCTCGAGATAGGACTCAAACTTCCGCAGAAAAAAAATGGTGACCCCCTGCCATTCCAAAACCAGCGGGTCAGTTATCACGATGCATGCCACTTGGTCCATACACAGAAGATCAGCCAGCAGCCGCGAATACTCATTAAATCAATTCCGCAGATTCAATACATTGAACTTCCGGAATCGACCTGGTGTTGTGGAAGTGCAGGGATCTATAATGTGGTGCATTATGACGAAGCGATGAAATTGCTCGATCGAAAAGTGCAAAACATCAGGTCTATACAACCAGACTGGATTGTAACGGGAAATCCTGGATGCATGATTCAGATTCAGCATGGCTTGAACAAGGGAGGATTGTCCATTCAACTGATCCATACAGCAACATTCTTACGGAGGGTGTGTGAAGCATAAAAGGCTCAAGGCGTATTTATCAGGAGGGATGGAATACGCACATCGGGAGGGGATGGATTGGCGGAAAGACATAGAGATCTGGCTAAAAAAAAACCTTGGTCATACTGTCTTTAATCCAAATACCGAAAGTGAAAAATACCTTCTCAAACGGAAGCTCAAAGATGAGTTCAGGACACTCAAGACTTCTGACACCATGCGCTTTATTCGAGTCGTGCACAGAATTGTCGATCTCGACTCTCGCGAAATAGCAGCGAAATCAGACTATGTCATCTGTCTCTGGGATGAAGGAGCCCAGCGTGGTGCAGGGACCCAAGGTGAAGTGACTATCGCGCGATTTTATAAAAAACCGGTATATCTCGTAACTGAGATGAGTCTCACCAATATTCCAGGCTGGGTATTGGGGTGCACGACGAAAATATTCCCATCATTTACTCAACTGCAGAATTTCTTGATCCAAAAATATGGGAATTCTCGTAGCAAGACTAAGGGAGGCTCATAGTATTCATCAATTGTTATACAATTGGAGGTAGTCAAAAAATGAAGATTAATCGAAGAAACTTTTTAAAATCGTCGGGAATAGCTGGTGCAGCTGCTTTATCGGGCGCTAGCATCCTGCAAGCTTCATCGCAACTCATTGCTCCTCCTACATCAGCTATTAAACCTGTGGTCATTTCAAGCGCAAACGGATTGATAGCAACTGCGAAGGCGATGGAGATGATGCTAGCAGGTGCTGATGCGCTGGATGCTGTTATCGCGGGTGTAAACATCGTCGAAGACGATCCGAATGACAATAGTGTCGGATATGGAGGTTTACCGAATGAAGATGGCGATGTTGAACTGGATGCCTCTGTGATGCATGGTCCAAGCGGACGAGGCGGCGCAGTAGCTTCATTGAGAAATATTAAGAATCCGTCAAAAATTGCCAGGCTGGTTATGGAGCGTACTGATCACGTCCTCTTAGTTGGACCGGGAGCACTCCGCTTTGCGAAGATGCATGGATTCAAGGAAGAAAACCTTCTCACAGAGGAATCACGCCGTGCGTGGTTGAAATGGAAGGAAAATCTAAGCACTGAGGATGATTGGCTGCCACCTTATGAGATTGACACGAAGGATATAGGGGAAGGAATTCGATCGGCTATTCGAAATACAGGAACGATTAACTGCGATGGACTTGATTTGAAAGGGAATCTATCGGGAGTAACAACAACAAGCGGTCTCGCCTGGAAAATAACCGGCAGGGTGGGTGATTCGCCGATTATCGGAGCCGGATTATATGTCGATAATGACGTCGGAGCGGCAGGATCAACTGGCAGGGGCGAGGCAAACTTGTTAGCTTGCAGCAGTGTTATCATTGTTGAATATATGAGGCAAGGGAAATCACCTGTTGAGGCTTGCCTGAAAGCATGCGAACGCATCGCAAAACAAACGAAGACTGCAAGGCTTCTGGATGAAAAAGGCCGCCCAAAGTTCAACGTGAATTTCTATGCGATTAATAAGAGGGGTGAGTACGGCGGTGCTTCGATATGGAGCGGTGCCAGATTTGCAGTAAATACCGGTGATCCGAAGAGCCGACACGAAGAGTGTGCATATTTATATAAGAGGCCATAACTGTAGTAAATACAGCCATAACTCACTTATTCTTTCAACTATACATTTAATATATTCTTGAGCACATGCCCTGGATCTTAGGCGTTGTATTGGTCATTTTTCTCCCTCTGGCGGGATTAGCATTCTTTGTTGGAAAAATTTTACTTGACGTTGTCGATTCCTATCAGCGATGGCAGAGAAAGCAAATTCGCCTCACACTCATTCTCCTTTTTGGCTATTTAAGTCTTTTGCCAATAAGCTTTTGTCTAGCATTTCTTTTCCTGGGAAGAGGAGCTTCTGTTTACTTCGCAGGTGATTACTTTCTCATCGATCTGTTCATCATATATCCATTCTGGTTCTTTCTGGTTGTCCTGTTCCAACTGTTCATTCTCTTTTCCATTTTTGAATTAACCTCATTTATTATAAAAAAAGTGTTGAAACTGTATGGAGAATGGTTAAGGAACAAACACCACCTCATTTTGAGTTGGACAACAGTGTTCATCATTCTTTACTCAGCTATCGTAGTAATTGATAACACCTGGACTATTAAAATTGTAAGCAAGAAGATTAATTTGCCTTCAGAAATGAAGCAATTAACCGGAGTGCGCCTAGTGCAGATATCGGATGTTCAGGGTGATGGCAGAACCAACGAGAATAAATTACGATCATTTGTAAAAAAGGTTAATGCCTTAAATCCAGACATTATCATTTACGCGGGCGACCTGGTTACCTCAGGGAAGAACTATATCGCTTCTACTGCTAGGATATTAGGAAATCTAAAGCCGAAATATGAGACTTATGCCGTCCTCGGTGATCACGATTATTTTTCTGATGCGCCAATGGTTATCAGGGAACTAGCGAAGAATGGAATTATCCTTTTGCAGGATACAACAATTACTTTCTTAAAAGAAAAAGCTGTTGTAAAAATAACGGGAGTTACCTATACATACAGTAAGAAACCTAGCGAGAAAGAGCTTAACGATAAAACAGATAATTCATTATCATATTATAAAATAATGCTTTCACATCAACCCGCAGAGGAACTTGTAAGTATTGCTGTGGAGCAGAAATATCAACTCTTCCTGGCTGGCCATACGCACGGCGGTGGTATTTCGTTTGGTATACCTGGAATATTCCTTCTCGCGCCGGCAAATTTTGAATCACGCTATGTAAGCGGATTTTACGAAAAGGGCAAAACGCTTATTAGCGTGAACAATGGGCTGGGTTTCACTTTGGCGCCCATACGATTTCACGCTCCCGCCCAGATCACAGTATTAGATTTTGATTGATTCAAATTAATAACTGGACATTGAACAGTAGTACTAACCGAAAAACGAGACGATTAAACATGAGTAATGCACCAAAAGCATATAATAATTTGGAATTTTTAAACAGTCCAGATGCGCGGGTGATAAGGTTAATTTCAGAATTTTTAGAACCTCATAGACGATTCCGAAAACATCGTGTCAATGGCACTATTGTTTTCTTTGGTTCCGCAAGAATAAAGTCGAAAGTCGAAGCGAGAAATAGCTTGAATAACCTTAAGCTTAGATCTTTGAATAACAAAATATCACCTGCTGGACTTAAGTTAAAGCTTTCACAAGGAAAAACAGATTTTCAAATGTCACAGTACTATGAAGATGCTGTCAAGCTGGCAAAATATATCACAGAATGGTCTAATGGTTTATCGGAGCCAAATCGTTTTGTAGTTTGTTCAGGTGGCGGACCTGGCATAATGGAAGCTGCCAATAAAGGAGCAATCGCAGGGAAGGGAAGGTCAATAGGCTTGAACATCAGTCTTCCATTCGAACAAGGTGCCAATAAGTTTATTACAAAAGATATGAACTTTGAATTTCATTACTTTTTTATGAGGAAGTTTTGGTTCGTTTATCTTTCAAAGGCTCTGGTGATGTTTCCAGGCGGATTTGGAACATTCGATGAACTTTTTGAAGTACTTACCCTTCTTCAAACCAAAAAGATAAAGAAAAAAGTTACCGTGGTCCTTTACGGTGAAGAGTATTGGAAAAAGATTATCAATTTTGATGCTATGGTAAAACTTGGAGTCATCAGCAAGAAAGATATGAAATTATTCAAGTTTGCAAGTTCGCCGGAAGAGGCATTTGAACATCTTAAGATGGAATTAAAAAAGAACTATCCTGCTCTGACAAAGTGAACTGGAAGAATTAACAATTTCTTTAATTGGATATTCAGGAAGTTTGCTATACATTGAATTGTAAACCTTTTCTCTGGGGGTGACTTGGATTCGACGGGGATGAGGAAGCATAGGATTGCGTGCTGTGGTCTCCGTGTCCACGTAAAATAAGCGGTAAACCATTAAGTGCCAACTACAACTACGCACTGGCTGCCTAATTACTAGGTAACCCGTTCTTTTTGGTTTTTGCCTATCGGGACCTTTAAGAACGTCGCTTTGATAGGATAGCCTTTCCACGTTCTCAGGGTGGAGAGATGAATCCTGCCGAAAGCAGGAATTACTTGAGATAGCGTTCAGCCAATCCTGTCTGCTGGAGTTTCTGAATGCGAATTATAAAAAGCAGGCTATGCACGTAGAGATCGTATGGATCTTCTCTTCGGACCGGGGTTCGACTCCCCGCACCTCCACCAGAGTTGTTCCCTCCAGGAAATATCATTGTTCGCGATGGACGGTTGATGAAAACAAAAATTCTTCTCGTTGATGATGAAAGTGATATCCTTGATCTTCTTAAATACAATCTGCAGAAGGAGTGATATACTGTTCTCACAACCCGGAATAGATTAGAATCCCTGAAGGCCTTGCATCACAAGCCTGATCTCATAGTGCTTGATGTTATGATACCTGAAATGGATGGCTGGGAAGTCTGTAAAAAAAAATAAAAAAGGATCCCGATTTCTTCGAACTCCCCATCATCTTCCTCACGGCAAGGGACAGCGAACTGGATGAAGTCCTCGGCCTCGAGCTCGGCGCGGATTATTATGTCACGAAACCGATAACAATCCGGACATTGCTTGCCAGGATAAAGAATATGCTGCGGCGAAGAAAGAATCCCATCGATGTCAAATCGCTTCAGATACTAACTGTAGGAGAGATGGAGATCCATCCAAACTACTATCTTGTGAAGATCAATAATCAGGAACTCTCATTACCTAAAAAAGAATTTGAAGTCTTACAATTCCTTGCAAGTCATCCCGACCGTGTCATCAGTCGTTAAGTGCTCCTGAATTCCATCTGGGGGGAAGATGTCTATGTAGTCGATCGCACGATCGATGTCAATATCCGAAAAATCCGAGAAAAGCTCGACTCATTCGCAATCCACATTGAAACTATCAAAGGGGTTGGCTATCGATTCAGGCAAGAGGTTCGATGAACACTATTCGAGAAAAGATCACCACAATCCAAGGAGTGCAAGCTTGAATAATTTTGAGTTTCATATATTCCTTATCCTATAGCCATAGGCACGACGAATAACATTTCTTGCTTTCAAATTTGCGGACTCAAGATAACCAAGAGGAACTTTCTTATCGCAATAACTCAAGATGCCATCAAGGTGCTTCTCGACTAAGAGGGCAAACTTCTGATACAATTTCAACCGATTCCATTTTAGTTGGCTTGTCTAAGAGCGAAAGAACTTCCGTGCCCACGTGTTGGAGCAATATGACCACAAGTGACCAAAGGATTCCTTTAGCAGATTTCGATTAGCGCCAAGCAACTGGTTGAGGGCTTCTCGAGCTTTGCCTCGTACATGGGCTTGACGCGAGAGAAAAATGAATTTCTTCCCCGCCAAGAAATCCTTGAAACGTCCAGCGGCTTTGCGCAATTCGTTGAGAGCATTTAACAGATGACGTATGACATGAAACTTATCGTAAATAATCTGCACGTTAGGACAGTGTTTGGTAAAGCTGTTTCTGAACGCTTTCCACATATCCATCACAGCGTACGTAATATGCTTGGCCCTGCGTTTGCCAAACCATCTCCAGAATTTTTCAAGATTTTTCTCTTTGCGTCCCTCAACCACTGCCAACAGCTCCGGACCCCGAGGACCTTCTAGTGCACTCACCATCGTCCAGTAGGTGTGACCTCGACCCACGGCAATTTCATCTACTCCCAACACGGTAATGCCATCCAAGGAACGTTGAGCTTGAACTGCTTGAAGAGCTTCTTTGTCGATGGCTTTGACCGTATGTCGATGAAGTCCCTGCAACACTGCCACAGCCTGATTACTCATCACCTTACAAAGCTCTGCTATCAACGAAGCCAAAGATTTCGTCACTCGAGGACCACGAACTGTTACAAAATCCAACGCCTCCGTCCGTATCCCGCACGTACAGCAATGCACTCTACAACGGTAAAAATCGACATAGGTCAGATGGTTCCACAGCATCAAATGCTGAACCTCTTGTTGCGTACTGTCATAGGCGCTCCGCATCCGCTACACCGATATTCCTTCCGGCTGCGTTCAAGATTCACGATTACAACATTCTTTCCCTTACGTTCTCTGAGCTTGATATCAACCACGAAAAATCCTTGTCTTTCCAAAAGTTCTGTCAGATATTTGTACTGCATCCGGTTGGGCCTCTTTATCGTTCTCCTTTTCTGATTGAACGTCTGGAGTATACCTACCCGGATGCTCTTTTTCAACCCATACTTTCATGCCATGAGCCTTATATTCTTCCTAATGTATTGACAATATCAATACATACCTATATATTGGTAAGTAAATACAGATAATTCCTTACTTATTAAGGCGTTCATTATAAGAACCTGCAACGAAAGCTCTACTGATGACTACCCTAGATGATATTGATTGCAAAATCCTTGAGATTCTTCAAAGAAATGCAAGGACTAGAAGAAATGACCTTGCAGATAAAGTTGGCCTCTCACTGCCTGCTGTTAGTGAGCGATTGAGAAAACTCGAGGAGGCGCAGATTATTCTCGGTTATCATGCCAAAATTAACTATAGGAAGTTGGGAAAAGACATTACAGCATTTATCGTTGTTACGATCGATTCTTCAAAGCATTACACCTCGTTTGTGGACCATGTTCAGACATCAGAGGATATTCTCGAATGCCATGCCGTGACAGGAGAAGGCACACATTTATTGAAAATCAGAACAGAAAATACTTATAATCTTGAAAAGCTCCTCGCCAAGATTCAATCCTGGACTGGTGTCGTGAAGACGACGACGAGCCTCGTGCTCTCGTCACAAAAGGAAAGTACATCAATAAAATTATCAACCCATAAATAAAACTTGTCTTATAAAAGGAGATCTATGTCTACTAAAGTAAAATCAAATAGTGGCGTGGCGATGGTGATGAAAATGATCAAAGAACGCGGAATCAAGGTGATTGACCTGAAGTTCACAGACTTGCTGGGGCAATGGCAACATTTTTCAGTTACTGCCTCCCAATTTTCTGAAGAGGTGTTTATTGAAGGAATTGGATTTGATGGTTCGAGTATCCGCGGATTTAAGAAGATTCATGAAAGCGATATGGTCTTATTTCCCGATCCATCATCGGCATTTCTCGATCCGTTTACCGAGGCTGCTACGCTAAGTTTGATCTGTGACATTGCCGATCCGATCACCAAGCAAAGCTACTCACGTGACCCCCGCTACATCGCAAAAAAGGCGGAGGCATATCTTAAGAAAACTGGATTGGCAGACATGGCGTACTTCGGACCCGAGCCAGAATTCTTCATTCTCGATCATGTCCGATTCGATCAATCACACAATTTCGGATATTACTATCTCGATAGTGATGAAGGATTCTGGAATAGCGGCCTGGAATCAAAACAGAACCTCGGCCATAAACCAAGGTTGAAGGAGGGTTATTTCCCAGCATCGCCGATCGACAGTTTACAGGATATTCGATCGGATATGGTGCTGACACTTGAAGCAGTTGGAATTGTAGTGGAAGTTCACCACCACGAAGTTGCCACAGCAGGTCAGGCTGAGATTGATATGAAACGAGATACGTTGACCAAAATGGCTGATAATTATTTAACCTACAAATACGTCACAAAGAATGTTGCGAAGAAACACGGAAAGACTGTCACATTCATGCCAAAACCGATCTATGGAGATAACGGATCTGGAATGCACGTCCACCAAAGTCTGTGGAAAGGAGGGAAACCGTTGTTTGCTGGAAACGGGTATGCTGGATTAAGTGAGATGGCAGTGTATTACATCGGTGGCCTTTTAAAGCATGCTCCTGCTTTATGCGCATTCACAAATCCAACCACCAATTCCTATAAACGATTGGTACCAGGATACGAAGCACCAGTGAACCTTGCCTACTCGCAGCGGAATCGATCTGCGGCGATCCGTATACCGATGTATTCCTCTAATCCAAAAGCAAAACGCGTCGAATTTCGATGCCCTGACCCTACCTGCAACCCCTATATTGCTTTCTCTGCGATGTTGATGGCTGGACTGGATGGCATTATCAATAAAATCGATCCAGGAGATCCTTTGGATAAAGATATCTATGACTTGACACCGGAACAATTGAGCGATGTCCCATCAACACCTCCATCGTTGAAGGATTCACTGCAAGCCTTGCAGGATGACCACGAGTTCTTACTCAGAGGAGATGTCTTTAGTTCTGATATGATTGAAACGTGGATTGACTATAAAACGAAAAGGGAAATCGAGCCAATGCAATTGAGACCTCATCCTTATGAGTTCATGCTCTACTACGATGCCTAAATCGTTTCAGTGATTGACATCAAAGAGTCTCGCAGATTGATTGTGAGACTCTTCTTATTTTTGGCAGGACGCTTCCATTCCTTGCTTTTTCATACCCTTCTTGCTACTTTCATTCCGAGCAAACAGAACTTATGGATTTCACTAGAATCAAATATACAACACGACGACGAGTCTGCAGAATCGAGTTAAGCCGACCGGAAAAACAGAATGCTCTCGATCCATCAATGATCGCTGAACTCTCATCTGCTTTGACATTTGCACAACGTGATTCAGAAGTTAAAGTAATCATCCTCGCAGGTGAGGGTGATACCTTTTGCATCGGAAGTGATCTGGACCATCTGCACCAGTCATCCACCTTTGACTTTAATCAGAATCAGGAAGATTCCGCAAACCTGATGAAATTATTTCAGCAAATGTACACACACCGGAAGCCCGTCATTTGTGTCGTACGGGGCGAAGCTCTTCAGAATGGTTGTGGGTTGGTAGTTGTATCCGATTTCGTCATTGCATCAAAAGAAACAGCAAAGTTTGGCCTCACTGAAGTTAAGCAAGGATTTATTCCCGCTCTCTTGCTGCTTTTTCTTGTAAGAAGAACAGGGGAATCCAAGGCTCGAGAATTGGCCCTCAGCGGCAACGTTCTCAATGCAGAAGAAGCCTTAAAAATTGGCATAGTTAATTTTATTATTCCCGACACACAACTCGAGCAGTTTGCCATGGAATTCTCCCGATCGATCGTCGAGGAATGCAGTTCATCATCTCTTAGCCTCATCAAAGAGCTGCTTTCAAGATTTCATGGGATGTCAACAGCAGATGCCCTCAACTACGCATCCAATCTCAATGCACTGACCAGAATGACCGAAGACTGTAAAAAAGGTGTTGAGGCAATATTGAATAACGAATCTGCAAAATGGTAAAAGACAAGAGTGTAGTATGGATGACTTAGCAATGTATATTAGAAACATCAACGACTTCCCAAAGAAGGGGATCGTTTTCAGAGATATTACCACTCTTCTTAAAGATGCTTCTGCCTTCCATCGTGCTTCTCAAATTCTGGTTGATCAGTACAAGGATAATCAGGTAGAAAAAATTGTTTGTATTGAATCGAGAGGATTTATTTTTGGCGCAGTGCTCGCCTCAGCTTTAAAGGCAGGTTTTATTCCGGTGAGGAAACCCAAAAAACTTCCTGCAGCTACCCTTAGAGAAGAATATGCACTTGAGTATGGAACTGATGCCCTCGAAATTCATCAAGACTCCATATCTCCTGGGGACCGTGTATTGGTACATGATGATCTTTTAGCAACCGGTGGAACTGTTTCAGCAGCTTGTAAACTCGTCGAAAAGCTGGGAGGGAACATTGTTGGGGTCTCGTTCCTTATTGAATTGAATTTTCTTAAAGGACGAGATAAACTTAGTAAATACAATACATTCTCTCTTATCACTTACAGCGAAGAATAGCTCAATTACGCTGATGTAATACATCCCACCCGAATGATTTCAATGACGGCGCTTTCTTTGGAATTATTATGAAAATTATTATCGAACCCTTTAAAATTAAATCTGTCGAACCGATTCGATTCACGACAATCACGGAACGCGATGAGATCCTGAAAAAGGCCGATTATAATCCTTTTCTCATTCACGCCGATGATGTCCTAATCGACTTGCTGACGGATAGCGGTACTTCAGCAATGAGCGCCAAGCAATGGGCAGGAATTATGGATGGAGATGAAGCCTACGCAGGTTCTAAAAGCTTTTTTCGTTTCGAAAAAGTAATCAAAGAACTAACGGGCTTCAAACATATTATTCCAACCCACCAGGGCAGGGCAGCTGAAAAAATTCTTTTTTCAATCACAGGAGGTGCTGGTAAATACTTTCCGAACAATACTCACTTCGACACGACACGGGCAAACGTTGAATTCACGGGTGCTGAAGCTGTCGATTTACTCAATGAGACGGGAAAAAAACCTGATGTGATCGCTGATTTCAAAGGAAATATCGATCTCGATGCGCTTGAACAATTCATACAGAAAGTGAAGCCGGAAAATATTCCTCTGGGAATGATCACAGTGACGAATAACTCCGGAGGTGGTCAACCGGTGTCAATGGAGAACATCCGAGAGACAAAAAGACTCTTAAACAAATATGGCATTCCTTTTTTCTTAGATGCTTGCAGATTTGCTGAAAATTCATTTTTTATTAAGAAAAGGGAAAAGGGCTACGAGCATAAGTCAGTTAAAGAAATTGCTCAAGAGATGTTCTCGTATGCAGATGGCTGCACGATGAGTGCAAAAAAAGATGCACTGGTGAACATGGGGGGCTTCCTTGCTCTGAACGACGATACCTTGGCACAAAAGGCGCGGAATCTTTTAATTGTAACTGAAGGATTTCACACCTATGGAGGATTGGCAGGTCGAGATCTCGAGGCAATTGCTCAGGGTTTGGTTGAAGTTGTCGATGAGCATTATCTGACGTATCGAATCCGCTCAGTGGAATATTTAGGCGAGAAGATTGTTCAGGAAGGTGTTCCAATAGTGCAACCGCCTGGAGGTCATGCCATCTACCTGGATGCCCGAAGGTTTGCACCACACATTGAACCACATCATTACCCGGGTCAATCCATTGTGGCTGAGCTCTATCGACTTGGAGGTATTCGAACCGTAGAGATCGGAAGTGTTATGTTTGGCAAGTACTCACCCGAAGGGAAGTTCATTTCGCCACCGATGGAACTTGTTCGGCTTGCCATTCCCAGGCGTGTCTATACGCAGAGCCATATCGATTATGTTGTTCAGATTATTCTCGAACTCTTTGCAAGCCGGGATCAACTAAAAGGGATGGCAATTACTCACGAGGCACCCGTACTCCGACATTTCACAGCAAAATTCAAGTACCTTTAAGTGGGGAGCATGCCAATAATTCATTGCATCCGGTCGACATTCTTGCTAAATTTATTACAGAAAGAGAAAAATATCGGGATGCGATGATTAAATGTTCAATTTGCCAGACTGAAAATGATCTTTTTGCTGTAACATGCAAAAGCTGTAAGGCATTCCTTCAGAACCGCGTTCCAAATCTTAATTTTTTTGAAACTGTTTGGAAAGTTATTGAATCGCCCAGCACGACATTTCCTATAATTGTACGATCGGAACAGAAAAACTATTCTCTGTTCCTCTTTACAATGTCTGGAATTGCCCTGAGTTTCGCACTTTTCTGGTTTTTCCGACTTGGTAACCGTTTTACCAATTTATTTGAGCTTATTCCGGCAGCTACTATTTCTGGCTTCGGAATCGGAATTGTTCTCGGTGCTGTCTTGGTGATTCCGTATCACATTGCAGTAAGACTTTTCGGCGGTCTTGCGAAAATTCGAAGCTCATTTGCACTTTTGGCATACTCCCTTGTCCCGGTTGTTCTTTCTCTCATTTTTATTCTTCCTATTGAACTGCTGACCTTTGGGATGTACTTCTTCACTGCAAATCCACCTCCATATACAATAAATCCGGTCTTGTATACGATTCTCATGGGAATTGATGGATGTGTAGTGGTGTGGAGTCTCATCCTCGCAGTTATTGCGACAGTGAAAGGACATCGGATTTCTATTCTGAGATCCATTATTGCCATGTCAATCACCCTAGCTGCTCTCGTTGCCACAATTTGGACTATAGCAACGAAGTACGGAATGATATGACACGGGAACATTTTGAGGAGCTTATAGAGCAGGCATTCAATTCATTGCCGACGATTTTTAAAACCCGAATTGAGAATGTTCGTATCGTTGTGGAAGATGTGCCAGACAAGAATGATTATCGATCTGTCCGCGCCCAACAAAAGAATTTGCTCGGACTCTATCAAGGCATCCCGTTAACGAAAAGAGATACATCCTATGGAATGTATCCTGTAACACCAGACAAGATTACGCTCTATCAAAAGAACATTGAAGCAATGTGCAAAACCGATGAAGAAGTTCAGCACCAACTAGCACTCACACTTTTTCACGAACTAGGCCATTATTTTGGCATGAAAGAAACTGAAATTCGAAAAGCAATGCAGGATTTTGTCTAACAGATGCCATCGTCTCAAAGAAAGGATACTATGCCCAGCGTCTTATTACAGATTTCATATGATATCAAGCAGGAAAAAAGGGAAGAATATCTCGCTCTTGCTCAGGAAATGAAGACTCACTTTACACAGATCAGAAAAAAGCACTATACTATCTTTGAGTTGAAAGGGAAGAAGAACTCTTTCGTTGAAGAATTTACTTGTAACTCCATTGAAGAGTATGATGCTCTTGAAGATGATCTTGATGAGAAGAGCGAATCGTTGGTAAACAATTTGGATCCGCTCATACAAGGAAAGGCAAGATACTCAACACTCGTCGAGGTAGCTTAAGCCGGTTCAAGTGGGTATACAGCAACGTTGTAACCGTTCCCCTCCCACGGGTAACGGTTACCAATAATTCTTCTTAGTTACTTCTCTTCTCCAGTTTAACCTTTATAGTTTTCACTTCTGTTCCACGCTTATAAGTAACCTCTACCTCATCACCGGGTTTATATTCTCCCAATGCATAGGTATAATCATAGATATTTTTAATGTCGACTTTTCCAAATTTGATGATGATATCTCCGCCTGTTAATCCTGCATTTGCCATCGTGCTTCCTGCTCGCACGCCGGATATTTTAAAGCCATCCCCTTCACCGCCAAAGTCCGGAATCACGCCGGTAGAAACACTCACTCCTCGGCCCGCTGGTGCCTTGGGCGTTTCTACCGCAAGATATTTGGGGCGTTCCGGAACGATATCCAGATCGTGAGCAATTTCGTAAACATATTTCACTACCTTTTTCATCCCATCAAAATTAATCTTCTCGTAATCATCGAAGGGTGTATGATAATCTGAATGCAAATCAGTGAAGAAGTGATACACAGGGATATTTTTGCCATAGAATGATGCTTGATCACTCGGGCCAAAGCCGTCTTTGACAAGCTTTAAATCAAATGTTGAGTCACGATTATATTTCTTGGCAAGTTTTTCAAAATCAGGAGATGTTCCAGTTCCATACACAATCAGTTTTCGGTTATTCAGTCTGCCAATCATATCCATATTCATCATGACCGCTGTTTTTTCCAGTGGGTAGGGTGGAGTTTTCACGTAGTGTGCTGATCCGAGTACTCCAAGTTCCTCTCCCGTGAACGCAACGAATATCATGCTCCGTTTCAACTCCAATCGTTTTGCGGCAAATGCCTGCGCAAGTTCGAGAAGGCCTGTTGTTCCGGAGCCATTATCGTCGGCACCATTGTGCACAGCCTTCATTTCCGGTTTCATTGAAGATCCTTCAAGACCCATTCCCAAATGGTCATAGTGGGCACCAATTACAATCACCTGATCCTTTAATGAGGGATCAGTTCCTTCAAGCATGCCAACGACATTGGCGGTTGTTACCGACATCTCCTTGAGGTCAACTGAGCCGCGCACCACAACATCGGTAAGAGCAAACGATGAAGGTGATTTGGTTTCGTTAATTTTCTTCTGAAGGTCGTTGATGGTTTGTTTCACACTCGCGAGGATCTCATCAGCCAAGCTGCGTTTGATGTGAATCACCACGATGCCGGCACTGCCGCCAGAGGAGATATCATAGCGGAGTGAAACAAGATTATCGGTTTTATAATCTTCGATCCCCTGAACGAGGAGAAGAGCTTTGGCACCAAGTTCTTTTGCTTTTGATGCTTTGTATCGATCTCTGCTGAATTGACCGAAGTTTTTTATAGAGTCGGAAGGAGGGGAGTTTCTAAGCATGATGAGAATTTTATCTTTTACATCGAGTCCTGCATAGTCGTCGTATCCAAGTGAAGGTGCAGAGATTCCGTATCCGACAAACATAACCTGACTTTGGAACGAATTGTTCGCAGAAAAGTTGAAGGGACGAAAGTCCTTATCCATTTTCCCTTGTCGTGTCTTTCCATTAATGACCAACGACAATACGTTGGCTTTCCCGGGTTTGGGTGTTGAAATAAAATTGAAATTCTGGAGGTAGGTTCCCTTATCTCCCAAGGGTTTCAAACCATAGAGCTTAAATTCATTAGCAAGATAGCGTGCTGCCTCCTCGGCTCCCTTTGTTCCAGCCTCTCTCCCTTGTAATTTATCGGAAGCGAGATACTTAAGATGCTTCTGCAATTCTGGTATGGTAATCTCTGGATTGCGCTGAGCATAAAGGGAATGAAGTGTAATAAAAAGTACAATAATAGCGAATACGTTGCGGAAAACAATCATATCTGCTCCTGTCTAAATGGATTCCATGTTGCGTTCAACTCTGAACGCCACTGATTTTAAAATTATTTCTGCTGATTCAAAGATACGGAAAAACGAGGAAATCTTCTCTGTTCTTTGGTAAAATATCTTTTTGCAGCATTCTCAGTACGCATTCAGGCTCTTCTGCTTTTGCCATCTCACCGTGAACTGATATTCGACTAATTTTACGCGCACCACAGGCGGCCTCTGGGGAGTCATATTATAAATTCTGAAGTGCCTTAACTAACTTTTGAAAATCCTCATGAGCACTTACATTGAATTCTGTAGCCTGATTGAGAATACTTCAAGACCTAGCGAAGTGAAAGAAAGCCCCTGAACGAGGATCAGGGCAGAGTCATGCAACAGTGCACTGAAGAGTTGAAGAGTGAATTTCAGCATAGATCCTCCTGAATGTCATGGGAACTTGCTTGAGTTCGCAGGCGTTCAGTTCTTGAATCACCATATTTCAACGTGGTCCTCCAAGTTTTTGTTCCTATTTTTTCTCTTACCTTGACGTAAGAGTAATTCTTCCCCGCATCAATTAGACTGAACTCAAAATTATTTGAGATTATTCCATGCGTACTGTAAAAATGTTGTGTTTTGTTTCCATCATCTCGATTACCTGGATCCACCAAGTAATCGAACACACTTCGATTAATCCTGATATCAGCGTCATTCCGAGATTTAGAATTGATTCCAATGATGGCGAATGACTTCCAGAAGCCCGAATATTCAACCGGCTGTAGTTCAGACTTGAAGAATTTGAAATTGCGATTCAGGGCTATTTAAACCCGTTTGCAAGGGCAGATATTTTTCTAGCAAAAGCAGGCACACACGATGAATCGATCGAGATTGAAGACGCATACGTCTCCTTCCTTCGCGGATTGCCTCTTGACCTCAATGTCAGATTCGGAAAATATCTTGCTGAGTTTGGCAAACTCAATACGCTCCATCCTCATGCATGGCCATTCATCTCAAAACCGATAAGCTTAGAACGTTTTCTAGGAGAAGAAGGCAATAATGATTTGGGCCTCTCAGCAAGTATGCTATTGCCTACGGGAAATTCACTCTACACACAATTGACGCTCGATGTTCTAAGAGGAAATTCAATTGGAGTCATCAAATCCAATGGTACTCTGGATAACGGGGCAGGAATTGAGGATACCATAACCGGCAAGCAATATTATGCTGCGTCTGGAAGGCTAAAGACTTTCTTCCCGTTAACAGAAGAAAGTGATCTGGAGTTGGGGGTGAGCGTACTCACAGGAATTCATGATCCATATCATAAATTCAGATTTTTCTATTCCAACCGGACTTTAAGTATAAATGGAAACCTGACTCTTATGAATCTCTCATGATTCAAGGAGAAGCGATTTAAAATACCCGGCTTCTTTTAGCGGGGAGCAATGCGGAAGGCAAAATATTCTCTAAAAGATTTGAGTCCTTTGGAGGCTATGTAGCAACTAATTATCAATTTATGAAGATCTTCAACCTCGGTGCACGATACGACTGGTCAGAATCACCATATAGTAAAGATGATTTGGCCAATGGTTATGCAATTTATTTGGGTTATCAACCTGTTGAAGAAACAACAGCGTTCCGTCTGGAATATAATCAGCGGACGATGAATGCCCCTTCATCGAACTCAACCAGAATAAACACTATTGCTCTGCAAGTGCTGTTTTCGTTAGGACCTCATAAAGCGCATGCATATTAATATCTTGAGAATAATGAAAATAGAGAACATCGTATGAAAAAAGCTTTCATACTGCTTCTTACGAGTATTAGCATCACAATGATGGCACGGGATAAAATAAAGATTGTCACCAGTATCCCGGACCTGGCTGATTTTGCAGCTATTGTAGGCGGTAAAAGGGTGGAGGTTGAACCGCTGATTCGAGGTCAGCAAAATCCTCACTACCTCGAGGTTAAGCCAAGCTATATGCTGAAATTAAAATCAGCATCTCTCTTTCTTGTCGTTGGAATGAAACTGGAGCTTTGGTCTCAACAAATAATCGATGGCTCCCGGAATTCAGTATTGAAAGTTATTGATTGCCCTGCGAATATTCCTAAATTGGAAGTGCCCTCAACTGCTCTCGATGCGAGTTACAGTGATGTCCATCCAGATGGAAATCCACATTATTGGTTGGATCCGGAAAATGTGAAAGAAATTATCAAAACAATTACCTCTATCCTGTCTCAGATTTCACCTCTTGATAGACAATATTTCGAAGATAATGCTGAACGGTACCGGGAAGAACTTGATGCGAAAATGATCGCTTGGAAAAAAAGTCTCGAGCCATTTAAAAGGTCTCAATTGGTTTCCTATCATTCAATCTTTAATTGTTTTGCGAAGCGCTTCGACCTCGACGTAGCAGGCTACATAGAACTAAAGCCTGGGATTTCTCCATCGCCAGCTCATACAGCGGAATTAATTTTTTCGATGAGAAAAAATGGAGTGAAGGTGATTGGACTTGAACAATACTTTGAAGAGAATACGGCGGAGCAAATCGCGAAAGCCACCGGAGAGAAAGTGATTCGATTTGCGACATCGGTGAACGGACGCCAGGGAACAGAGAGTTATCTGAAAATGATCGATTATAATGTTCGATCTCTAGTAAACGCACTTAACTAATCACAAGGATGCCATCAATGCAGAAGATCATTGAATTCGAAGCGGCTGACCTTGGCTATGATAACCGAACCATAATTCCCAACCTGTCATTCTCGATAGAGCTTGGAGAGTTTGTCGGAATTGTTGGGCCAAACGGATCAGGAAAAACCAACCTCATCAGAGCGATTGTGGGGATGCTGAAACCAAAAAGGGACGGATGACCCTTGAGAATATCGATGGAAGAGCGCTTCGGTTAGGATACGTACCACAACGTGATTCCATCGACCCAATTCTTCCATTCACCATTTCGGATATTGTGCTGATGGAGCGATTTAAAAAACCGGGATGTTCGGGATGCCAAACAGGCCGACCATCGTAAAGTCGAGGAAGCCCTCCGCTCTGTCGAATTAACTAATGAGTTCACTCTAAAAAGGTCAACATACGTTGGCATGATAATTGCGGAAATATTGCTAGACGAACAACCAGACACCAACAATTATCAGTGACGCAATGTTCAAGAAGAACCAAAAACACATTCAGGCAAATATCTTCG
>JAZDJN010000033.1:0-66565 GCA_043803945.1 bacterium | reverse complement strand
CAGAAGACCATCAACATATAATTGAAGGAGTTTCTTGTCCATGGGCTATCCTTCGATTAATTTCACCAGTTACATAGTTTCACTCTTTGGGCTGTGTTCAAATATACGATTATTTCAATTTTGCGTAACATCACTTATTAATCAAAATATTGTAGATACGAACTTTACAATATCAAATTTACAGCTTAATAGTATATACTATTGGCGAGTTAGAGCCGAGAACACAACGTGGGTATCAGAATGGGGAACTGGTACTTTCACGACCAAGCTAACGAGCACTCCGCAATTATTAACTCCTATATCAGAAGCGACATCGGTAAGTCGAACTCCGAGACTAAGTTGGTCCTCTGTAGTAAGCACTGCTTCTTATACTGTGCAGGTGTCCATGCAACCGACATTCAATGTCATAAGTTATTCAAAAGATACCATAAGTACGAGCCTAACAGTTCCAGAACTTCAAGGATCTACAACTTACTATTGGCGTGTAAGAGCACAAACCCCAGGTGATACAACTGAGTGGTCCACAATAAGGAGTTTCACTACAGTTCAAAATGCACCGAGTTCTATTAGACTTATCTATCCAGATTCCAGTAAGCAGAATGTTTATCAGAATGATTGGTTACAATGGCAACCAGAGTCTACAGCGTTGTCCTACAAGATTCAAATTTCAACCAGTCCTTTATTTTCTACAATATATGATAGTGCCACTGTATCGGTAGCGGGTTATCGAAATTCCAACAAACAATTTGCAGCCGGGACGACGTACTTCTGGAGAGTTAAGGGAGCGAATATCGGTGGCGATGGTCCATTCTCAAATATTTGGTCGTTTAAAGCGGGTAGCACTAATAGAATCCCAGTACCGTCTTATTCACTTAAGGATATAGATTATGGGAGGGTGAGAGTTGGTAAGGATTCTGTTAAGATAGTCTCGATAACGAACTGGGGAAACGACACACTGAAAATAACCGGCATAACGCCTTCAGCGTCGGCCTTGAGTGTTGATCAGAATAACATATCAATCCCTCCAGGGGCATCGAAGAATATTGTAATTCGCTTCACACCAATAGTAGGTGGTGCATTTGCTGGATCTGTGACCGTAAATAGTAATGCTGCAACATCTCCTGAAGTGATAGTTGTGATAGGATATGGACTCAAATACAGTCTTCAGACATCAGCTACATCGATTGATCTTGGTAAAATTAAGCTGGATCAGGCCAAGGACACAACATTCTACATCTTGAATACTGGGAATGATACACTTCTAATTACAGAAATGTCCATTATGGGCAGTGGCTATTCATTGGGACCGATCATCACCAAAATTCTACCTGGTTTATTCGCGAGTTACACAATTAGATATAATACAGTTACAGCGGGGCAATCGAATGGATTGATTGTTATCAAGAGCAATGCTTCTACCTCTCCTGATACTGTCAAGGTCATAGGTTATGCAGCAACCTATGGATTGAAGATCAGCGTCACACATCTTGATATGGGCTTAGTGCTTGTTGGTAAATACAAAGATACCACATTTACGATCACAAATACCGGCAACGATACTCTTCGTATAACAAATATCTCTACCACCGCTCAAGGAATCACATCAAGAGTGAATGTTCTGAGTGTACTGCCGAATGGATCAGCGGTTGACACCATACGATTCTCACCGACAGCTGTTGGGCTCGTGTCAGGTACTATGATTCTTATCAGTAACGCTCCAACTTCACCTGATACTATTAGAGTATCAGCGTCAGGAGTCACCGCTACGACAGGGATAGCGGGGTCTGAACAAATACCAAGCGTATTCATGCTCACACAAAACTACCCTAATCCATTCAATCCATCAACTGTCATTCGATATGCGATACCCAAAGAAAGTAAAGTGGTTATTCAGGTGTATAATTCTTTAGGAGAAATTGTTGCTAATGTTGTTGACGAAATAAAACAGCCAGGATATTATTCAATTCAATGGAGACCGGAGTTACCAAGTGGAATATATTTCTACAGAATACAAGCAGGGAATTTTGTGGATACGAAGAAACTTTTATTAATTAGGTAGGCTAATCGGCTGAATTGAATATGCAGCGTAAATTGTTCAGAATGGTTCTTATATAAATGAAGTACAGAAATTGCTTGGTCATTCTTCAGGTGGGGTAGCTGAAATTCAGACTATTTTAGTCAAGAACTTCTTCATAAAACACTAAACTGAATTATTTTGAAAATCGATTATCTAACACTTAAGGGGGATATTTAGGACAAATTGAACGAAAGCCATTGGTTATTTGCAATGTTGATTTTTGATGAGCCTGAAACTATATTAATGTTAATAATTGAATCCTAACCTTGAGCATCGTCATAACTTCACATTTTGTAGACCACGTCATTCAGGAGGTGGATACATGGTTAGATGTACCACCCGAGTTTCAATATGATAACGGCAAATACATTATAGACCTTGAGGTAATGAATGATGCTGGATTAAACCTTAGATTCATTGCTTCTAAAGCAGATACTCCAATCGCAACAATTCGAGCTGCGTATTTATTTAACAACAGAAGAATTAGAGGAATAGATTGGCACGTTGCTCGTTTTGCTGCGCAAGGTGGTAGGATTAATGGTTGGCATGAACATATTTGGCATGACCAATATGGTGATAACTACATCGTAGGGGAGGGTAATATAGAACATATTCCGCCTTCTCAACAAATCAGTTATATTCTAAATAAGTGGAATATAAGATTTCCAGAACAATTATCATTAGGACTAAACAATGAATGACTGCAATGCAATTTTAGAGATGTACTTATCTGCAGTGCGGCAACACTCAGAAATATTAAGAGTAGGTGAACAATGTGCCATATTAACACCTTATTTACACTCCAATGGTGTTAGCATAACAATATTCGCTCAACAGGGACCTGAGAATAAAGTAAGATTGCACGATAATGGAGAAACATTGCAATCATTATTCTCACGTGGTGTTAAAATATTCGATAATGAACATCGTCTCAGCTTATTACAGGATATTTGTAGGTCCTATTCAGTGGAGTACTCCGGTTGGGTGCTATTTAAAGATAGCGTCTATGACCAAATCGGCGACGGGATGATTGACCTGATTAATGCGCTGAAGTCGATAAACGATATGGTCTTTTTACACCAGGTTAGCACTTCAGATATTTTACGATTTGCTGTAGAGGTATATTTCAAAGAAAAACAGCTTGATGTGGTGAATAATTATAAACTTCTTGGTAAGACAACCATTCACAAAGTAGATTTTTATCGCAAAACTGAAAGCAAAGAAAAATTTGTAAATGTTTTATCTGGTTCCAATCTTCAAAATAAAACTATTAAGCTCGGATTCAGTTATTATGATGTGAAAGAAATGAGGAAGTCGGGCAACTGGATAAGTATTATTAATCCGGAAGACAAATGGGCGCCGCAGACATTGAAATTGCTTGGCAACTTTTCAGAAATTCTTAGTTGGGAACATAAGGATAAGCTGTTAGATATTCTTTCCAATTAAGATTTTGCAGTCTGATAAATATTGAAATTTGTTTATCAGGCAAAATGATTTACCTCATGATTATTTCTGCCCTCCATCGTATGTATCTCAAGGATTATCCTAATGAGATGTAAATTCCCTAATCAAACACGAGATGTCACCGAGCAATTATTTTACAAACAAATATTGGAGCATTTCCCACTTTATTCTGTCTTTTGGGAATCATATATCGGAGTTCGAATTAAAAAATCTACAGGCTATCTACTTCCTTACGCTATTAATCACAAGTTTAATAACATGAAAAAGGCTGAAGAAGTATCAAGAATACATGAGCTAATTTGCATGGCTCATTATTCATGTTTCTGTCAACTCGCAGCCTCTCATCGTTTGTATTCTTATCTTGTCGATTCGATAAAAATAAAGGATGTTAGAGAAAGACATTTTATTCACTGGCAATTATTCGAATCTGCATTCTTACATCTGGGTGTTGCATGGCAGGAGCTGATTTTACTATGGCATTCCATACTTATGAAACTTGATTCTTTGGATGAAAATATAAAAATATCAACACCTGCTTACAAAGTTATATGGAATAGAGTACCCAGAGAACTACAAGTAATGATTGACCAAATGTGGAATGAAATATTGGCTTTTAGAAATGATATTGCACATTTCTCCAGGTTCGCTTCACAGAAAGTCGCTCAAAAATATCTTGTACCCAAAAGTTATCCAGGGAAGATTGTTTGGTCTCAACAACATATTGTCCGCGATTGGGAAGAGACTACGATAAAATTAGATAGGGGAATAACCTTTTGCGAGGATGTGTTTAACGAAACACATAAATATTTAATCCTTGAGCTCTCCAAGATATTAAAACGGCATGAAGTTGAAATTGATTATTCATCAGGTCAGGACGATATTCTATGTCCAAAGTGTAGTTGGTGGTCAATTGAAATTAGGCAAGGACAATACAATACTCAGGATTATTATTCTCTTATTGAGTCGAGCTCAGGTTCGATTGGGTCATCAACTATTAGAATAGCAGATTCTTCTGCTACTGAATATATAGAATATAAAAATGATTCAATGGAATCGCGATTATTATCAAAGAATAATAATTCTACATACAAGTGTATGAACAAAGATTGTGATAATCTTTTCGTATTAAAATCTTAATCATGAAAGATCTCGATGTCTAAGAGAAGTCATAATCCTAAAAAGAAAAGAGTTACCGAATTGAGAAAACTAAAATCAAAGCGGATACAAATTAAATATGAAAATAAGAACTGCACAACGAGCCAGCTTGATGTAAAAACTCTCGAAGGTTGGCTGTGGGAAGCTGCCTGCTCAATCCGTGGGGCAGTGGACGCACCCAAATTCAAAGACTACATCTTACCGCTTATCTTCGTAAAACGCCTTTCTGATGTTTTTGAAGATGAAGTAAAGCGTGTCGCAGAGAAGTTTGGAGATGAAGAGACTGCAAAGGAATTGATAGCTAAAGACCACTCACTGGTTCGATTCTACATTCCGGACAAAGCACTATGGCCTCAGATTCGGAAATTGACCTCTAAGGTCGGTGAGAAGTTAACAGAAGCAATGAGGGCAATCGCAAAGGAGAATCCAGGACTTCAAGGTGTCATTGACATCGTAGACTTCAATGCTACCGTAAGCGGACAGAGAATCATCGATGATGGAAAGCTCAGTACGCTTATTGAAATTATCAGCAAGCAGAGACTTGGATTGGCTGATTGTGAACCTGACATTCTTGGAAGAGCGTACGATTACCTCCTCCGGAAATTTGCAGAAGGACAGGGGCAGAGCGCTGGTGAGTTCTTGACACCAAAAGAAGTTGGATGGCTGATGGCTTATATCCTCGACCCTCAACAAGGAGAGACAGTCTATGACCCAGCTTGTGGTACTGCCGGGCTCCTCATTAAATGCGAACTTGCTCTCATTGAAAAAATGAATGGCAAGAAGGTATCAAAACCACTCCAACTCTACGGCCAGGAGCAAAACCACGTTACCTACGCAATGGCAAAGATGAACACAATTATCCACGATATGGAAGGCTCGATTACTATTGGTGATACAATGAGGAATCCCAAGCTTCTGGACGGTAGCTCACTCAAGACCTTTGATATTGTAACTGCCAATCCAATGTGGAACCAGGATGGCTATGATTCTGATTTCTACGAGAATGATACTTATGAGCGATTCAAAAGAGGATACCCACCGGCCAGTTCTGCTGATTGGGGCTGGGTTCAGTTAATGGACGCTTCCCTGAATAAGAAGGGAAGGATGGCAGTTGTACTCGACACAGGGGCTGTTTCAAGAGGTTCAGGAAGTCAAGGTTCAAACAAGGAGAAGGACATTCGGAAGGCGTTTGTAGATGCCGATTTGATTGATGCTGTTCTTCTGCTACCTGATAACCTTTTCTACAATACCACAGCGGCAGGTATCATCTTGATGTTGAACAAGAATAAGCCTAAAGAGAGGAGGGATAAAATAATTCTCATCAACGCTTCTCAGGAATTCGAGAAGGGAAGACCCAAGAATTTCCTTCCTGATGAGAAGATACATAAGATTGCGAAAGCATATCACGATTTTAAGAGCATTGACCGATTCACAAAAGTTATATCCATTGAAGAAGCGGTCAAAAATGACTATAACCTTAGTCCTTCACGATATATTGAAACAGAAGCAGCAGAAGAATACCGTGAAATACTTGTCCTGCTTGAAGAACTCAAAGTTCTTGAGCGGGAGAGTGCCAACATTGATGCTGGCTTGAAAGGTATCTTTGCACGGTTTGGTTTTGAGGTTTTGAAATGATGAAGGGTGACGGATACAAAGAGACTGAGATTGGACACATACCGGTAGAGTGGGATGTTGCTCGTTTAGGTAACTACTGCAAAGTTCAAAACGGATATCCTTTCGAATCTGCGGGCTTCAACGAATCTGATGGTATCCCATTGATTAGAGTAAGAAGTCTCAAAGTTCAGAGTTGTGATATATATTATCGCGGAAGTTTTGACGAACGTTACTTAGTAAACGATGGCGATGTCCTAATAGGGATGGACGGTGACTTCCAGCCTTGCTGGTGGAAAGGTGGTAAAGCGGTCTTAAATCAGCGAGTTTGTAGGCTGATAGACTTGGATTCTGGAGTTGAACCATTCTACATATATCAAGCCTTAAAAAGACCTCTGAAACAGATAGAAGATGCTACTGGGTACACCACTGTTAAGCATGTGTCATCTTTCAAGGTACAGGATATTCGTATTCCACTTCCTCCTCTCCCCGAACAGAAGAAGATTGCCGCCATCCTCTCAAAGATTCAGCAAGCCATTGAAGTGCAGGAAAAGATAATCGAGAGCACAAAAGAACTTAAGAGTGCTTTGATGGCAAAGCTGTTCATGGAAGGACTGTACGGTGAAGAACTGAAGGAGACAGAGATTGGGCTGATACCGAAGAGTTGGAAAGTGACCAGCGTCGGTGATGTAGCGACATTTCAGGGAGGATATGCTTTCAAGAGTGCTGACTATTCCAAATCCGGAGTAAGGCTTTTTAAGATTGCCAATGTTTCATTTGGGAAGTGTTTATGGGATGATGTCTCATTCCTTCCTTTGGAATACCTCAATGAACATGCGGAATACTGTCTTAATCCCGGTGACCTTGTTTTGGCGATGACACGACCCATAGTAAGCGGTGGAATTAAAGTAGCACGACTCACCGAATCAGATTGCCCCGCTTTTCTAAATCAACGAGTGGGGAGATTTCAGGTTAAAAGTGAAGTTGAGATTGAGTTCCTATTTCAATTGGTATTAGATAGGAGGTTCACTGCTGCTATAAGTGATGGTGCTGGCGGTTCACAACAGCCGAATATTAGCTCAAAGCAAATTGAACGCATCCGAATCCCACTACCACCCATTGATGAACAGAGAGATCTTAGCGGAGTACTTTGTTTGCTCGATACTAAGATAAAGAATGCAGAAAGCAAAACACTCCAGTTGCGGAGTCTTTTCAAATCAATGCTTCATCAGCTCATGACCGGTCAAATGAGAGTCAACAATATCGAGTTTCAAGGAAATATGGAATAATGTCATTCTCAAAAGAACAATTTGAAGATCTGCTCTCTGCCAGAGAAAATGAGCATGTGGAATTTAAAGAAGCAAAGAATCAGTTCGACTACGAAGAATTGCTTGAGTATTGCGTTGCATTTGCGAATGAGCGCGGTGGTTGGCTTGTGCTCGGTGTAACAAATCGGCTTCCGCGAAAAGTTGTTGGCTCCACAGCATTCAAAAATTTACAGAAGTTAAAAACCGACATCTATATTGCATTGAAAATCCGTTTAGATATTGACGAGTTATTCTATGAAGGGAAGCGTGTCGTTGTTTTTTCCATACCATCACGTCCGATGGGTAGACCTCTCCATCGCAAAGGAAAGTACATGATGCGTGTTGTTGACCGGTTGGAGCCAATGACACCTGAACAATTAGAAACTATCTTTGCAGAATCTCAACCAGATTTCTCTGCGGAACAATGTGTTGGGGCTACACTTGACGACCTCGACCCTATTGCGATTGAGACCTTTCGCAAACAATGGCACAAAAAGTCTCGCAATGATGAGCTATTGAATCTTTCTATAGAGCGGCTTCTAATTGATGCCGAATTGTTTGATGGAAATAGATTCAACTATGCAGCTCTGATACTTTTGGGGAAACGAGAATCGCTGGGAAGATTATTGGCAAACGCAGAAATCGTTTATGAGTTTCGCTTGGAGGAATCTGCAATTCAGCACGATGCTCGCGAAGAGTTTCGGAACGGTTTTCTGGCTATTCAGGATAAGCTGTGGGAGACAATTAATAAAAGGAACGGTGTCCAGCATATTCAAGACGGACTCTTTGTGCGTGATATTCAGAACTTCAATGAAGAAGTGGTTCGTGAATCCCTTTTAAATGCTGTTTGTCATCGTGATTATCGGTTAGGCAGCTCGGTCTTCATTCGTCATTCTCCAAAGTTATTGGTTATAGAAAATCCGGGTGGGTTTCCCGCAGGGGTTACTGCTGAGAATATTCTTACTAAACAAAATCCACGCAATAGAAGAATTGCCGAAGTATTTCAAAAATGCGGATTAGTCGAACGGTCAGGGCAAGGCGTCGATAAGATGTTTCGCCGTACAATTGAAGAAGCAAAGGAGCGACCGGATTATTCGCGTTCGGACGAGTTCAATGTCGTTCTATGGCTTCGTGCAGAAGTACAAGACCCACAATTTTTACAATTCTTTGAACAGGTTAGCACAGAGCGGAAAATCAATTGGAGCTTGAGAGACTTGGTTTTGTTGGATGACATAAGAAGAAACAAATCAATATCACCTGATGCCCACCCTGATATTGAGAGATTAAAAAATGAAGGCGTTATCGAAATTGTAGGACGCGGAAGAGGAACACGATATATTCTCTCGAAGAAGTTCTATACGTTTGTCGGTGAGCGTGGGGTATACACAAGGAGTATTGGCTTAGACTCTGAAGAAAAGAAAGCCCTCATCTTGAAGCACTTGAAGGAACACGGGAAAGGTATATATTCAGATTTTGGACAATTGTTCCCAACTCTCAATCGCAATCAGATTGCTCGACTTTTAAAGCTCCTGAGGAAGGGCAATAAAATTCGACATATTGGTACTCGTAAGTCTGGACATTGGGAATTAGTATAATTTTTATAAGTCCTTTAATTGAATAAGGCAAAAAGAGACTTATAAAACGTCGATAATTTGTTGATAAATGCGGTTTTCTAAGTTCCTCTTATGAGGTATGCGACATAGAAAACCTAAAGAGATAGGTTTTGAGAGATGTTAGCCTTTGTATAACAATCAACATTTTGGAAATTGCAAAATCCACTCAGTGAAAATAGTACAGTCCACAGACCTCTCTTGAAGTACGCCTCTGAGATTGGCTGGCAGGTTGTTACTCAAGACGAAGCGCTATCCCTGCGTGAAGGGGAAACAGGGCTTTTTTTCTATGCAGTCTTAAGGGACATGCTTCTCAAGCTGAATCCCAAAGTCATCACGTCAGAGAATGAGGACGAAGTTGTCAAGAGGCTTCAGAACATCCGCAACACTATTGAAGGCAACAAAGAAGCCCTTGATTGGCTCCGTGGCAAGAAGTCAGTCTACGTCTCTGTAGAAAAACGAGAAAGAAATGTTCGACTGATTGACTTTGATAACCTTGAGAACAATATCTTCCAGGTCACAGAGGAATGGTCGTACACCAATGGTAAATTCACCAACCGAGCAGATATAATTTTCCTTATCAATGGTATCCCAATCGTAATTGGAGAGAATAAAAAACCTGAGGAGAAGGAGGCGATCCCCAAAGCCGTTGACCAGCTTCGAAGATACCACACCGAAACTCCCGAGCTTGTAACAACCAATCAGCTTTTCGATGCTACTCACCTGATTGATTTCTTCTATGGTGTTACCTGGAACCTGAGCAGAAAAAATCTCTTCAATTGGAAAGAGGTTGAGAAAGGGAACTTCGAGAAGAAGGTCAAGCGGTTCTTTGACCGAGAACGTATCCTCAGAGTGCTTCACGATTATATCGTGTTCTTCAAACGAGAGGATGAGCTTGAGAAGATAGTTCTTCGCCAGCATCAGTCAAGAGCAGTCGAAAAAGTTGTTGCGCGTTCCATAGAACAGAAAAGGAAAACCGGACTGATTTGGCACACGCAAGGCTCAGGCAAGACGTTCACGATGATTGTCTCCGCCGAGAGACTCATCAAACAGCCTGAGTTTGAGAAACCCACCATCATAATGCTTGTCGATAGGAATGAACTTGAGAGCCAGCTATTCTTGAATCTTGAAGCTTATGGCTTTGAAAGTTACAAGATAGCTGAGAGCAAAGCTCACCTTCAGGAGCTTCTCAGTAGTGACTACCGTGGTCTTATTGTCTCGATGATTCACAAGTTTGAGGGGATTCCCAAGGACATTAACACCAGGGAAAACGTATTTGTGCTGGTGGATGAAGCTCACCGAACCACGTCAGGAGATTTGGGCAATTATCTAATGGCGGCACTTCCTAATGCCACATACTTCGGTTTCACAGGTACTCCAATAGACAAAATTCTCTATGGGAAAGGAACCTTTAAAGTATTTGGGAGAGAAGATGACCGGGGCTATCTCGATAAATACAGCATTGCAGAATCAATTGAGGATGGTACGACACTTCCTCTCCACTACACACTTGCTCCAAATGAGATGCTGGTTCCAAGAGAGACACTTGAGAAAGAGTTCTATGCAATGATGGAGAAAGAGGGGGTAAGCGACATTGAGGAACTCAATAAGATTCTTGACAGGGCAGTAAACACCAAGAATTTTCTCAAAGCAACTGACAGAGTTGAAAAGGTTGCCCAGTTTGTAGCTCATCATTACTTGGAGAATGTGATGCCGATGGGATACAAGGCATTTCTTGTTGGGGTAGATAGGGAAGCCTGCGCTCTCTACAAGAAGGCTTTGGATAAGCACCTACCACCAGAGTATTCAACTGTCGTCTATTCCCCGGCCCACAACGACAGACCAGAACTCAAGGAGTATTATCTCGAAGAGGCTGAGGAAAAAGAGACCAAGAAAGTCTTCCGCAAGAAAGATAGCCTTGCGAAGATTCTGATTGTCACAGAGAAGCTGTTGACCGGGTACGATGCACCGATTTTGTACTGCATGTATCTCGACAAACCAATGAAAGACCACACCTTGCTCCAGGCGATAGCAAGAGTGAATCGCCCCTATGAAGATGAGGAGGGACTGAAGAAGCCATCAGGATTCGTATTAGATTTTGTCGGCATCTTCGACAATATGGAGAAGGCACTTGCCTTCGATTCAGCGGACGTAACGAGCGTCATCAAAAACATCGATGTCCTCAAGAATCTATTTGCCAAACAGATGAAGGAGCAAGCCGTAGAATATCTCAACCTGTTGAAAGGGAAGACTGGGGACAAGCTGGTCGAGTATGCGATTGAATACTTCACTGATAAGGAAAAGCGAGAGGCTTTCTTCAAGTTCTTCAAACAGTTGGAGAGCCTCTATGAAATTATATCCCCCGATAAGTTTTTGAGAGATTACATCTCTGACTACATCCAACTATCACATCTCTACCAGACCGTTCTATCAGCCTTCATGCCGAGAGTTCATGCTGACAAAGAGTTGATGCGGAAAACCGCCTCGCTGGTGAAGGAGTACGTCAAAGTGAGTCAGCTTGCAGAACCATTACCCATCTATGCAATCAATGAACAGACTCTCGAAGCCCTCAAAAAAGACCCCAAGTCTGACAAGTCCAAGGTAGTCAATCTCACCAGAAGCATCCGGGTATTTGTTGACGATAATCAAAACCAGAACCCTTTCCTCTTTGGAATTGGAGAACGGGTGGAAGCCATCAACGAGCTATATGATAATCGTCAGGTTGATACCATCGAAGCACTTAAGCAGCTCGAAGAACTTGTGAAGCAGGTGAATATTGCTAAGAAAGAGCAGACCGAGAAGAAACTTGATACTCGCACTTTCTCCATCTACTGGGTTCTCAAAACATACTCGACCTTTGGCGTTGATGAGCTTTCCAAAAAGGTGTCCGCGCTCTATGACAAGTATCCCAACTGGATGGTGAACGGAAATGAGAGAAGGGATTTGAAATTGGAATTGTATACCCTACTGTTAAAGCCCCTTGGGAAGGAAAAAATAAAGGAAGCGATGGAGAAGATTTTCAAATTGATAGTCCAGCAATGAACAGAAAAACAAAAGAACAGAAATTCCGGGAACGGGTGAATCACTGGTCGAATACGATTGGTGTTAAACCCAAACTCATTCAGCTTCGAAGGATGAAAAACAAATGGGCATCCTGTTCGACGGCTGGCAGAGTGAGCTTCGCCAAGGATTTGATACATAAACGGCGGCAATTCCAGGATTATGTTATCGTCCACGAACTCATTCACGTACATGTCCCCAATCATGGAAAGCTATTCAAGAGCTTAATGAATGCTTATGTACCCAATTGGGAGAAAATGAAAAGACAGAGGTGGGTTTAAAGAAAGATTCTATTAATTCACTCGGTAGGAAATCGCCAATCCAACAAATGGGATTTACTCCTCTTTGATGAGGATTTTTCACTGCCCTGAGTGTCACAAAAGGCTTTTAGCGAAGCCTCTACCGGGCACTTGGGGTTTTTATTTGAGGTGAATCATGGAGAAGCAAAAGAAGCACGAGCCGGAAGAGAAATCCCAAATGCAGAATTTCATCAAACTAATGGCAGATATAAAGATGATTACTGAAAAGTACGATGGAAAAAATGATGAACAATTACACAGAAGGCGTTCTGAAATTGATAGGTTAAAAAGAATAAAGAGCAGTATTTGAAACATCAGTTCGCTGATCCATTTATTCTGACGGATGGTAGTCAGATATGGAAACCTTCACTGTGGTAAAGATTTTCAGAATGATCTTTGACTAAGGGTATGCCGTGACGTCCTGGCGAGACTGCTTATGTTAAACGGACACTTTCTTTGGAACTCAAAGCAGAGCCCTTGTTCAAGAGCATTTATCCTTCCGCGCTATGCCCGATAATTATCCTCACGCCATATTTTGATTGCCTTCTTGATATCTTCGCGTGAGAGGTTTTCTTCGATGGCTCGCTTGGCAAGAGACAGAAATTCTTCCTCTGAAGCAAACCGAAGTGCGATGATTTGCCCCATCTTCAATTTTGGATCAAACAATTTGCCTGTCATAGCAAAGTGACGGAGGTTTTCTTCCGCCCGTATCGCCCGATCCTGAACTTTTGTAGCGAATGCCCTGCTATACCAAAACTGGATGAGTCCACAGAATGTAAGGACAGTGATCAATGATGCGCTGTAGATTCTTTGATGGTCACCGATGGATGAATACAAGTTGACCAATGAACCGACAAATGTAATGATGAGCAGGAAGAAGAGAACTCCGTGATACATAGGAACGTATCGACGATGGTTCGCATAATTTTGGGTATCCATTGCAAGATTCCTTTATTTGGCTGAATGATGTAAAGAATCGGATATTATTGACTCCAATGAAAAATCTGTCTACAATTTCCATGGATTATTTCACCTCAGCCCGAACAAGGTAAAGGATGAAGTGAAGGAGCGGTGTCAAATAATCCAGAGGATTTCGAATCGTCATGATACTCCCGCTCTCGACAAAAAATGATGTCCTCATAGGAACCTAAGCATGAGCAGCACAAATATATGGTCAATGATTAATATCTGCTAATAATGTGAGAAAGAAAAGTATGAACACTCCCGATCCGTGTATGTATTGTTCTAAAGATTCTCGCGTGACAGACCTCATGATCGAAATCTGTGAGCTCGACGCTTCGATCGTTTACTTATTCAAAGAACAAACCTACAAAGGGCGTTGTATTGTTGTTTATAAGAAGGAACACAAGAATGAGATCTTCGAGCTGTCTGATGAGGATAGACATCAATTTATAAATGATGTCGCAAAAGCTGCATCGGCAGTGAAGAAGGCTTTTTCCCCACAAAAAATAAATTACGGTGCTTATGGCGATAAAATGCCGCATGTTCATTTTCATATCGTGCCAAAATACGAAACTGCTCCCAAATGGGGAAGCACGTTTGATATGATGCCGGAAAATAAAATTCTTCTCTCGGAACAGGAATACGTAGATGTGATTCAGGAAATAAAAAAGTATCTGTGATAATAACTGCTCTGACGCGGTAAAATATTCCAGGTTATTGCATTCACTACATTTCTTGATTATCTTGGTGCCGCAATTGAAATCATTTGAAACACCTGAAATCAATTGATATTCGTAATGCCGAAGTGGCGGAATTGGTAGACGCGCTGGACTCAAAATCCAGTTTGGCTTACCCCAAGTGGGGGTTCGAGTCCCCCCTTCGGCACAAGTAATCCCCTACAAGATATAATCTTCAATCTTCCCATCTCACCAATCTTGCATCGCTGCATCAACTTTTGTATTTTCAATTAGCGCTTTCTCATACTACTCAAGCAACCCATCTCCTCATAAGGAGGATGCTATAGCTCCAAGGATACAGAATTGTCTCTATTCAATATATCAGTATCCGGAATAACATCCTTGCGACTTCTTCTTGTCATTATACTCTTTCTTACTTCCGCCTTAGACCTCGCTGCTCAAACGACTGGCGGAGCAGCTGTTGTCTCCGGCAAGCACGGAATGAAGATCAACATTGGGAAAAAGGATAGTGGTATTGTACTGCCTCACGAGACGATCATACAAGGAAGTGAGCAGGTGTTCCTCGATTCAACGATTCGCCTGAATGCGGATCGTGATTACTTCCTTTCATCCAAACCAACGACCATTACCTTTAGGAAAGATTTACTGAAAAAACTTGCCGACGATTCAGCCACTCATACGCTCATAATATCCTATCGTTTTATCAATCTTCCACTGAAGCGATCCTATTCTTTAAGAGAAGTTGCCATACTACCCGATTCAAACGAAAATGTACGCCACATCATTGAACCGCAGCGATCATCATTCTCTATGAATGACTTTTTTGGCTCTGATTTTAAAAAGAGCGGATCAATTTTTCGAGGATTTACCATCGGATCGAATAGGGACTTTTCACTGAACTCAGGATTTCGTATGCAACTGGCAGGAAAGCTGTCAAAGGATATTAATGTAATCGCAGCTTTAACCGATGAAAATACTCCGATCCAGCCAGAGGGCACAACCCAGACGCTTCGTGAACTCGATAAAGTGTTTATTGAATTCAGCGCTGCACAGCAAAAAATTGTGCTTGGAGATTTCAATTACCAGGTTGACCAAAAATCAGGAGGAGAATTTGGAAGGCTGCAAAGAAAATTGCAGGGAGCCCAGGGGTTTATCAATTTATCAGAACCATTCGGCGGGGGGAGTTCTCTCACACTCTCTCTGGTTGGAGCCACGTCGCGAGGTTCCTATTCAACAAATCAATTTAATGGCATTGATGGAAATCAGGGACCCTATCGTCTCACCAGCCCAACCGGAAACCGAACGATTATCATCATAGCAGGTTCAGAAAGGGTGTACATCAATGGAGACTTGATGCAGAGGGGAGAAACACAGGACTATACTATCGATTATGCGACTGCAGAGGTGAACTTCACTCCAAAACGGCTTGTCACCAGCGTTTCGAGAATCACCATCGATTTTGAATATTCTGAGCGCCAATTTACCCGCAATATTGCCGGAGCTTCAATCTCGGCTTCGCTCTTTGGCGAACGAATGATAATCAATAATTCAATTCTCCAGGAAGCTGATGATCCGGATTCACCGATTGAGATTACTCTCGACGATGAAATGAAAAAACGACTCGAGACCAGTGGCTCAGATCGGTTTGCGGCCTCTCTTAGTGGAATCCGATTTGTAGGCGTCGATTCAATAACCCACTCACCTCGTGGTCAATATGAGATGAGAGATACTCTCCTCAATGGAAGAACTCGTCAGTATGTCTGGTTTGCACCCGGTTCCAACGCGTCTCTGTATTCAGTCACCTTTACCTACGTTGCTTCCATTCCTCCTGATTCGATAGGGTATATCAGAAAATCGGTTGGCCACTATGAGGCTGCAGGTCCTGGCAGGGGGAATTATCTGCCGATCATTCTCTTACCGGTGCCCGAATTACATCGTGTGGTATCGGGAAGGATTCAGGCACTTCCGCTTCAGGAGCTTTCAATTGCCGCTGATTATGCGTTCAGCGTGAATGACAGAAATAGGCTCTCAACGCTTGATGATGATCAACGCAGGGGAGGAGCTTATAAGTTTTCCTTGCGGTATAATCCTAAAAAGATCAGCATCGGTTCTATCGATCTCGGTGAAATAGATTTTTCACTGAACCAGCGGCACGTAGAAAAGAAGTTTATTACACTCGATCGAATGGATGAGGTTGAATTCGTAAGAAAATGGGACGCAAATCAATCGGAAATCAGTAATCAGGATCTGAGAGAAATGAATTTAAAATACGTTCCAACACGCAGCCTGCGATTAGAGGCAGGCGTAGGTTCACTGAGCACCACTGAGGAGTTTTCATCACAACGGGCAATTGCATCATTGCTCTACAACGATTCGTTGAACCGGCTCGTTTCTTACACTATTGAAAATACGCGCAGTGCATTCGATGGAGGGGTGGAATCCAATTGGCTGCGGCAGAGAGCAGAGATACGCGGCTCGATTTTGAAGCTTAAACCTGGCCTCAAGATTGAGATGGAACGCAGAGAACAATCTCGTAAAGAAACGAGTGAACTAGAGTTATCGAGTTTCGGATTCAGGGAAATTACCCCAACGCTTGTTCTGGGAGAGAATGGTCCCTGGAATGCGTCGATTGAATATCAATTTCGCGCTCAGGACAGTGTACTCGGAGGCCATCTTCAGAGGGCATTTGACGCAATAACACAGCGGTATGCACTTCAGTTGCGGGACTGGAATTCACTTTCCCAATCGATTACGATAACTGCACGTCGAACTAACTTTACTCAGGATTTTAAAGATCGTGGTAATGCCAACTCCTCCATCATCTTAGCCAGGCTGCAAACGCGATTTACACCTCTGCAACGGGCTTTCGATCTTGATCTCTACTATGAGTTTGGCAATCAAAAATCTGCCAGATTGGAACGCGCATTTATTCGTGTACCAAAAGGGACAGGGAACTATCGTTATCGGGGAGACATGAACAACAATACTCTTGCAGATGAGAATGAGTATGAACTAGTGCGATTCGATGGCGATTACCTTGTAATACTTCTTCCAGCAGAGCAGCTTATTCCCGTTGCTGATTTGAAAACCGGCATTCGGTTCCGCGTTCAGCCGCGCCGTCTTCTACCGGAGGCATCGACTATTTTTGAAAAACTATGCCGCTCGATAAGCACAGAAACCGTCCTCCGCATCGACGAGCGGAGCAGCGAATCTGATAGCAAAAACATTTATCTGTTGAAATTCAGCCACTTCCAAAATACACTAACGACACTTGCGGGCTCAAGACTCTTCACCCAGGACATCCATCTTTATGAAAATGATCCTGAGTTGTCGTTCCGGTTTCGTTTTAATGAGCGAACCGGATTATTGCAGCTTGTCAGCGGCCCCGAACAGAGTTATTTAAAGGAACAATCGATACGTATCCGATCTCAGCTTGTGAAGGAGATTGGGAACCAAACAGAGTATGTACATAAAGTTGATCATCTCTCAGGAACATCGAACTCTCACCGTTTTCGAAATCTTTTATCGGATAATGTGGTGACGGAATTCTCGTACCGACCGGAAGACGAATGGGAAATTAGCTTTACGACAGGAATTGGACAGACAACCGATACTCAAGGCAACAGTGTGACAACTGCCAGCAGTAATGACCAATCGCTGCGTCTTACGTATGCAATAGTCTCTCAAGGTCAATTGCGAGGCGAGGTGACGCGTGAGGAAGTTACATTGGCTCAGCAGGGTATACGGGTAGAGAGTGAATACTCGTATGAATTCACAAATGGCCGTGCTATTGGAAAATCAATTCTATGGCAGCTCTCATTCGATTATCGCATCAATAGTAATGTACAGTTAAGTCTGAACTATCAGGGAAGGTCGGAAGGTGGTCGAGTACCGATCCATAATGCTCGAGCAGAAGCGAAAGCTTTTTTTTAGCTTGATAAGAAGTGTTTCGGCTAAGAAATTTCCGGAATTCAAAAATCAAAAAGGATAAATAAAAATGAAAATAATAAATGCAAAATGTTATCCAATAATATTCTGCAAATTCTGAAGTTCTCATGCTTTATAGTAATGCTGAGTACTACTGAAGAATAAGATTCTAAGATCTCAATATTGATCATAAGCTAATAGCGTTGTTTCAGGATCATTTTGATTTTTGCATTGTCATTTTACTCTTTTCAATTTGATACTTGATATCAAGATTATTCACATGTCTGTGGAAATTCTTAAAACAATACACACTATTAATAATTACACTGAACGTTTGCTAAAACCATGTAATGTACTAATAGTCACCTGGTGAACAGGGAACTGGTCATGAGCACAATTGGAACACAACTGTACTCTTGCCTTTCGTCTCTCATTTCCCTATAATCATTCGCCTTTTCATCGGAGAGTCAATAAAACCTCTCTTAGATTTGTTCGTTCAAGTAAAGCAGAAGCAGGGAATGTCATTTCTTCAGCAATTAAATTCGATTCAACAGGAAGCTGTCAAAGCTACAAATGGCCCCGTCTTGATTGTGGCAGGAGCCGGGAGCGGCAAGACCAGAGTCCTAACCTATCGCATCGCTCATTTGATCAATTGCGGTGTGCCGCCGTATCAAATTATTGCCCTTACCTTCACGAATAAGGCGGCAAATGAAATGAAAGGGCGCATCCGGACGCTTGTTGGCGAGAAAGCCGATGTGCTGTGGATGGGGACGTTTCATTCTCTGTTTGCCCGGATTCTTCGCAAGGAAGCAGAAGCCATCGGTTACAGCCGCTCCTTCACGATCTACGATTCCGACGATTCACTGAATGTCGTCAAGAAATGCATTGAGCATCTCAACTTGTCTCTTCAGCAATTTGTACCAACCTCGATACGAGCGAGAATCAGCAATGCAAAAAATAGGCTTATTGGCTGGAAAGAGTATGCCGAAGAGGCTACAGGTTTGCTGGAAGAGAAGGCCGCTCTGGTGTACGCAGAATATGAAAAGCGTCTAAAGCAAAGCAATGCATTGGATTTTGATGACCTGCTTGTTAAACCTATAGAGCTCTTTAAAAACCATCGGAAAGTACTCGAGCGCTATCACGACCGGTTTAAATTCATATTGGTGGATGAATTTCAGGACACGAATCGAGCACAGTATGAAATGATCCGTTTACTGGGCCAGCGCCATCGGAATATTTGTGTTGTCGGTGACGATGCACAAAGCATTTACTCCTTTCGGGGTGCCGATATCAAGAATATACTTGACTACGAAACCGATTATAGCGACTGCAATATCTTTCGGCTTGAACAGAACTACCGTTCGACCAAGCATATCCTCACGGTAGCAGACAAACTGATCAAGCATAATATTCATCAAATAAAGAAAAATCTCTGGACAGAAAATGCTCCGGGCGACAAAGTTACGTTGCTCGAATGTGTCGATGATAAGGATGAAGGTTATCAGATCTCTCAACTGGTTCAACAGGAGATTGTGGAGGGGGGACGGAATCTTAAAGATTTCGCTGTTCTTTACAGAACCAATGCGCAATCGCGTTCAATTGAGGATGTGCTGCGTCGGAATAGTATCCCTTACACGATCGTTGGCGGAATTCGATTTTACGAACGGAAAGAAATCAAAGATGTTATTGCATATCTGCGCCTCCTTGCTAATGCTGCTGATGATGAGAGTTTCAGACGGGTGGTCAATTATCCTCCCAGGGGAATTGGAGACACGACACTTGAGCGGCTTGATGTCTATGCACGCAAGAGGGAACTACCGCTCTATAGAAGTCTCGATTCCATCAGTGAGATCGAGTCATTGCCAGACCGGCCAAAACGGCTGCTCGCACAATTCAAAGAATTCATCGACAAGTATCTCTCTTTGAAATCGAAAATGTCTTTTAGCGAACTCTCGCGATCTCTTGTCGATGAACTCGGCATCCTGCGTTCGTACAAGGATGAGAACACCACAGAATCGATGGCTCGATGGGAGAATGTGCAGGAATTACTCTCGGCAATCACCGAGTATGCCGATGAACATCCCGATGGCACGCTGGAGAGTTTTCTTGAAGAAGTTACCCTGGTTGCCGATATCGACAATTGGGATGAAACTAGAAACTACATAACATTGATGACACTCCACGCATCGAAAGGATTGGAGTTTCCGGTTGTCTTTATCGCAGGGGTTGAGGAAGGACTTCTCCCATTCTATCCGAACCAGATTGAATCTCAGGAACTGGAAGAGGAGCGACGCCTTTTTTATGTAGGGATTACCCGTGCTGAACAAAAACTATTTCTTAGCAAGACAAAGATGCGTTATCGGTTCGGTGACCTCACCTACACCAGCCCCTCAAGATTCCTCTCTGAAATTGGAGAGAAGAACTTCGAACTCCGTGAAAGCACCTCAACGAGTAAGTATATCGATTGGAGTGAAGGTGTTGGTGCGAGGCTGCCGATGAAGAAAGCAACTCAAGGAAAACCGAAAACAGAACCTTCCTTTGCAGATGAGATGCCAAACTATGAAGAAGAGTCCCAGGAGGTATTCCATCTGAAAGCTGGATCTATGGTTCGGCATGAAATGTTTGGCCGGGGCAAGGTGCTGAGACTCAGCGGAGCGGGAGAGTCAATGAAAGCCACGGTTCAGTTTGAGGAGTATGGCGTAAAAAGCCTTGTCGTAAAATTTGCCCGCTTGAAGCCTGCTTAGTATCTGCGAAAGTATTCCCTCGAAATACTCATAACCAATAATATGAAGTGTACTATTGCTGCACTCTTTTTGAACTCACAAGAGTCAGCCGATCCCAATAGTCCGGGTGGATGTAGTGTGTAATGAATGCACTGAACTCGCTGAGTGTGGACTGCGGCACAATGATGTAGAGCTTCGCTTTTACCATTGTTCGTGGATGTACCTGGTCGAGAAAGACGTTGTATTGCGTTAGTGCATGTTCAGTTTCAAAATCTCCATCACCGGTCTTTGCCTCACCGATGATCATCTGGCGCTTATCCTGATTCAGTGCAATAATATCCGGTGCTTTATTCTCCTGATCACCATAACCATCATTATGCAGCTTTTGCACTCCTGGTATTCCTGTCACTCCATCAGCTCCCACAACTGAATAACCGGACTCCTGGAATATTGCCACGAGTTCATCGATGAGGAGCTGATGTTTTTCTGGATCGATACGAAAGGTTGACATTATTCTTTCTAGAAGGTTGCTGAAAAACCCATTTTCAACGAAGGATTGATCCACCCCCGATGAATCGGGGCAGGCAGGGCGGTTTTCTTTTTCAGCACCCTGCTAGAGAGAAATGGAACACTGAGCCACGAACGGATTGAGGCAGTGAAAATACGTTTTCCTCTTCATTATGTTTTCGTGGTATCGTGGCGAAGGATTGCGCCGGTTCCCTCACCATGCATTTCACTCTAAGCCTGTAAGACCCTGGCATAGTGCTGCTCATAGAGTGCAACAATCTTCGAGGATTCAAATTCGATGGCACGATTTCGTGCAGCTTGTGCAAAAAGTTGATGTTTGCTTTGATTCGTGAGGAGATCAATGGCATAACGGGCCATTCGCTCAACATCGCCAATCTCTGCAATGAATCCAGTTTGTCCGTGAAGCTGCAATTCAGGAAGTCCGCCGACGCTGGAAGAAATCACCGGAACTTCGCAGGCCATCGCTTCAAGTGCAGAGAGGCCGAAGCTCTCAGATTGACTCGGCATAAGGAAGAGGTCGGCAGCGGAGAGGATGTTAATGACATCAGTCTGTTTGCCTAGAAATCGGACTCTCTCTTGAATTCCCAATTCACGGCAAAGCTGCTCGCATGACGAGCGTTCAGGTCCATCTCCCACAAGCAGCAATTTGGCATTAACCTTTTTCCTCACCTGGTCAAAAATGAGAATAACATCATGGACACGTTTCACCTTCCTGAAATTGGAGATGTGGGCAAGGATTTTTTCGCCGCTCGGTGCATAGTGATTGAGCAATTCCTGTGCTGGGAGACGCTTATACTTGTTCACATCAATGAAGTTTGGTATCACTTCAATCTCCTTGTCGATGCCATAGTTTGTCAGCGTCTTCTCTTTCAAAAATCGTGATACAGCGGTTACTCCATCGCTTTGCTCAATGCTGAATTTCATGACGGCGAGAAAACTTGGTTCAAGTCCCACAAGTGTAATATCTGTACCGTGGAGTGTTGTGACCACCTTGATCGAACCGGAAGCAAGCATCTGTTTTGCAAGATATGCACTTGTTGCATGGGGGATTGCATAGTGGCAATGAAAGAGATCGAGCTTCTCATATTTTGCCACCTCTACCATTTTGCTTGCGAGGGCAAGTGTGTAGAGAGGAAAATCGAAGAGAGGATAGTTCGCTATTTCAACCTCGTGAAAATAAACATTGTCCATGAAGCCGCTGAGACGCATCGGAAGTGCATAACTAATAAAATGCACGGAATGACCGCGTTTGGCCAACGCTTTACCAAGTTCCGTTGCGACGACACCGCTGCCGCCATAGGTGGGATAGCAGGTAACGCCAATATTCATTGTTCATTTCCTTTCATTAAGGAAAATGTAGAGAGAAATAGCAGGAGATACAAGGTTCCCTTTAAGAAGATTAGAAATCCTGCTTTCTAAAATAAATGAATGAGATGGCGTACAGACCCATACTTGAGCAGAAGGAATAGACATATGGCATGATGGTAAACTTGCCGGCGTCAGGATCGGTCATTCGCTGCCACGGCATCACACCGATCAAATTGGATGCTTGATCAAGCATTGCACTGAGCTGCGGTGTGGCATAATAAATACAGTCCAGGATACGGTGATAGACAATATTATCCCAAATTTTATACAGGAAGAGCTCCCGTGTTTCTATTGCGCCGGAGAAGAAGAGAAAGATGAGTGCCACCAACACTGCTGCCATTGCATTGCGAAAGACAAGTGCGGGTAAAATGACGATGGAAGCATAGAATAAAAATGCCAGGCAAACCATGACTGCTGACAGGAGGAACCCTCCGGCCCAAACATTTGCTTTCAGGCCAAACACAGCCCAGATACCGAGTGCAAAGTATAATAAATTTCCGATCACTCCGAGGATTGAACCAACGGATCTCGAAATGAGGAGGTTCGTTCGAGAGACTGGTTTACTGATGAACAGATCGATTGTCCCTTTCTCCAGCATCGAAGGAATTAATCCGGCAAGGGCGATCGCTCCGACAAACATAATCATCGACGCAGAGCTCTTTTCAAGCTGAAGTAACAAGATCTCAACAGGATTAATTTCCGTCATGGATGATCCCATTTTCACGGTGCCCTGGAATTTTAAGGGGGCTCCAAATAATGTGATCGTAGAGTCGTCTCCTGGAACATGAGAAATTCCAAAAGCAAAGACCGCAATAATGATTGTTGACATGACGAAATAGAAAATCAGGATTCCTTTTCGTATCGACTCACGAATCGTAAAGAGTATAATGGCAGGGTTCATTGGGCGTTATTTTCCTTGCGGATCAGGTTAATAAAATAGTCTTCGAGTGTAGATTTTTTCGGTGTCAGAGAAAGCAGTCGTATCTGCTCCTGACGCAAGATGTCGATCATCGCGTTGAGGCTCTCAGTGCTCTCGACATAAACCGAGAGTGAAGAAAGTTCTCCATGAGAGACCTTGCCGAGGGCAGAGAGCCGTGAGAATGTTGCCTCTGTGCAACTGCCTTCATAGCGGATATCGTATTCCGATCGAAGTTCTGTCAGGTCGGAAATCAATCCGGTTTTGATCACTTCGCCCTTATTCAAAATCACAACCCGGTCGGAGATGGATTCCACTTCAGAGAGAAGATGCGAGTTTAGGAAGATCGTCTTCCCTTGGGACTTCAGATCCAGGAGCAGGTTTCGAATTTCTTTTCTACCGATTGGATCGACACCATCCGTTGGTTCATCGAGAAAGAGAAGGTCAGGATCATTGATGAGCGACTGGGCAAGTCCAAGCCGCTGAAGCATTCCCTTGGAAAATTTTTTCACTTTAACATTCGCCCAATCCTGTAATCCGACGAGTTGAAGGAGATAAGTGACCCTGGTTCGCAGCTTGTCACTACTCATTCGGTGAATCTGGCCAAAAAATCTTAATGTCTCAGCCGCACTTAAGAAGGGGGGATATCTATGGTTTTCCGGTAGGTATCCGGTTTTCTTCTGGATTTCGACATTTCCTATTCCTACATCAAAAACTTTGGCACTCCCTGACGTAGGGTGTGCAATGGAGAGTAATAGCTTGATAAATGTCGTTTTCCCTGCTCCATTTGGCCCAAGAAGGCCAAATATTTCACCTGGTTCAACGGCGATGGAAACGCCCTTCAGTGCTGTTATGTTCTTCCTCTTTAAAATTCCTGAAGAATAGATCTTTGTAAGATTCTCAGTTTCTAGAATTGGCATGGTTCAAAAATATTCCTTTTTCGATAAGGGCAATGAAACTTTTTTACAGGTCTCTGATGTTACATAATCAGAATGACAGCATTGGAAAGAATACGGAATAGTTCATATATTTGCACTCGAAATATTCAAGGCAAGAATCTCAAACCTTGATTTTTTTTACATCAATATAGGACTGAATCAGTCGGATATATGGTACAGCTCTCAAAAAAAGTTGAATATTCTCTTATTGCTCTTCGCCAGATGGCCATGAAGCCGAAAGGTCATGTCTTTACCGCGAAGGAGTTGGCGACATATGATGCACTTCCATACGACTTACTTGCCAAAGTGTTACAGAAGCTGACGCGCGCTGGCATAGTTACATCGCAGCAAGGATCCCATGGTGGATATGCTTTACTAAGACATCCGGAAGAATTGACTATTGCTGAGGTTATCAGAGCGATAGATGATTCGAAACCTATGGTTGCTGAATGTTATATGGCAGGGAAAGAGCGATGTACTCTCATTGACAATTGCACCATCCGCGGCCCTTTGGAAAAGTTACAGCATAATCTCGATGGTTTGTTCGATAACACTACGTTGCAAGAAATAATCTAACTGAAACACATAACGAGGATACAATGGAAGCACAGAAAAACCAGTTATTGAACTTATCGATTGAAGTATTGAATTTCCTTAAATCGAAATATCATATCTATCACCAATCCAATATATTTTTTAGAGATGTGCAGTATGGAGTGATGGCCTATCTTCATTTAAAAAAATATAAGTGTTCGTATGGACAGGCAGAAGAACTTGCGCTAATCTATCTGGAGTTTCTCGAGAAGAAGGAAATTGTAAAAAAGATGGACTCATCAACCTGGCTCGTGAATTATCCGGATTTTAAAAAGCCGATCATGAAACCTGTGGCACCGGCAAAGCCAGCAGCAACAACGGCAACTGTAAAAGTGTCCTCTCCGGTTTCAGAGGCACCTGCACAACAAAATTCAGTTCCTTCTGCTTAAAGGAAATCACACGCACAATCAATTGATTATGATCTATGAGTACTGAAACAAACACGATAGAACATCTTGCCAGCCAGGAATACAAGTGGGGTTTTATCACCGACATTGAAGCTGATACTGCCCCCAAAGGATTGAATGAGGATATCATCCGGTTTATCTCAGCCAAGAAGCAGGAGCCGGAATGGCTTCTCGAGTGGCGTTTGAAGGCATATCGACACTGGCAAACCATGGAGGAACCGAGATGGCATAACGTGCACTATCCATCCATCGACTATCAGGACATGATTTATTATTCTGCGCCAAAGCAAAAAGTGGGACCGAAAAGCCTTGATGAGGTTGATCCTGAATTGCTGAAAACGTATGCCAAACTTGGAATCCCGCTTATGGAACAGGAGTGGCTCGCCGGTGTGGCTGTGGATGCTGTGTTCGATAGTGTCTCCGTCGCTACAACATTCAAAGAGAAACTCAAAGATCTTGGAATAATATTTTGCTCGTTTTCTGAGGCAGTTCGCGAACACCCTGATCTCGTGCAACGATACCTTGGCACCGTGGTACCATACAGCGACAACTTTTATTCAGCATTGAATTCGGCTGTCTTCAGCGATGGATCATTCTGCTACATCCCCAAAGGTGTTCGCTGTCCGATGGAACTCTCAACGTATTTCCGCATCAATGCCGCTTCTACAGGGCAGTTCGAGCGGACCTTAATTGTTGCTGAAGAACATGCGACTGTTAGTTACCTCGAAGGATGTACGGCTCCGATGCGAGATGAGAATCAATTACATGCCGCTGTCGTGGAACTCATTGCCGTAGGAGAGAAATCCTCGATCAAGTATTCCACTGTTCAGAATTGGTATCCGGGCGATAAGGAGGGTAGAGGAGGCATTTACAACTTCGTCACCAAACGAGGTAAATGCATCGGAAAGAATTCTAAAATATCCTGGACACAGGTCGAGACTGGATCGGCCATCACCTGGAAGTACCCGAGCGTCATTCTGCTGGGAGAGAATTCCATCGGCGAATTTTATTCTGTCGCAGTTGTGAATAATTATCAACAGGCAGATACCGGCACGAAAATGATTCACATCGGAAAAAATACACGGAGTACTATCGTTTCCAAAGGAATCTCTGCCGGCAGGGGGAATAATTCTTATCGCGGTCTTGTGGAGATTAAGAAAAACGCAACAAACGCACGAAATTTTTCTCAATGCGACTCGCTGCTGCTTGGTGATAAATGCGGCGCTCATACGTTTCCGTATATCGAAGTAAAAAATACCTCTTCAAAGGTGGAGCACGAAGCATCGACCTCGAAAATCGGTGAGGATCAAATCTTCTATTGTAAGCAGCGCGGTCTCTCCACCGAGGATGCTATCAGTATGATTGTCAATGGATTTTGCAAAGAGGTCTTCAGGGAATTACCCATGGAGTTCGCTGTCGAAGCACAGAAACTATTGGGAATCAGTCTTGAAGGCAGTGTAGGATAATGACATGATGATGAACGAAAGGATCACAAACGAATGCTCGAAATAAAAAATCTTCATGCATCTGTCCAGGGAAATGAAATTCTCCGGGGCGTAAATCTTTCAGTCCGTGCCGGCGAAGTACATGCAATTATGGGGCCCAATGGGTCCGGGAAGAGCACGCTTGCACAGGTTCTCGCAGGCCGAGATGCCTATGAGGTGACTGCTGGAGAAGTTCTTTATAAAGATGTGAACTTGCTTGACATGGCTCCAGAAGAGCGTGCACAGGAAGGCTTATTCCTTGCCTTTCAATATCCAGTCGAAATTCCAGGTGTAAATAATTCCTACTTTCTGAAATCAGCGCTCAATGCAATACGCAAGCATAGAGGCATGGAAGAACTGGATGCAATCGAATTTCTCCAAATGATAAAGAAAAAGATGAAGCTTGTGGAAATGGATGAATCGTTTCTCAATCGGCCAGTCAATGAGGGTTTTTCCGGCGGAGAGAAGAAACGGAATGAAATCTTTCATATGGCGGTTCTTGAGCCACAGCTTGCAATTCTCGATGAAACAGATTCTGGATTGGATATTGACGCCTTACGAATCGTTGCGGATGGTGTGAATAAATTACGCAGCAAAGACAACGCCATCGTTGTGGTGACCCATTACCAGAGACTCTTGAATTACATTGTCCCCGATTTTGTCCATGTCCTTGTCGACGGCAGGATTGTGAAATCTGGTGGAAAAGAGCTCGCCCTGCTGTTGGAAGAAAAGGGATACGACTGGCTCAAACCCGAACTTGAGACTCTTTCTACATAGGAGCATAGACCTAATGGTCAAGACCAAGGATAATGTAATGGAGTGGTATCAATCCAACTTCGAACTGTTCACGAATTCGGAATCACACACCGTACCGTCCTATTTAAAGACTGCGCGCCAAAATGCTTTTAAGAATTTTAAAGAGCAGGGATTTCCTACCACGCGGAATGAAGAGTGGCGGTTCACAAATATTCAACCGATTGCAAAAAAAACGTTCAAGCCGATTGTGATTCCGGATGAGCTTAAGTTAACCGAAGAGCAATTGAAGCCTTGGTGTTATGATGGCGCTATCAGATTGGTGTTTATCAATGGCTCCTGCGACCGTCAACGTTCGGATCTCTCACTTCTTCCAGCCGGCGTTAGAGTGGAAAGTCTGAAGAATGTAATCCTTCAAGCACCTGAATTACTTGAGCGCTATTTGGCAAAGGAAATATCCTATGATAACAACTCTTTCGCTGCCCTGAATGGTGCATTTCTTCAAGATGGGGCACTGATCATCGTTGATGAGAATTGCACAATTGACAAACCGATTCATCTATTGTTTCTGGTGACATCCCAGATAGACACAGCCGCTGTTCAACCCTACAACCTCATTGTGGCCAACCGCAACAGCCGCTGCTCATTGGTTGAAAGCTATGGTGGATTGGGAGAAAATTGCTATTTATCAAATCCAGTGACAACGATTATCGTTGAGGAAGATGCAATCGTCGAGCATGATAAGCTCCAGTTTGAAAGCTTTTCAAGCTATCACATTAGTACCCAGCAGATTGAACAGAAAACAGGAAGCAAATTTCTCTCCAACTCTATTATGATGGGTGGGTCAATTGTCAGGAATACCATTAACAGCCATCTCGATGGTGAGGGTATCGATTGCACATTAAATGGTCTTTCACTCGGGACCGGCGATCAGGTAATTGATAATCATACGGCAATCGATCATGCCAAGCCGAATTGTGAAAGCCATGAATTATACAAAGCGATCCTGGATGGTAAATCACGCGGAATCTTCAATGGAAAGATCTTCGTCCGGAAAGATGCTCAGAAGACCGATGCAAAACAGACGAATAAAACCCTGGTTCTCTCCGATGATGCTGCAATCGATACAAAACCTCAATTGGAAATTTTTGCCGACGACGTGAAGTGTACCCATGGTGCAACCGTGGGTCAGCTCGATGAAGAACAAGTGTTCTATCTCCGTTCTCGTGGTATCTCGGAATCCAGGGCACGCGACATCCTTACCTATGCTTTTGCTGCTGATGTTGTTGGGCGTATACAAATCGAGGAAGTCAAAAGACAACTTGAACTGCTGATCCACAAGCGGCTCGATCAGGGCAGGCTCCTGGAAGGAACTGTATGAACGACATTATCCAAACAGCGCCAGCTTCATTGACAACACTGTTTGATGTTCATAGTGTGAGGAAGGATTTCCCCATCCTGCGACGAACAGTCCACCATAAACCGCTTGTCTATCTCGATAACGCCGCCACAAGCCAAAAGCCGTTAGAAGTCATTCAGTCTATTCAACAGTACTATCTGGAAGAGAATTCAAATGTGCACCGCGGGGTGCATCATCTCAGTGAAATTGCAACGGAACACTATGAATTGGTGAGGAGCAAGGTGCAGCGCTTCATCGGTTCTGAATCGTTAAAGGAAATAATATTTGTACGAGGAGCCACAGAAGCAATCAATCTGGTCGCTCAAACGTATGGCCGCGTAAATGTTCAGGCAGGGGATGAAGTGCTCATTTCAGCGATGGAGCATCACTCCAATATTGTCCCCTGGCAATTGCTCTGTGAGGAGAAGGATGCGCGGCTTCGGATTATTCCTATGATTGATTCAGGTGAGTTAGAACTTGAGGCGTATCAAAAACTTCTCACAAAGCGCACAAAAATTGTCGCTCTTACCCATGTCTCCAATGCACTTGGTACGATCAATCCGGTTCGGGAAATGATTGCATTGGCACATACGCATGGCATTCCTGTTCTGCTTGATGGCGCTCAGGCTGTAGCGCATCTCCGGGTCGATATGAAGGAACTTGATTGTGATTTTTATGTGTTTTCTTCTCATAAAATGTTCGGTCCGACAGGCATCGGCATCCTGTACGGCAAACAGCACCTGCTCGAAGCAATGCCTCCTTACCAGGGCGGCGGCGATATGATTCGATCGGTGACATTTGAGAAGACAATCTTTAATGACTTGCCGTATAAGTACGAAGCAGGGACACCAAATATTGCAGGCACGATAGGATTCGGTACTGCAATCGATTATTTGAACAGGCTGGATTGGACATCACTTTCGCAGCATGAGCACAGCCTCATGGAATATGCAACACGAAGGTTGTCCGAGATCAAGAACCTGAAAGTCATTGGAACAGCGAAAGAAAAAGTCGGAGTGATCTCATTTATTTTAGATGAGATCCATCCTCACGATATCGGAACCATTCTGGATCAAGAGGGAGTGGCAATTCGCACCGGGCATCATTGTGCTCAACCGGTTATGGACCGGTTTGGAATTCCTGCAACCGCACGTGCATCATTTGCATTTTATAATACCACCGAAGATATCGATGCTCTTATCGATGGCTTACACAAAGTACAAGAGGTGTTTCGCTAATGTCCGACCTCCGTTCATTATACCAGGAAGTGATTCTCGATCACAATAAACATCCACGAAATTTTAAAATACTCGAGGCGGCAAATAGCACGGTGGAAGGATATAATCCACTCTGTGGTGATCGGTATACACTCTACCTGATGATAGAAAATGATATTGTGAAAGACATAGCCTTTCAGGGATCGGGCTGTGCGATATCGAAAGCATCTGCCTCATTAATGACAAGCCTGGTTAAAGGTAAATCGAAGGCAGAGGCAGAACTCATATTCGATCGGTTTCATAAACTCGTAACAGGTGAACTGCATGGTGGCGATGGCTTGGAAGAGTTCGGAAAACTAGCTGTGTTTGCCGGTGTGAGTGAATTCCCGGCAAGGGTGAAATGTGCGAGCCTTCCATGGCATACCTTGCACAATGCTCTCGAAGAAAAACGTGAAACAGTTTCGACAGAATAAAAGCGTGATTATTCTCATCCTTTTTAAGACAGGATTTTCACAATGACAGAACCACCAGAAGATCAACAAGGACTGCAACAGTCAGCAAGTACGGAACGTCAGCCTGTCGAACATGTCGACATGGAAAAAGTAATTTGGGATGCCCTGAGAACATGTTATGATCCTGAGATTCCGGTTAATATTGTGGATCTTGGATTGATTTATAAGGTAGATATTGAAGAGGAAATACCCGAAGAAGCAAATGTTTTCGTGAGGATGACGCTAACCGCCCCAGGTTGCGCGCTCGCACCGATGATTGCGAGTGATGTACGCCGAAAGGTTCAAGCCGTAAGGGGTGTTCGAAATGTGAAAGTCGATATAGTCTTTGAACCGAACTGGAGTCCGAGCATGATGTCTGAGGCTGCTCGATTAATTCTCAATATGTAATAGTTGCAAGTAAAGAACGTGAATACACAAATCAAATATCACTATCATTTTACAAAGGAGTAACAGTATGGCTTATGAATGGAAGTTTAATCCACGCCCCTATGCGGATGATGAAGCAAAGAAATTGTTGACGAATGTCGTCAGCACCGAAACAACAGATTGGCATTACAATACCCACCACAAAGGGTATGTCACCGCACTGAACAATATCGAAAAAGCCCTTGAGGGTGCCGATCGGTCAACGGCAAACGGCAACTACAGCGTGATTGGTGAATTGAAACGCCGATTTACCTGGAATCATTCCGGTGCATTGTTGCACGATATCTACTGGGAAGTCCTTGGCGGCGATGGCGATCCGGACAAGAGTCCTGAAGTCAAAGCAGCAATCGAGAAGGAATTTGGTTCGTTCGATGCCTGGAAAGCAGATTTTAAAGCTGCAACAGTTTCCGCGAAATTAAGCGGATGGGGATTGCTCGTGTTCGATCGTTTGTATTCAGGTCGACTTTTAAATGTTACCGTCGATGAACATCAGTATGGTGCCATTTGGGGGGGAGTACCGCTTATTGCATGTGATGTCTTTGAGCATGCTTATTATCACAAAGACGGACCGGGAAGGGCAAAATACATCGATAACTTCCTTGCACACCTCCACTGGGATCGTATCAACGAACGCTATAAGAAATTCTGTTCGAAATAACTTCAGTGTGTTATCAAATGTTCACGCGGGTCAGGAATATCACCTGACCCTTTTTTTATGGTTGCTCATCAAGCAACTATTTGGTACCATCGTTCGTGCATTGAATGAAAACTGCAACCATTGAACATTATCCTGACGGCTGCCATGAAACGACTAGTTATCATTGGATTCTTCTTCCTTGGAATTACTACCGCAATTCCTCAGAATCTGCCAAAACTCGAGATGGCATTTTCATCCTCGATATCGGAACAACGATTATTGAAATCTGTTCGAGAGCTTGTGCTATGTGGCAATAGATTAGGTGGATCCTACTCCGGCGACAAATCGGTCGAGTACATATCGAAAAACCTGAAGATCGCAGGCTTCAAGGTCGAGATTCAGGAAGAACCCGGACACCTTGTATTTGACAGCTATGCATGGACATTGAAAGTCATATCCCCAAAGAAACTCCAAAATGTGATACAGAATGAATGGCTTGGCGGCTATTCTCCTAGCGTTCCCCGAACGAGGGCGAAACTCAAATTATATAAAAAAGATTCAATCGATCTCGCGACAATCAAAGGATGTCTCCTCTTGTCTCAACAGAGAATATCTCCCAGCGATATCGCGAAACTCGCCGAAGCCGGTGCTGTCGGAATTCTGCAAATGCCGCAGCGGTATATTGAAAGGATTGCAGCAACCACCTTTGTTTCAAATTTGAAAGCTGCGAACGATAATCCTATCCCACTCTTTAATCTCTCCTATACCAGCGGAGATACGCTTAAAAAATCTTTGATGGATAATAAGGAAATTGAGATTGCCTTTTCTTCCCGTACAGAGATTCATGAAGGAACAACCAAAACCGTTATTGCGACAATTGAAGGCAAGAGTACCGATTATGTTATTGTTTGCGCACACGGTGATTCTGATTCCGGCGGTCCCGGTGCGGATGATAATGCATCAGGTGCGGCAGGTGTTATGGAAATGGCGCGTGTCTTTAAATCCTTGATTCAATCCAAACAGCTTCCGGTTCCTGAAAAATCATTGAAGTTCATTGTGTGGGGAACGGAGATGCAATCGGCCTCATATTTCATTAAGCAACATATAAGCGAGATTGAAAAAATTCGCGGGGTATTCAATTATGATCAAATTGGCTACGGTGAGACAAGGAATTGTATCTACTTTGAATCGAATGAACTGCCCCATAATAAAGATCTCATGCTCATCAGTAAGCAAGTGATGGAAGAGTATGCCGGCAAGAAAGGGTTTTGGGAAGAGGCAACGACGAATCCATCGCAAGGAGGAACAGATTCTTATATGTTTCTCCCAAGCAGCCTCAAACGCCTCAAAGCTCCCGAAGTTGAGATACCTGCTATAGCGGTTTGTACAGCCGCATGGGGTGAAAGCAGGCGCGTCCGCCAAACTCCTGGCTGGGCTTCCTCAGCCTGGAAAGGGCATCCTGACTCGGTGGTTATCGATTTTGCTCCGTATTATCACACAACGTTGGATATTCCAAAGCTCACCACGCAGAGAGAGCCATTCAACATGGCAAATGCCGTAAAAGCTGTCGGGATTGTCCTGCTTAGATCGGCCTGGAAATAACGCAGGGCATGGAGGGGAGTGTGGAGATGGAATTGAGCGATGAATGGCGGATGGAGAAGAAAGAATCTGAGTAGCAACAAACAATTGGGCTCCACTAGTGGCAATACTGCGTTACTTGTGGAATAACGCTTGAAAGCAGGAAGTGTACACTTTTTTCCACGCTGCGGATTCTACCATTCACGTAGTGTGCCATAACAATAACGATCCATCGATATTCTGAATACTAATGCATTCAAGCAATCGTTACGATTTCAAGTTCGGGAAAATTAGGTACGACCTGTTGCAACGTACCTACATCATGGGTATTCTTAATGTTACACCAGACTCCTTTTCAGATGGAGGCAGGTACAGTTCGTCAGAACAAGTTGTCGATGCTGCTCTTCAAATGAGTGCAGATGGTGCTGATTTCATTGACATCGGCGGCGAATCAACACGGCCTGGATCTCAACCTGTTTCAACTCAAGAAGAATTGGGGCGAGTGCTCCCGGTCATCGAAGAACTTTCCCGTCGATCCGACATTCCAATTTCTATCGATACATATAAATCTAATGTGGCTGCTCAGGCGTTGCAAGCCGGAGCTGTTATTGTAAATGATATCAGCGGGGGATTAGCTGATTCCGGGATGATCGACGTTGTTGCTCGGTATCATGCATCGATGATTCTGATGCATATGCAGGGTACTCCCCGCACCATGCAGGGGAATCCGGTCTATAAAAATGTTGTTCAGGAGATTATTAAATTCCTGGAAATGCAGCAGAATAAGGCAAAGGCGGCAGGGATTGAGCAGGTTATCGTGGATCCGGGGATTGGTTTTGGAAAGAACCTCGACCATAACATCGAGATCATCCGAATGCTTACTTCATTTCATAAACTCTCATGTCCAATCTTGATGGGAGTATCAAGAAAATCATTCATCGGAAAAATTCTTGACCTGCCTGTAGGCCAGCGCATGGAAGGTACAGCAGCGGCGGTTGCTGTTTGTATCCAGAATGGAGCGAACATTGTGAGAGTTCATGATGTCAAACAAATGAAGCGAGTAGCACTAATAGTTGATCGGTTAAAATCTATAAGTGCAGACAAATGATTGCTATCGTCATTCCTGCCTACAATGCTGCCGATACAATTTCGTCTCTCCTCTGGCGATTATCGCAATATGTCGATAAGAACGCAATGATCGTTGTGGATGATGGTTCGCGTGACAACACTGCCGAGTTAGCAAAAAAATATTCGACGACACTCCTCCAGCACGATCGGAATAAAGGGAAGGGAGCCGCCCTCCGAACCGCTTTCGAGCACTGCCGAGTGAATAAGAGTATTGAAGCTGTGATTACGATGGATGCAGATCTCCAACACAGGCCCGAAGAACTCCCGCAATTTTTTGAAGCGTGGAGGAATCTCAGAACTGATATCATAATCGGATCACGCAGACGTGAAAATAGTTCAATGCCCTTTCATCGCAAAGTGTCAAATTCAATCACCTCCTATCTTGTTTCAGTGAGAACCAGGCAACGAATACCGGATAGCCAATCGGGATACAGGCTGTTGAGTAAACGCGTTATTGATTCAGTGCGGTTCGAATCAGACGGCTATGAAGCTGAAACTGAAATTCTGATTGATGCCGCCAGTATGGGATTTACTATTGGCTCTGTTCCCATTGAAACAATTTACAATGAGGCAAGGAGTTCGATGACGTATTGGCATACAACAAAGAGTTTTCTTAAAGTGTTATTAAAGGAATATTGATGAGTAGATTTGACGATGAACGGAAAGAAATGGTCGCACTCCTTCAGGATCGAGGAATTACCAACGAGAGGATTCTCCAGGCGATGCTGAAGGTTGAACGACATTTATTCGTCGCCGATCCGTTTTTAAATCGTTCATACGAAGACACAGCGCTTCCCATCGGGAATTGTCAGACCATATCGCAGCCTTATACCGTTGCATTCATGACTCAGGAGCTCTCACCGAAGAAAGGTGAAAAAGTCCTTGAAATTGGGACGGGTTCCGGATATCAAGCAGCACTTCTCGCAGAATTGGGGTGCAAAGTGTATACAATCGAACGACATCTCGATCTTTTGAGTAGTGCGAGAAAAGTCTTTGAACGGATTGGATATCGGATCGCATCCCGGAGTGGAGATGGCACCGTTGGGTGGACGGAATTTGCTCCTTATGATTGTATCATTGTTACCGCTGCAGCTCCTACAATACCGGAACCGTTGCTAGCTCAACTGGCTGATGGAGGACGGATGATCATTCCCGTGGGGCATTTGGATATTCAAAGCTTGCATCTTGTAACAAAAGTTGGTGATCGGTTGGATAAAAAAGAAGTTCATGGATTCAAATTCGTGCCTCTCATAGGAAAGAAAGGGTGGTCTGATAAACAAGTCCCTTATTAAGCCTTGAATTAAGTAACCATTTAGTTTCTCAAATGCATTCCGCACCCCCAATTCTCGCTATCGTCGGTCCAACTGCTTCCGGGAAAACAACTGTCTCACTGGATTTGGCTCGTAAGCTTGATGGAGAGATAATTTCTGCAGATTCACGCCAGATCTACAAAGGGCTCTCCATCGGCACAGCGAAACCATCTCCTGAACAATTGCGTCAGGTGAAGCATTATTTTATCGACTTGCTAGAACCCGATCAGGAATATAATGCTGGGCAGTACGGCACTGATGCCAGGAATCTTCTTGAGACAATGGTTACCCGGAAAAGAATCCCAATCGTAGTCGGAGGATCGGGACTCTATGTAAAAGCACTCCTCGACGGCCTTTTTGATGGGCCAGGGAAGGACCCAGAAATTCGATTTAAACTTGAGCAACAGTTGCAAGAAACCGGATTGCAGGGACTTTTTGAATTGTTAAAACAAGTTGATCCGGTGACAGCCTCTCAAATGAAAGAGATCAAATCGCGTCAAGTGATTAGAGCTCTAGAAGTGTACTACAGTTCAGGAAAATCACTCTCACTGTACCATGCCGAACAGAATAGATTGTTTCCTCATCGTTTCCTCCAGGTTGCATTATTATGGGATCGACAAGTACTCTACGATCGAATCAATCGTCGGGTCGAATTCATGATTGAGCAAGGTTTCGTCAAAGAAGTTTCGGCATTGTTAGCAAAAGGGTATGGAAAGAATCTGAACGCACTGAACACGGTCGGGTATAAAGAAATAATCGACCATCTGGATGGAAAGATCTCATTGGAGGAGGCGGTAGAGCGTACAAAAAGGAACTCCCGGAGATTCGCGAAGAGACAACTGACCTGGTTCAACGCCGATCAACGAATTCACTGGTTGACGATGAGTGAGGGAGAGGATATGCAGTCAATTGTTTCCCAGGTGCTTCAACTCTTTTCCAGACTCACTAAGCAATAGCACCGGCTGCATAAAACTCCGTTGCTTTTACACCTTCTGATGGCTATATTTACAGTGTCAGCAACGATCTACGGGGCGTGGCGCAGCCTGGCTAGCGCGCTTGGTTCGGGACCAAGAGGTCGCGAGTTCGAATCTCGCCGCCCCGACAACCTAAGAAGAAGGTGTATCGTTCCCACCCTTTAGCTGCACGAGCAATCCCGATTCATTGATACTCTTTGCATTTTTCTCTACTTTTCTCTCGAACAGAAGAAAATCATCTATGTCTACAAACATTGTCGCAATAATAGGCCGCCCGAACGTCGGAAAATCGACACTCTATAATCGAATTCTCGGTTTTCAGGAAGCTATCGTGCACGATTTCCCCGGGGTGACACGAGATCGAAAATATGCAAAGACGGAATGGACAGGTAAGCATTTTACCATTATCGACACAGGTGGTTTTGTTACTGAATCTGATGATATCTTCGAGCAAGCAATCAGGGAACAAGCAGAGATCGCGATTGAAGAAGCCGATGTTGTGGTATTTCTCGTGGATGCAATCAGCGGTATTGTAGGGCTTGATAGAGAGCTTGCGGACATACTTCGTAAATCGCAAAAGCCCATTTATCTGGTCGTTAATAAAATTGATTCGGCAAAGCGTGAGCACGATGCTCATGAATTTCACGAACTCGGCCTGGGCAACCCGATTCCAATCTCCGCATTAGCTGGCCGCCAGATTGGTGATTTTCTCGATACAATTACATCAACATTTCTTATTGAAGAACCGGAAGAGCAAGAGCAACGGATGCGACTTGCAGTGATCGGTAAACCGAATGTCGGAAAATCTTCTCTCGTGAATGCACTTCTTGGAAAAAAGAGGCAGGTAGTAACTGATATCCCGGGAACGACACGGGACCCGATTGATTCGATACTGAACTACAAGGATGAAGAAATTATTTTGATCGATACAGCCGGGCTTAAGAAAAAACGAAAGACATATGAAAGCATAGAATTCTTCAGTGCCATTCGTACGCTTAAAAGTCTGGAGCGGGCAGATGTGGCGATCATTCTTTTCGACGCCTCGCGGGGTATTGATTCACAAGATCTTCATATCGTCGAATCGACTATGGAGCGAAAACGATGTGCGCTCGTCGCTGTGAATAAATGGGATCTGATCGAGAAGGAAACCAATACGGCGCGTCATATCGAATTGGTTATTAAGGAGAAAATGGGCATGTATGAGTTTATCCCGGTTGTTTTCATCTCTGCCCTGACGAAACAACGTATCCAGAAAGTTCTGGATCTTGCGATAACTATTCATGCAGAGCAGAATAAAAGAATCGGTACGAGCGAATTGAATGAAGCCTTATTGCCGGCCATCGAGAAAAATCCGCCAAAATCTTCAAGTCCCAAGGAAATAAAAATTAAATTTATCACGCAAGTAAAATCCAAGCCACCTGTGTTTGCATTCTTTTGTAATGAACCAACACTCATTCAGGAATCCTACAAACGATATCTGGCAAACAAACTGAGAGATTGCTTTGGATTCGTAGGTGTGCCGCTCACACTGGTGTTTAAGAAGAAGTAATCTTTGGCAGAGCGCATAGATGACGGCAACCTTGATAAAATATTACCGATTGTCGAAGCGGTTACTGAAAGTAGTACCGTTATGGATGGCTCTATTATTGTTCCCCTGCATATCTCTTTCCGCACAACAAGACTTGCCGAGGCGCATTAAAAAGGACCTCCTTGCCGGCATTCACTATACATTTAAGCATGAGTACATACAAGCTGACTCCGTTTTCTCTCTCTTGATAAAAGATTTTCCAGATCAACCTGCAGGATATCTCTTTAAAGCAGGCACGATCCAGACAAGGATTATGGATTATGAGATGGAAATGCTTAATGGAGTTATGGATTCATTGCTTGAACAGGGGACATCACTTGCGAAGAACTGGGTTGACCTGCAGCCATCTTCTGCCTGGGGTCATTATTTTCTCGGAACTGCACTAGGGTATGAATCTTATGCACGCGTTTATCGAGACGAATGGCTTGGTGGGGTAACAAAAGGATTATCTGCTGTTTCAGAATTCAGGAAGGCGCTGGAACTCGATTCTTCCCTCATCGATTCTTATACAGGGATCGGGACATTTCAGTACTGGAGAAGCCGTAAAACGCAGATTATTAACTGGGTACCCTTTATAGGGAATCAAGCGGATGAAGGAATAAAAAATCTCCAGCGAGCCTTTAACGATGGCCTATTCACGAAATACACAGCCATAAATAATCTGTTGACAATCTTGATTGATGCTGAACGATATGAAGAAGCTATTGACTGTGCCCTGAAAGGGCTCAGCTCATATCCGGAAAACAGAGGGTTCCTCTGGGGGCTAGCAACGGCATATGAACGCGAAGGAGAGGGGGCAAAAGCAATAGATGCCTATGAAAAACTTCTCGGGGCATTGATAAATGATTCTGAAAAAAATTACTATAACGAGATCGTCTGTCGGTTAAATCTCTCAAAATTAATACTTGCCGAAAAGAACAGAGAAGGCGTGCCTGCACACTTGCAGAGAATTATTCAGTTGGGAAATCTCCTCCCAGCACACTTGAAGAAGCGCGGAGATTCAAAAATTATGGAGGCGCAAACTCTCATGAATGAACTATTGAACAAAAACAGAGTTAAGGAATGAGGATTCTCTCTTCTTGACATTCGTCGTGATATCGCTATATTCCCTCTGAAGAGGGTTCGAAAATGTTAGACAGCCAATACAAAAAGAAACGTGATGACTTACTCGCCGTGTGCAAAAAGAATTTGCGCACCGTCGATGAGGATCTTATCGATCGTGCATATCGCTTCAGTCTCGAAGCGCATAAAAATGATCTCCGCGCGTCCGGTGAGCCATATTTTCAGCATCCCTACGAAGTGGCGTTAATCGTCGCCAAGGAAATACCCCTTGATGATATCTCAATCGCCAGTGCATTGTTGCACGATGTGGTCGAAGACACAACATTCGAGTTGGATGACATCAAAGCGGAATTTGGCGCTACTATTGCAGAAATCGTCGATGGGGCAACAAAGATCTCCGATATCTTTCGAAGCCATGAGGTGACGGAAGCGGAGAATTATCGAAAACTTCTCTTATCGATGGTCAGTGATATCAGGGTGATGCTCATCAAGTTTGCCGATCGTCTTCACAATATGAGAACGCTCGAATACCTGCCAACGGAGAAACAGGAGCGATTTGCCCGTGAAACTCTCGACATCTATGCTCCATTTGCTCATCGATTCGGTTTGGCAAAAATCAAGTGGGAACTTGAAGATCTTTCATTCAAATTCCTTCATCGTACCGACTATGATCAGATCGCACACCAGATAAAATCCAGAAGAAGAGAGCGGGAACATTACATCAAGAAATTCAGCCAGCCGATAGAGAAGCGGTTGACTGAAGAAAATATTATTTATGAATTGGGAGGCAGACCAAAACATCTTTACAGTATTTACAATAAAATGCTGAAGCGCGGTAAACCATTGGATGAAATCTACGATCTTTTTGCAGTTCGTTTTATCCTCGACACAAAAGATAATAACGCTTGCTTCCTTGTCTACGGAATCGTTTCGGAAATTTATAAACCGATCCCGGAACGGTTCAAGGATTACATCTCTGTTCGGAAAAAAAACGGCTATCAATCTATTCATACAACCGTTGTTGGGCCCGGCGGCAAGCTGGTGGAAGTTCAGATCAGGACTAAGTTGATGCACGAAGTTGCAGAAAAAGGCGTGGCGGCACACTGGATGTATAAAGAAAACAAATCAACCATCGACAAAGAACTGGAAAATTGGATAGCCTGGGTACGGGAGATCTTTGAACAAAAGAGTGATGAAACCCCAAGAGAATTGATGGAGAGTTTCAAGCTCAATCTCTATCAGGACGAAATCTATGTGTTTACACCCAAGGGAGATTTAAAAATTCTTCCGCGTAATTCCACGCCAATCGACTTTGCGTATGAAATCCATTCTAACGTCGGCTACCATTGCATTGGAGCAAAAGTCAATGGGAGAATCGTTCCACTCAACACACTGCTTCGGAGCGGTGACCAGTTGGAAATTATAACCTCGAAGAATCAGAAGCCAAATGCGGGTTGGGATAAATTTGTTGTCACCCATAAAGCGAAGACACACATCAGGCGATGGATCAAGGAAGAATTGCGTTCTCGGATCGATCAGGGAAAAGAGCTTTGGGACAAACGAATCAAGAAACACAAACTCCATATTGGCGAAGATGAGTTGTTAAAATTTATTCATACGATTCGTTTTGATAATCTGCAAACATTTTACCTAGGCATTGCTGACCAAAAAATTGATGCTGATACAATTATTGAACAGATTCTCGCAAAGGAAAAGAAGGGAACATCCGAAGACTTATCACAACAAACAGAAGCGGCGGAATCTCTCTTTAAAAAGTTTGTCGCCACGGCACGCGAACTTACCAGCGGGATTTCTGTGCTCGGTACAAGCGATAATTTTATGCACCAGTATGCGAAGTGCTGCAGTCCGATTCCTGGCGATGAAATTATCGGGTATGTTACTATAGGGGAGGGGATTAAGATTCATCGGAAGGATTGTCGAAATGTTCTTGCCATGCGTTTAGCAGAAAGTGCCCGGCTTGTGGATGTTAGCTGGCCCCCGGCAAACGGTGCAGATTTCATCGCTGCACTTCGAATTGTCGGAAAGGATCGGCAAGGGTTTTTATCAGATATTACCCATGTAATCTCTACCTACCAAAATACCAATATTCGAAGTGTCAATATCGACTCGAAGGGCTCGATCGTTGAGGGCCAGATTATCATTTATGTGAAGAATACTGAGCATCTCTCCCGTTTAATTGAAAAGATACGAAGGATCGAAGGAATGATGGAAGTAGAACGATTCTATAGACAATAGGGAACGATGGAAAACGGGAAGAAACGAATTCTGGCGCTCGATTATGGGGATCGGAGAATAGGAATTGCCATGAGTGATCCGCTCCAGATTTTAGCACACCCAATCGAAACGATTGAAAACAACAAAAATCTCATTCCAACATTGAGTGATTATATCTCTCGCTATGCTATAACACAGATTGTTGTTGGAATGCCCTATAACCTTAAGGGGCAAAAAGAAAAAAAAGCACAGCAGGTCGATGAATTTATTCAAAGGCTGAAGCATGGTCTTGAGATTGAGATAATTACCTGGGATGAACGATTTACAAGTGTCATTGCTCATAAGACTCTCCTGGAGATGGGAACGACAAAGAAGGATCGAAGAGACAAGGGTCGAATCGATACAATGGCTGCCGCTATTTTGCTTCAAAGCTATCTCGATAGCAAGAAACGTTCGCTTCGTTGTTGATATGAAGGGCAAAGAATGGCTTCGATATATTGTCCAGAGAGCTTGGACTTGGGCAAAAAGACATAAGATCCAAAGCACCATACTCATCCTGGGTTTGTGGATATTCATCGAGATAATTACCCTGCCATTCGCCAATATCCGAAGCTTAAAAAAGCAAAATCCATCTGAGACAGCTTTCATGGTAGCTCAGAGAGAACAGGTTGAGTCAGAAAAGAAACCATTTATCAAACGGCAGCATTGGGTTTCTTACAATAGAATTCCTAAAGATGTTATTAATGCAGTTATCGTTGCAGAGGATGGTACGTTCTGGGAACATTCAGGTTTTGACTGGTTTGAATTTCGAGCGTCTATTGATAGAAATCTCAAAGAAGGCAGAGTTGCACGGGGTGCAAGTACAATATCTCAACAGCTAGCAAAGAATCTTTATCTCTCAGCTTCAAAGAATCCCATGCGAAAGCTCAAGGAATGGCTGCTCACCTGGTATCTGGAACAAACGTTAACGAAGACGAGAATCCTGGAACTGTACTTGAATCTCATTGAATGGGGACCTGGAGTTTATGGAATTGATGCTGCTGCACAATATCATTTTGGAAAATCTTGTTCCTCGTTAAGCAGAAGTGAGGCAATAAGACTGGCCGTTATCATTCCCAATCCCCGTCGCTTTCAGGCAGCAGGTGAGTCACGGTATCTCGAACGGATGTCACAAATTATTCAAGAACGCCTTGAAGCGCGTGGCTGGTAAGCGGAGAAGGACAAAATGACGGGAAAAGATATAAAGGTACTTCTCGAAGAGGGTGAGGGATTCCAACTAGAGTTTAAAAGGAAAGTCTCTTCACCTGAAAAAATTGCACGTGCATTAATTGCCTTCGCAAATACAAAAGGCGGGATCATTTTATTCGGCATCGACGATGATAAGAGTATTGTTGGTGTCGAAAGTGAAAAGGCAGAAGCCGAGATGATTCAAATGGCAGCTCGCTGGCACTGCGATCCACCCATTGAAGCGAAAATTGAAGTTGCCTCTTACCATGGAAAAGATATTATCGTTGCCACCATAGAGGAAAGTACAGAAAAGCCTCATTATCTCATTGAAGGTGATCAGGACGATGAAGATCAAGATAGTAAAGTTCTGATTCGTGTAAACGATAAGAGTGTTCTGGCAAGTAAAGAAGTTATTAAGATACTTCGATCAGAGACTCCCGACTCGCCTCCATTGCGCATAAGCATTGGGGAGACCGAACACCGCCTGTTTGAACACCTTGATTCAAATCAGAGAATAACCGTGAGGCAATTCAGCGAATTGGTGAATATATCCAGACGACGCTCATCACGAACACTCATCCAGTTAGTGCGGGCAGGTGTGTTAAGAATTCACACTCACGAGAAAGAAGATTTTTATACACTTGCCTACTGATCTTCGCTGCTATTAAAATCTCTCCAAACTCGACTGCAGTGGTAAATAGCAATACCATAGGCAACAGCCACATTGAGCGATTGTTTGATTCCATGCTGAGGAATCTCCAGGGCATGATCGCAACAAGCAATGACTTCTTTGGATACACCTGTGATCTCATTGCCAATGACGAGACAAAGGGGAAAATCGCCGTGATTAATAGTGTAGTAAGGTATTGTATTATCGGTTAATTCGAGGCAATAAACTTTATGTCCGGCTAATTTTTGGGCGATTACGGCCTCCACTGGGTCCCGTAGATATTCCCAGGGAACGCTCAACGTTGATCCAAGGGCGGTTTTCTCGATTTCCTTCCGGGGTGGTTTTGGAGTAAATCCCGATAAAATCAATTTTGAAAGACGAACTCCATCTGAACTGCGAAATATTGAGCCAACATTATAGAGGCTGCGAATATTGTCTACAATAACGCTGACTGGCAATCGAGGAACTGAGTTGATGGATGCGAGGGGAGTCCGTTTTCTCGAGATTTCAGCGTGAGTTAGTTTTCTCATGTGATATTAAGATACGTCTATTTCTTCCCCATTAAAACGATCGATCGTGATAATGAGACCACATTATGAAGGTCGGTTCATTATGCAAATAAAGTTTTTGCTCAAGAATAATTAAAGTGTTATATTTCTAACCTAAAATTGGAAAAACAGCGGAAAATTACAATAGCGATTGATGGGCCAGCGGCATCTGGAAAGAGTACGACAGCCAGAATTGTAGCTCGAGAATTAGGTTATTTGCATATCGATACCGGTGCAATGTATCGGGCGGTGACCTTATGGGTGCTGCAGCACGGTATACCGGTTGAGGATGAATCAAGAATCGATGGTATTCTTGAGATGATTAAGATTCATTTGGAACCTCGCTCAGAAGGGAATAGAGTCTTTTTGAACGAGATAGAGGTAACCGACGCGATCAGGACGCTAGATGTAACAAGTAATGTGAGTGCCGTCAGCAGCTACTCACGAGTTCGTGAAGTTATGGTACTGGAACAACGACGGATTGCAGCCAACGGCGGGGTCGTTCTCGATGGGAGAGATATTGGGACTATTGTTCTGCCAAAAGCAGATTTGAAGATTTTCATGATTGCTAATGTAGTGGAACGAGCGCATAGAAGAATGATCGAACTTGAAGGCTCTGGTATCCATATTGACCAGAACAAGCTTGAAGTCGATCTTATAGAACGGGATAGAAAAGACTCAACACGTGTCGTGAGTCCGCTGAAAAAAGCTGGCGACGCCATTGAACTCGATACAACCAATTTGTCGATCACCGAACAGGTTGGATTTGTTCTTTTAAAAGCCAGAGAATTAATCGAAGGCAAGGGTATATGAAGGTGAATATCGATGGTTCATCGGGATTTTGCTGGGGGGTTGTTCGTACTGTTGATATTGCAGAACAGGAATTAGCCGAACACGGAGTTCTGTACTCTCTTGGTGAGATCATACACAATCCAATGGAGATCGAGAGACTACAAGCACTCGGCTTAAGAACGATTCACAGCAACGATTTGGAACAGGCGAAAGGTGCGCGAGTACTCATCCGCGCACACGGTGAACCACCCTCCACCTATAAACAAGCGGAAGAACTTGGCATCACTTTAATCGATGCGACTTGTCCGGTTGTTACCAAGGTCCAGGAAAGAATTCGAAAATTCTTCCTCGATGGATATCAGGTCGTGATCTTTGGGAAAAAGGACCATGCGGAAGTGATCGGGCTTGTAGGACAAACAAACGGAGAGGCGATTGTCATAAAATCATTGGGAGAGATTGATTGCATAGATCTTCATAAGAAGACGGTTCTTTTCTCGCAAACCACAATGGATAAGCCAACCTTCTATAAAATTAAGAATGAGTTGGAGAAGAAAATTAACGAGTTGGTGGTAGGTTCAATTGAGGATGTTGCAATCGATTTTCATGCCAAAGATACAATTTGTGGACAAGTCTCAGGTCGAGATAAAAAAATTAGTGAGTTTGCCGGGGCTCATGAGCTCGTTATCTTTATCGCCGGAAAACATAGTTCGAATGGAAAAGTGTTGTTTGACATTGCTAAACAAACCAATAATAATATTTACTTCATTGAACGTGAGGATGAGTTAAAAGCTGAATGGTTTCATGGCATCGGATTGGTCGGAATAACAGGAGCCACCTCAACCCCGCAATGGCTTATGCAGCAAGTAAAAGATGTTATCGAAAGAGAATATTCATCATAAGAACAATAGTCGTCATCACTAATTAATCTATCATACACATAAACACACATTACTGCGAAGATTATTGTAACGATATTTTGATGACGGATATCGTTCGGGGATCCACGCAGGTTCTTACTGGCAGTATCGGTAAGGTTTTGGAGGTATAATGGCTGAAGTATTACACGATGCACAGAGTTTCCTGGATCGCGAATATTCGGAAACCGAATTGCAAGAGCTCACGAAGCTCTATGAAAAAACTCTTGGTTCCATCAGTGAGGGAGAAATTGTCAAGGGACGAATCGTTCACCTTGGTGAATCGTACGTCTCTGTCGATATCGGGTTCAAATCCGAAGGACAAGTTCCCAATGGGGAATTCCCCAATCTGAAAGAGATGAAAATTGGAGATGAAGTAGAAGTCTTCCTTGAGAGCGTGGAAAATAAGGATGGTCAACTTATTCTCTCGAGAAAACGAGCCGACTTCATGCGCGTGTGGGAGCGTGTAGTAAAATCCTTCGATACAGGAGAAATTCTCAAAGGTCGCTGTGTCCGCCGAACGAAAGGCGGCATTGTTGTCGATCTCCTTGGTATAGATGCATTTCTCCCTGGCTCACAGATCGATGTTCGTCCAGTGCGCGATTTTGATGCGTTCATCGGCAGAGAAATGGAATTCCGGGTTGTCAAAGTCAATCACCCCTCCGAAAATGTCGTGGTGAGCCATAAAGTGCTGGTCGAAGAAGAACTCGCTGGTCAGCGGAAATCCATACTCGACAGTCTTGAGAAAGGTCAGATTCTTGAAGGACACGTCAAAGCTATCACAGATTTCGGAGTCTTTATCGATCTCGGTGGAGTCGATGGCCTTGTCCATATTACCGATCTCTCATGGGGACGCATTAATCACCCATCGGAAGTTGTCAAACTCGATCAGACCGTCAACGTTGTCGTTCTTGATTTCGATCAGGAGAAGAAAAGAATTTCGCTCGGTATGAAGCAGCTTCTGCCTCATCCCTGGGAGAATATTGAATTGAAATACCCCGTCAGTACTAAGGTTCAGGGGAAAATCGTCTCACTCACTGATTACGGCGCGTTTGTTGAGATTGAAAAGGGAATTGAAGGGCTTATTCATATTTCTGAGATGAGTTGGACTCAGCACATCAAGCATCCATCGCAAACGGTTTCGATGGGGCAGATCGTCAGCGCTGTGATTCTTTCTCTTGATAAAGATGGGAAGAAGATTTCCCTTGGTATGAAGCAACTTGAACCCGATCCTTGGCTCACACTTTTGCAGAAGTATCCTGTTAGCTCAAAGCATACTGGCATTGTTAGGAATCTTACAAATTTCGGTGTCTTCGTTGAATTGGAAGAGGGTGTCGATGGCCTGGTCCACATCTCGGATCTCTCATGGACGAAAAAGATTCGCCATCCAGGTGAAGTTGTGAAAAAAGGAGACAAGATTGATGTCGTTATCCTTGGAATCGATGTCGATCAAAGAAGAATCTCTCTTGGACATAAACAGATTCAGGAAAACCCATGGGATGTTTTTGCGAATACCTATAAGATTGGTACGCCGGTTGAAGGAAAGATCGTCCGCCTTATCGAGAAGGGAGTGATCGTTGAACTTCCGCTCGGAGTCGATGGATTCGTTCCTCTCTCCCAGCTTTCTCAAACACCAGTAAAGAATCTCACGGAATCATTCCATGTCGATAACGTTATTCCGCTCCAGGTAATCGAATTCGATAAAGAAAACAAAAAAATCGTTCTTTCCGTTATAGAATTTTTGCGTGGAAAAGAACAAAAAGTAGTGGACGATTACGTGGCAGGTCATAGGCTTTCTCCGATGACACTGAAGGACATTATTACAACACCGTTGAGTCCGAGCGAAATTGATCCGGGAGTATAAATCATAAACGGAGATACTTGAGAAGAGTTGTTCGAGTAATCGAACAACTCTTTTTCATATTTATGAAGAGAGTCGCTTTCCATACGCTTGGCTGTAAACTGAATTATGCTGAAACGTCGACAATCACCCGGCAATTTCGGGACCAGGGCTATGAAGTTGTCGACATTGATGGCGAAGCCGACGTTTGTGTCATAAATACTTGCAGTGTAACTGAACGAGCGGACCGCGAATGTCGGCAAATTATCCGGCGTACCAGAAGACATTCACCGGATGCTTTTGTCATCATCACGGGCTGCTACGCACAATTGCAGCCTGCAGTAATAGCGTCTCTTCCCGGAGTAGATGCAGTTATCGGCAGCAGGGAAAAGTTTGAAATCTTCAGGCATCTCTCCGATTTTCAGAGAAAATCAGAAACCGCAATCCATGTCTCTGCGCTCGAAGGAGTGGAAGAATTCCATATCGCTTCATCAATCGATCATTCGGATCGAACACGGTCGTTTCTAAAAATTCAAGATGGTTGCGACTATTCATGCGCTTTTTGTACCATTCCACTAGCCAGAGGAGGGAGCAGAAGCACATCCATCGAAGAAGTGGTTAAGCAAACAGCAGAAATCGTTGAAGCCGGCTACAAAGAAATTGTACTCACAGGCGTGAATGTCGGCGATTTTGGAAAAGCTCACAGCACCAATCTTCTTGCCCTCCTGAAGGCATTGGTGAACGTACCCAAGCTTCACCGGATCCGAATCAGTTCAATTGAACCAAATCTCCTTTCCGACGAGCTCCTTGATTTTTGGGTATCACAGGAAAAACTCTGCAAGCATTTTCATATTCCTTTGCAAGCGGGGACTGACAAATTGTTAAAGGCAATGAGGAGGCGCTACTTAACCGACTGGTATGAGGGACGCGTTCTTCGCATTAAAGAACAGTATCCTCGAGCGGGAATAGGTGTCGATGTCATCGCCGGTTTACCTGGCGAATCTGTAAATGATTTTGAGGACACATATCAATTTCTTGTGAATATGCCAATTTCGTATCTGCACGTCTTCACCTATTCTGAACGTCCTGAAACAGAAGCACTTCGAATTCTGGAGAAAGTTGAACCAAGGATACGACAGGAGCGAAGCGAAAGGTTGAGAATTCTCAGCGCGAAAAAACGTAGATCATTTTATGAGTCGTTTCTCGGATCGGCTGTCGAGGTTCTTTTTGAAGCAGAACATCAAAAAGGTATTGTATCTGGTTTTTCCAGTGAGTATGTTCGTGTAGGTGTTCAAGCCCCCAAAGAGTTGGTCAATCAAATCGCCAAAGTAACTATTGACACTATTGTGGAGGATTTATGTCAGGGAGTCATCGAAAGAGCGTTACCCAACGATCATCAAACAACGGTCAATCAGGAAGCTGCATGAGACTAGTGCGATGCATCCTTATAGTGTTCGTCGCTTTTATTACAATTGCTGAGGCGCAACCTCAACGGTTCTGTATCGATCCCCCCTTAAATGCAGACACACTATCTGCACAAGCCCCATCAATATTTATGAATGAAAGGTCTGGAACAAAATCTATAACCCTGGCAGTGGTCATGTCCCTGGTGATTCCGGGGATGGGTGAACTTTATGCCGGGAATGCGTCGACAGCCAAATACTTTTTTATCGCAGAAGGCGGTATCTGGTTAACCTATACCGGATTTCAGCTTCATGGAACCTGGTTGCGCAGAGATGCGCGATCCTTTGCCTCCCAACACTCTGGAGCAAATTACTCCGGAAAAGATGATAAATTCGCGGTGAATGTTGGTTATTATGAATCGACAGAGACCTATAATGAGGCCAAGCTGAGAGCCCGCCAGAATGATATCCTTTATACGGGTTTGGAATATAATTGGCGATGGGATTCTGAAATCAATCGGAATGGCTACCGGGATATGCGCATTCGCAGCGACGAAGCATATCGGAATGCGAATTTTGCAGTTGCCGCACTTGTTGTCAATCGCCTTGCTTCTGCTTTTTTTGCAGGCCGATCCGCTGCTGCATACAATAATATGTATAGAGAAGAAAACAACTGGAAAATGGAAGCAATTCCTAAAGGAGGTATCCTTAACTCATATGGCATAGAACTTCGTATCAGTAAGACATTCTAATATATTCGTAACGCCGGTCATCCGATCCCGCTTTACTGCGGGATTTTCTATTTCTCGAGCTATGAAGAACTACAAATTGACGATTGAATACGATGGCACACGGTACTCAGGTTGGCAGAAACAGAAGAATGCTCCCTCAATTCAATCTGAAATTGAACGTTGCCTGGCACAAATATTTCAAGAGAAGGTAAATATCAATGGTGCCGGTAGAACAGATGCAGGTGTGCACGCCCGTGGCCAGGTTGCGAACTTCAAAATAGAACGCGACATTGCTATCCATGCACTCCAGCAAGCGTTGAATGGATTATTGCCGGAAGATATCGCAATAGTACGTATTGAAGGGGTTGAAGAGCAATTTCATGCCCGCCATAGAGCGAAAGCCAGAGTCTATCGGTACCAGCTCGCTTTACGGCCGATAGCAATCGAACGGCACTATTACTGGTATGTGGGTGGTTATCAACTCGATGAGTCGCTGATGCATCAATGCGCATCAAGAATCATCGGTGAACACGATTTTTCTTCGTTCTGTAAGATTGGCACTTCCGTCCAACACTTTCGTTGTATAATTGCTGAATCAGTTTGGTCAAGAGAAAATAAAAGCAAACTGGTATTTACGATTAAAGCAAACAGGTTTCTTTACGGAATGGTACGGGCTCTGGTTGGCACGATGGTAGAGATAGGAAGGGGACATCGACCATTCATTGAATTTGAACATATTCTTGAAGCGAAAGACCGTGGCGCTGCAGGAATGACCGCTCCTGCCAATGGACTGGTACTGGATTCAATTATCTATTAAGGTGGCGCTATGTATAAAAAGATCATTATGGTCTTCTTCATCGTTTTGACTTCTACACTTTCTTTTCATTGTGGCAGTTCACTTTCCTTACCAATTTCGGCTAATATTTTCCCGGATACGAAGGATGTTGAGCTTGGGAAACAAGTCGACGAAGAAATAAGGAAGAATTCGAAAGAGTATCCCATTCTTGAAGGGCATCAAGATTTTCGTAATTACATAGAGAATATCGGTAAGAAAATACTCGCATCTCCGGAGATTAAGAAAAAAGAGATCTATGCATAAGAGAAATACTCATTCATCATGAAAGCAGTAAGAGAAATATTTAAAGAGAAGCTAATGAACTGGGGCCTTGTGAAGGCTAAGCTCTCTGAGGAAGATCTGAAAAAAGTCCTCGAAGAAAGTACCCGCAGCGGAACTCTGGATAAAACTGAGCATGAGTTAATAAAAAGTATTCTCGAATTTACCGACACGACGGTAAAGGAAATCATGGTACCACGCCCCGATGTTGTTTCAATCGACATTTCCTTGCAGCGGGATGCGTTGATTCATAAAGTCATCGAAGAGGGTTATTCAAGACTCCCGGTGTACGGAGGAGCAATCGATAACGTTGTTGGAATCATTTATAGCAAAGACCTTCTGAGTTTGCTTGAACATCGTGATCTGATTGTTCTGCAGGATATTCTCAGACAGCCATATTTTGTGCCTGAGTCTATGAAGATCAGTCAATTGCTGCGCGAATTTCAACAAAGGAAGCTTCATCTGGCAATTGTCAAAGATGAATATGGCGGAACGGAGGGAATCGTCACGATGGAGGATATCATTGAGGAAATTGTCGGTGAGATTCATGATGAATATGACGAGATAACGAAGGAGATTGAAGCGACCAGAGATGGCTCGGTACTCATTGATGCGCATATCACCATTCGGGATTTTAATGAACAATTCAGTACTGACATTCCAGAATCTTCTGACTATGAAACTATTGCAGGTTTTCTGCAGAAAACTTCTGGTCGATTGCCCGAAGTGAATGAAGAAATTCCCTATGAGGATTGTCTCTTTACCATCTTTAGGAAAACAGCAAGGCGCATCAGACAGGTAAGAGTATCACGTTCGAAAAAACAATCAGAATCAATTTCCATTTCCACAACCTAGCAGTATGCAGGATCTTTTCGTCAAGATATCCGGAATCACCAACCTTGCCGACGCTCAATTTGCGGTGACGTGCGGGGCTAATGCCATCGGATTTATTTTCGACGAGTCAAGCCCGAATTTTATTTCCCATCTTAGCGCAGAAAAAATCATTAAGAAAATGCCGGAATATATTTCAAAGATCGGCACATTCATTAATGCAGATCCTAAGTTTGTTAGAGATATCGCCACTCATGCCAACCTGAGCGCTGTTGAACTCTATGGAAATGAAGGAGCAGACGACCTCGTTGCTTTTCATAGCAGTGTCATTAAGGCATTTCATATAACAGACCAATTCGATCCCATCGTGATGCGGAATTATATTGTCGATGCATTTCTTCTCGATGCAGTTCAGAGGGAGAATCAGGAGAAGGGCCATAAGTTCTTCTGGAATATCGCTCTTCGAGCCAAAGAGTATGGAAAAATCATCCTATCCGGTGGGCTCACACCTGATAACATAGAAGATGCAGTTCGCTTTGTTCAGCCTTATGGAATTGATGTGAACACTGGAGTAGAAAAAAAGCCTGGATTAAAGGATACCGAGAAAATCAGGGAATTCATTGCACGAGCCAGAAATATTCCCCTTATGTATGACCAGGAATTGGATTCAGAGGAGGATGGTGAATAGGAAGGGTACAATCGAGAACGATGTACGCTCTGCTTTTTATTCCCGAACTGCTCTCTCCAGGACTTCCAAGGTTTCCAGAGCATTTTTCTTCCAATTGAACAACGCCGCACGTTCCCTCCCTAATTTAGCCAGTCTTTGGTGCAAGTCAGAATTTGTAAGGATACTTGCCATCGATTCAGCAATTTCGTGATAATTAGTTGGGTTGACTAATATACCTGCATCGCCGATAACTTCTGGAAGGGAAGAAGTATTTGACGAAATTGTAGGAATTCCGCAAGCCATGGCTTCAAGCGGGGGATAGCCGAAACCTTCATAAAGTGGTGGGTATACGAAGAGTTCTGCTAGATTGTAAATGGCCGGAAGATCTTGTTGTTCAACATAACCTACCCGTATTAGCCTATTTCCTAGTCTTAAAGCGTCAATCTCAGAGAGGATGGCCTCTGAGCACCATCCTAAACCTCCGCACAAAACTAGATGATATTTGGAACGAATTGCCTCTGGTAGTATTGAGTATGCACGAGCCAGTGAAGTTACGTTCTTTCGCGGCTCAATCGTGCCTACATAGAGAATAAAATGCTGAGGAAGCTTGTACTTGTCACGAATAGAATTCAAGCCGGTAACATTCTTAATAGGGTGAAAGTGCTCATCAACAGAATTATGAACTACAGTGATTCTTGCAGCCGGATAGCTGAAATAGTGCAGGATATCTCTTTTTGTTGATTCTGAGACTGCAATAATAAGATTGCTCACTTTTGTGGCATTCCAAACGAACAACTTTTGCCATAACCTCATCTTAGCGGTGAAAGTCTCAGGATGAAGATATGCGATAAGATCATGAATCGTAACAACCAGTTTTATGTCTTGAGTGTGGGGGAAAAGAAGGGGAAAGTTTGATGTAAACGGAAGAGCGTAAGCTGGTGAAAAATAGAGTTTTATATCATTCCTTTTAAGATATTTTGGCAAAAGAAAATTTTCCCAATATCTTTTTTTATCCATCATCTCAAAATTTCCAATTACAACATTCGTCAGATTTGGAGCCGTTAAAGTAAGATCATCCTCGTTGATGAAAAGTGTATAGTGAATATTCTGATCAATATGCAAAAGAGATCTAATGGTTCGTTCAGTATAAATACCCACGCCGGTCTTCAACTTTGTGAGGGTGCGACCATCAATCGCAATTCGCATACTCGTTAGACCTTCTTTCCAACAATAATAGTATCTCCCAAACCATAATATCTGCCAAATCGAAGCTTCGAGAGAAGATAATAAGCATTTCTGAAAATTCGCTTAGGTTGAAACCATCCTCGTTCATCCTTTGTGAATCCTTTTTCTTGGACTTTAAATCCTAAGTGTTGAAACACTTCTATAAGCAATGGAAGCGGATAAGGTCTGACGTGTGAAATATCTAGCCAAAATCGCTCGCTGCTAACGCGAATATCACGGTACGTTGGTGTTATGAGAACTAGGAGTCCGTTTGTAGCTAATGAATCATAGATCAATTCTAGAAGCTGCAATCCATCCTTCGTTTGAAAATGTTCGATGAGATGACTTGCAAACACTCCATCAAATTTTCCGGGATTTTCGTTCAAGAATTCGAATACATCTTGAACATGAGCTTCATGTTCCCGATTCCGGCATTTGTTAATGAAATCCTGAGTAAGATCAATACCAATTCCTTTTCTGCCTGATTCCTTTAAGAGGTCGAGAAAGATCCCTTCTCCGCATCCGAGATCTGCAATAGTACCACCTTCAGGGAAAAGTGTGACGTAGCGCTTCTGCATTTCTCGGGTGATGTTGGCAGGTGCCACAAATCTATTTGGATGAAAATCAGCGATCCGCATGGGTTTCTTGTTTAAAATTGGTTATCAATCGCAATTCTTGAATTGTTAAAGCTTTGATAACAAAAATGATAAAGAAATAGATAAGCGCAGCTACTCCAATGGTCATGGGAATATTTTCAAAAGGGCGATAGATTAAAAAGATAATCATAGCTCCTAAAGCGAAAAGCCCTTTTCCAATTCTCTGGTATTCAATGGGATGTTCGATCTTACTTGAAATGCGATGAAATAAGAAAATAAAGCCGATGAGTTCCGTCGCGACGATTATGACAGACGCTCCAACCTGTGCGTATATTGGAATGAAAAAGAGATTTGCAATCACATTGAAGAGAACGTTTACGGTTATAATCTTGAGAACAAACTTCTGATCTCCGATTGCACCGAGTACAGCGCTAAATGCCTGGGTAAGGAATGCAATTGGGATGAACCAGATTAAAATTGAGAGTGAGATAGATGCGCTGGAGAATTCAGGTTCAAAAAAGAGATGGACAAGATCCTTAGAGAGAATAAGCGTTCCAAATGCGATTGGCAGTCCCAAGAAGACCAAGTATGTCAGAGCTTTTCGCACGACTCCTTCGACCTTCTGCTTATCGCGGCGATAATTTTGGCTCACAAAGGGAAAGAGAGCACCGTTAATGGAAATGGTAATATTCATGAGCGGAAAAACTAAATTGTAGGCGGCACGATATATCCCTGCAGCTTCGTCACCGATAAATTTTGAGACGAGAACCGTATCAAAATTAAAATAAATCGTTGAAAAGATCGATGTTAATGCGAAGGGGAATCCTTCCTTGATCATACTTAAAAGGTTTTCGAAATCTCGGATTGGAACGGGTTTCGTTATTTTTACATGAACAATCGCATATGTGAGGGCGACTGCAAGTAAATTCAATATTGCAAGTATTGAAAGCATCGTAAGAAGATCGATGCCGGCATTGACACTGATAACGATGGTTATGAATTCACTCAACCGTGCTCCTGAGAGAAGGACAACTTCATATCCGACCTTATTCATGGCACGGAGGAGCGAGCCAAATGTCGTCCAAAAAGCGCGCAGAAGTGTAATAAGGCCTGCAATAACCATGATATAGAATCTACCGGTTCCAAAGCTATCCAGGATGCTTCCAGTAAGGGAAATCAAAAGGAAGACCAAAAAAGTCATAAATCCTTTCCATGAAAGAGCGGCTCCTAATTGAACTGGGATTTGGTCCTCGCGAAGTTTTGGTACTTCCCGCATGAGATACATGTCCATACCGAGATCACAGAGCGGGATAAACAGCGCAGTTAAAGCAAAAGCATAATTATAAACACCAAATGCTTCAGTCCCGAGGTAGTTGGCTAGAAGGATGAATGAAACGAACGCCAACAATTTCGTGAAAACATGGAAGCTAAGGAGAAGGGCAGTATTACGGGCGACTGAATGAGGATGAATCAGATTGCTGTTTAATGGAACACCATCGCCAGCTTGTGAATCAGAATGTCTATCAGGTGAATTTGTTGTTTTAGTCATGAAGTGATAACAATATTGAAAGATAATACCGAAAATAGCCTGTCGAATCAAGAAGCCATCTTGAGTTTAGAAGTTCCACTGGCTATATTGACTAATCAAAGATCTCCTTTTTTTCAGTCTTAATTGATTCCACCTCGATCAAATGGCTCAAATTGCACTTGATGCTAGGAAGTATTTCGACTTCGGTATTGGAACGTACATCCAATCCCTCATCACTGGATTTGAGCAACACAGGGATAAGCATGATTTTACGCTCTTCGTGCCAGAGCAGGACACTGCACGTATTCACGTCGATTCTGCAATCCGTATAATCCCTGTCCCGTATAAAAAATATTCACTTGGGGAGTTATTTGGATTTAAGAGCATGATGCAAAACTATGCGATAGATCTCTTCCATGAACCGCACTTCACGCTTCCATTTGGACTGCAGAAGAACTCTGTTGTCACAATCCATGATCTCATCCATCTGAAATGCTCTGAATTTTTCTCATTGCCGCAGAGGATGTACGCAAGACAGATGCTCAGCCATGCCGTGAATCATTCTGGAAGAATCCTGACAGTGTCACAGAGAACGAAACAAGATATTCAGGAGTTCTTTTCAGTTCCCGAAGAGCGAATTTCTGTCATTTATAATGGTGTGGGAAGAATCTTCCGAAAAATTGAAGATGAGCAGAAGCTGAAAGCTTTTAAAATCCGATACAGTCTGGAGAGACCCTTCGTTCTTTACGTGGGAAATGTCAAGCCGCACAAAAACATACCACTCCTTCTCATGGCATTTTCAAGGCTTCGGTTAACTTATCCAGATCTGCTCTTAGTCGTTGTTGGAGGAAACCTCAAATCAGATGTATCGTTGACGGCTATGGTGAATGAACTGAATATTTCGCATTCGATAAAAGAGTTGGGGCAGATCTCCAATGACGATCTTGTCTTGGCCTATAACTCTGCACAGATGCTGGTCCAGCCATCGCTTTATGAGGGATTTGGATTCCCTGTTATTGAGGCTATGGCATGTGGTACTCCGGTGATCTGCTCAGACGGCGGATCACTGCCGGAAATTGCCGGAAATGCTGCTCTCATCATTTCGAAGAGAAGCATGGATGGGTTACTCGATTCTATGACGAAGCTTCTGGATCATAACGAACTTCGATTGGACCTGATAAAGAAGGGATTCCAAAATTCGAAGCGATTTTGCTGGGAACAGACAGCCAAGGAGACAATCGGTATGTATGACCTCACGCTGAGGCACCAATGATCACGAAAAAAAGAATTGGCTTATTCGGTGGCTCATTTGATCCCCCGCACCTTGGCCACTTGCTGGTTGCCGAATCGGCACGGGAACAGTTAGGACTTGAACAAGTTATTTTCGTCCCGGCATTTCAACCGCCGCATAAAAACGGTTTGCAGCAATGCACCGCGGCACAGCGATTGAAGATGACACACCTTGCGGTCCGAAACAACCGCCGCTTCAAGGTTTCTGCCATCGAAATTCGCAGGAAAGGTGTATCGTTTACCATCGATACTGTCATGCAATTCAAGAAGCAATTCCCCGAAGCCGAGCTTTTTTTTATAATGGGGGGAGACAGCATCAATCAATTCACACGATGGAAATCTCCCGCGGAGATACTGGCACTGACTCAAATTGCAGTCTACCATCGCGCAGGAGAGCGAAAGAGGAAAACCATTTTCAAACGAAAAATCCACTTCCTTTCCGGTGGATTGGTGACTATTTCATCTTCAGAGATCAGACGTAAAATTCACCGAAGTGAATCGATCCGCTATCTTGTTCCAGAGAATGTTTACCAATATATTCAATCACACAACCTTTACACACCATAGAAAATCCTCTCCCATGAAAATGACAGTTGAAAAAGATGAAATGATTCGCATCATCAACACTGATCACTTTGATCCTTTCAGAGTGCTTGGGATGAAAATCATTGAGCAAAAAGGGAAGCCATCGCTTGTCGTACGAACCTTTCTGCCTGATGCCTCTGAAGTGTATGTGGTAGAATTAGATAATGAACATGAGGTGCGTTCATACTGTATGAAAAAACTCGACGATGCCGGTTTTTTCGAATGTGTCATTCCCGGGAGGAAGGAAGTTTTCAGATATAAACTCCGGAAAGAGACACCCGAAGGGGTCATCGAGACCTTTTATGATTCATACGCCTTTCTACCAACGCTCACCGATTTTGATCTCTACCTCTTCAACGCAGGAGATCATCATCGGATTTACGAAAAACTTGGTGCTCACTTTGCAGAAGTGAATGGGATTGGAGGTATCCAATTTGCAGTGTGGGCGCCCGCCGCACGAAGTGTGAGTGTTATCGGCTCGTTCAATGGCTGGGATCGAAGGAACCATGCCATGCGTTCACTTGGCTCTTCTGGTGTATGGGAAATCTTCATTCCGGGTTTGCCCGAGGGCGAATTATACAAATTCCAGATAAAAACGCAGAACGGTACGATTCTCGATAAGTGTGATCCCTATGGATTTGAAATGGAACTGCGTCCGAGTACAGCGGCCCGTGTAAACCTTCTAACGGGTTTTGATTGGACAGACAAGGAATGGATTGACGCGAGAACGGTCGAACAACATCTCTCAAGGCCTCTCTCGATTTACGAAGTTCATCTCGCATCCTGGGCAAGACTGCTGGAGGAAGGAAATCGATGGCTCACCTACAAGGAATTGGCACATAAGCTGGTGGAATACGTGAAACAGCGGGGATTCACCCATATCGAATTGCTTCCTGTGATGGAGCACCCCCTTGATGCATCATGGGGATACCAGGTGACCGGCTATTTTGCGGCGACAAGCAGGTTCGGAAAACCTCAGGATTTTATGTACTTCGTCAATCACTGCCACCTGCACGGAGTAGGTGTTATTCTGGACTGGGTGCCGGCGCACTTCCCGAAAGATATTCATGCACTTGGAGAATTCGATGGAACTCACCTGTACGAACATTCCGATCCGAAAAAAGGGGAACATCAGGATTGGGGTACGTACATTTTTAATTATGGCAGGCATGAGGTCAAAAATTTTCTTATAAGCAATGCCCTCTATTGGATTGATAAATTTCATATCGATGGATTCAGGATCGATGCAGTGGCATCGATGCTCTATCTCGATTATTCCCGTCAGGAAGGAGAGTGGATCCCGAACCAATATGGAGGGAGGGAGAATATCGAAGCGATCGAGTTTCTCCGCTCTGTTAATACAATCGTCCACCATTACTATCCCGGGATACTGACCATTGCAGAGGAATCGACTGCCTGGCCCGGAGTCACTAATACCGTTGAACAGGGCGGATTGGGTTTCGATTTGAAATGGAATATGGGCTGGATGCACGATATGCTAGAATATTTTTCAAAAGATCCAATCTACCGTCCGTATCATCACCGCAACCTGACATTTGCATTGCTCTATGCCTTTACAGAAAAATTTTTATTGCCGCTCTCCCATGACGAGTCAGTCCATGGAAAAAAAGCGCTGCTCGATAAGATGCCAGGCGACCTCTGGCAGAAATTTGCCAATCTGCGTGCACTCTATTCCTTGATGTTCAGTTTCCCCGGAAAAAAACTTCTCTTCATGGGCGGGGAATTCGGCCAATGGAAAGAGTGGGATCATGACACTTCACTCGATTGGCATCTGCTGGAATATGAGACCCATAATGGCATCTTGAGATTGACTGAGGACCTCCAGTCAATTTATCAAAACTCTCCAGCCTTGTATGAGATGGACTTCCAACAACAGGGATTTGAATGGTTGGATTTCCACGATGCTGCGGGAAGCATTATCTCGTTCATTCGCAAAGCAAAACATTCCGATCATAAGGTTATCGTTGTCTGTAACTTCACCCCTGTTCCGCGTTCAAACTATCGCATTGGTCTTCCGGAAGAAGGGAAATATCTCGAACTATTCAATAGCGATTCGGCATATTATGGAGGTGGAAACATCGGTAATGGCGGAGCGATTGAAGCTGAACCGATTCCCTTTCACCATCGGGAATATTCCATGCTCATCACGATTCCACCGCTGGGGGTCCTCTATCTTCAACGTGATACCGCGAAACATGAGGAATAGGACAAGCGTTGTTCAAACCGAATACTTGCAGTAACCAAGAGGAACCAATAAAGGAAATTCTCAATTCATGCTAGTCACTCACTTCACGAAAGGATATTCTCTCGATGAGAACATTCTGGATTTTCTTCGTTACCCTAATGGCATTCTCAGTAGTATGGGCAATGCCATTTCAAAACGCACCTGCCAAGGCACCAGATACCACTGCGCAGAAACCGGGTGCCATGAAGCCCTACAGCCAGGTCATCACCAAAGAGGCAAAGACTGACACAGGTCTCTTTATCGTCCACCGCATCAAAGAGAAATTATTCTTCGAAATTCCGAAAAATGAGTTTGGCAAGGAATTTTTATTGGTGACATCCCAGGCAAAGACGCTGGATGGTATGGGATTTGGAGGCGATGGAATCAATCAGCTTGTTGTGCGCTGGGAGAGAGTGGGTGATAAGATGATGCTTAAAAGTGTTCTTCATTCGGTACGCTCGGTCGACTCGCTGCCGATTGCGTACGGCGTGAGGAAAATTACCAATGCACCGATTCTTATGGCCTTTGACATTCAAACGTTCAACAAGGACAGTTCGAATGTCGTTATCGAGGCGACAGATATTTACTTAACAGATGTTGCAGAATTTGGACTTGGCAAATTCCAACGGGAGCAATATAAGGTTCGCCGGCTCGATTCAAAGCGCTCCTACCTGGATTTCTGCCGTTCGTATCCTGATAATATTGAGGCCGAAGCAACGCTCACCTACGATGCCGGTTCAGTACCGCAAAATCCTTCGCTTTCGAGTATGACATTGACACTTCATCACTCTATGGTACGCCTGCCGGAAAAACCGATGATGCCAAGACTATTCGATTCCAGAATCGGATATTTTACCCATTCGCAATATGATTATGCGTATGACTCACATCGTGCAGAAAACAGAATCTACATTGCACGCTTTCGGCTTGAACCGAAGGATCCGGATGCCATCAAACGGGGCGGATTGAGTGAGCCAGTGAAGCCAATCGTTTTCTACATCGATCGTGCGTTTCCGGAGAAATGGAAAATCTGGGCGAAGAAAGGTGTTGAAGACTGGCAGCCTGCATTCGAGAAGGCAGGATTTAAAAATGCCATCATTGGAAAATATGCGCCAAGTGAAAAAGAAGATCCGGAATGGAATGGCGAGGATGCACGCTACTCGACAGTGCGGTGGCTTCCCTCAAGCATAGAAAATGCGTATGGCCCGCATATCAGCGACCCTCGTTCAGGCGAAGTCCTCGATGCCGATATCGGCATCTACCACAATGTGATGAATCTCGCCCGCAACTGGTATTTCGTGCAAGTGGGCAACCTCGATCCGCGTGCGAAAAAACTTCCTCTGCCTGATGATCTGATGGGGGAACTTCTCCGCTACATCATCGCTCATGAGGTTGGACATTCACTCGGGTTCCAGCATAATTTCAAAGCAACGGCCATGTATCCGGTTGATAGCTTACGAAGCAAGTCGTTTACCGAGAAGTATGGCAACGAAGCTTCGATCATGGATTATGGCAGATTCAACTACGTGGCACAGCCGGGTGATCAGGCCCGCTTGATTCCCATCTTGGGCCCTTACGATAATTTTGCCGTGGAGTGGGGGTATAAGCCCATGCTTGGGGCAAAGACTCCGGAAGAGGAAAAAGTAGACTTAAATAAAATCGCTACACGTCAGGAGACTGAACCATACCTTCGATGGGGAGCGTACGATTCAAATGATCCAATGGCTCAGACGGAAGATATGGGTGACGATGCCGTTAAAGCTACGAAATATGGCATGAAGAATATCTATGCAATTGTTGAGATGCTTTTAACTGCAACTACAAAAGACGGTGAGGATTACTCCACCCTTAAAGAGATTTACAATGAACTTCTTAGCCAGAGGAATAGAGAATTGGGCCACGTGGCAAATTATATCGGTGGTGTGATTCATACTGAGCGCATAGCTGGTATCAAAGGAGTGATCCATGAGCCGGTCTCCCGTGAACGTCAAAAGGAGAGCATGGAGTATCTTCAGAAGGAAGGCTTTATGCCGCCTCTCGGTTTATTAAAGATAGAAATTCTGGCGCTCATCGATCCCACCGGCGCAGTTGATCGTGTTCTCGCCGGCCAAAATCAGCTCCTCAATATTCTGTTGACCAATAGCAGAATGAGCCGCCTGGTAAATGCTGCAACACTTGTGGCATCCAATAAGAAGCTGTATACGTTGGCTGAAATGCTGAATGACCTGCGAGTTGGTATCTGGAGTGAATTGAACTCGGGCTCAGTAAAAATCGGTATCTATCGACGCAATCTCCAACGTTCCTTTATTGATATGATGGGGAATAAACTCAATCCACCTGCACCTGCACCAGCAGCCTCAATGCCTCCAGGAATTATTATTACCGGCCTGGGATCGACACCTGGCGAGGCGAAAGCACTTATACGGAGTGAATTGATTGATCTGGAGAAACAGGTCTTGTCTGCACTCCCGAAGAGCGGAGACCGTGAAACGAAGGCGCATCTGCAAGATTCCAAGGACCAACTGGCGAAAATTCTGCGTCCTAACGCGAAGTAGTTGTCCCAGAAACTGAAGTAATCAGATCCTCCCAATACAAGGAGAAGTCGATAGGTCGATGACTCGGTTTTGGGAGGATTTATTTTGCGGATTTCCATAGAACGAAGTTTCAACGTCATGCCAATAAGACTGCTCGCTGCGGATTTCTGTGGATGATCTTCTGCAGAATAGTATTGAGTGGGTAAGCAGTTTCAATAATGCTTTATCTTTTCCTCTTGAGACTGATGGTGATCACCTGTTGCTGAATGCATTTTCCCTTCTTCGAGGGAGGGATTTGAATCTGAACATGAACTCGGCCGTCGTGAAAAAGTCGTTTGTTCCCTCCTCGTACACTCTGTATCGTCTTATCAGGATCGTGGAGATGGAATGAATATTTTCTACCACACTTGCCTTCCAAACGCAGTTTGTAGGTGCCGCCGATCAACTGTTCAGAAATAAGCCGTAGCCCGATGGACGCCTTTCCTGGTTTCATTTGGGGTCGCGGGATAGCAACACCAACACCTCCATTATGAGTGATAGTTACCGTGAGTTCATCTTTCAGACGGAGAGTAAGGTTCGGAAGATCTTGATAGCGTGAAATGCTTCTTCTCCCAAATACTTTTCTCTTCCCAATCTGAATTTTTGTGATTCTGGTTCCAAGATTAAAGTGAGGAATAAGGTGAATTATCAAATCATCAGGTCCATCCAGGGAAAATTTATAGGTTGTTCTCTCTTGAATACGCTCGAATGACAGGGAGAGCCGATTTGATCCTATCAGCATATTCTTCACAGAGGCATACTTCCATTGAGAAGGAAATGCCGGTTTAAGTGTGATTGATTTTTCGATGGCATTAATTTTCAATCCCAGCATTCCTTCGAGAATTGGGAGCAGCACCATTGTCTCCGACCAGCACTGATGCGGACACACTCCGGATAATTGGAACTGTTCCCCGTGAAGAACCTCCGGTACAGAACCGGCAGAAAACAGTGTGGAGAGTGCGATAGTGCTTTGGAGATGGTTATATGCCTGAATGGGTCTATCCATTGAATATTCGGCGAGGGCGGTCCATCCTGTAAATAGGGGCCAGATAGATCCGTAATGATAACCATTTGGATTATACAATGGATTATCGGACCCCACCATGCGGACGCCCCAATCTGCAGAAAATACTTGAGAAGAGTAATCTTCGAGGGAATGCTCCGACTTCTTCCGATCCGTTACGCCAAGATACATGCCAACGGTCGGCAGCATTGTCTTCTCCGTATTCATCCTGCCATCGGCAAGCTTGCCAAAATTATAAAACCTGGTTTTCCAATTCCAAAACTCTTTCTCCAATTTCTTCTTAACCACCATGGATATTCTACGCCACCGTTGAGCCAGTATTGGTTTTCGCAAACCTGCTGCCAACGCCGATGTTTCCTGCAGAGCCGCACACCAGCATGCTTCCAGATAATATTCGGCGTGAACGGGGAAAAGTATTCCGCCCTCGATCCAGCCGTGACCGACAGTAGTATTTTCAATGAGGTGATCTCCATTGGTATCCGTGGAGAAGCAGAATTTCATAGCTTTGAGAACGTGTGAAAATTCTTTTCGTACGAAGGCAAGATCACCCGAAGTTTGATAATATCGACCCATCAGAAGAAGATAGAGCGGAGTCGAATCTGCAGCGTCATAATGAATGTGCCCGCTCGTCGTTGCTTCATGCAGAATCTTGCCATCAAGGTCCTGGTGCCTGCCAAGGAATTCAAGCACGTTTCGCACCTTCTCAGCATCACCAGCAGCGAGCAGGGCAAGCGAAGACCAGACACTGTCGCGGCCAAAGTACCATGCATAGCCTGGTCTCCCGCTGATGGTATGGCCGCCGTTCCATCCTGACGCGCTGGAACCGAATCCAGCCATTAGCGATGTACCGAGTTCCGGTGTTTCAACGGTAAAGCGATCGGTTGCAGTGAGTGCCCATCGATAGGCAGTATTAAATTCCTGATCTGGAGAATCGATTTGTATGGATTTCTGCCAGAGTTCGTTGAAATGCTCAACCTGCTCCTTAAGCCTCTTTGAAGCATCTGTGATCATCCATTTGAAAGCAGCTATCGACTCTTTCAAAAATGTCGATCCGGCAAATGCAATCGTGATAAAATTCTCACTGGGAGGGAGTGGAATACTTAATCCAACACTGACCTTCGCCTGATCGGTTGAGGTCCCAATAAGTTGATCGCCTTCGTAGTCAATGCTTTGATACTGGCCGAGGAGATGTCTGCTTGGCGTGAGTGACGTGCCGATAATCGCACTGAGATGCCCGTGCAGATCGGTCACAATACCTGCATTCATCTCTTCATCCCACGCAAATTGCATCGAACCGGTTGCGTATTCACTCAATGGCCACATGATTCTGAGATCAATCGATGCCGTAACAATCAGTGTGGCGGAGTGGGTGGACTTTACGATAATTTGGATTGCGGCCGCCGGTCTCTTTTCGTCTGTAAATGTGATTTCCTGAATTTTTGTATCAAGAAAAGAATATTCCCTTGTAATCGATTCAGGCCGAACAGTGAGATGGACAGGTAGTAAATCCAGCCAAACAAGATCGTGACCAGTCACGTGCACTCCAATGCGAACGTCAGAGGCAATTCTGATGGGGAAACTCCAGATCTCAGAAATCCCTTTTTGCTCGGTACCGAGCACGAGAATTCTCCTTCCTCCAACATCATAGGACTGATCCGTGTCAGCGGGTAATCTGTCACGCTCTATCTGGAGATCGGTATTGTGGAAATTCCAATGTGCCCTTTTCAATTGAGCGAAATGCGAATGAAATTTGAATTCCTGAACTGTCTGCTTGCCGATAGGCCAGTAAGATACTTTTTTGAGCTGCGGAGAGTAGAGGTATTCCAGAGTGTCCAGAGTAAATTGCTCGAGATGTTTCCTGAATCTTCCCTCTTCTTGCCGGAAGTACAGGTATGCTCCCACAGAGAGAAGCTTTCCCTTGCCGACAGAATATTCTGAGATAATTCTTTTTGCTTCGGCGAGTTTGATGTATTGTCTTTCGACGGCAACAACCTTTCCTTTTTCAGGATTCACTCCATCATAATAACAGGCTGAGTATGGATTGCCTTTTTCAGGATTCCAGGCAAAGACCCCGCGCCCAAATCGGTCTATGATTGGGTGGCCGAAGTAACTAGCAAAGCCGCGGATGTCCGCATAACCTTGTGCCCAGCACGCTTCCTGCCAATGGCCTTTAATGAGAACATTCGGTCTTCTACTCTCTATGCCGAGGTTGATTGTGTATTGTGCAGAAAGAAGGGAGAGCAACAGTGATCCGCCGCGCTCTATAAATGTTCTGATGCTTGCGAGAACCTCAGGATCCAATGCAATCGAAGGCAGAAACGTCGATTCATCGTAATGCCACCAGAGGGTGTTGAGAGTATTGAGAAGCGATGGGCGGCGGTAAATTTCTTCAAACGAGATTACTATCGGGGCATACTGATGCTGTTTTGAAAGAAACTTCCAGGCAGATTTTTCCTCAGGGGAGAGAGGACTGTTATTGCTGATAAGAAATCCAATGTGTTTCATACTGCTATGATACTGAATGACTAGTCAAGAAAAAATATTGTTGATCTGAATTCGTATTTACTCAGCGTATATTACTCCTACTTCTTTCATTTATCTTTCTCCCCCTTTGCGAAACTTCTCATTACCCACAATTCGTGAGAAGGGTGAGAGGACTTGTACAAGACGTTTATTTTCAATATGTTATTGAGATAAGTATACGATAACATATTGAAAGGAACAATATCATGGAGCGATGGATAACAGAAGAGCTCAAGCACGTAGCGATAGGGGATAAACGATTAAACAAGCGATATGGAAAATTAGTGTCAAC
>JAZDJN010000032.1:0-76314 GCA_043803945.1 bacterium | reverse complement strand
CCTGGATACGACACCGATGTTCGGACGTGGCGCAGTCGAAGATACCTATAACATGCTGGCAGAGGCTTTGCGCCTGCTCATCAATGCGCTCTGTGCATTTGCTCACGAGAGTGCCGAGGAGTTTGCCACAGGCCATGACCTCGGTCGCTACGTCGTGGCCAAGAGTTTCAAGGGTAGCTTTGCCTCCATCAACTGGGATAATCCCGACGAGCGCCAAAGTGTACTCGACTGCCTGGTCGCCGACTGTGAACGGACGCTCGTTCTTGCTCGGGAAGCACTCACAGACTTGACTCAAGAAAGTCCCGAGTCCATCGAAGTCGTTAAGGCCAGCAGTCTCCTACGGCGCTTACTCGCCCAGGATGTAGAACGGACCAATACGGGTGCGGCGAAAATCACGCAAGGTGTAGCCCAAGACCGCATCGTCAGTGTGCACGACACCGAGATGCGTCACGGCCGAAAAAGCGTGAGCCAATGCTTTAACGGCTACAAGGGCGCTCTGGCTGTCGAACCGTCGAGTCAGATCATCACTGCTGTCGATCTCATCCCGGCTAACGCCCATGACAGCCAGGATGCCCAGGCGTTGATAGACGAGAGTGCCGAGAAGACCGGACTGAGCGTCACGACCGTCATCGGTGATGGCGCATACGGCACAATCGAAGCACGGCTTGATGCTCAGGAAGCAGAGATACCATACACGCTCGTTGCACCCGTAGCTCAGCTGCCCCGTACTGGACGCTTCACCAAGGAAGACTTCCACATCGACATCGAGCACTCAGAGGTCCGCTGTCCTGCCGGAGAGGTGACGCAGACCTACTCTCGACGCACGGAGAAAAAGCGCACAGGGCGAACGTTCGCGTATCAGAGTTATCGCTTCGCGCCCAAACAATGCGGCGCCTGCACATTGCGGACTCAGTGCCTGAAACAGACAACGCCTTACCGGTCGGTGCTCGTGCATGAGCACGAAGGCCTCGTCACCGATGCTAAGGTTTTCCAAAGAACAGACATCTTCCGCACGATTTACAGAACACGAGTTGTAGTCGAGCACCGGATCGCCAGGCTCATGCGCTTCGGTGCCCGCAAAGCTCGCTACTTCGGTTCTTCCAAGGTGCTCTTTCAGTTTGCAATGGCAGCTGCATTGGCCAATTTGACGCTGATGGCCTCTCAGACACAAAACAGTCTTTTTATTTTCTTTGTCCTCACCCTAATCCTTGCTTCGGTCCTCCGAAGTCGATCGAGGATGAGTTATGGCACACTTTCTTCCGTCGGGTCATCAAGAACCCGACTTCATTCCCCGGTTACTATCAAAACAGGGGGTTGTCAACTGGCTTCCTAGCAGGCGCGCTAGGTAAGTCCAACGAAGCTGCTCTCGGGATGACTGATAATCTCAGTGCTGTCGAGACTCCAAAAGGCTAGGTGCCAGAAAGCTATCGGCTTATCCGTCTTGATCGTCTTTTACGAATCATAGTCGCTCCATTTCATGACTCACACACATCCCTTCATATAACGAGATGGTCCCACCAAGCGAGAATGTGACGTACTGCTCGTCACTCTTTTCACTTTTTTTCTCGAACCTCCTTCGGTAAGAAGTTTTCCATCACCCACAGCTCGTTCTTGGCACCCTCATTGACACTGAATGCAAAGTGGCGGTTGTCGGGATGAAGCGCGAAGTTTTCCATTTTCGGGATGTTGAGGTCCAGTCTCAACGGCGTCCCGCCCTGCACCGGAATCATCCAGATTGCACTGCTCGCGGCGTATCGTCCCGTCGTGTTATCGAGGGCCTGAGCAATGATGTAGCGACCGTCCATCGTCCACCTCAGCACGTTGTACTGCAAGCTGCGAAATAGCTCCCGTGGCTCCCCTCCGTTGAGGGACACGATCTTTATAGAGCTATCCTTCTGGAACACAATTTCCCGCCCGTCCGGCGAGACGTCGGCATAAGAGCTTGTTCCTACTTTTTCAATAGCCGACTCCTCACCGGTGTCGAGGTTGCGCCTTCTGATCCCACCCCCAGCCATAAACACCATGATCTTGTCATCCCGGGAGATCCTGGGGGCCCAGCGACCATTTGCCAGCTTGGTGATCCCACCTGTTTCAGCGTCAACCCGGAACTGGGCGTTGCCCCCCACCGTCATCCCCCAGGCGAGGAGAGTACGGCTATCGGGCGCCCAGCAGATATCCCACACGTTGCGAAGACTGGTGGACAGGAATCGCTCTTCCCCGGTTTCGGTGGACCGGATCGTGAGGTTGTTGTTCCCGTTACCGATGGCAAGTCCGAGCGAAACGTAGAGCAAGCTCCTGCCGTTGGGTGACCATGATATCCTTGCCGGGGGACCGTTATACCTTGTCGTGACCGGCGCGGGCGGCACGAGCACCTTGCCCGTCTCGATGTCGATCTCACCGAAGTAGAGGCGACCTGAGGGAGTGATCGTCCTGTAATAGAGAGAACCGTCGGGTGCAAAGCCAAGAACCTGTGAGTACCTGCCGAAGTCTTTCTTCAGGAGTTCCGGTTCTCCCTGCTGTTTCCCCCCGGTGATGCGGATGGTCCAGATGTCCCACGTCCCTGATCGGTCGCTGAGGAAGAGCAGGCTATTCCCGTCCGGCGTCCAATCGAGCAACTGGTCTTCAGCGGGATGCCCGGCGACCACCACCTCATTGCGACCATCAGTGGTCATTACATAGAGGTCGCCGTGGGCCGGGCGGCCCTCATTCACCAGACTGAATGCGATATATCTCCCATCGGGCGAGAACCTGGCTTTCGTCAACATGTACCAGGCCGCCGCGATATTCCTCAGGACGCGCACCGAGCCGTCGGCTGTCGCAATGAGCACCAGTTGATTGTTCGCCTCGCCGGATACGTTGCGTAGTGAAAGTATGGACCCTGCGTCAGGCGACCAGTCGAACGGCTGGACAGCGGTCTCGCTGTAGAGGATTCGGAGGTTCGAGCCGTCCTGGTTTCTAATCCGTAGCTGATTGCCCCAACTCTTCTTAGTCGAGTCAAAGGTTTCGATGTCGAATGCGATTTGTTTTCCGTCGCGCGAGAACGCGTAGCCCTCGACGTAATACAACCTCTTGCTTTGTAGTCCCTTGTTGCTGATGCGGCTCGTCTGACCGCTCTCAACGTCGAACTGGACGACGTCACCCGTTCTCTGTTCCAGGCGCCTGATGTACTTGCCATCCGGGGTTAAGATCCCATCGACGCCGGAGGCGTCTGTGAGAACCCGGCGTGTGACGAGCCCCCCGGCGCCACCGGGACCGCCAAGTGCCGCCAGCCTCACACGCGCCTGTGCTACAATCTCGGCCTGGTCGGCGAAGTCGCGCACCACGCGCTCGTAGGCCTTGTGGGCCTCTGCACTGCCCAGCTTTTCATAGCAACGGCCAATATTCAGCAGCGCCTTTGCCGCGGTCGTTTTCTCTTTGGGGAATTGAGTCATAAGCTGCTTGAGCGACTCGATGGCCTTTGCATAGTCCCCCTTCCCTTCCATTTCATACAACGCCTGTTGGTACATCTGCTCGGCCTTGTTTTGCTGTGCAGTAGCGATTGCTATCGGAGCGCACAGCGCCAGTGCAAGCAGAAAGATTCCCGCGATTCTTTTCATGGAGTATCTCCTCAAACGGTTCGCTTGTAGTGAATTAAGTTCACTACAATATACTTTATGGCTTACCTGCCATTGTCCGATCGATGTAAATGATTGTCAATTTCATGTCAAGAATTATCTGGGAGACTGATGAAAAAGAATTTAACGCAGATTTCCTCTCCATCTCACTTCTGTCGCCTCACGTCTTATCTGCTTTCCTGTTAAGGCCGGGAGATGGACCTCCCTCCCAGTCTTAGGGTCTTTCCTTATTAATGCTCGGCGAGACACTGTCGCTCTAGAAGAGAGGAGGTGGACCTCCCTCCTAGTCCCAGGGTCTTTCCCTATTAATGTTCGGCGGGACTCAGTCGTTCTAAGAGAGAAGATTCTCTGAATCATTTTTCATCTCTCATCTCTCGTCTCTCCTGGTAAGGTCGGGAGTGCAACTCCCTCCCAGCTTGTAGGATGAACCACCAAGACCGCCAAAAACGCCAAAAGTTCATGCAGTTTTCCTCTCGCACGTTTCTAATTTTCCGTCTCCCTTCTCCCGTTTCCCGTCTTTCATCTATCGTCTCCCTTCTACCATCTCACTTTCTTTTAATCACTTTCCCACAAACTTGTATCCCAACCCATGAACCGTAAGTATGTACTCCGGCTTCTGCGGATTATCTTCGAGCTTCTGGCGCAAGTTGAGGATATGATTGTCGACTGTGCGAGAACTCGGATACGTCTCATATCCCCATACTTCGTTCAGAATCTTTTCACGAGGGATCACCTCATTGCGATGTTTGATCAAAACCTTGAGGAGTGAAAATTCTGTAGAGGTCAGGTCAATCTGCTTTTTGTTTTTGAAAGCTTTGAATGCGGCAAAATCCAATTTGACATTGCCGAACTCGTAATGGTCGAGTGTTATCACTTTCTCCGTTGTTCGCCGCAGATGCGCTTTGACACGCGCCAGGAGCTCACGCATGCTGAAAGGCTTGGTGACGTAATCGTCTGCCCCGATCTCAAGCCCCACCACCTTGTCAACCTCTTCAGCACGAGCAGTCAACATGATTATGGGAACCGCGACCCCGCGCTTCCTCAGCGTGCGGCAAACGTCGAATCCGTCAATCCGCGTCAGCATCACATCCAGGATGATAATATCCGGCTCATGGTCTTCGGCGAGTCGCAGGCCGGTTTCACCGTCCTTCGCAGCCAGCACAGTAAAACCATTGTGCTCAAAAGCATCGCGCAGGCCTTTGAGCATTGCTTCTTCGTCTTCAACAAGTAGAATTGTAGGCATAACGCTCCTGCTTGGGGGTGGCTCCTTCGCTATGAGAAGTGATCCCATAAATATCAATACTGATTAAATTATGTTTCATGGTTTCGCACAAAGATGACACAGAATACGCACGTATCTGTCGCAGATCGATTATCAGTGGAGATCGTGCAACATCAGTGTCATCCGTGTGCTATTCTTTGATCTTCAGTCTTACCATTTGAGAGCGGAAACGAAAGCGTAAACGTACTTCCCTTGCCGACTTCACTTTCCACCTTGATTGTACCTCCGTGCGCCTCGATGGTCTCCTTCACCAGGGTCAAGCCAATACCACTCCCCGGGATTTTTCTCCCATCCGGCAGCGGACTGCGGAAAAACTTGTCAAAGATCCTCTCACTATCCTTCTTGCTTATTCCAATACCGTGATCGGTCACCGTGACGACGATAGAATCTTCTTGAAGGCTGGCAGAAACCTCAACGACTTTTTCATCGCGAGAATATTTGACGGCGTTATCGAGAAGATTCAGCAATGCCTGTTCATACGCCTCTACATCCAGATTACACGGTGGCAAATTGCTCTCGATGTTCTCTTTGATGACGACTCCTTGCCCATCGACGAGCAAACGGAAGCGATCAATCGCCTTCTTCGTTGCATCGCGAATGGAAATGACTTCTGTACGATATGTTTTCTTCGCTCTGTCGATTCGTGAGAAATCGAGAATGTTCTCAACCAGATGGGTGAGGCGCTCGGCTTCACGTTCGATCAAATGAAAGTACTCCTGCTGTTGTTCCTGTCCCGTGACCCAGCCCTCGTTCAGGTTCTCCGCAAGTGTTCTAATTGTGGCGATAGGAGTTTTGATCTCATGGGAAACGTTGGCAATGAACTCCGATTTCATCACCGCAATCCGCCCCTCACGTGAGATGTCCCGCAGGATGAAGACTATCCCAAGCCCAATCAACACGATAACCGAACCGAGAAGGACGTAGTAGATAAGCAGACTTTTCGAGGAGATCGCCTCAAGAGGATCCTCCCCCCTCGCAACCAATGCCAGCTTGGTTCCTGAAGCGAGCTGTTCAAACCGCGTAAACGGTTGCGTTAACACGACTGATGCTGTTGCCAATTCCGATGGAGCAAGAATGCTGTTCGCCGCATCAATCAGAGCGATGCGAACATCTTCGCCTGGCTGGGATTTTTTCAGCACCGACAGAGCAGCCTCCGTGAGCGCATTCTGCCGCATCCTGAAACCAACAAACCTGATGAAGGATTGTTCATCATCGTTGGCACGCACTGCAGTGGTCCAAAGAGCACTGTCAAATTTCGCGGAGAAATATCGAATCTCGTTTTTCTCCCGGAGATCACTGAATCGGGAATTTCCTTCTCCTCGCGAGTCAAGGTCTTGTCTGATTTTCGGAACTATTGTTGCCAGAAGCATTTCACGGAAGCGTTGCTCATAACCAATCTCTTTTTCAAGTGCAACAATCGAATCCAATGCCGCTTGTTGAGATTGGGAAAAAGAGTGCTGTTGACGCGCCAACCTCGATTTCACCTGATTGAGGCAGAATGCATATTGCGCACGTTCGCATCTATCGTACCGCTCAACGAGCATCTTGTAGAAATTAAGCAGCTCATTGCCCATTGCCGCAGAGGAACTATTCTTTTCCACTATCTCGAGAAGCTGCAGATGAGCCACGAGAACGTACGGCACTCCCTCGCCGTAGAACTGATTGTAATCCTCGTCGATTATTCTCTGGTAGGTCTTTCGGGCATTCCCATAGTCGTTCTTTTTGAACTGGCACCGGGCAATGCGTGAGAGAAATGCGCCTTGAAGGGGCTTGGACAGCCTGGAGGAAAAGCCTCGCTGATATTCTATTAGAGCTTCATCAAGTTTCCCCCGAACCTCAAAAAGATCTCCGGCGCGGAGATACTCACTTTCCTGGAGACGCAACGTGCTCCAGTCTTTCATCTCATCGACACCTGCGTCCCGAAATGTCTTGGGAAAAACCACGCGTAAGTTGTTATCGAGGAAGAACACCCCTTGCACGAGAGAAGATTGGGTGCTGAAGTTTCGGAGAGAAGTGATGTGACTCGCAGTCAGTTGACGAGGAGACGAGAGTTGGCGGAACGAGGCGCGGATCTGATCATCAAAAGCAGATTCAATGTGGTCAACCGCCAACGAAAGAGATCTCTTGAGGTTTTCTAGCAAAAGCTGTTGTTGCCACTGCTTTTCTTGCTTGATAGACTTGAGCCCCAGGTAACCGAGAAACATGCAGGGAAACAGTACGGCAATGACGAATATCGTCACGACGCGCTTTCGCAGTCTGGGCTTCAGCACTCCACCGATCATGGGCAAGATGTCAATTCATTCAGGATAAAGATAACGAATCCTGTCGAGTTTATTGTCAGGAAACCGTCAGAATTTGTCAGGAATTGTTGAGAATGTTCTCATTGGCCAAGCAGACCTCACATCCACGTTCTATTTGACCGCATAATTCATATCTCGAAGTTTTTCATGGTTGTCGAATGTTGCTGAAGGCCGACAACGAGACTTACACATTTTCCCTTCCTTCCCTTGGTATCTAAGCTGACCCGAACGGCTTTGCCTCTTTCATGCTTTGCCTCTTTCATTGTGCCCTTCGGTCTCAATTCCAGGAGAAAGTTGATTCCGTTCAGTATCGGTTAGATGCTGACCGAGATTCGAAAAAGAGGATAATTTCTTTTGTGACTTCATTGGCTTCTCCTTCGTGGAGACCACCCTTATGTGGGTAACGATTGAGAGGATTACTTTTAAGCTATCACATTCAACAATGAAAGGCAATGCAGGGAAACCACAGGGAAATGGGCAACGGTCGAAATGTATGTGGCTTGAAGTGCGGACAGAAATTCTATAAAATGGATCTGAATATTTCTGAATGAAGATGTTAGAGATTCCCTGCAAGCAGTGAGTTGGAGCAGTGGATCGAGTAGGCAGGACTGAAATCAGACGAGTTGTATCCCATACCGAATAAGCGTTGATTGTGTAAGAGTTCAATCTCCTTTGAGTTTCGGCCGATCACAGTCTTACCAAGAATGCTAGTCTCGATGGTCGACGTGAAAGCGGAGCAATGATTTTTCGAGGGATGAGAACAAGGGAGACACGAAACTGAGCGAGAACCAACGCACTCCATTGGAGCCCGGACATCTGCTCCGCCCTACAAATCACGAAAAGTAATTGCAGGTTCAAGTCGGAGTCTTGAAAAAAAGAGGCCGAATCTTTTCAGAAACGGCCTCCAGAGTAGTGCCTGCCCGACCGTTCGACGAAAGTCGGGCGAGCGGGGGGCCCGCTATTTTCTTCAGTCACAATCCTTTCAAAAATCTATGAAATGATATTATTGTAATCTCATAAATCTAAAATGTTGGTGTCTTCCTTCGAGTATAGGATTTGTATGCGCGCCAGCTTCAGGAGAGGATAATAATCCTCGATTAATATATCATGCTGATAAAAATTTTACCTTGTGCCTCGTCAAAACTCCATCCGCGTACAATCATAGTAAATTCAAATTGAAACACATACTTTTGTTCTGTGTCAATTAACAGGGCAAAGGCTCACATGATTAGATCTCTCCTATCGTTCTGGCTCGGATTCTTCAAATCATGAATTCAACTCCAGTTCCAAGCTATTCTCGGTTTACGAAATCGCTCCCTGATCGGGTGGTTCATGATGGGATTCTGGCCCAGATGAACTTTTGAAGAGGGACAGACTCTCGTTCTCATCCTTTTACACTCCCAGCCATGATCCCCCGAATATAGAATTTCTGCAGAGCCGCAAAGACGATGAGAATTGGTAATACAGTCAAGACCGAGCCTGCCATCATCAATTCTGTATCGGGCACATGTTCACCAATGAGGTTTCCGATTGCTACGGGCATTGTGTACATCGAATCGTCAGTCATAACGATAAGCGGCCAGAGAAAATCGTTCCACGTTCCGATGAAGGTAAAGAGACCGAGTGTCGCGAGAATTGGCCGGAAGAGAGGCAGCACGATAGTGAGATAGATCTGAAAATCTCCGGCACCGTCAATCCGCGCCGCTTCAATCAAGCTATCAGGAATTGAGAGCGCATACTGGCGGATCATGAAAATTCCAAAGATGCTTGCCATTCCCGGAATAAGGATTCCCCAGTACGTATTCACAAATCCAAGTTTGTTGAGCATTAAGAAGAGAGGCAGCATTGTGACCTGGCCGGGAACGATCATCGAGGCAAGTAGAAAGCGAAAGAGCTTATCCCTTCCCGCAAAACGGTATTTAGCAAACGCATAGCCTGCCATAGAATTTACGATAAGCGAAATGAGCGTAACTCCAAGGGAAATAAGAATACTGTTGAGAAGATACTTGCCAAGATTCAACCGGGTAAAGAGAACCAAATAGTGTTCCCATGTAATCTGTTGAGGGAGTAACCTCGGTGGATAAGTACTTGTGCTGCCTGCGGGCATTATGGAAGCCGTAAACATCCACAGCAATGGAGTCAACGTGAGAATGCTGATCAGGCAAAGGAGGATCACTATGAGAATCCGTTTCATTCAGTTTCTCCTCTCTTCTGAAACTTCAATTGCAGGAGTGAGACCATGAAAATTATGGTAAAAAGGACAAATGCTATCGACGCAGAGTACCCCATGCTCCACCAACGAAATCCATGTTGATACATCAAGAGGACGATACTCAAGGTGGAATTCACTGGGCCACCCTGCGTCATAATATAAGGTTCAGCGAACAATTGGAAATATCCAATCATGGTCGTTAATCCCACAAAGAGTGATGTCGGTGCCAGCAGGGGGAGAGTGATTTGGGTAAATTGGCGGATTGCTGAAGCACCATCGATTTGGGCGGCTTCGTAGAGTTCCTCGGGGATGTTTTGCAGACCAGCGATAAAGATGAGCATATTGTAACCAAAATTTTTCCACACTGCGAGGAGAATGATTGCAGGCATTGCCCAGTCAGGGTCACCAAGCCAATCAATAGGCGGGACACCGAATTGTCCAAGGAGAAAGTTAAGAATACCAAACCGCGGTTGATAGATATACCGCCAGACAATGGCCACAGCTACAAGCGTCGTTACCACCGGTGCAAAGTATGAAAATCGGAAGAAGCTCTTCCATCGAACCAGCTTTGAATTAACCAGCAATGCTGCTGCGAGGGACACAAAAACAGAAAGGGGCCCTCCTACCACGACGAAATAGAGGGTATTGATGAGTGCCTTCCAGAAGAGCGGATCCTGAAGGAGTGTCAAATAGTTCTTCAATCCAACAAACCGCATGTAGCTAATGTTCCCGAGAGCATAGATATCAAAATCCGTGAAGCTCAGCACAAAGGCAGCAACCACAGGGAGGTAAAAAAAGAAGAACAAAGCACCCAATCCCGGTGCCAGAAAGAGGAAGGCCATATTCCATCGCACACTCCTTGAGTTCATCCTCATGGTCACCGCAGCTTTCCCTCTTTGTACAGCCATCGACGTTTCTCGAGAATACGGTCGATCTCACGATCTAATTCTTTTAATATTTCATTATCCAATCTCTCTGGTTGAGCGGCTATTTCAGCGTACTCCTGAAGCTTCATTGCAATTTGTTCCCATTCAGGAATCTTCGGTGGTGCATTGACATACTGCAATTGTATGTAGAACGCTCTCATCAACTGATTTTTAGTAAAGGAGGTATCATTCCACACGTCGCGTTGCGCTGGGAGATTTCCTGTGATCTGATAGAATGAATGCTGAGTGGATGGTGAAGAAAGGTATTCGATCAACTCCCAAGCTGCCGACTTATGAAGAGAGGATGAGAAGATCACCAAGCTTGAACCTCCCGGGAGAGAGAGACCGGGACGCGCCTTGCTTGCTCCTGGAAGTGGTGTTGTCATCCAATGAGGTCGTATTTCAGGAGGCAGGCGTCGCTGAAACTCCCCGATATTCCATGGACCGGTGATGTACATGGAAAAGTATCCCTCTGCAAATGCCTGATAGACATTACTAACTTCCTGCATCGAAGAAGGTGAATAGTGTTTCTTGTAAAATAAACGGAGATAGTTGAAAGCTTTGGCGTATTCCCTCCCTGAAAAATCTCCCCGTGTAGTGTTCTCACGGAGCAACGACGATCCTGCTTCAAGCCCCAGAAGCACAGAGGGTACCCACTCGTTCGTTGGGAAGAAAATAGCATAGCGCTTGCCGGAAGTGTCTGATTTCACGATGCGCTCAGACGCATCAATGACATCTTGCCATGTTCGAGGTCCTTCTGGGAATCCTGCCCGAGTCAAGATGTCCTTGCGATAGAACAGCACCCTCGTATCGACATACCATGGAATCCCTAAGACGATTGAGTCGATGAGATTCGAATCCCATATCCCTTCAAAGTACCGATCTGCACGAACAATCGATGATTGACTCACAAGGTAATTTAAGGGATGCAAGGCACCAAGTGAAGAGAATTCAGGGATCCAGGTATTGCCGAGCTGACAGAGATCCGGAAGTGAATTTCCAGCAAAGGCTGTAAGGAGTTTCTCGTGTGCGGCGATCCAGGGTATTTGCTGCACGATCACTTTGATATGAGGATGTTTTTGCTCAAACGCCGGTATGAGCTTTTGAACGTTTTCCCCTTCGTTTCCCAAAGCCCAAAACTTCAAGACCTCAACATCACTCCGTTCTCGCTGACAGCCTGCCAGGAGAAATAAGATAACGGTTGTAGATATCGTCAGAAGTATTTTCATTCTAGCATTCCAAGAGATTCAAGATTAGCTGCTGTGCAACGGGATCGGCATGTCGATCATAGAGGGAAGTCGAGTGCTGTTGATGAAGCAGCCTTCCCCGCACTTGCAGCCTGGAGACGAGGACTTTTCCCATCCCATAAGGAATTACCGCTGCTGCCACAACTTTCAGTCCAAGGCCACATCGAGCAAGCACCGTATGGGGAGCTTCGATAATCATATCGTGCTGAGAAACAATCTCACCTCCAAGCCCGCCATTGAAAAGTCGGAAATGATCAGGTGTCAAATTCTTCCAGAGGGGATGGGATCTCTGTTCAAGGAAAACATATGAATCGTATCCCCCTTTATCAAGATCATCGCGTCGGATAAAATCGATGGAGAGATCATCAAAGACCTCCGCACGATTCCTCGCTACCGTGCCATGCTCAGGTTCCAGCAGAACAAGTAATGCTCCCCTTTGTACCGATGCAGCAAGCCTGTCTCGTATCGAAACGAATGTACTGCTCAACAGCTCTTCGCCATGGATCATATAAAGGGTGTGATCGCCTTCCCCCTTAGTATCAACACGAACGTTCATCGATTCAAGGAATGTGCCGAGTTCTAAGGTTGAATCGAGAAGAAACACCGTATCTCTCACAGTCTTATCAGAACTTCGCTGCGGAAGAAAGAGGTGGACTGGTTTCACGCTCTGTGACCTCAAGGATCCGCGGTGGTTTAGTATTCGCGCTCTGAAGCTCCATGTACCCAGTTGTTCCGGGAACTGGAGTTCGATGGATATTTTTTGATGAGTTGTGGCAGCAAGAGTGATCTCTTGTCGGTACACCAAAAACTCGCGGGAGCCTTGATCCACGAAGCTCACATCGAGTATTCCGTATACTTGTTCCCTGTAATCATTGAAGACATGGATAGTTATCGTACGGCGCTCACAAGGGAAGAAGTGGCGATCCCACAGCTCAATACTGACTCCAAATGGATCAAAGGCATTCTTTATCGCTGTGAGAATTGGCTTTGGACGAAGCTCGGCGATATCACCCAAAAACCAATGAGCAGTGGCCCCCCTCCCATTAACGAGATAGGCAAATGGTTGAATTGCATCCACTTCTATGCGCCGGAATAGCTCAATGAGTTCCTGCGCAAGCCACGCCTGATGTTGTAGGAGTTTCTCTCGTGTCCAGGAATTTCCAAGCCACCGCTCGATAACACCGTTCATCAGGACTGTGGGTTCTCCCTCATCAGTTAACCACCACCAGAGAAACTCGTTGACGATCGTAGGCGAGGTTTGAGATTCCAGTGTGGCAATGGAATCTGAAAAGCCAAAGCGTTGCTCTGGTAAGATCGGCCCTAAGGAGTAAATGTAGGCGTGATGATCCTTAAGATCATTAGGCTCCCACGGTCTCGTCGGATCCAGGTCCTTTATAAGTGGAATAATTTCTTGTTCGATGAGTGGTTCCATACACTCATTCAATGCATCCCATATAATGATGCTGGGATGGTTCCAATTATCCCTCAACCAAGCGGAAAACTCCTTGACAATTTGCTCTTTTTCTCCAGACGCCCGCCAAAACTGCCATTCATTCTGAATCAAGATTCCATACTCATCAGCCAAATCATACCAACGATTGTATGCCTGACCGAGATGGATCCGGAAAAAATTGAAGTGATGCTCTTTTGGAATATCGATGAGCAGACGTTTCACCCACTCCATATTCCACGGCAAGAGTTGCCTCTGTGGATCAGATAAGAATCGATGGAAAGCAATGTTCGAACCACGCAAGAGGATCTTCTTACCATTCAAATGGAAGTCACCACCAGCGATAGTAAACTCTCGCATGCCAAACCGTGTAGTTTGTGAGTCTGTGGGAATTCCATCTACAATCAGCTCGATGGTGAGATCGTAGAGGAATGGATGTTCAGGCGACCATTCTTCCATTCTCTCTATATGCACACTCTGTTGGAGCGTGTGAAGGCCTGGAGAAATAATAATCTCTTCCATAGTAAGGCTCGATACTTGTTTGCCTCCTTGGTGTTCGAAGACCCGCATCACGACGGAACTGCGGCCCGGTTTATGAAGTAGGTGTTCGAGTGTCAGTCTCACTTCAATCTCTGTCGTTCGAATGTGTGGAATGACCTGCGTGGCTACCACGCGTGTACTCCCACACACAATAAGCCAGATATCACCCCAGATCCCGGGGATGAACGATTCCCGTTCCTGATCATTGCCGACGGCACTTGCTGGTGGCAGCGTTGCGCGATCGCCCACTTTGATGACCAGTGAATTCAGTCCTGCTCGACTCAGCAAGTGATCGATACGATATTCCTGCGAGGTGTAGCAGCTTATGCTGCCACCAACAGAAGTTCTATTCATCCACACCTGTGTTCCAAACATCGCCTGTTCAATTTTGAGATAGACGATCGATTCCGGTATGATTCCATCAAGGGAGAACTCCGTGCAGTACCAATGGCCTGTAGCAAGAGACCAATCGTACTCAGGACGTGCAGTATCAACAAGTGAAGGTACAGGGAGAGTATGGGTATACTTCTCAGGGGGAACATCGGAGAAAGATGGTTCAATAAACCAGAGTCCATTGAGAGAGAATAGCGATCGGGGAGTCTGTCCGTTGATAACAAAGTGGAAGGGAGGCATGATTGAATACTCTAGTTCTTCTTGTCCAACCACCCTCCTGAGAACCCCGCTCGCTTCAATCCCCGGATGATGTACGGATTTTTTTTCATCTGCTTCCAAATTAGTTCAGTTCTCAGATTCTCAATCGAGAGCAAGATTGGCCCCTGGTCGATTCCCAGATAGTCTTTATTGAACCATCCATCCGGATGGTCAGGTGTTCGGAATGAAGGATTGAAGGAATCGAGAAATCCGTAAGTTGTATAGAGGTTAGCACCGTACTGTTCCTTCATCGCTTGTAATGCAGGAATACAGATTTCCGGTGCAATCATCACCGATCCACCTGCAGCCGTCGGTGCAATCGTTCCATCATCGTTCGTCCAATCGACGGAACATCCTCTTGCTGCATAACCTACAAATGTTCTCTTAACACCATCGATAACCATCGTTGTAGAGGCGGGTCCATCGCAAGCTGATAATCCCCAGATCCTTGCCGAATAATCGCTGTAGTGTTTCGGATTTTCAGTCGCGTAAGCTCGTTGAGAGTACGTTGCACAGCGCGAGTTTTCAAAATAATCAATTCCCTTGTGTTTCATGTAATCATCCTGAATCCCACGAAAATCAATCCACAAATGTGAATATTGATGCCCAAAGAGCGGTCCAAAACTCACAAAGGGAGGTCCGTAATACGAAGACCAGACATACGATCTTGTCCACTCCTTCCAAGCATCTGGATGCAATGGATAGGTTGGAGATCCTAATCCAAGAATATAGAGAATCATCCCCTCACTGTAGCCCATCCAGCGTGTGGGATTATATCCTCCTTCCGGTGTCCAGGACATGGAAAGCAACGATCCCTTCACCTGGAACCATTTCCAATTCACCCGGCGGTAGAGTGAATCTGCTAGCGCGCGGATTCTTCGTTCCGCTTTATTTGGACGATCAAAATAAGACTGACAGAACAACGCTCCGGCAATCAACAATGCCGTATCGATTGTGGAGAGCTCATCGCGAGCATCCAGTCGATGTCCAGAATCGAGCTTTAGGAAATGGTAAAAGAAGCCCTGATACCCGCCAATGGCATCGGCCTTTGCATGTTGCGGCAGTTTATACAGAAATTCTAAAGTAGCGAGCACACGCATTGCAGCCGAATCCCGTGGAATGTATGCATGCTCGGCACCAACACCATAGGCTGTCAATCCGAATCCTATTGCAGCCACACTCGAAAACGTGAGTGTCGGCCAGCGATCAGGTACCAATCCGGTGGATGGATCGGTGACATCCCAAAACCACCGAAATGTACGATAGTGCAGTTCATTGAGGAAAGGGTCTGTCTTCAGAGAATTCGTTTTTTGCTGAGCAACACTCAGAGAACACAGAAGAGAGAGGACAACGAATGATACTAGGAAAAATCTTTTACCGGTCATCGATTGTTTCCCTGTTCTCATTTAAGAAGTATCATACGTTTTGTCAGAGACGTCACACCATGCTGCAATTGATAACAATAGATACCGCTTGGGTTGTTCATTGCCTCCCACTGGAATTGATATTCTCCTGCCGTATAATGCTCGTGCGTCATCCGCCCCACGAGTTGACCCATCACATTAAAAATTGAGAGTGTCACCTGACCCGGATCGTTAAGGGTATAACGAATGGTAGTTGAAGGATTAAATGGATTTGGAAAATTCTGATGAAGCATCGTTGTCTGTGGGATCCGCGTGTGTTCATTAATAGCAGTTGGTAGTGGTTGAAATCCTGCTGAGGATAATCCCAACTTCACTTGAGGATTTTTCATAAATGTTTGCCAAACTTTACCTGTCCGATAATTTTCGATCATGATAATAATCGGACCCTGATCGATGCCGATCACCTCCGATCCGAACCAGTTCTTCGTCGGATTGAAAGCATCACCAAAACCATATCTCCCCCACAATTGTGGACCATAGAGTGTATACATTGCCTGCATGGCTGTGATCGACTCGTTCGGTACGAACGGCATTGAACTTGCCGCTGCAGTCGGAGCAATGGTTCCATCATCGTTTTGCGCTGGAGGTGCACCTCGGGCATTATATCCCGTTGGTCCATCGCACGCTGTAAGTCCCCAGATTGTCGCTCCATAACCTTGGAATCCTGAAGGATTCGCTATGCAGTAAGCACGATTGGCTAATGTTGCACGGCGGGAGTTTTCAAAGTATGTTATTTTTTTCTCTCGCATGTAACCATCTGCAATCGAGCGAAAGTCGATCCAACAATGTGAATATTGATGACCGAACAGCGGGGGAAAATTCACATGCGAATATCCATAATGAGTTAGCCAGGAATACCCACTGGTCCAGGCATTCCATGCAGACGGTGGTACCGGATTTTTGGTCGATCCCATTCCAAGAATATAGAGAATCATCGCTTCGCTGTACCCAATCCAGCGGTAAGGGAGCATATTGTTTTCAGGAGTATATCCATGTGTCAGCGATGAACCGCCGTCCATCATCCATTGCCAGTCAATCCGATTGGATATTGAATCTGCTAATGATCTGATGCGGACTTCAATGCTGTCGCTTCCAGTAAAATATTCCCGGGAAAATAAAATCCCTGCGAGTAACAGCCCGGTGTCAATGGATGAGAGTTCACTCTTCCATGAAGGAGAATATAATCGAGTTGCAGTATTCATATCAAGGAAATGGTAGAACCATCCTTTGTAGCCGATCGTTCCGCTCGGAGTACTCCCCTGCGGTTTTTCCCAAAACGTTCTCAGCGTTGTCAGGACTCGATCTCGTCCGGCGTCACGCGTGATCCATCCATGGTCAATGGCAACGGCAATAGCAGTCAATCCAAATCCAACGGCAGCAATACTGGCCGATGATGTGATCGTGTTACGATCTCGAATCAACCCGTTGGATGGATTGGCTTCATTCCAGAAAAAGAGAAATGCCTTATATTGAAGAGAGTCAAGCAGTTGCTGATCCGAAAGTGTCGGGAGTGGCAGAACAGCTCCCTTCTTAACAGCGCCGATGTAATCAATCCAGAGAGTTCGTTCTGCAGAGGTCTCTCCACCAGCGAGGAATCGTATGGCCTTGAACGCTGAGAGGGAGAAGCTTCCGAACGGCTCAAAGGCGTTGAAGGGAATACTGACACGCTGCCATGTCACCGTGGAACCATCCAATCTCAGGTATTGTGAAAGTGTGATGATTGCGCTCTTTGCGCTATTCGAGGCTTCAAGACCTAGACGAGGGAGTTCATTATCGGGAATTGCCGAAGGAGCATTCACATAAAAGACGAGGCTATCATAGCTCGAGAAATCTCGAGATTGCCACGAGTTGCTTGCGATGAACATTTCCCACATTCCATTCGTTGCATGACGATAGTCAAGAACACCGCACATTGTTCCACTATAGTGCTGTGAGGTTTCAAGTGGTAATTTATCGCCCGCACCTGCAAGACGCAGATAATCTCCTCCATTAGCGTATCCCCACGAGGCATCACGATAGACAGTTGAACCCGGGTCATCATCAAAAATAATGGAAAATGTCATTCCCTGAGCAAATACAATGCTTGGGAAATTCATAAGCAGTAAGACGAGAATGAACCATTGAGCAATGACGCGACGCTTCGAGCGTCGCTCTGGAAGGTATTGTAGTGTTGAGCTTATTGGTAGCAAAGAATTTCGTCTTCCTTTCATGCTATTCTTTACCAAGGACTACCGTGATTTCATGATTTGAACTGGGCGGATAGAGTGGGAGTACAACTTCATCTGCAGGCTGAAATCCTTCCAATGGTTGACCATCAGCAAGGACAGTAACAATACCTCGATTGACACGATTAGGATTTGAGACAGCAATGCGATACGTTGCGCCACGGAATATCCGTTTCACTGAATATTCTTTCCATTGTGCTGGAATGCATGGTTTAATGAGCAGTCCTTCAGGAGTGGCACGAACTCCTAAGATCCATTCCATACCCGATTTCCAAAGCCAAGCAGCCGAACCAGTGTACCAGGTCCATCCTCCGCGACCATAGAATTCAGAATCGGGACCATCAATATTTCCTGGGGATACATAAGGTTCAACGCAATAGTGATCGGGTTTACTCCCGCGCACGATTGGATTAATTTTTGAAAACAATCGATATGCGGCTTCAGCCTCTCCAAGTTTCGCAGCGGCAATAATTGCCCATGTTGCGGCATGAGTGTAGGTGGCTCCATTCTCTCGTGTACCTGGTGCATACCGTGTCAGATATCCAATGTATTCATCCGGCGTATGATACGCTGGCGAGAGCAGAATAGGGCCAGCTTCACTTTCTAAATTCTTAAAGATTACATCAAGGACTTCCGACGCCCGTGGTCCGTCTGCAATATCGGCAAGGATTGCCCACGTTTGAGGATTAAGATGGATGCGGCCTTCCTTATTTTCTTGCGATCCAATCTTCTCTCCCGAGTCTTTTGTTCCATAGAAATACCAGTGGCCATCCCATCCATATTGATTAATCGCATAGATGAGTTTTTCCGCTTCCCGGAGATATTGTTCCGACCGTGCAGCATCTCCATAAATCGCTGTAATTCTCACGAATCTCTTGAGGATGTAATAGAGGAATTCGCCAAGCCATATTGATTCCCCTTTCCATTTCAGGCCAACGGCACTCAAGCCATCGTTCCAATCGCCGGCGCCAATGAGCGGAAGCCCTCGAGGGCTGACCCGGCAAAGTGTTTTTTCAATAGCGCGAAAGCAATGATCGTAGAGCGAGGATGGTTCGTGGTCATCAACAAACGGCTCTTTACAATCGAGGATTGATGAATCCCCTGTTTCTTCCCAATAAGAATTAACAAGGAAGGGAAGCCAGAGGAGATCGTCTGTCATCGCCGTGGAGTATCCAACCTCGGAAAGAGGATGCCACCAATGGTAGACGGTGCCGTCTTTGAATTGATGACGTGCATGTAGGAGGATTTGTTCCTTCGTCCTCTCCGGCTGAACGGAAAGAAAGATCTGGCTATCCTGCAGTTGGTCCCGGTACCCATAGGCACCTCCCGCTTGATAGTAGCCAGTCCTCCCCCAAAGGCGGCCGGCAATAGCTTGATATTTAAGCCAGTGGTTCAGTAGTATATTCATCGACGCATCGGGTGTCTTCACCTGTGAGGCTGAGAGCAACGTATTCCATCGTTGCTGAACCTTCTCAAGTGCAGCATCCACGTTTGGAATAGAACGATACTTTTTTGTGAGAGCCCTGACTTCATCCCTATTGGCCGATGCACCGAGTGTAAAAATGAGTGTCTTACTTTGCCCGGGTGCCAAGGCGACATTAACGTGCAGGGATGCGACTGGATCGTGATAATTTCCCGACGCTTTCTTCAAACGACCCGATGTGATCCCGAGTGGTCGACTCGGTGTGCCGTAAGGGCCCAAGACATTTTCCTTACTGCAATCAAACGCCGCGGGTTTGATATTGACAGAATGAAATGCAATATAAGGCCACGCCACGTTCCAGTGTCCCTGTCCAGAAGGAACTTCCCATAATCGCTTAGTGGCAAGAATGGCATTCATGGAAGAGTCATACTGCGTCTCGATAAAACATTTATGGAACTCTCGATGCCAATCCGGTGCAGCACCGAGACACCATTCGAAGAACGTGAAGAGCTGTAACGTCCGATTTTTTTTTGAAGTATTTGTAACGATTAATTTCCATAGCTCAATCGGTTCATCAGGAGCAACGAACATTGTCCATGCCGTCTGGATTCCATTTAGCCGTGAGAGGATAGTGGCATATCCCGCACCATAGTGGACTTCATAGAAGTCGGGAGTTACACAGCATGGCTTCCACGCTGCAGACCATAGTTTTCCGATTTGTGCATCACGGATATAAAGGAATTTTCCCCATTCATCTTTAACAATGTCTTGCTCCCAGCGTGTCAGCCGATTAATCTGTGCATTCGTTCGCCAACTGTATCCACCACCTGCTTGAGAAAGAATGAAGCCCATGTCACCATTGCTGATGACATTCACCCAGGGGCGAGGTGTCTGGGGATTTGTGATGATGAATTCTTTTCCGTTCGAAGAAAAATAGCCATACTTCGTCTTAAACAATCTTGCTTTCCTCTCTAGAAATAGAGAACAATACGCTTTCCTTCCAACAATCTAAGGAATTCTAGAATTGTAAGCCAAATGTGATGCGCTGTGTCTCTTTAAGCTGTTTATAGTTTGCCCAGGCGTAGTCGAGGTGTAGCGGAACACTAAAGAACTCATAGTGAAGGCCCATTCCCAGGGTGAGCCCTATCTCTGAATCCCTTTGGAAAAGTTGTTGGTATCCTCCACGCAACGAAACAATCTCCATAAACGTCCATTCGAGACCGACGTTTATGCTCTCCGTGTTATCGCTCGGATGAAGTGCATCGATCGCAACATACAGATGATTTTTCGAATCGATCCTAAGAGGATAACTAAGCCCAACCCGAAAGAGGATCGGTAAAGGGTATTCTTCTGTATAAACTTCACCGGGCAGATTACTGTTATCTCCGTATGTTGATGGATTGCCATCAAACCGGATTCGCAAATCCGTCCCACTGTATCTGGCCCGCGTTCCGAAGTTCGAAAGACTTGCCCCAAGGTAAAGGTCATCGCTTGTCACACGAAAGAGCGTTCCGAAGTTCAGGCCAACTGCAACAAGCGAGCTATGCCAGATTGTTTCCTGAATATAGTTCAGTGTAATACCTGCGGAGAATCGATCGCTCAAACGGTAGCCATACCCTAATCCCAACGCTATATTGGTGACCGAATATCGTTCGCCCGTGCCAAGCGGTTGTTCAACAGTTCTTACATCGATTTCACCTGAACTCAGTGATGTAAAGGTCACCGCAACCGCTCCCTGTGAGCCTGTCTTAACGCCGACACTTGCATAGTTATAAGTAATATCGGCTAGCCAGAGACTATGAGTGAATTGAACACCTGATCGCTCAAGCGTTCCCCATACCGCTGGATTATAATATCCTGCCTGCACTTCGTTCAAGGCCCCGGCGCCGGCATTTCCCATCGCAGCGATGCGGGCACTCGGTTCTATGAGCAGGAATTGTCCGACAGTTGTTCCTGTCTTAGTCTGACTCTGCAATGCAATCACAACGAGGCTGCAACAGAAAGTCAGGTACACTGTACAGCGATAGAAAAATGTTTTATTCATATGCTCTCGTCTGATATCCACTGGCCCTTTCCGTCGTTGAGGATGATCCAGCACACTCTTCATCCACTATTTAATAATAGCAAATTTCCCAATTTTCGTCCCCAGCTCACCTCCTTCCACATGAAAGATATAGAGACCGGGTGCTACCTCTAAATTGTCTTTCGTGCGTAAGTTCCAGGCGACAACACCTGCCATTGATCCATCATGGTAGAGTGTTTGGACGAGATCGCCGTGAAGGGTAAAGATCCGAATTGTACATTGCTTGGAAAGATTCCGAAATTCAATACGCCTCTCTCCGCGCCCCGATACTGCAAAACGCTCCGGCTCGAAGCTCGAAAAACCGACATACGGATTCGGAACAACATAGGGCTCACCGGTAAACTCTTGCTTTGCTTTGTCCTTATCAATACTCTCACCCACTGTCGTGAATGCGTAGACATCTCCCTCACCGAATGGTTTATTGATAACGGCGGTAAATTGATCTCCTGTGCAAGGGATGATGATCTGACTACCGGAAGGCATGCGAGTGGTATCGATCTGAATGCGCCATGTGACCTTTGCCGATGTGAGTGCTTCCGGCAAGTAAGTGACGACATCGATATACTCCCCGGGCCGACTCAACGTGCTGTCGTTGTCACGATCGAAGAGTTGACTCTTTAAAGGAATCGATTTATTCGAATCGATTGCGACAATGCTGTATTTTACCGGTTTGCGTGGTCTTCCAATGCCCTGAAGTGTCGTATCGAGCGGTGTATCGGAAAAGGTTATTGTCAAATTTGCCGGATAACCGGACCTCCTCCGATTTGGAGAGACAACTGGCTGATAGGTGAATTTCAATTTCACATTTGTTTTACCAGATGGTAAGAACTGACTCGCAAGGGTATCGACCGAAGTCGTTAAGGGTGTAGCAATGATCGGTTGAATTCCGGCACCAACCTGACCAATGCCTTCTCCCATCAGATCTGTGCCTTGACCGATCAGCAGTGTATTGGTCGTGCTGTCGATCATCTCGTAGTAGTCTGCCCTGATACTGTCGGGATGATTCGTTCTAAACTTGATCAAGAGAGTATGATTATTCGGCACAAGCGATGATGTCAAGACTTTTAACTTCACCGAACCGGAACCTGTACCTGAACGACGCAGAGCTTCATTCGCACCGGCAGGTTGATAGCCCATCACACGTTGATTCGGTCGCACCTGGGCGACGTTGGGTGGTAAGACGATACCTGCTCGAACATCCTGTGTAACGCTGATTGGATTCTCCGAAGGATAGAAGTGAAAATCAAGAGTATCGGCGCCGTGGTCGTAGGCTGTCACTGCATAGTAGTAGAGGATTCCGTTAGTCACCGTTGTATCAATCCAGGTATGCGTAATACCCGTCTCATCACCCAGATAGTATAGGACACCCTCAACGGCAAGCGAGGAAAATCCCCTGAAACTATTCTTGAGATCAAATTGAACGATGGGTCTTCCATTACTGCCCTGTAGCGGACCCGTCCCCCTCGCATTGGAGATAAGTTTCGGATCAAGAAAAGTTGGATCAGTGGAACGATAGACACGATATCCTTCAAAGTCATTCAAACCCGTCACGGGATCGATACCACGTTCAGCAACATCATCCCATGAGAGACGGACGTACCCATCGCCAGCTTCCGCCTGAACGGTCGGGAGCGGTGGAGGAACAGCAAACTGATAATTTGCATTGTAAATCTGCTGCACAACTTTGACGGTACGCTTCAACTCGTCGAGGTCGTTGCCATAGGCTAGAGCCAGACTGAAACGTTCACGTTTTTGTTGAAGGAGTCTGAACGGCCCCGAGGCAAAAAAGAATCCAATGTTATAGTTGCTTACCAGTGCAGCATCAAATCGTTTCTCTTGAACAGGGTCAGTCCACATTTCATACTGTTGTTTCGGCCATGCATGACCATCATCAAAAAAGACAATGTCATCCACCTGCGGATTGGGAGTACCCTGACCGGCAACGATGCGATTCATCTTAAATCCCGTCAGGCCAATTTGATCGGATTCATGGAGATCTGTCTGATCGAAGTTGGGTTCACCCGCAGTTGGAATTCCATCTCCCTCCCCGACATCTGGATGATCCTTATTGAAAATCCCATCAACACCAGTGTCATGAAGATCGGCAACCCAATCCATATCCTCATCACCTGTCCACCATTTGCCTGCACGAAACGCTGGTCGATCCTCAATTTTCCCATAGGCGGCTTGAAACTTTGCAGTGTCATAGTGTGAAGCGACAAACGCCATGATCGCTGCCTGACCGGTTATTAATTGACCCGGTCCACCATCGCGCTTCTCATTGAGAATCCCATCGTCGTCATCATCAATTGCATTGGTCGAATTCCCGGGTGTCTCCAAATATGCATATCCAAGAAAACCGCTCGTTGCGCAGTTGGAATTGAACGCAACACCATGACCATTCTTATCCCAGGTATAAACGAGATTAAGGCCGAGGGATTTGTCAAAGTATGCATTATCGTCGTCCGATTCATACACACCATCGCATGAAAGTGCCGAGCCCCCCACACCGGAATCCATGTAGAGACCGAAGATGATGTTATCATTGTAGTCTGTTGTGGATTCGTTGGTGATATCGTAGTGCCAGAAGATGACATTGGCTGCCTGTGGATTGGACCATTGAAATCCTCGAACCTCCACGCGCAAACCAAGACCCCGTCTCGTTGTATCTCTGCTATCGGGATAGAAGTCCCACGCATCATAAAAATTATCATCCATAACGAAGAAGCTCTCTTGATCGGCGGCAGGGCGTTTTCCAAAATAGCCGTTCCACGATCCTCTCCATCCCGGATCGGTAACGTCTTCGAGTTTGTCTATCCATTCATCAGGCCAGGTGCGCTTATCACTGCTTAATGCGAGCGATCGCTTGATGTTCTTGGCGGGGTCGGCTTGCATATAACCCGGCCGTGGTTCAAACCTCATCACCCGTCGTGTATATGGACTCCACTGTTGACGCTCGCGAAATCCCGTTTCCATGATATAAGCATTGACCCCGTTCCGCTGCCGCACTTTTGCAAGGACAAATGGCGTAATGCCATCGCTGTAGTTGAGACCCAATCCCTTTGGCACTTCCACCGAGTGGAATACGCTCAGATCGACATTACCCGGATCGGGCGGATAATCGCCCACCATGCCAAAGTTATAGAAAACAGTACGTATACTCGCTGCATCATGCATTCCCGATCGTTCTGCGTCGATGCGTCCGCGCTGGGATTCTGGAACCGGAGTACGGATCTGTCCAAATCCAGGCGCAACACATCCAACGATAAAAAGGAGATGGACAAGTGTTTTCTTGCATCCAAAGCGTCTGTTCATGGAAATACTCACCGGCTAATACTGTTCATAGAAAATCCGAGTTCTATACGACGGGGTGGATAGTAGCGACTTGGATCGAGGAGCAGAGAAGCATTCCCTGCGACATTCAGCGTATAATCAGGGCTACCCGTATCCGTGAACACAAATCCATTCACTGTGTGGGTATTAAAAAGGTTGAACACCCGGAGAAAGAGACTACATCGTACACCAAAGATGTCAAGTGATTTTTCAGCGCGGAGATCCGCTACCAGGAAAGTCGCCTTCCGACCTGAATTCGTCTCTAGATTAGCACCAAGCCGGCTCAAGACCGTCGGTGTATAGGGTTGTCCCGATCCAAATCGGGCAAGAGCGGTGATTGAATAATTTTCCCGTTCAGAGATGATGAGATTTGCATTGAGCGTATGCCGTTGATCCCATGCTAACGGAGCTTTCCGCGGGCGAGGATCTTCGCCGCCAGCAGCACGAGTCGCCGTTTCGCGCGGATCGCTTGAATTCCCCGTCGTAATTTGGTAACTGTAATCCACACTCGCACTCAGCAATTCACCACTCCGATAATCAATTGCGAGAGTGAATCCCTCGACTTCACCAAAGTCAACATTCGTCAAGCGTGCGTATTCGGCAGCCGTATAGGTAGAGACGAATTCCACTCCAAGCAAGTCGCGGATGTCTTTATAGTAGATACTAAAATCAAATCCCAGACTTGAAGAGAGCTGAGACTTCACCCCGACTTCATATTGCGTCGTAAACTCTGGTTTAAGATTGGGATTACCCATAACGCCAAATGAGATGCTGCCTGCCTGCAAGTCTTTCAAGATCGTATAGTCAGAATTGGAAAAGAGCTGTCCGAGACCTGGCATCTGATAGAAATGTCCATAGGAAAAGAAAATCGATCCCTGATCAGTGATGGGATAGGAGATGCCAAGCCGCGGAGCAAAAATCATTTTCGGATTTATCGGTCTGAGGTTCGAAGTAGGTGCACCGGAAATTGCATTTGCAGGATTCTGCAAATCACCGGGCAATTCCGATCGAGCATTAAAATATTCGAGCCGCCCACCAATCCGGACAAGGAAATCCTCCAACTCAATCCGATCCTGAATAAAGGCCGAGCCCATTAGAGGATGATACGATCTCAATCCCGGATAATCAGGACTGTCGATAATCGGCACGAGGACCTGGACACCATTCACAGTTGTCGGCACCAATGACCCAGGTGGACCAAAGATGATCTTCGAAATCTGAAATTCAGCACCCGCTTTCAAGAGATGATAGCGTTGAATTTGGTTTGTTAAGGAGGCTTTCAGAATCCAAGAAGAGGTTTCCTGCTTGAATCTGCTCAGATCGACTCCCTGAACGTAAGCACCTACTTCGTAATTCCGATCTCCCTTGGGAAAACCATACTGCACATAACGTGGATCGAACAAATCCTCATAGACAAAATCCGTATAGCGATAGTAGTTTTGACGCAGGCTCACAGTATAAAACAATGTGTTCGATAGGGAATGCGTGGCGTCAATGCCATGGCTCAGTGAGACACTTCGCTGCTTCTTTGCGCCATCGGGATTGAAGCGAAAAGCGTGGGAATAGAATTGGGATTTGATCACATTGCCGATCGCTTGATAACCTAATTGAATTCCAGCGAGTGAGCGATTGGAAATTTTTAATTGTCCGGAGAGCTCTTCAGCATCACCCATGGAAACCTGTTTTCCATCTCCCGTCGGGTGGAATCGATAACTCTGAAAATCATTCACATCGCCTGGCACAAACCGTCGTTCACCAAAGAGACATCCCGCATTATTGAAATATCGGCCACCTACAAGAAAAGTAGTCTTCTCTAATCCTGTTGGCCCACTTAGACTGATTTGATAGCTCTGAATAGCCAGAGGATCAATCCGGTTAATAAACGGGAATCGCTCTGTCTTGCCAGAGTTGATATAATCGCCGCTGTAAAGTTCCACATTCCACTCAAACGCATCCTCCGAACCGCTCTTCAAGATGGCGTTCACAACACCACTCATTGCCTGTCCATACTCAGCATCAAACGTCCCGCTGATGATCTGGACCTCCTGGAGCACCGATCTGTCGAGTTTTACGCTGGAGGAATTATCAAACGGATTATTCACAGAAACTCCATCAACCTGATATTGCACTTCACCCAGACGCCCCCCACGAAAGTGTCCATCGACGACACCCGCCTGAAGGTTTACAATATCGTTCAGGTCTTGTACAGGAAGAACTGCAATCTGGTCCTTACCGAGGATCGCAACAGAGCTCGTTTGTCGTACATCGACGATCGGTTTTTCTGCCTTGACAACCACCTCCTCCAATGTGACAGCTTGTTCAGAGAGTGTTACATTAATCGTGGTTGTTTGACCTGCTGAGATGCGCACTTCGCTCACAACCTGTGGGCTATAACCAATGCTGCTTACCCGTACCTGATAGAGTGCCGGGGGAATGTTCAGGATGACATAGTTCCCCTCAAGATCAGTGACGCTTCCCAGAGTTGTCCCCACCAGGAGGATATTCACTCCGATAAGAGGTTCATTTTTTTTATCAACGACTTTTCCTGCCAATTTCCCTTTCGTGTCTGCTTGTAGTGGAGTCAGACCAAGTACTAGAGAAAAGAGTAATACAATTGGGAACTGGAACGAAAAGGAGCGTGATTCAGACCTCAAAGCACTCTTCATAGGCTATTCAAAAAAATGAAAAATGGATCAAGAACCGGAGGACGTTGAAAGGAACTCCTCCGGCTGCTCGCTTATTTTACAAGAATCATTTTACCGGGAGAGGTACGCACTAAAGTCGTCGATCGTACATTCTGCAGCTCAAGGTGATAGAAGTAGATACCAGAGCTTAGTGCTTGGCCGTGAAACAGGAGAGAGTGTGTACCCGTGTTCTGATATCCTGCGTTTGACTTTTCCACTATTCGCCCGAGAGCATCGTATATTATGAGTGTTACTAGACCTTCATCTGGAATTTCATAGAGAATAGTAGTGGACGGATTAAACGGATTCGGATAATTTCCCAGTAATCTGAATTCTCGCACTGGTGATACCGAGGTTTCTTCAACGACAGACGTGATGACAGAGTTAGGATCCATATAGCACCAGGCTGGTGCAGAACTCCGGTCATGTTCACGCATGAACCATGCACGCGTACCATAATCATCGGCAGCATTCGAGAATTTATCCCCATCCATCAACGTTGCGCCAAGGAAGAGCACACCATCACCCCGGCCAGCCGGATAGCCAAACGGCGAGAGGGCAATGGCCATCTCGATAGTGTATCCTGCATCGGCATCCGTTGGATCATTAATAGTCGTTCCAGATTTCATCTTCAATGCTGCACGAGCATACTTGAGAGAATCGAGGTATTGGAGATAATCTCGGAGCTGTATTTTCCCCATGTTGTCAAACCGAACCGTTAACATCCGTGTGAGGAGGACGTGATCAATTTTTTCAAGCGAGTCGCGAGAACTGATCATCAGACGCACGGCATCCCACCGATCATAATCTTCAATCGAAGTGACAACCTGATCGTTCACATCTATACCTAAGTACAGGGTATCTGCAATGAAGAAGTACTTGAAAACGGCATCTCCAGGATCTAATACCGGGGGTGTTCCTATGGCACCGGTCAACACCGGTTGGGTTTGTCCGCTCCTCCATGGACCAACACCTGGATAGGATTTTCTCAGTGTGCTATCATTGAAGGTAATGCGAAAACTTGATGCTTTTTTCCACACACCTTCTGTCAGGTTCCCATCGATGGTTGGTGCCGGATGATTTTTTCCATTGGGGATTATCAGATCAGGACCAATCACCGGCAGAGAAGTTGTCGATATTGTAACATCCTGACGTACGTAGATCCTTCCAACATTCCAGGTATCACTATTTCCCCACTGTCCTTGCCACCAGACCCGATTTCCGTAAAACTTCGAATCGTTATATGGCCACTGCCAATCTGCATCATAGACCGAGAGGGTGAACTCAATGATCTCACCACCTGGCTTATTGACGTTGTAACCTCTCGCCGGCAAATTGAAACGAATTTCCATGGTGTAACCTTGATCTGCAGTGATACTTGTCCCGCCGTTTTTGTCATCATTCGAAACTCCCAGCACCTGGGTTGCTCCGGTATAGATCGACCGGTCGGATTTCACCGGGCCAAAATAAATCGGACTGGCATTCACATTACCAGCGTTTGGATCCCCCCACGTTTCTGTGACCCAAGCATAACCGTATTCAAAGGGAGGGGCGGGAAGGTTTGGCGAGGCATGGTCACGCAAGTTCATCAAGAGACCATCGCATTCATTGAACAATCCTCCACCGACAGAACTGTCGGAGACAAAGACTCCAAGGATCAACTCATCGCCTTGTATTAAGAACTTGATGACAGCCCTTGTTGGATCGGTCACCGTTCCGTTCCAGCTTCCACCTGACCGCTCCGACTTCCATCCGCTCCCGGGGATATTATTTGAGTTAGATGGATCATACCGGATCACGGTAGACTCGGCCTTCGCCCACGCAGATTCAGTGAGTTTGCCGTCAACAGTCACTGTTCCAGCAGGAACGACTCGAGCCCAGAGGGCATCGGTTCTCTTCATCATTTGTCCTCGAGTGACACCTACAGTCAAAATGCATACGATTAGTATCGAAAAAAGGATATTCCAGGGCCTCATAAGATGGGTGGCCTCCTTTCAAGAATTAAGAGTGATATCCGATGAAACAACTGCACTCTTCACAAGAACCATTCCATTAAATATGAGAGCTGCAGAATGAAAAATCCCATTCTGCAGCTCAATACGATACCATCATTTGATGAGTAATAATTTCTTTACAGTAATAAACGGTTCCTTCTGCGGAGAGCTTCTAGGAGTTGCTACCAGCCGATAGAAATAGAATCCACTGGCTAACGTAGATGCATTGAACGTTATGCGGTGTGTCCCTGCAGGAAGTTCTTCATTCACCAACGTAGCAATCTCACGACCAATAACATCATGGACTTTCAATGCCACAGTACTCCGTTCGGGAATGCCATACTGTATCGTTGTGCTAGGATTGAACGGATTTGGATAGTTCTGGGAGAGCGAGAAGACGTCCGGGATCAGGGCGACCTCATCTCGAACATCTGTGGTATTATTGAGGAGTAGTGTCCGATACGCACTTCCCCACTCACTTCCCCACCACGACTTGTAAAACGACCCTATCGTGTGATGCCACGAACTCATCGGATGCTTGAATCCATCCGGATCAAATATGTCAATCGATACCTGGGCTGTCGTTGACGATGTGGCATAGCCAAGCTTATCGAGCTGGAGCATCAGCTCAGCAGTATATCCATTGTCCACATTTGTCGTGTCGTTCACCGTACTGCCGGTCAGCAGAAAGCCCTTCCCATCTCCCGATCCGGCAACTCCTTCCTCATACCGCATCGTATCCTTGTTCGCCTCGATGTTCTGCCAGTACAGCTTATACTCCTTCTCCTGCCCGGCCAACGTCTTAATCTTCATGAACATGCCATCGCCTTCCCAATCAAACTTGCAGATCGACTTATCATTCGATTGGATACCGATATACAGGTTCGTCCCCTTCCGTAAAAACTTCACCCTCGTCACCGTGCTGTCCTTATGCGGTACGTAATACTTCACTCCCGCATCGTCGAACCCATTCTTCACATCAGCGCCGCTCGTCACCGTGTATTCACCAGCCAGCTTCTTCAAATGTGCTCCCATCCCAAATACCAGCGTCGGCGCACCCGTCCAATCCGATTCGTCTAACTTCCCATCAAGCGTAACACCGCCCGTCGCATTCTTCACCGTCAATGAGGGTGGATCATCAAAGGGCTCCGCTGTGAAGTTCAGTGTTCTCATCGTTCCTCCCCATTCACTCCCCCACCACGACTTGTAAAACGACCCTATCGTGTGATGCCACGAGCTCATCGGATGCTTGAATCCATCCGGATCAAATATGTTGATAAGCAACTGAACGCTCGTCAACGTCGACGCATACCCCAACTTGTCCAACTGTAACACCATCTCCGCTGTATATCCGTTGTCTGTATTTGCCGTGTCGTTCACCGTGCTGCCGGTCAACAGGTATCCCTTCCCATCTCCTGATCCGGCGACTCCTTCCTCATACCGTATCGTATCCTTGTTCGCCTCGATGTTCTGCCAATACAGCTTATACTCTTTCTCCTGTCCGGCCAACGTCTTGATCTTCATGAACATGCCATCGCCTTCCCAATCAAACTTGCAGATCGACTTGTCATTCGATTGGATGCCGATATACAGATTCGTCCCCTTCCGTAAAAACTTCACCCTCGTCACCGTGCTGTCCTTATGCGGTATGTAATACTTCACTCCCGCATCGTCGAACCCATTCTTCACATCAGCGCTGCTCGTCACCGTGTACTCACCAACCAGCTTCTTCAAATGCGCTCCCATCCCAAATACCAGCGTCGGTGCACCCGCCCAATCCGACTCATCGAGCTTGCCGTCTAAGGTGACAGCTCCCGTTGCATTCTTTACCGTCAACGATAGTGGATCGTCCCACACCGTTTGTGCAAGGAGAGTTGTTGTCCCTGCAAGAATTAAGGCAAGAAAAAAAACAACTAGCACGAAATTTTTCATTGCTTCCTCCTATTAAGTGTGAATTGAAAAAGAAATATTTGATTCGAAAACGTACGAGCAACCTTAAACACTTCAAAACATTCCTTACTGTTTTCTCGTCGAGTCTCTGACAATTAGGTATGCTGGGAGGAGAAGGTGTAAATGTTTTTCTCGCTCTTTTTCAGAGTTTAATTTCTTCAGGATAAGTTTAATCGACCTGGAACCAAGTTCGCTGATATTGACATGGACCGTTGTTAGAGAAGGATGGATCAATTTGGAGATTTGGATATCATCAAAACCGGCAACCGCTATATCTGCTGGGACTTTCAAACCTTTTTCTCTCAAGAGTCGCAACACTCCGATTGCCATTTCATCATTGAAGGCAAATATAGCGGTAGGCCGTTCCCTTCTCTTCAGGAGATCTGCAGCAACCGTATAACCACTTGTGTCAGTGAAATCTCCATCAAGAATGTACTCCTTAATGAATGTCAATCCTGCACCTTTCATGGTTTTCAGGCAACCAATAAATCGTTCTTCAGAATCTTCATTCCCAGATTCACCCTTAATCAGGGCGATCTTCCGATGCCCCTTTTCAAGGAGATGTTTTATGACCTGCTTTGCTCCACCGAGATTATCGACTTTAACGGTATCATGCAGTGCAACTTGTTTTGACGCACTCATAACTACGGTTGGTATTACTTGAAGTGCATGATGATTTAGAATTTCACCATCAAGATGTGGAGACATAATAGCAAGTCCATCGACGCGTCCATCCATCGTCCGAATTGCGGAAAAGAGCTCTTCTTTATTGCTATGGGAACTAGACACCAGCAGATGGTATTGGTACTCACGTGCAACACTATCAGCGCCACGAATGATCTCAGAGAAGAATTCGCCATGCATATCGGGGAGAAGGAGACCAATCGTCTCCGTGCTTCTCTTGCTAAGATTTCGTGCAGACACACTTGGTGTGTATCGTAACTTTGCTGCAACCTGACGGACAAGTTCCTTTGTCGGTTCAGTCACCAGATTACTATTATTATAGACACGAGAGACAGTTGCTACGGAGACACCAGCTTTTCTCGCAACTTCATGAATTGTGATTTTTTCTCTCATCTTCATAATAGGGCTCAAGGTACGAGTCTCAGGAGTGAAATGTAACCGGTTACAATGTAACCGGTTACATTTTAAACCATTTCTATTTCATTGTCAAGTTAATTTTTTAGTTCTCGAAATGAGCAGACTGAGAGAAACAAGAAGCCATTTGATTGGGAAGCGGAATGTAATGCGAATTTGTTCTTTGAATATTAGAGTAACTATTTTTTATGGACGTAGTGAATTCAGAATATGAAAATTGATATCTGAGCTGTGACTATTCTTATCTATGTTTCGGTATTCCTTTAATAGGGTATTCAGAATCCTCTGTGCCTCGTCAAAACTCCATCCGCATACAAAAATAGTGAATTTCATTGATATCGATCCTTTTGTTCTATGTCAACTATCATGGCAAAGAGGAAAAGCACAAATGATTAGATCACTCCTATCGTTCTATCTCGGATTCTTCAAATCAAGAACTCAACTCCAGCTGGAAATATTGATTGGATGGTTCATTATGCGGTCATGGTGCGAATGGACTTTTGAAGAGCGACACCGCTTTTCTTCGCCCCCCTGCAAGTCATTTGACTCTTCCTCTCCATATAGTTATACTAGGGTACGCGCTAAGAGTCAATAGATTATGACGATTTACTTAATCCTTTTGAGAAGGATGAAATCGAGTATCGGACTTGTGAATACGATCTTCAAATCACACAAAATTCATTGACGCCTATGACCCGTCAACAATGGAGACACGGTGTTCTGACCGCACTCGTTATTCTTTTCTTCCTATTATCGGTTCAACGCGATGCCGTCGCAAGACAACAGTACCTTGTTGTCAATATCATACCGGGCGAACAATACGAGGAGGTATTTGAACAGGTTCGACAGCTTCAGAGCCCGAAGAGTTCCGCTCATGTTCGCTTAGGTATTGGAGCAATTTTCTCATATCTGAATGAGCCCAGTGACCGATGCAAGTCCCGCGTACTCGAATTTCTCTCTCTTGCGCAACAATACGACATCCCGGTAGTCGTGCAGCTTGACGGTGAACAATGGTGGGAAGCCCGCCCCGACCTCTGGAACTGGTGGGATCCCGGGCGTGATGGCTACAATCCCCGGAACCAGTGGAATGTGGAGTGGACGGGTTGGGGTCCTGAGCACGCGATGAAAATAGCATGGCGGAATTGGGGAAGACAGATCCGGGTCCTCCCGCCCCCGAATCTTATGAGTCCCCCCTACCGCCAAGCCTGTCATGATGAGATGCGAGTTCTCATTCCCCTGGTCCTTGAGTGGTGGAAGCAGTTGCCTGATGAGAAGAAATCATTGCTCATCGGCATCAAACTCGGATGGGAAAGTTCAATTGGAGTGAACGCATTCTACTATCCGAATGGGAACGATCTTCTCGACCGACCTGAGAATGAGGATCCTCAGAAGGAACTGAAGGCCGATCAGGTACCGGGTCGCGGAGTAGTCGCGAGTGGCTATGCAGCCGTCACGACGGCCGGTTTGTCGAAGAGTGGAGCCCTACAGGAAAAAGACTTGGCTGAAATCGTCCGGCGCCACCTCGACGACCTGTGTGCTCTGGCAGCAGAGCTCGGTGTGCCGCGGGAGAAGTTGTTTACGCATGTTGGTGGTTGGAAAGAGGAGGAGTTGCTCTACGACGCCGCGCTCAACACATTCGCCTGTCCCGGATGGAGCTTCTACAGACATGCAGCTGACCCTTCACAAGATAGAGGTGTACAGAGGGTTCTGCAGAAGAGCGACGCCTCTTTCTGGGGCGCCGTGGAGTGGATGCTCATGGGGACAGAGGACGAAGAGGCATGGCACGTAGCAATCACTCGAACGTTATCGGATCCAAAATGCCGTTATATGTGCATCTACAATTGGAGCGGCATCAGAGGAAATCGTGGAGCAGTTGCAGCGATCAAAGCAGGGCTGAGCGTCGGGACTCAGCGTTAGCCTGTACCTCGTAAAAACGCCATCCACGTATGACGTGGTAAATTCAATCTGAAATCGATACCTTTGTCCTCTCTCAATTACCAGGGCAAAGGCTTACATGGTTAGATCCCTCCTATCGTTCTTTCTCGGATGTTTCAAATCAAGAACTCAACTCCAGCTTGAAATCGTGTATCTGAGAAAGCAACTGGAAATATTGACTCGCACATCTCCTCGACCTCGACTGCGAACTACCGATAGATTCTTCTTCACCATTTTCACAAACATCTTCAGTTCCTGGAAAAGCACATTGCTGATCATCAAGCCAGAAACTGTTCTCCGATGGCATCAACAGGGATTCAAATTGTATTGAAGATGGAAAAGCAGATCAGTACTCGGTAGACCAACAATCCTGCAAGAGCACATCAATCTGATCAAACAGATTGCGAATGAAAACCCACTCTGGGGAGCTCCACGTGTTCACGGCGAGATGCTTAAACTCAGATTTGATATTTCAGAATCTACCGTACTGCGATACATGCCCAAGAAATCCAAAAGAGCAACCGGGCAACCCTGGAAGACATTTCTCAAGAATCACTCCGCTGAAATCCTTTCTAATGAACGTCATTTGCTGGAATCTTTGAAACGATACATTCACTATTACAACAATCAACGGATTCACCTGGGATTGAACAAAGACTCACCTGAACCGAGAAAAGTCCAAGCCAATGAGGAGTTTGATAGAGTGGCCGTAGCGAACGGGCTTCATCATTTCTATCTCAGAAAAGCCGCGTAAGAAACATTCAGGAATCTATTACGAATGTTGCCCTCGTGGGTCGAGGGTGATCCATTTCCTTCTCAGGAAATAAACTGCCCTTCACGTAAAATACTCCCACACTCCGCTCATCCACATCAAAAAATTCTCCTTCTATGCTGTTCTCGGTTTACAAAATCGCTACCTGATCGTACGATTAATGACAGATTTCTAGCCCGGAGGGACTTTTGAAGTAGGACAACAGGGATTCCTTGGAATAATTTCTTGAATCCTAGTATAAGAATAATTAAACTTTATATACCGAACGGTCGGTATATGAGCGATTCCAAAGAACATATCCTCAAAGCCTCCTTCTGCCTCTTCCTTCATAAGAGCTTCAAAGAAGTGACAATGAACGAAATTGTTAAGGCTATCGGACTTTCCAGGGGAGCCTTCTATCATTACTTCGAAAGCAAGGAACAACTTTTCGTTGAAGTCATCAATACGTTCTTTTTCGAGAAAATGATGATCGACTACAGCAGGTTAAGCCAGAACTCGCTCTGGGATAATTTTTATAAAGAACTTCTTTCTTGAGGAATTATTGAGGTACCCGCTATGATCAGAAGCAGAATTTCCTGGATCCTATTGCTCATCCTGTCGCTTTCCCTGGCGACGGTGCATGGACAAGTTGAGAAGCGAATTATCTTTCTGTCATGGAAACATGTTGTTGATCGTTCTTTGAAGGACAATCTCAGCCTGAAATTGAAATCACTTGAGTATGATATCCAGAATCTGGAAACATGGAAATCGCTCTCCTATTTCCTGCCTTCATTAAGCTATCAGGGATTGGCACAGAATAATATCGAACTTCCGGTCTTCGTCTTTATGGGCCAGCGGTTTGTAGTGGGAACTCCGTACACCTTCCAGCATGCGTTGAGCCTTTCATTGCCTATTCTGACCGGCGGCAGCAGATGGTTGAATCATTCCATGCAGAATTCAATAAAGAAATCGTTAGCTGAAGAATTACAGGGGAAAAAAGAAGAAACAGTTCTGAACGCGATGCAGGCATACTATGGCATTATTCTTTCCGGTGAGTTAACCAGATCCACCGATGAAGCCGTCATGGTAGCAAAACATAATCTGGATCAGGTTCAGAAATTCTATAATGCCGGGACTGCGACTGAATTGGATTATCAAAGGGCGAAAGCACAATATTCATCGACTCTCCCCCTTCTCGAATCTGCGCAATCAAATTATAAACTTTCCTTCCAACGATTGAAGGGCCTTCTGGATCTTCCGCTCACCGATTCGCTGGTTGTTGTCGACAGCCTGGAGAAAATGGAATTTCTCAACGAGTATTCTACCGTACCGCTCGAACATTTTAAAGAACTTTCCAACGAGCATAGAAACGATATGAAAGCGCTGCAGTATCAGCAGGAGGCGGCAAAATCCGGCGAACATCTTGCACTCGGACAGTTCACCCCCTCCGTCACACTTATCGGCAGCGTCGATCACTCTGCCCCGATTGATAACGCCCGGGTTGCCTGGTCCGATTATATCAGGTCGAAATCGATCACACTTTCAATTTCGTGGCCTCTCCTGGAGGGCGGAAAGCGGGTTCTCGATTATCAGATTGCGAAAATGAAATCCGATCAGATGGGACTGCTTGTCAAACAAGCGCAGCAGGGCATAGAGCTGGATGTTGAACAGAGCTATTATAACTATATCGAAACATCAAAAAGTCTGCAAAGCCTGAAAGAGACGCTTGAGCAGTACAGAGAAAGTCTGAGGATATCCAACCTGCTTTATTTACAGGGCATGAGCAACCAGCTGGATGTTCTCAATGCTCAACTGCTCTATACTAAAAGCAATACTGAGTATCTTCAGGGAGTGTACCGCTACAATGTGAGCCAGCTGGCGTTATTGAGATCAGTCGGGCTGTTAGAGAATATCTGGAAATAATGTTCGAGGAGACCATGAGTTACAAACTATCACTTTTCTTTTCCTTGCTGGCATTGCTGCTTGCCGGCTGTTCACAATCAGAAGAAAAACAGGTCGGGAAAACAGTACCGATAAAAAAGTACATCGTCAAATCTGAATCCATCTCACAATATATCAGGGCGACAGGTTCGGTGGCCGGCGATGAGGATGTTATCCTGTACAGCAAAGTTGCGGAACGGGTAGAATACATTCATATCATACCGGGACAGGCCGTTACGAACGGCCAAATTCTTGTTGAACAGAAAAATGACATCATGCAACAGGGGCTGGAAATTGCGAACGCCGCGTTAAAAACCGCCGAAGCACAGGCAAAACTGATCGCCAGTGATTATGAACGGATGCGTAAACTCTACTCAGAAAAAGCGATCAGCCCGCAGCAATTCGATCAGGCGAGAACAGCAAAGGAGACTGCCGAACATGCCTTTGATCAGGCAACATCGATGGCAAAGCAGGCAAAGGAGCAGTTGGAGAATACGTTGATTAAGGCACCCTTCGATGGGATTGCTGCAGCTGTCTATGTCGAAAAAAATCAAACGCTGATGATGGGCCAGCCTGTGGTGCAACTCATTTCACCTTCGAAAATGAAGGCCAAAATAAATTTAACCGGCGCTGATATTCAATCGGTGAAACTCGGCCAGCGAGTGCTTATCAAATTCCCAACCCTCACCGGAAGAGAATTCTCCGGCAGAGTGAATAAAATCAATACCGCTATCGATCAGACATCCAAGGCACTGGAAGTTGAAATAGTACTTCTCTCAAATGACAGAAGTCTTAAATCTGGATTATTCGGTGAGTTTTTTATCGAGACTCAGAACATTGCTAATCGCCTGGTGATTCCCGAGACGGCATTGATTCCCCAGACCGAAATCATCATCAACAGGGAGACAGGACTTCAACACACTTTGAAAAAATTCTTTCTCTTTGTAATCGAACAGAACAAAGCTAAACTGAAAGAGGTGAAAACGGGAATCGCCAACAACGGGCAGATAGAAATTACCAATGGACTTGCAATCGGCGACTCTGTCATCGTTGTCGGACAGAATATCGTTAAAGATGGTCAATCTGTGAATGTCATTGAATAGGGGAAAATGAACCCATGCTGCTCACGAAATTTTCTCTCAAACGACAAATTACGCTAATGATGGTGTATGCGGTAATAATCCTTTTCAGCTTCTTTTCCTTTTCACAATTGAAAATCGATTTTTTTCCGGACATCACCTTCCCCATTGCCGGGGTCATAACCAGTTACGCAGGTGTCGGTCCCGATGATATTGAGACCCTGATCTCCAGGCCGATCGAAGAAGCAGTATCGTCTGTTAAAAATATCGAAAAAGTCACTTCACAGTCTTCCAAAGGGAACTCGATTGTTACTCTTGAATTCAGGTATGGAACCGATATGGACCAGGCGGAAAACGATATCAGAAAGAATCTGGATTATATCAGAGATTACTTACCCGCTGATGCTTCAGAGCCACTGGTCTTTGTGTTCGATCCCTCGATGATGCCGATAAGCTATTACAGCATAAGCTCTCCCTATCTCGGCCCCGCCGAACTACGACGATTAGCCGAAGAAAAAATCGAGCCGCTGGTGGAGAGAGTAGATGGCGTTGCATCGGTTGAGACGATGGGAGGTTCACAGAGGCGCATCAATGTGAATATCAATCCCGTATTGCTGGCGTCCTACAATTTATCCCCCAATGATGTGACGCAGGCAATTCAGTTCGGCAGCAGCCTGCAGCCTTCCGGTACTATTCAAACGAGAGAAAAGAACTATAACCTCAGGGTGTTGAGCGAATATGCCTCCCTCGAACAAATTAAGAAGACCATTCTGACTTACAAAAACGGAGTGCCAGTGTACGTCAGCGATGTTGCCGTGGTAGAAGATGGATACAAGGAAAATACAAACGAGGTCAGGGCAGATTACGGTGAAGGCGTAATGTTGATCATCATGAAACAATCCGACGCCAATACTATTCTCACAAGCAGGAAAGTAAAAGAAGCGATCCCTTCGATTGAAGCGATATTACCGGAGGGAACGAAATTTGTCCCCATTTTTGATCAGTCGGATTTCATTCTGATGTCTGTGAGTAACCTGCGGGATTCTGCAATTATTGCCTTTGTCTTGTCGTTTGCCGTCATCTATTTCTTCTTAAGAAATATCCGCGGCAGTATCATCATGGGAATTTCAATTCCTGTGTCTGTCATTGCAACATTCGCCGTCATGTACGCGGCAAATGTCACACTGAATGTCATCTCGATGGCCGGTCTCGCACTTGCTATTGGGATGCTGGTAGATAATTCGATCGTGGTGCTCGAGAACATTTACCGCCACCATGAGATGGAAAAGAATCTCATGGATGCCGCGAATATTGGTACCACCGAAGTCGGCATGGCCATTACCGCTTCGACCCTGACGACGATTGCAGTGTTTATTCCGGTGTTATTCGTGCCCAATATCACCGGGCAATTGTTCAAGGACATGGTGCTGACAATATCGTACAGCCTGGCAGTATCGTTAATAGTTGCCGTGACATTAGTGCCAATGATGTCTACCAGAATCCTGAAACTAGAAACGAAGAGAGCAGAAAACCTTTTTACAAGAATTAAGGAGAGAATGGGCACCTGGTTACTGAAGCTGTCCGATAACTATAGCAAAACGTTGCACTGGTCTATCTATCATAAAAAGACGGTATTAATCTCCGTTACCATCCTCTTCGTACTTTCGTGTGGATTAGCGGCATTTCTTGGCGGTGAATTTATGCCAAAATCAGATCAAGCTATGATCTATGCTGTCATGGAATCACCGTCGGGTACTCCCATTGAACAAACAAGAATATATGCGTACAGCATTGAAGATATTATTAAAGAAACCATCGGCAAAGAAGATTTTGAATCGCTGGCAATCTTTTATGGTGAACGGGAAGGCCTTGGTGCGTTCGGAGTCACCTCAAGCACGATAGAGGTCATGGTAAAATTGACTCCACGGGAGAAGAGAACAACTACACAATTTGCCATCCAGGATAAATTGCGTGAGCGATTCGACCAGATGCCCGGCATCACGTATGTCTTTCAGGAAGGTGGTATGATTACTACCGAAAGAGAAATTGAAATTAAAGTTATTGGATTTAATATCACAGGTGCCAAGACTCTTGCCAATGAATTGAAATCCAAATTAGAAAAAGTCAAAGGCCTGGTCGATATTTCGTTAAACACCAAAGAGACGACGCCGGAGCTGCAGGTTCACCTGAACAAAGATCTGTTGAATTATTACAATCTCTCCACACTGCAGGTTGCAGGTAATATTTCAACCGCCATTCAGGGCAGAGTAGCTTCTCAGTATCATGAAAAGGGAGATGAGTACGACATCTATGTCCAGTTTGCAAAGGAGTACCGGAACAAAAGAGAGTCGCTGGAACAGATCGAACTGGCACTGCCAACAGGCGGCAGAATCAAATTGAAGGACATTTCGACCATCGTGGAGGAGCAATCGAATCCATCGATCTACAGAGAAAATCAGAACAGGTATGTCTCGGTGGGATGCGGATTATCCGGTATAGACCTTTCCACTGCTGTCAGTGCCATCAATAAGATTATTGCCGACACTCCTATTCCCTCGGACTATCAGGTGATCGTGGGTGGGACTGCCGAAGATCAGCAGGAAGCATTCTTCTATTTAGGCCTTGCGTTCATCGCCGCAATTCTCCTTGTCTATATGATTATGGCTTCTCAGTTTGAATCCTTCATAGATCCATTCATTATCATGTTTACCGTCCCCCTTTCAATCATCGGTGTCTTTATATTTCTCGCGATCACCGGAACGACGTTCAGCGTCATGGTGCTTGTCGGCATTGTGATGCTTGTGGGGATCGCCGTGAACAATGGAATCGTTCTCGTGGACTACATCAATCAACAGCGGCATCATGGCATGGATCTGTATGAAGCAGTCGAGTTCGGCTGTAAGGCACGAATGAGGCCGGTGTTGATGACGGCATTAACGACAATTCTTGGGATGGTTCCGCTCGCTGTTGAGATGGGTTCGGGTTCCGAAACGTGGTCGCCGTTAGCCCGGGCTGTCATCGGTGGATTGACCGCCACAACGGTGCTTACCCTCATCATCATTCCAGTGCTTTATATTGTGTTTGAGCATGCAGGGGATAGAGTAAAGGAGTATTTCAGAAAGAGGAGATAAGTCTGGTAATAATCTTAGAAACTTTACGATGAGTGACTGGTAATTATAGGATCAGAAACCATCGAAATAATTGAGCCCGACATTTAAGTCGGGCTCGTTGCTTTTTTGTAGCGAGAGCAGGAAGTACACACGATTGTAAAAAGCGACTGATACCTAAAGATTTGCTCTGTCAATCTATTTTGGAAGAGCTAAGATAATTGTCATAATCCGTTATCCCCGAGAGGAACGATAGTCGGAAGAGCTTCCTTCCCATTGTGAATTCAATCCTTCCCCTTTATTTGGATAGGAAAATTCGTTATAAGGCTTTTGCATCTTGCATATGAATCGAATATTCTGTAAGTACATCTCAGCAACAGGATAAATGATTCAGGCAGAGAAATGAACAATATCCTAAAATATCTCAAGCGAAAAGGCGGCTTTGCCCGAATGAGCGAGCTAAGAGCCGCATCATTCCAGACGAGGGATATCGCCAGACTGGTCCAGGAAGGACAAATTGAAAAAGTGAAATCTGGCCTTTACAAACTGCCGGAGATTAACATATCCACCGACATAAATGCCAGTCTAGTAGAAGTCTCGCACGCGGTCCCAAAAGGAATCATTGCACTTGCGTCAGCCATCGCTCATTATGGCCTCTCCACATTTGTGCCATCAGAGATCTATGTTGCAATTCCGCTCTCTGATAAACCTCCCAAAATTGCATTTCCACCGATCCGTTTCTTCTACTACCCGGAGCGATTCTACCGAGCAGGTATTGAAGAAATTGGAACTTCTGCAGGAATCGTTCGCATGTATAACAAAGAAAAAACAATTTGCGATATGTTCCGATACCGCAATAAGATCGGTGAAAATCTTGCACTCGAAGCACTCAAGAATTATCTCCGACGCAAAGACTCGAACATAAAGAAACTCAATGAATTTGCCGCCGTTTGCCGCGTAAAAACGATTATTCTCCCATACATCAAAGCAATGGTCTCATGAGCGTAAAGAAAGAAATGGAACCACATCGAACAAATGTTGGTGCATCGGTTCGAGCTCGACTGTTGAACATTGCCAGGAAAACCGGCCAGGATTACAATCGTGTTCTTATTCGATATGCACAGGAACGACTGCTCTATAGATTTTCTGTTTCACAGTATCGAAGCAACTTCATCCTTAAAGGAGCCCTGCTCTTCCTGACCCACCAAATGCCCAACCACCGCCCAACGAAGGATATTGACTTTCTCTGCTCAGGCGTTAAGAATGATATTGACAGTATGAAATCTGCAATGGAAGAAATTGCAGCCATCACCGCAGATGATGGTGTGACGTTTGATACGACCTCGATTGCTGTAGAACATATTGCAGAACAAGCTGAGTACGGCGGCCTTCGCGCAGCTATCCGGTGTTCTATTGGAGGAGCAAGAAACGTTCTCCAAATTGATGTAGGATTTGGCGATAAGATTACTGCTGGTCCACTCGAGATTGAGTATCCGGCAATGCTGGATTTTCCCTCGCCACATATCATGGTCTATTCATTGGAATCCGCGATAGCTGAAAAGTTTGAGGCAATTATCCGGTTTAATGTTGTCTCGAGTCGAATGAAGGATTTCTACGATGTGATCCATTTGGCACAGCATCAATCGTTTGCCGCAGAGATGCTGGCTGAAGCGATACGATTAACATTCCGCACCAGGAGCACTCCTCTCCAGGACCGGCAAATGATCTTCAGCGATACCTTTAAGAGTGACTCCACCAAGGAAATACAGTGGACCGCTTTTCACAAAACAAACAAATTGAAATCGATACTTTTGTTCTGCGTCAATTAACAGGCCAAAGGCTCACATGATTAGGATCTCCTATCGTTCTTTCTCAGATGTTTCAAATCAAGAACTCAACTCCAGCTTGAAATCGTGTACCTGAGAAAGCAACTGGAAATATTGACTCGCACATCTCCTCGACCTCGACTGCGAACTACCGATAGATTCTTCTTCACCGTTCTCATAAACATCTTTAGCTCTTGGAAAAGTACATTGCTGATCATCAAGCCAGAAACTGTTCTCCGATGGCATCAACAGGGATTCAAATTGTATTGGAGATGGAAAAGCAGATCAGCACTCGGCAGACCGAAAATCCCACAAGAGCACGTCAATCTGATCAAACAGATTGCGAATGAAAATCCTCTCTTTAGACTTTTTTGTTGTACCGACGATCACTTTTCGACTCCTGTACGTCCTGGTCTTCCTTTCCCACGACAGAAGAACAATCATTCACTTCAATGTGACTGATCATCCTACTTCTGAATGGTCCACCCAACAACTGAGGAATGCTTTCTATTGATCATCGTGAATGAAAGTCATTTGTTAGAATCTTTGAGACGATACATTCACTACTACAATACTCAACGGACTCACTTGGGATTGAACAAAGACTCACCCGAACCAAGAGAAGTCCAAGCCGACGGAAACATTGATAGAGTAGCCGTAGCGAACGGACTCCATCATTTCTACTTCAGAACAGCCGCGTAAGAAACACTAAGGAATTTATTTTAGGAAGATTGCCCTCATGAGTCGAGGGTAATCTATTTCTTTCTCAGACATCAGACTTCCCGGAATATACCATCCTCACACATTTCGTTCTTCCCCATCATTGAATTCTTCTTCCAGGCGATTCTCAGTTTATGAAATCCCCCGCTGATGTGTGGTTTATGTTGGAATATTGATTCGGATGGACTTTTGAAGAGGGACAATCGAACAACATGATGCCAAAACCGGACACATCCGAGTCTACGGTCCGGAGAAAACCATCTGCGATTCCTTTCGATTTCGCAACACGCTTGGAGAAGATCTTGCCTTCGAAGGACTCAAGGAATATCTTAAGCATCGGAACCGGGATCTGACTAAGCTCATCAAATACGCTGAAGTATGCAGAGTCAAGGGGATCCTTCGTCAATATGTAAAAGCTCTTGTGGGATGAAACAGAATCCAACAAATACGGCTGCCTCCGTACTGGCTCGCTTGAAGAATCTTGCTGAACGAGATAACCTCGATTTCAATTTCCTTTTACTTCGCTACATACAGGAACGCTTTCTTGCATGCCTTGCTGAATCAAAGCATGCCGACAAGTTTGTGCTGAAAGGTGGTTTTCTTCTTCTTGCCTACAATATTCATAATGCCAGACCAACGAAGGATATCGATTTTCTTGGCATCAACTTACGAATCGTTTAGTTGCAGGAACAGATTACTGTCAATAAATATCGGCCGAGCCTGCAGCGGGATTCCGAGATACAACATCGGGATAAACAGGACACCATATTCTGTCGGGACATCACTATAACAACTGCGCCCAACCCTCCTTACGGTCTGGCTCGTTATTTTTTTTAGACCTTATGTTTAAGAAAGCATTAGCCTCAACCTTGTTTTGTAAATTTGGAATGTCCGTCCCAAACCCACAAACAAAGTGGGGCTGATAAAGAAACTCTCCCTGTCATATTGCATAATTGTGGCAGATAGGCAAATATCTGCCTAATTTACACAGGATCATTTTTCTACGAAGATATTCAAGGAATTAGATGAAAACATTACTCCAGCTGACTCGAGTACATCATGTTCAGGTTATCCTCGTCTGGATGTTCTTATTCAATAATTCCTATACGCAAGTGAAACAGGATGCAGCAACATTGCGACAGGGAAAATTTCTCACTGAAGAACAAGGAAGACAGGAACTGATCAACTTCTCAGGAACATATTCAAACAGCATCGAATGGGAAACAAGGGCCAACAACATCCGCAAACAGATTCTCATCAGTGCCGAACTCGATCCACTCCCAGCAAAGACACCTTTGAAGCCAATCTTGACTTCCAAACGATCTTATGACGGTTACACCGTAGAAAATGTTGCCTTTGAAAGCATGCCAGGGTTTTTTGTCACTGGAAATCTCTATCGGCCAACCACCAACCAAGGTTCCTATGCCGCAATCCTCTGCCCGCACGGTCATTTCATGCCCGATTCCCTTAGCGGCGGTGGGAGATTCAGGAAAGATCAACAAATCCGTTGTGCCGCATTTGCACGAATGGGTGCAATCGTCTTCTCGTACGACATGATCGGCTGGGGAGAATCAACGCAATTTGAAAATTACAAATTCCCGCAATCGCACAACAGTTTCCGGAAAGAGCTCAAGTATCAATTGTTAAACAGCATACGCGCTGTTGATTTCCTGCTTTCCATAAAAAACGTTGACCCAAAAAGGATTGGTATTACCGGAGCTTCCGGCGGCGGAACGCAGACATTTCTCCTGGCCGCAGTTGACAAGAGAGTATCTGTGAGTGTGCCGGCTGTTATGGTCTCATCTCATTTTTTCGGTGGGTGTGTCTGCGAAAGCGGGATGCCGATTCACCAAAGCGCGTACCATCTTACAAACAACGCCGACATTGCAGCGTTGTTCGCTCCTAAACCTCTCTTGCTGATTTCAGATGGAGCTGACTGGACCAAAAATAATCCCGAAGTCGAATACCCTTACATTAAAAAAGTATACAAGCTTTATGGTGTGGAGGATCTGGTTCAGAATGTCCATTTCCCAAAAGAAGGGCATGATTATGGAGTGTCAAAGCGTGCTGCAGTGTATCCCTTCATCGCGGAGTATTTGAAATTGGATCTCTCGAGGATTATCGATAGCAATGGAAAGATTGATGAGAGCTTTGTGACAATTGAAAAGACAAACGATATGAAAGTGTTCACGAAAAGTAATCCAAGACCGGTTCATGCGATAAAAGCCATCGAAAAACTGAACTGAATGGATTATCAAGCAGAACGCTTATGCTTCTGCGTCCTACTCATGCTCCAATCCTAACTCTCTTCGCAGCATAGCCGTATTGACCTTCAGGAATTCATCCTCTACAGATTGATTTCGCAAATCAAAATCCATGAGTAGCGACCCGAGAAGTTCGAGGCCTTCCGGATCTTTGGCAGCGATACGGGGCGTCATTCCTCTCAAGGCGGGAATCGGTTCTTCAAGCCAGGATTTCCAATGCTGATCCATCATCTGCTTCATGATATCCCTGGCCTCCGGCGATTCCTTCATCAGCCGGTCATGTTCCGAATTTGGACGCGGCTCCTCCTTCGAATTCTCCAGTTCTTTGAAAATGCTTTCGTGTGACCGGGTTTCCGTACGAAGGAGAACTGCTTCATCTCCGAGTCGCTTTTCGATCTCTTTCTGAATGCGTTTAGCGCGACGCTCGGAATTGACTTCAACGACCAGTTTCCTTTTAGAGATCCTCAATGCTGCAAGCGTTGTGTTATCTCCAAATCCGCCCTTGTGTCCCTTTCGAAGCCAATGGAGGAGAATCTCCATTGGACGCCCCGCTTTGTCTCTCTCGGCCTCGTCGAAGAATGCCTCATCCTCTCGCGGTAAGACCTTTTGTTCAAGATCCTTCAGTGCGTGAAAGGCGATCTCCAACGACGGGATCTCATACGTCAGTGTACAAAATACAAGTGGATCGCCATCCGTATTCTGAATCTTCGGAGGCCTTCTCTGCATATCGCTGATATCAAAATACACCTCGCGAAGAACCTCTTCCTTTTCCAGAAGTGTTTCAGTGGAAATGGAATTTTGCTCCGACGAGGCCTCCTGCTTCAGGAATTCCCTCAATGTCAGCACTTTATCGAGTAATCCGGGCTGGATGACATCTGCACCAACCCCCATAAAGAAGTGGATACCATCCAATTCGACGACACGGGCAAGAGTAATATGGCCAGGCTGGAGAATCTTCGATGCCGATCGTTCCTTCACATTCACATCGCACCTACGCAGAATATCCCGGAGGGAGAGTCCTTCGTCTGGTTGAACCTCCAGAACCTGATAGAAAGAATACGGTGAGTTTGCCGTGCTTTCGATGAATCGATAGAGATCACGGTCGATTCTTGTACCAGCTTCATTGAGGAACAGTTCCGCTACAGTTGTATCCCTTCCCGGTTTAAAGTTGAACAGAGACCACCGTGTGAAAGCATCGGCCTCCGGACCATCCATATCGAACGGAGTACCATCGGCTAACCGGAAATCCTCCCATGCCTCCTCTAGAAAATCCTCGCCATATTTCCTCCGGGCAAATTTCAAAAGGAGAGATGCAGATTCCCAATCGAGTCGTCGGATTCTTGAATAAACTGCTTCGGAGGGTAAAACCGTACTCGTACCATGACAGTGTTTATATTTCTTATTACTGCCGCAGTAACAGGGATCGTTCCGGCCGGGTGGCTTCATCTTAGAGGAATTATTCATTCTTGAGGAAAATACATACCAGATACATTAATTGCCTGCAGTGAATATGCTGGATCCTGGTTTTGTAGCATTCTGCCAACGCAGGCTGAATCGATTGGCAGAACATCACAAATTGGTTGTACCTTGTCAAAACTCTATCCGTGTACAATATAATAATAAATTCAAATTGAAATCGATACTTTTGTTCTGTGTCAATTAACAGGGCAAAACTCACATGATGAAATCTCTCCTATCATTCTGAATCGGATCCATCAAATCAAGAACTCAACTCCAGCTGGAAATCGTGTATCTGAGAAAGCAACTGGAAATATTGGCTCGCACATCTCCTCGACCTCGGCTACGACCTTCCGATAGATTCTTCTTCTGCGTTCTGGCAAACATCTATAGCTCTTGGAAAAGCACATTGCTGATCATCAAGCCAGAAACTGTTCTCCGATGGCATCAACAGGGATTCAAATTGTATTGGAGATGGAAAAGCAAATCATCGCTCGGTAGACCAACAATCCCACAAGAGCAAATCAATCTGATCAAACAGATTGCGAATGATAATCCTCTCTGGGGAGCTCCACTAATTAGGGCTAAATCGTTCCAGCTTTCTTGAGAAAGATATTCCCTCTTCCTTCAAACCGACATTCAAGATATTTCTTGGAGATCCTGCCTTCTCATGCTTTGGTCGGTTGTCGTCTCGTATAACGCACTCCCGGGAAGGACAAACAACTCACTTCAAGAAGAAGAAATATAAATCCTCGTTGGGAGTAATCGATCTCTGCAAACGTTAATCTTGTATCTAGTGGCTTCTTCACAATCAGATTCAAGAGTTTCTTTTGCTCAAGAAGCCGACGGTGAACATTGAGATCTACGACCAGCTATCGCCAAGTCGGGTAAGTGTTCAGTGAAATATCACAAAGAGTGATGCGAACGGGGGCATTGTCAATGATACCTGAGTGCTTGCTCTGTCAACGTTTTTGTATTCCAGTACACGCTCCTTGCCCGATGCGGGATCAAGGGCACGCATACTCCCCACCGATCGGAATGTGCAGATGCCGGTATACTCTCGGGACGAGTAGTTAACCAGGAAATAGGAACGCCCATCCTTTCGCGAGATGGTTGTGCAGAGAACACTCAATGTGGATGGAGTAAGATGGCAAAGAGGCGGTACACGGGAACGAATCAGGTAGTGGATCGGTGTTGTGCTCTGTGTTGCTCCTCCAAAACCACCCCTTGCAATGATATCACGAACGAGCTTCCTGATATCGTTGTCTCTGTCAGGTCCTTCTGCAGCATACTCAGGTAGGAGCGAATGTGCAAAGACCGAGCCTCCCTGTCGGACGAACCGATGAATTGTTTCCAGTGTTCGCTGCCGAATCGTATCCATGGGCGGGAGAACAAGAACTTCATACTGGCGTTCCCCAATACACAAGGATTTCTCCTTCACTGTTGCCTCAATCAGACTCCGTTCATCAATGAGATCATACTCCACCTGATGTTGCAGCAGATTGCGGCAAAGGTTCGCGAACGAATCATCGATCAGGCGAATCCGTTCGCTTGGATGAAGTTCGTACATGGAGCGCGTTGGCGGCGTGAAGTTCGCCCAGAGCGAAACCATTGGATGCAGAACGGCAGTCCGTGGGGCAACTATTCCTTCACCGAACATCGTATTTACGCAGCTCACATAGTCAGTATATTGCCGGTATTCTTCAACGGAGAAGCGTCGTGACTTTAGTGTATGATCTGCTGGCTGATCTGGCCGAAGAGAAACACTGTAATAACTTGTGAAATCTGTAATCCCGAGGCTCATGAGGACGCCCGCAGTGCATTTCATTTGTTCCAGAGAGGCGTGACGTCCTCCCATCAAACCAAAGAAGTCGCTGGTCTCGCACATGACTCGTCGCTTGCCATTAAGCCGCGCCGCAGAACCAGCAACCTTTGGAACCAGAAAGAAAGGTTCTCTGTCTTCCATGATCCTCTCTGGATCAGAGAGGATCATATCGATGCCCTGGAGATCGAATCGTTTATAGCAGGGAAATGGATCACCGTCAAAGAGTGTCTGCCACACGAGCGTTTCCTCACCAAGAAGATGACCGCTCGACATCACGTTGTGGGACTGGCACCAGTTCTGCAGCTGTCCAAAATATATCTCCGAACACAGTTGTGCAATCATCTCATAGAAATCGCATCGGATTTTCCTATCGACTTCCCCGGTATTGACAAACAGGCTTTCCAAGTGTTGCATGAGATCGTATCCATATCGTGAACGGAATATCTGCGGCAGACTCTCATGCCAGGGAATCGTCTTCGGGTAATCCAGTCCCGCAGGCACGTACGTGGAGATCAAAGAAGGCTCGTCGGTAAAGAATGCTTCGATATACTCTCCGATCGGATGGAGAGCCTGTTCATAGCGTTCATGCGTTACGTTGATGAATCTCGCTACAGCTTCCCGATCGAGGATGTTGATGTAATGACGCTTCTCGAAAAAATTTGCAGTGGCGTGGGTATTTTCAAACAGCTTGACAACTTTATAACGTGCGGTACCATCGTCGTTGAATGCCCGTATCAGCCCCTCCGCTTCACCCTTTGGATACTGTTCAAGCACCAATCCTCCCGCAGTTCCGCTGGGATACCCTTTCTCGTCATAGATCCAGACTCTGAGACCCATTTCGTGAGCCAGTTTCACTCCCCGCCGAAGCACGTCCCAGGAGGTTTCATCGGTCAAGTACTTTTCGAGCTTCACGTTTGTCACAAAGCCGCTTACACCCATGTTGATCAGGTTTTGAAAACCGGAACGCATAGTTTTTTCGTCACTACCGCACCATTCTTCAATGGGAGGGACTATCTGAAGAGGGCGCGTCAGGTCGAACTTGCGGAAGAGTTGAGAGTCCATAAATAACTATCTCCGACTTGTGGCACTGGGACTTCAGCAGCAGAACTGGACAGCCAACATTCGATGTGCAAATAAAAAATCCCGCTTATGAGCGAGATTCAATCGAGAACGAGTATCGGATTGAGATGGACCCCACCCCGATGCAATTTCTCGTATATATCTCCGCTGAAAAATAAACCTTCATGCTCAGCGAGGAAACTGTTGCGGAGAGCGAGGGATTCGAACTCCGAAGTTCTTGTAGAGGGCGGTTTTCAAGACCGATGCAATAGCTGTTCTGCCAGCTCTCCAAACATAATATGCATAAAAAATATCGAAATTCGCTGCCAGATGCAACACAACAACAGGGTTAGGTTTGTTGGGAAGAATTTATTCAGATAGGTACACTGATCCTTAGAGTTTTATCACTCTGAAATCTATACCTTTGTCCTTTCTCAATTGCCAGGGTAAAAGCTCACATGATCAGATCTTTCCTATCATTCTGTCTCGGATTCCTCAAATCAAGAACTCAACTCCAGCTTGAAATCGTGTATCTGAGAAAGCAACTGGAAATATTGACTCGCACATCTCCTAAACCTCGACTAAGACCTTCCGATAGATTCTTCTTCTGCGTTCTGGCAAACATCTATAGCTCTTGGAAAAGCACATTGCTGATCATCAAGCCAGAAACTGTTCTCCGATGGCATCAACAGGGATTCAAATTGTATTGGAGTGAGAAATGCTTTCTATTGATCATCGTGAATGAACGTCATTTGCTGGAATCTTTGAGACGATACATTCACTATTACAACAATCAACGGACTCACCTGGGATTGAACAAAGACTCACCTGAACCGAGAAAAGTCCAAGCCAATGGGGAGATTGATAGAGTGGCCGTAGCGAACGGGCTTCATCATTTCTATCTCAGAAAAGCCGCGTAAGAAACATTTAAGTAAATCTACCGTACGACTATTGCCCTTGTGGGTTGAGGGGAATTCATTTACTTCTTAGACGACAAATTGCCCTGCGAATAACATGCCCGCACCTTTCGCTCGTCCCAATCAATAAAATCTTCTTCTATGCTATTCTCGGTTTACGAAATCGCTACCTGGTTGAGTTGTAAAGGTTGGAATTTTTAGTTCGGATGGACAATTGAAGAGGGACAATAGATCGTTGCATAGATTCTATACTAAAAATCCAAATTCCTTAACTTGGGTTGGAATGAGGAGAGAATGCCTAAGACGATGACGATCCCGACAACGACGGCAACACCGGCAATAAAAAAGATATGTCTGTAACTCATTGTATTTCTTCATTTCGATGCGCATGACGCGTTCATCTGGGATTCTACCGCTAAAAACTGATTGTTTGCCATCAACGTTGAGCATTCCTGCACACCATAATCCTGGAAGTTGATCCGGTGTTAGCAGAATGTAATCTCCATCTTGGAAATAAATATCCGTACTGTCAGGAAGATAACAGATTAGGTATCTATTATTTACAGATCCAATTAACTTGAGGGAATCGATGGATGCGCATTGCAGCTTGCCAATAAATTCTATATGTTCAATGCGAACGAAACGATGTTTCCGTTTTCCAAAACCATATATGAAGTCGGCCGGCCCAGTAGTATAGATATAACGATGAGGTTGAGACTTGATAACGGAGCCGTCGACAAGAGTGACTAAAATCTCTCTTTCCGGCAAAGAACTTTGTGCAAGCCAGTCTTCCTGCGTTAGCGGAGATAATGGGTAGCAACCGTAAAGCAGAGTCGAACAACAAAGGAAGAATATTAATGTCTTTTTCATAAGATCTTGAATCCTTTCCGCCCTGGCATGTTTACATTGCATTTGTCCTTCATATTGAGGATCCACGCCATCAGGACAAATGGCACATAACGAGGCAAAACGCCGTTGCGAGCCGCCGCTGTAAGTTATGAATGACTCGTTCCTTGCAGCAATCAGCCGTGGAGTGAGCACTCTACCTCTAGCCAATCTCAGTTTGAACATCGCCTATCCGGTGTGCGAGCGTCGGTTTGCTAGCAGATTTAGCAGGTTCACCGTAGAGAAATTAATTGATGATATCCACTATCGACAGAATATTATCGAACAGCCGTCCCCTCTGCAGTTGTTGCTGCCTTCATCTGCTTCTTCCATTGGATCCATTCCCCCAATGCGGCTCCAAACAAAGAGAAAAGAAACAGTACCAGCATAAAGGGTATTTCATGCCGAAGAACATTACGAACAGAATAGTGAAACAGCAAATCCCCAATCAACAGGGACAAAGTAAGGGCGTACAGAACTGAGGCACATGCCGTTTCCAGTAAGGTATAGCCGTTCGATCGGAGACCGACATAGCAACTGATACAGAGTACTCCAAGTGCAGCCCAGACGACTCTCCCCCCCATTCCAAACTCAGCGGTTGAGAGCTGGGTGGAAAGGGTAAGAAATGTTGGCAGTAAATGTAGCGTGACAAACAGACAATAACTCACCACGAGCCAGTGCCAGTCAAAATTCTTTATCAGTGATTGTAAACTAATCTTCTCCATAGTCTTTTCCTTTACTCCATAGGATTCGTCATTAATTATTTCTGAATAAACCATCCTCATTACACAGTTAGAGGAGTTTCCCTTCATATTCCCAGTCAAACCACGTACCATCGATTCTGATTTTTACTTTGACCGTGGATTCAGGATACATGACCGAGCGAGCTTCAAGGAACAACGTATCGGCCTTAACTGTACTTACATACATACTCTGAGGAGTCGTTTGAAGTTCTTGCGGAATCACATACCCATTGAAGGATCCATCCCCTCCATTGAACTGTTTCGGAAGCAGAGTATATTCAATAGCCCTGTTCTTAATCAGATTCAATTCGTTAATGATGAAGTCTTTTTGCTCCTGAACGGCCTGTGCCTCACGAAGACTTGATCGGACCTCTTCGTGGATGTAGGTCATCGGAATAACCGATATGGCTGTTATAACCACCGGGATTGCAGCTGCGATATACAGTACGTGAAGCACTCGTAAGGGTTCGCGTGGTTCTTTAGACCGGATACGGTTGCGTCTCCAGCCAAAGAGGAACATTGTCGGCGTAATGACATACAATATCAATACCGAGGCAAGCGGCCAGGCGTGTAAAGCGCTGGGCAATGGTGTTGGCTCCTTACCTCCAGCTTCATAGCTGAATCGGCTCAGTCCGTTGCCGATGGTCACACTCCCGGCAATGACCCACGGATATGTTAGCTGAATTCCATGGGATTGAAAGTTGTCCACAATGTAATTGCCAACTCCAACTAGAAGAAGGATTAGAATTGTAGTCAAGCCCAGCTTCCAAAGAAATCCTTTCTCGAATTCAGGTCGAGATACGGGCAGAACCGTCTCTTGTTCAATTTTCTGTGACATGGGTTATTCCTTTCTCAGTCAGTGTGTAGCGAACCTGCACCCTTCCCGATTGACCGTCATAATTGTTAAAGGTGGAGTTTTTCCCTTCATGAAATTGATCCATGGCAACCAGAACAATCGTTCCTGGTTCTATGGACTGAACAAAGATTTTAAGAGGATTGCTTGTCCTTTCGAACCAGAAATAATCCGGGAAATACTCTTTGGTGAACAGATTGACTCCACTCTCTGCTGTTGGGTATAAGGTCTTGAATGTTTCAGCAAGATTCTTTTGCTGCTTCATCTGTTTGCGATGATACGCTTCGAGTGTCTTCAATAATATCTTTGGTGCTTCAACAGTCCGAATACCCTCTTTGATTACACCAAGAATTTTGTGGAGCCGCTCTGCCTGCCACTTTGTTTGATCTTCAAAGCGATACGTCAGAAAGAAGGTAAAGCCCATTACGACGAGCACAATCAAACACATTAGCGCTCCATGCAGCAACCGGATAGGTTTTTGGAGTATGTAGATTAAAAGGATGAGCAGGTAGAGTCCAGCAATCTGCAATGCGAGATTGACGTTGGGCCAGAGTTCTTGTGAATCTGCTGGAATGAAATAGGCGATGCTAACAAGAACAATGCCTACAATCATCCAAGCCAGAATTGTAATTCCCTCCCGATTTGGAGCAGTTGGATTTGATTCAGGTTCCATAGTAGCCCTCCTAATTTGTATAGTTGACAAGCTTCCTCTTGTTGTGTTACAGAACAGTTAGTATTTCTCTTATTAATTTCTGACCCACTTGCCATACCCTGTTGGATATAATATTCAGGATTCATAAAACACAAAAACCTCTTTCATCACAATCAGTGATTCCAGAGGTTTCTCATTCAACACAAAAATTTTATTTGTTGCAGGAGCGGCACGGTTCCCTCCTTACTGTGGAATGAATGTAGCAATGTTTGAGAGTAGTGTCAATGCGACACTGAAGGAGAAGAGATTTGTGGTGAAAACAACCTACTTGAAAGGACTGAATTACATCCAAATTGAGATTTGATTTTTCTGGAAGGGGCTGATACTCAATTCAAAAATCACTTCAACAGTACACCTCAGACTTTTCCTGAGATTCCATAATATAAACTAAAGACCCTCACCGATTTACCCCGTTAACGGGGTGAACACCGATAAGGATCTTCTTTAGAACTTGTAGCGGGGGCCCCGACTACGCTGCGCTTCGTCGGGGTAAACAGGACACCATATTCTGTCCGGATACTATGAAAACAACCGTGCCCAGCATTGCGGCTGGGCTCGTTGTTTTTCGTAGCGGGGGCAGGACTTGAACCTGCAACCTTCGGGTTATGAGCCCGACGAGCTTCCAATTGCTCCACCCCGCGGTGTTTTGCTTGATGTGGTGAGCTTGTCGAATCATTCGATGAACTCACGATTCGATCCTGAGTGAAATCGAAGGATCGAACCACACCCCGCGATCGTTTTAAGTGATGTAAATATACCGCAATTTCAGCGCGATGTCAACACCTTAAGAAAAAATCAATACTCTATCCAATTCTACGGCTATTCAGTTCCTGATGCTCTAGATGCAGGGAATTTATGGATTCACTTGATGAAGGTCTTAATTCCTACTTCCAAATCCTGAGTATGACTCCCACATCAGTGAACGATACGATCGTATTCCCTGCAATTACCCAGAAATACTGTAATGTACGTTGTTCGAAAAGATAACGTATGATTCATACATGACAACCGCTTGTTGAACCTCCATTGAAAATTTGGTGAGTGATTATTGTAATGCCAGAATATATTCTCTGCCAATTTCTACTCACCAAGCAGCAGAAATATGAACACTACCGTGCAAGGTACTTTTTCCGTATACTCTTCTCCATGAATCAGCTCCATCAATCCATAGAATCATTTTTTTCTGAAGATGGTTCCCTCTCCAAATTCGAAGGATATGAATTTCGGCCCCAGCAATTAGAGATGGCCAAAGCAATCGCTTCCGTACTCGAAGAGAAGAAACACCTTATTGTAGAAGCTCCGACCGGTGTTGGCAAAAGCCTTGCGTACCTTACACCCTGTTTACTTTACGCACTGGAAAATAAACGGAAAGCAATTGTCTCCACCCATACGAAAAATTTACAGGAGCAGCTCTTCCGGAAAGATATTCCCATCGTACGATCACTGATTGAGAGGGAGTTTTTCGCTGTTGTGTTAAAGGGCAGAAAAAATTACCTCTGCACAACCCGGCTCCAAAGTACGCTTCACCAGCAAAAATCACTCTTTGCGATGGAGGAACGAAACGATCTCGCATCAATCGAGGAATGGGCAAAAACCACGGTGGACGGCGATGTGGAGAATCTGGGATTTGTCCCCGATCCCTCAGTCTGGCAGCAGGTTTGCTCGGAGAAGGGTGCCTGCGGCACGAAACTCTGTGGAGGACACTGTTTCTTCCAGCAGGCGAAGCAACGGGCTCGTGATGCCAATCTCGTGATAATGAATCACGCCTTGTTTTTCACACTCTATGCAATGCTGGACCTGCCCGAGGGGTATCTCTTCAAGGACGATTTTGTCATCTTCGACGAAGCACACACACTCGAACAAGCCGCCGGATCAAGTATAGGCAGCAGCCTCTCACGGGCACAAGTGTTGTTCGCCATTCACCGCCTCTACAATCCCAAAACGAAAAAGGGAATTCTCGCAAAACTCCGGACAAAACATCACAAAGATCTCTGCATGTCTGTCGAGCAATCTGCAGAAGATTTTTTTGAAACCATCCGGCTTACAGTGCGCTCATCCAATCCCCAGTCAAATACTATCCGTATCCGCACCCCTCGATTTGTTTTAAACACCCTCAGTAAACCGCTCCACGATCTCCAGTCAGCAGTGAAGGAACTTGAGCAGGAAGACAAAAGCTCTTTGAACAACGATGAACTCCTGATCGCACGGCGATTGCTGTGGGAAGCGGAAATTGTCCTGGATGAATTCATGAATAACGATGAACCATCGCTCACTCGCTGGGTGGAATTCGGCCATGGACGATATCCCAATATCTATCTGAACTCCTCTCCCATCGACATTGCAGAGAGTATAGGGGCCCGCCTCTTCCGCGAAGGGATGTCATGCATCCTGACAAGCGCGACACTTTCCATCAATAAATCCACGGAATATTTTCAATCCCGGCTGGGTGCGGGGAGTGCCCGATCCCTCGTTCTCGATTCACCATTCGATTTCCAGCGGCAGATGCGCATCGTTCTTGCAAAAGATATTCCCCTCCCTGATAATCCCAGGTATAAAGAAGAACTGCCAGACTGGATTCTCAGAGCGATTCTTCGTTCAGATGGACGCGCTCTTGTTCTGTTTACCAATGCTCAACTCCTCCGGACGATTGCTGGCCAGCTGCATCAGGCTCTGGAATCAGAAGGGATCACGCTCCTTGTTCAAGATGGCAAGCAGCCTCGTCACCGCTTACTCCAACAATTCAAGGAAGATATCCATTCGGTCCTCTTCGGGCTCGATAGTTTTTGGATGGGAGTCGATGTTCCGGGTGAAGCACTTGAGCATGTGATTATTACCAAACTTCCCTTTGCTGTCCCTGATCACCCCTTGATCGAATCGAGGATTGAGCAGATTGAACAGCGCGGCGGTACACCATTTTTTGAATTTACCTTGCCAGAGGCAATTATTAAATTACGACAGGGAGTCGGCAGGTTGATCCGGTTGAAGACCGATAAGGGAATGATCACCATTCTCGATTCCCGTGTTGTTCGAAAATCGTATGGCAGCATTGTACTCAAATCATTTCCACGCTGTCCAGTCGAATTCATGAACCGCGGGGACATCGAACAGGAAGAGGTATTTCTCGATGAATCGTGAAGGCCGGCGCGACACGAGTTCTGTTATGAATAAATTTTCCCTTATGGAACCAATCTGAGTAAAAAGAATTATACTAGTATTTCCATTCACCATTATTATTTCCATCACTCTCGGAGTTTTTATGATCAAACGCTGGATACAATTCACGCTCGTCTTCAGCCTGCTCCTGGTATACTGGCCGACCAATGCACAAACATTTCCTACCGACGACCCGGTCATCAAAGCCATTTGGAAGGCAGCGATGGACTCATCGAGGCTTGAATTACTCGCGCACCAATTACTCGATGTGCATGGGCCGCGTCTCGTTGGCACGCCTCAAAGCATGAAAGCTCATGTATGGGCTGTCAATCAATATTCTGCCTGGGGCATTCCGGCAAAAAATGAAGAGTACGGTAAATGGCAGGGATGGGAACGCGGGATTTCCCATATCGATTTATTGGAGCCGCGAGTACGATCGATCGAAGGAACGATGCTGGCATGGTGTCCACCAACAAAAAAAGGAGGCGTGACAGCCGGTGTTGTGATTTTCCCCGATGTAGCGGACTCTATCGCATTCCTGCAATGGCTTCCATCCGTTAAGGGAAAATTCGTTTTGATGGCTGCGCTTCAGCCGACAGGCCGGCCAGATAAGACATGGGAGGAATTTGCACTGAAACCAGAATTCGACAGAATGAAGGAACTTCGTAAAACGATCTTGGATAATTGGGATGCACGTCTTCGAAAGTCGGGTTTTCGACGAGATACACTTGCCCAGGTACTCGAACACGCAGGAGCGGCCGGACTCATCGGGAGTCAATGGGCAAATGGATATGGCGTCTACAGAATCTTCAGCGCCAATACGACAACGATCCCGACAGTCGATTTGAATCTTGAAGATTACGGACTGGTATATCGGCTGACCGAGAGCAGCAACAAGCCAATCCTCCGTATCATCGCTGAATCCAAAATGCTCGAGCCGGGTCCGGCCATGAATACAATTGCAACCATCCGTGGAACTCAGAAATCAGATGAGTACGTAATGCTCTCTGCCCATTTCGATTCCTGGGATGGCAGCAGCGGGGCAACGGACAACGGAACGGGAACAATTATGATGATGGAAGCGATGCGCATACTGAAACAGGTGTATCCCAATCCAAAACGAACAATCATTACCGGACACTGGGATAGCGAGGAGCAGGGACTGAACGGTTCAAAAGCTTTTGTGAAAGATCATCCCGAAGTTGTTGAAAAGCTGCAGGCACTTTTTAATCAGGACAATGGAACAGGACGAATTGTCTCGCTCTCCTCATCCGGATATATGAACGCTGCAGAATTTCTTGCACGTTGGATCGCGCGTATTCCTTCCGATGTAACAAGCGAAGTCAAACTGAGTTTTCCAGGGATGCCGGCGGGCGGCGGTACTGATCACGCCTCATTCGATGCAGCAGGCGCTCCGGGATTCGGTTTGGGATCGAACTCGTGGGATTACGGCTACACCTGGCATACGAATCGTGACACATACGATAAATTGGTCTTCGATGAGTTAAAAAACAATGTTGTTCTCATTGCGTGCCTGGTATACCTGGCCTCCGAAGATCCACAATTCATTCCTCGTGATCGGCGAGTCTTACCGGTGAACCAACGGACAGGCCAACCGGGAGAGTGGCCGGTAGTGCGAGATCCGGAGCGTGCCGGTCGTTTGAAGAAGTAAACGCTTTGCTATAAACCAACGAACCCTTCCTTTTCGGGGAATGGTTCGATCGTTAATAAGGCGCTCCTTTGTGATGCGGAAGATTGCTGTTCCCTTGCCACTTTCTTTTTAAGAAAAGCCCCAAGAATTAGAGAGACAATAAGTCCGGTAAATATTGTGCCCAGCGTACCGCTGATGGCATTGATGAATGGTGTTTGCATCGCAGCCATTGTCTGAAGTTCCAATGCAATATCTGCATCCGATTTTCCTGCAGATCGCAACAGTTGAGTGTGCATTGCACGAAGCTCTTCAAAGTAATTGGGGAAGAGAACACCGGTAAACAGGAGTGACACAAAGAAGAGGGTCACGCCTGCATACACCGACATCAATGTCCCGGCACCAATCTGCTTGCCATAAGAGTTTGCAACTCCAGTTTTCTTCAATCCCCAAATCATCACACCAATCTGGATCAGAATAACAACCCAGAACATATTCATCATCACAGGCTCTTTGTACCATCCGGTATATCCGAACACGAGCATCCAGAGGCTGCAAAGGCCACCGATAAGGATACCACCAAGAAGTGTTGGGTTCATAAATGAATCTCCTTTAGTTGAGATAGAGAATGAACTGTAATGATGTATCGCCCACGAAAACGATATACTTGCCTGATTTTTTCAGCAGGTAAGCATTGTAGCTTCTGCCATTCCAGTATCCCCGCGAGCGGTCCTGCTCCCAGGGATAACGCCAGCCAAAATGCTTTGCTCGCAATGCTTCAATAATAGCGAAAAGATTGAAAACTGAGTAAATACTTGAGGAAATCTTCTTATTTCAACTGATCGTCTGTATCAGCAAAATCCCTCTTAATGCCTGGCAGTGAGACCTTTAATCATCCATCGGCGGGCAAGGAATAATCCTATTGGACTGACGATAGCTATTAATCCATAGATCAGCCACATCGTTTGAGTACTCATCTCTGATGGAGCAACGCCAGTCGGACAATACTCCATAAGAAACCAGCCTGCATAGAGACTGGTAATGATTTTCGTAAGAAACCATGGAAACTGTCCAATGCCCATATAGATGCCGGTCATATCTTTCGGAGCTATCTCCGCTACCCATTGGAGGAATCGCGGCTGCCACATTGCTTCTCCGATTGTCATGATAATCAGGTAGGCAAAGAGTGTGTAAATGTTCGGGCCCAGCGCAAGAATGAATGTCGGCATTGCCATGACAAATGTTCCAAGAATCATCATCGTGTAAACGTTCTTCTTTGCCGTCAACGCGGCGACCATCGGTGTGAGAATAAAGATAAGAATCGGATTGAAATTGACGAAGAATTCAAAGTTCTCGCTGACCACCCCGCTGAATGCCCGGCTGCAATATTGTGGAAGGGTTAACCAGTTGTGGGCGAACAACGTTTGCACCGGAATGAGGATGAAGATAAAAAAGAGAAATCGGACATCGGTGAGAGGAAAATGTTTCAGATAATAGAGCAGCTGCTTCCCAGCCGTCCGTTTCTCCTCGTTCCTTTTGATAGCAGCATATCCGGATTCTTCCATAGCATCGTTCATTGCCTTCCGTGTAAGGACGATGGCGACGAGCGTTAATCCCAGTACCGTGAGCGCTGCATAGACCCAGAATACACCAAGAATTCCTGTTGCCTGACGAACGGGAGGCGAAATCAATCCGGGAAGAAAACCACCGAGGTTCATCACCGCATAGAGCATTGCATATCCCATGGCGGCCGTTTTCTCTGTCGTAAAAAATTTAACAGCCGCATAGACTGCCGGTTGATAAATTCCATAGCCCAGAATGATGACAAAGATTCCCAGCATCGCAAAGAGGTGTGAGGATGACCAGAGCCCCTTCGATTGTACAAATTCCGGGCCGACTGCAAGCAGTACGGTACCAACGAGCAGGAGGCTGAATGCGATCAGGAATGCTCGACGGGGGCCGATCATATCAACGGTGGCTCCGAGAAAGAGCATAGCAAGTGTAATGCCACCAGTCAATACGCCGACCATTTGATCGGCATGGATATCGTCCAGCCCAACATACTCATTGAAGAAGATGGCCAGCAGGCTCAGGATGCCGAAATAGACAAGGCCGACAAAAAAATAGGAGAGGTTTGCACCCCAGAGTGCGCGTGAGGCATGGATCAGATCAACGAATGGCTGGGTGATCTCACGAAATATGTTTGAGATTATTATTCCTGATTGGTTATGATTCTTGTTGATTTCGTTTTCTGCCATGCCCAATCCTTTCTGGAAAATTCGATGTACTGTCATTCCCGCGCAAGCGGCTTGTCCCGATGTATTCTATCGGGGGAATCAAGTGCCTTACAGAAGGCTGGTTAACTGAGAACAAGGCACTGGACACCCCGCCTGCCATTTCTGGATCATAAAGGCGGGCAGGTCGCTTTCGCGAGTGAGACACAATCCTTCATTTTGAATTGACGACCGTTCATTTCTTTTTGAGAAGATAAATAAAGACCGGTGCGCCGAGCACGGCAGTGACGACACCGACAGGAAGTTCGATCGGAGCCAGGAGTGTCCGAGAAAGAAGATCGCAGAGAATCAGAAAGGATGCCCCTGCGATAAGTGAAGCCGGTAAGAGCAAACGGTGATCGGGCCCAAAAATCAGCCGGCAGACATGCGGAACAATCAATCCAACGAAACCGATCACACCGCTGACAGAGACTGCGAGGCCGGTAATGAGTGAAGCGAGGGCATACGATATTTTCTTGACCCTCTCTACTTCTACACCGAGGTGCAGAGCGGTTTCCTCGCCAGTTGCGATAAAATTGAAGTAACGCCCCTGGACAAGTAGTCCGATTGAGCCAAAGAGGATGAGCGGTGTGATGGTATAGAACGATTTCATATCGGCACCACTGAGATTGCCGATCAGCCAGAGATAGGCTGTGCGCATATCCTGATTCACGAGTGCTGTGATGAGAAGAACGATTGCACTGAAAAATGCACCGACCATTACGCCTGAGAGGAGAAGTGCATTAGTATCCAGGAAACCGCGCCGGTGCCCGAGTGTATAGACGAGCATCATCACAAGCCCTGAGCCGATGAAGGAAAAAAGAGGAACAGTGAGGTACGAGCTCCCAAGGCCAAGCATCATCACGGCGACTGCGCCTACAGTTCCGCCGCTCGACACGCCGAGGATATATGGCTCGGCAAGCGGATTCCGGAGCAGCGCCTGGAATGTCGCTCCTGCAATCGCCAATCCCGCTCCGATGATCGCAGCAAGCAGCACACGCGGAAGTCTGATTTGGAGAATGATCAGTCTCGTTGGATCATCTTCGCTCACCCCGGCACCGAAGACCGATCTCAAGCTCTCTGCAATAGAAATTGAACTCGCACCCAGCAGGACCGAAGCAATTCCCACCATCAGCAAGAGAACGCTCAGCAGGCCGAGGATCGTAACAACCTTTCGTGGAGTGAGATGGGAATGTATAGGCATGGTCGTGATTACGGGATCCCTGAACGATCACCTGCGTGAGTATTCAGTCAGAAGCTGATGGATATTTTTTTGCTTCAGATTTTTGCTCAGGCTGTTCCACATCGCCTTAATCAACTCCTCGAGGCCGCTCTGCGTCACCGCAGAGATCGGAAGCACGGGAATTCCCTTTCCAAAGCTGAGCTTCTTCAACGTTTGGGCAGTCTCCTCATCGAGTAAATCCATTTTTGTGAGCACCACAATCTTCGGTTTCTTGGCAATCGAGGGATTGTACTCCTTCAGCTCATTGAGCAGTACTTTATAATCATGTTTGGGTTTCTCACTGACCGATTCAATGAGAACAACAAGGACTTTCGTCCGTTCAATGTGGCGGAGGAATTGGATACCAAGCCCTTTTCCGGCATGGGCACCTTCAATAAGTCCGGGAATATCGGCAACTGTGAAGCTGCTCCCTAAGGCGTAGCGAACGATTCCAAGATTTGGCGTAAGTGTCGTGAACGGATAATCGGCAATCTTTGGTTTTGCGGCAGAGATGACCGAGATGAGTGTGGATTTACCAGCATTCGGGAATCCAACGAGCCCCACATCGGCAAGCAGTTTCAATTCGAGCAGGAGCTCCCGTTCTTCTCCGGCGATACCCGGTTCGGCAATACGCGGTGCCTGATTGGTTGCGGTGGCAAATTCTGCATTTCCGCGGCCTCCCTTCCCTCCACGGGCGAGAACAACTTCAACGCCATGTTCAACGATATCGGCAATGACCTCACCGGTCAGTGCATCGCGCACGAGAGTTCCGCTTGGTACTTTGAGGTAAAGATCCTCTCCAGATTTTCCAAATTGATTCTTGCCGCGCCCATGCTCACCGTTCTCGGCTTTGTAGGTTCGTTTGTATCTGAAATCGAGCAGTGTATTCAACTGCTTGTCAGCCATAATAATCACCGAGCCGCCATAGCCGCCGGTTCCGCCATCCGGCCCGCCTTTAGGGACAAATTTCTCGCGGCGAAAGCTGATGCATCCATTCCCGCCATTCCCCGCTGTTACAAATACCTTCGCTTCATCGATAAACTGCATAATTACTTTCTGATAAAATAATTTTAAAGACGGTTTAATGATTCAATGGTCAATGATCCAATGGTTCAATGATCCTGCGCCGAAAGCGCAAATGATCCGATTCCACTATTGCTCTCCCTCATCCACCGCGTGAGGTCAGAAAAAAGGTTTGTGCCGTATCTGTGAAGAGAATTGCTTCCTCACTGAAGGGGTCGACGTTATTGGAGGCAAAAATCTGCTCGATATAGGCTGCCCCTTCTTTCCAGGTTTTCATGAGATTCAGCGCATCGAGTGCATTGCGAAAAGCCACTTCATCCCGGCTGAAAAGTTTTTTCACATAGGCTTTTTGATCTGAAGGAGAAAAGAGCGAATGAATGCTGACAGCCTCCAGCGACACAAGTGAGGAATCGATCGGAGTGTCCGCTTCGGGGAAAGGTGTTCCCACCAATTCTGCCGGAGGAGTCAAGTCTTCAACAAAATCTGATAAGACCTTAACTGGCGGCTTCTGGAGCGGAGCCGCATCTTCAACCGGTTTTGGATCACCGTCTGTCGCCCCTGCCTCTACCGATTCTTCAGCAGAAACAGAAGCCCTCTCCGATTCCTTCGGCTCCCCAAATGCAGGAAATTCCACATGAGCTTCTTCATTGCCCGTTCTTACCTTCTCGATAATATCGGCAAGCTGCTGGAGCGAAAAATCATGAAGCCCCTTGTGTTCCCGCTCATATTCAAGCCGTTCCTTGATATCGTTCAGTTTTTTATCCTCAAAGAAGACAATCGTCGCCGTGCTGGGTATTTTGGGTTCGATCGGCCGTTGACCGATGGGCGTCGTTCCAGCAAGAATAAAGATGAGGAGCGGCTTCGTCATGAGGGCAAGTTCTATGCTCGAATGCGTTGCCGTAACTTCGAGATCGATTTTTTCAAGCAGGGCACTGAACTCTTCATAGGTCATTTCCGCCAGGCCGCGATCTTCCACATAGCCCTTGATAATCTCTGTGTAATAGATGTATTCAGTACAATACTTCACGCGCCGCATGATCTCCGCCGTGGAACGCCTCCGCTGATTTTCAAAAACAAAGTTCACCAGCGTCCATTGGGGACGGCAGAGATAGTTGAATTGAAAATGGACGGCATGATCGAGATTGAGCTCAAACTCCTGCCGGTCAAATTCATAGTTGTTAACGAGGATCAGATCGATCTGGTGCTGCAGGGTCGAGATGTCGGGATAGCCGTACGGAAACTTGGGCGAACGGACCTCCTTCACGCGTTCCTGCTGGAGCAGTAATTCAACTTCGGATTTGAAGTAGGCCTTGATTGCCGGATGGATTGCCGCGTGCAGCACATCTTTCAGCCGGATAGTCTCTTCTTCACCGATCGTCCGTGCACGGATAGTGTTGATAATCAGTTCGATTTCTTTTTCAAAAATGTATCCCATCGTGATTCGATCCGCGAATTACTTTTTTGTGTTCATCGCCGCCGTTACGCGGTCAATCTCTTTTTGTGCACCGGCTTTAAAGGTGGCATCGATTCCCTGCCGCTCGATGATCTGACGGTACATGCCAATAGCTTGGTCATACTTCTTCAGCTTCTCGTAGGATTGGCCGGCCATATAGTACGATGTCGCGATCCAATCGACCTTTGTGCGTTTGGTGACGAGGTAGGGGACCTTCAGGAATTCGAGGATCGCCTGCTGATAATCCCCTTTATAGAAATAGGCTTCGCCGATATAGTACCGCACTTCGGCTTCGAGGTCGGCGTCGGCACTTTCAAGGATATTCTGAAGATGAAGAATCGCCTGGTCGTAGTATCCCAGTTTCTGCTGAAGCACACCAACATCGATCCGTTTGCCTATCAGCTCAGGATCATCGGGGAAACGATCGATATACTTCCGCGTAAGGTCGAGAGCAGCATCGATCAATCCCATCTCCTTGAATGCAATGATGATATTGTTCATCGCATATTGCACCAGTTCCGGTGATTTCGACTCATTGTCGAGAATGGCACGATATTGCCGCGCCGCGGGGTCCCATTTTTCCTGCTGGTAATACAGGTTGCCAAGGCTCAATTGAACGCGTGGAACGATGGGACTCTCTGGATACTGTTGAAGCACCGTTTCATACAGACGGGCTGCATCCTGGATCCGCGTGGATACTTCTGCAACGCGGGCACTTCCATAAAGAACAAACGGAATGGCCGGCGTGGCAGGATATTTCTGCTGGACATAATCGAAGTGGCGTTGAGCCGTACTAACGTCATCCTTGCGGAGGGAATACATGCCCCGCTCGTATTCAAACTCCGCCGCGTAACGCTCCAATTGCGGGAACGCTTTGAAAAATGCCGAGGCCTTCTTATCTGCCTCCGTTACATTATTCAACCGAAAGTAGCAAACAACAATCCTCGATTGCAGATATTGCTGAGCACTGTCACCCTGCACCTTCTGTACCACCTCGGTAAAACGAGTGATTGCGTTTGTATAGTCCTCAACGCGGAAATACAACTCTGCCGCTTCAAGAGCCGCCTTCAAAGCGATGTTGGAGGAACTCCCTGAAAGCCGTCCTGACTCCTGAAGGTATCGGGTGGCAAGAGTGATATTGCGCTCATCACGAGCGATCGCCGCCAACGCATAGTACACCTGTCCCGACCGCTCACTTGATGCATCACGCAACAGGTAGAAAGTATAATATTTTTTAGCATCGAGTTTCCGCCCTGCTTGATCACAGCTTACAGCCAGTCTGAATAGAAGATCGCTGCTGACATCGGAGAATTCTATCGCATCCTCCAGCCGTGAACCAATGATCTTCTCATAGCTCTTTGATGCGTTCACGTAATCCCCCACCATATCGTAGAGGCTGGCACGTATCAGTTCGACATCATCAGCAAACTCGGAATAGCCGAATGATCGTTCAATGCTCTGGAGATGAGCGAGTGATTTTGCACTGTTTTTCTGGGCGGCATATTCCTTCGCCAGCAGGCTGTGGGCCTTGGCAGAATAGCGGTGAGCGGGATAACGGGCAAGATATTGCTCAAGAACAACCTGAGCCGAATCGTTCTTTCCCATCAAGAGCAGCGATTCTCCGAGCAAGGCAAAGGCTTCGGGAGCAGAAGGGCTCTGAGGGTATTGTCCAAGCAGCATCCGGAATATCCCCACAGCATCATCATAGGACTTGTGGGTGCTGTATGCTTTTCCGACCAAAAGGAGAATAGCATCGTACTGCCGGGGTACCGGCCGAAGTAACTGCAGACCCGCCTGGAGTTTTCGCACATCCCCAACGGAACCAGCCAATTGCAGTTTTAACTGAACCTGCGCAAGCAGCGCGTCTCCGGCTGACTCGTGCATGGAAAAATTCTTCAATAAAGAATCGTAGCAAGCAATTGCGGTCTGAGCAAACATATTCTTATCGCTCTTTCTCTCCAGGCGCGCCTTCCAGGCGAGATACTCAAACGATTTTGCTCTGGAGCCCCAAGCCAACGGCTGTTTCTGGAGTGAGAGATTCGATTGCAGTGCAATACGATACTGCTCAGCGGCTCGTTCGTAATCCTTCAGTTCCTGAAAATAAATCTCGGCCAGTCGGTACGCCAGTTCGGCTTTCGACTCCTGCGCAATGAGATCACCGATAAGCAGCGTCAATCGTTCAAGGCCCGATTCCTTATTCTTCAATTCGAATGCGCGAATACAGCGTACTGCATCGCGTGCCTGCTCAACACGATTGCTCGAAGGAAACCGGCGTTCGATCGATTCAAACAATTGTATGGCAACATCAAACGAGCCCATCGCCCGGTATGTTTGTGCGAGATCAAAGAGCGCATCATCTGCAAACCGATGTGAAGGAAACTCGGCAAGCAATTTTTCATCAAAGGTGATCGCCTGCCGATACTCTGTCATTTCATCCCGTGCAACCCTGGCGGCTGCCAGGAGAATCTCGGGTGAATTAGAATTCCGGGGAAACTCAGTATTGAAGAGATGGGCAAATCGCAATACATCCCGATACTCTTTGCAGGCCAGGGCAGCATGGACAGCTTCAGACAAGGTGATTGATCGGTCATTGCCGAGCGAGCGATCTTCAAGGACTTGATTGAAATATCCTAGTGCTATTTTCGGAGATTTCGTTTTCATCAAACCGCGGCCTGCGCGCTCCAGCGCTTTACCGAGCATCGGGCCTTTGATCGCGGCCGCACGTTCGTAGAACGAATTCGCCTTCGGGAAATCCTCACGCAGGACATACTCATCGCCAAGTTCAACAAATGCCTCTTGCCGTACTGCAACCGGACAGCCGGCTGAATCGTTGGCAACATTCATCCACGCGGCGATCGCATCGGTGTGATTGCCCATATCTTTATAGAGCGAACCAAACAGAAGGAGTGCGGAGTAATAATAGGAGGTCGATTTGCTGCCCTTCTGGATTTCGTCCAGCGTCGTTTGCGCCTCTTCATACTTCCCCAGCTTGCCGAGGGATTTTGCAATCATGAGCAGTGCTTGAGCTTTCAGTCCCGGTTCTTTTGCCTGCTCGGTAACTCGCTTTGCCTCGATTCGTGAAAGTTCAAATTGATTTTCATCGAAATAGACGACGGAAAGCTTCAACCGTGCAGGAAGCACAACATCATTCGCTGTATAGTCTTGAACGATGGTACGGAGAATCTTCCGCGAGTTTTCATGGTCGCCCGCAAGCTCAAAGTACTCACTGGCTTTCAGCAGCGCTGCCGGAGCTTGTTTGCTTTTCGGGTGAAACGTCTTGACCCGCTCAAAGGCCAATGCCGCTTCACGGAAATCCTTCAGAGCGATATATGCTTCGGCAACGTTCCACCATGCATCAGGAGCTTTGGGATTATCGGGGTATTGCAGGGCAAAGTTCTGAAAACTAAAGCGTGCATCATCGAATTTCTTCAATTGCAATTGGATGAGGCCGAGATAGAATCGAGACTCGACGCCTTGCTGTGTATTCGGATAATTCGTGATGAATTGGTGAAATTGTTCACTGGCGAGCTCGTAGAGGCGGTCATTATAAAGGCTCACCGCAAGCTTGAAATCGGCGTTTTCCTTTGTATCCTGGGCATATCCTGCCACCGTTAGAAGCAGGAATGCGATCACAATGCTATATCTTATCATACGTGAAGAAGTTAGCACATATTCGATGGAGTATCAAGGAGAGAGGGTGGGAATATGGGAATGTGGAAATATGGGAATATGGGAATGTAGGAGTGTGGGAGTGTAGGAGTGTATGAATGTGTGAGTGTAAGAGGGTGTGAGGGGGAGAGAGGGAGAAAGTGAGAGTGTATGAGCGTAAGAGGGTAAGAACAATTGGCAAGTCAGGAGTGTAAAATATGGGTGATAGACAGCAGTTGGCAGATTGCAGAAAGCAGACAAAGAAGCTGAAGAAAAAACAAAGAAAAAACCGTACGTGATAACAACGGACTCTCGAAAAAGGAGCCTGAAAAAAAACGGTCGTTTTAATTCATCATCATCGTACTACGAATCCTTCGTTTCTAATGCAACTTGACACAGAAGTGAGATTTTTAACAAGGTTGACTTATTGATTTACAGAGACTTAGCGGGACGCTTTGCCACATAATTGAGACAGATATGTGAAGAGAATGTGGAGAGCCGTGAGATCTGCTACAATTATGAGATGTCAAAAATATTGAGAGATAAGAAGCTAATCAAAAAGCTGTCCGCGATAGGGAGTCAAAACGCGGACAAATATTACACCATTCGAAATTCTCATTGAAGATGTTCTCTAAGCACTAGCATCTTGTTTTCAATAATCTGAATCGATGAAGCTGAGGTCAGTTGTCCTCTTCCGAAGCCATATATGTCACGACTACAATTTTCACAATATTCCTGAGCAGTTTCATTTTTTTGGCTGCACTCACAAATCCACTTCTTCTTGACAGATGATGATAGCAATGCCTTCTCTTCAATATACTTTGCTCGAATCCCAAATTTAGACTTGATAGTGTCAATCAAATTGGAAAACAGCTTCAGGTCCTCGGCAGTATAGAAGGGTTTTTCAGAATAGATCAAACGGAGAGCCCATTTTTGTAGTTCGAAATTATCGCATCGAAGAATAGTTGATATTCCTTCGAAGTCAAATAGATCTCCATCATGAATTACCTCCGCGACAAAAGTATGAATAAGGTTATTGATTTTCAATATAGTAAGATCGTAAAGCACAGGAACTGAAAGAGAAGAAGGTAACCCGAGAAAAAATTTTTTCCTTCTCGCAAATATTCCCTCATCGTTGGGATTATTCGTTAGTGCATATTGTAGGCTGAGTAGAACAGAATGTGCAATCTCATGAATTTGATAATCTGTGGCTAAATTCCAATCTTCCTCGGTGACATTTAACGGCAATTTGTTAAACTTTGCGATAACATCCTTTTTCCGAAGTTCAATATTCATCGTTTCGGATGTGATGACCGAAATGTGCTCTTTCTCTTTAATTGGTTGTGTTTTTTGAGATCCTCGCGCGGCAGTTCCATAGGCAGTAACCATAAACATCTGTTTACCTTTGCCGGAGATCTCATCATGATCTATGTGTAAACCAATAATCATATTTGCGCCCATTACCGCTGCTTTACTCTTTAGAAGTGAAATTACTTCGAGGTTTATTGCAGAAAGTTGCCTTTGGTATGATTGAGAACGACCACCAAAAATATCAGATAAACCCGCTGCAAAGTCACTGAAAAAGCCCGTACCTGCGACAATATGAGAAACAACCGGGCCTAGATAGGATTCTATTACCCATCCCTCAAGCGTCTGAGTTGTCGTCACTAAAATCTTTGGGATAGTCATATGTCATTTAGCCGTGATTATTTTACTAACCTCCCCTTTTACACCCCCATCTCACTTTTTACTTTTTATTTACTACTTGTAACTTGCTACTTCTTACACTATCTCCGCCCTTATAAATTCCCGATTCAACCGCGCAATATGTGTCACCGAAATCTTCTTCGGGCACTCTGCTTCACAAGCGTAGTTATTCGAGCAGTTTCCAAAACCTTCCTTATCCATCTGCTCAATCATGCGCAGGACGCGTTCTTTACGTTCAATCTGTCCTTGCGGGAGCAGGGCGAGTTGGGAAACTTTTGCAGAGACGAAGAGCATTGCCGAACCGTTCGGGCATGAGGCAACGCATGCTCCGCAGCCGATGCATGCTGCAGCATCCATAGCTTCTTCGGCGGCGAGTTTGGGAATGGTGACAGCATTTGCATCAGGAACACCGCCGGTCCGCGCGGATGTATACCCTCCGGCCTGCATAATACGTTCGAGCGCCGTGCGATCCACAATGAGATCCTTGATGACAGGAAATGCTTTTGCCCTCCAGGGCTCAGCGACGATCGTCTCGCCATCTTTGAATAAGCGCATACGCAATTCACAGGTAGCAATACCGCGGTTTGGACCATGAGCACGGCCAGCCACGACCATTCCGCAACTGCCGCAAATTCCCTCGCGGCAATCATGATCGAATGCGACCGGCTCCTCGCCCTTCTTCACGAGATCGACATTGAGAATATCGAGCATCTCGAGAAACGATGCATCCGGTGATACATTTTTCACTTCGTACATGACGAATCTTCCAGTATCCCGTCGATTCTTTTGACGCCAGACTTTCAGTTTAACATCCATTCTCTCATACTCCTTACGTAGACCGCTATTCCAACTGTTTTCTTCTTCTCACTTATTCTTACAACCTTGTTACTACTTTTTACTTTATAATTTTTCATTTTTACTTGTCACTTATAGTTCCGCTGCGACGGCTTCACATATTCAAATTCCAATGGTTCTTTATTGAGGATTGGCCTTTTTCCTTCTCCTGCGTATTCCCATGCCGCGACGTAACAGAATTTCTTGTCGTTACGGAGGGCTTCACCCTCTTCCGTTTGATACTCTTCACGGAAGTGCCCGCCGCATGATTCTTCACGGTGCAATGCATCGAGGGCAAGCAGTTCACCCATTTCAAGAAAATCTGCCACGCGGGTTGCGCGTTCGAGATCGATGTTCAGATCGCTCGATTCGCCAACAACTTTGACATTCTGCCAGAACTCCTCGCGAATCCTCGGAATTTCCTGCAGCGCCTTTTGCAATCTGGCCTTATTTCTTCCCATTCCCACACACTCCCACATCACTTTTCCCAGTTCCTTGTGGTATTCTTCTACCGTCTTATTGCCATTGATGGACATCAGCTTCTTTATGAGCGCTTCCGTATCGCTCTTCACGGCTTTGAATTCAGCATCCTCACTCTTCACCGCTTTAAATTTTGTGGAGGCGAGGTAATCGCCAATGGTATACGGAATAATGAAATAGCCATCTGCAAGGCCTTGCATCAGAGCACTCGCACCGAGACGGTTTGCACCATGGTCGGGGAAGTTGGCTTCACCAAGAACATACATACCGGGAATCGTGCTCATAAGATTGTAATCGACCCACAGTCCACCCATTGTATAATGCACTGCAGGATAGATTCGCATACCGGTCTTGTATGGTTCTTCCGCTGTAATTTCATGGTACATATCAAAGAGATTGCCGTAGCGTTCCTCAATGACATGCTTGCCGAGCCGTTTGATGGAATCGGCAAAATCGAGATAGACTGCAAGTTTTGTCGGGCCGACACCGAATCCTTTATCGCACATCTCTTTCGCACGGCGTGAAGCAACATCGCGCGGTACCAGGTTGCCGAAGGAAGGATAGAGCCGTTCGAGATAGTAATCGCGTTCTTCTTCCGGAATGTCCTGCGGCGAGCGGGTATCACCCTGCTTCTTCGGTACCCAGATGCGTCCGTCGTTGCGAAGGCTCTCGCTCATCAAGGTGAGTTTCGATTGGTAATCGCCGCTCTGCGGAATGCAGGTCGGGTGAATCTGCGTAAAGCATGGATTTCCGAAGAGAGCGCCTTTTTTGTATGCCCGCCAGAGCGCAGTCGCATTACATGCCTTGGCATTCGTCGAGAGATAGAACACATTGCCATAGCCGCCCGTCGCAAGCACCACGGCGTTGGCAGCGTACGATTCAATTTCCCCCGTCACCATATTGCGTACAACGATTCCCCGCGCCTGTCCGTCGACAAGAACGAGATCAAGCATTTCGCGCCGCTCGAAGAATTTCACAGAACCGGCTTTGATCTGGCGTGAAAGTGCAGAGTAAGCTCCAAGAAGAAGCTGCTGGCCGGTTTGTCCGCGTGCATAGAATGTTCGCGAAACCTGAGCGCCGCCAAACGACCGGGTATCGAGATAGCCAGCATAGTCGCGAGCGAACGGTACACCCTGTGCCACACACTGATCGATGATCCCATTGCTCACCTCTGCGAGCCGATACACATTCGCCTCACGGGAGCGATAGTCGCCGCCTTTGACCGTATCATAGAACAGGCGGTAGACACTGTCGCCGTCGTTTGCATAGTTCTTTGGAGCGTTGATGCCGCCCTGCGCAGCGATACTGTGTGCGCGCCGCGGCGACTCGTGGTAGGAGAACGTCAGCACGTTGTATCCAAGTTCGCCCAGGCTTGCAGCTGCTGATGCACCGGCGAGTCCTGTCCCCACAACGATGATGGTGTATTTCCGCTTATTAGCGGGATTCACCAGCTTCATGTTGAACTTGTGGGTGTTCCACTTTGTCTCTATCGGTCCGGATGGAATTTTTGATTCAAGCTTCATGGTCGTTACACTCCAATTTCTAAAGTTCAGCGGCTAATTGAAATCGATCCAGCGAGTTATGATTTGAACCATAGGAAATAGGCCGGCATTGCCGCAAAGAGGATCGGTATCACCAGCCAAAAGATTACCGCAAATGCATCGATGAGCCATTTGTATTTCTTATCCGTTAATCCGAGCGTCTGAAATCCGGATTGGAATCCATGCTTCAGATGAAAGGCAAGAAAAAGAAGAGCGATGATGTAGAATAGACCGTACGTCGGACTGGAGAACGCCTGCACGACCATATCGTAGGTATCGTGGGGTTCCGTGCCGAAGCGTATCGGCACCCAGAAGGTGTTCAGGTGTGTCACGAGAAAGAATCCCACAAACGCTGCACTCGCCGTGAGCATGGGTGTTCGTGATTCAAATTTGGTGTTGTCCTTCAACTTATAGACCTCATACCCCACGGGGCGCGATGCCCTGTTCCTCAGCCAGACGATGGTGCCGCTGATGATGTGGGCAATGATACCGACAAACAGCAGGACTTCTATCGTTCGGATGATCGGATTGGAAGACATGAAACCGGAGAATTGATTATACACCAGACCGCCGTCATTTTTGAACAATAGCAAGTTGATAGAAACGTGGACAATAAGAAAGGTACACAGAAAGAGTCCGCTCAAACTCATCACAATTTTCTTACCGACCGATGAGTTATAGAAGGAGGTTAGCTTATCCATTGGTATTCCGGTATTTGGTGGAACGTGAGATTGAACAATGAGTCTCGGTTGAAATAAACACTGGAAAGATGGTAGAAAACATTTCCGGAAAAAGCAATCTTTTTGAACAGATTGCCGGTGTCGGCGAATCAGTTAGTTCAATTCTCAAGAATGACACAGTCAATCCTGGTGAATGCTCTCACCGATGAATCGGCGAACGGAAATGAGGCTACCGAAGAGTCCCAGCAGACACCCGACAAGGAGAATAATGGCATAATAAGGTGAATGCACCTGCACAAGATCGTATAACTCGACAGAGAGCCATCGGCCTAGATATTCAAATACCAGAAAAACAATGACAGCGGCAATGATGCCGCCGATAAAGCCCTGGAGGAGTCCTTCTAGAACAAAGGGCCAGCGGATAAACGATCGGGTCGCGCCGATCAATTTCATGGTCTGGATGATTTTCCGTTTTGCATAGATCGCCAGGCGAATGGTATTAGCAACGAGAAAGATGGAAGAAATCATGATAAACACACCGGTTCCGAGAATGAACAGGAGCAGTGTTTGTGCGCGGGTTTCGAGCATCTCGAGAAGCGACTTCCGGTAAATAACATCCTCAATCCCCTTCATCGCCTTAACGGTCAAGACGATTGCTTCGGCACCCTTGACTGTCTTGTATCCATCTTTCAGATATATCTTGATTGAAGCGGGTAACGGATTATGGTCAAGCACCCGGTTAATATCTTCACCGAATTCCTCTTTGAAAATTGTTGCCGCTTCTGCTTTGGAGATGTAGCGCACTTCACGGATACCCTCGATAGCAGCAATGCTGTCACGAATCATCGATTGTTCGACCGGAGATAAATAGTCGACAAGAAAGGCCTCCATCTCTACACGTTCGCGCAACGACTCCACAATCCGATTGGCATTGAGCGAAAGAATAGTGAAGGAGCTGAGAATCAGCAAAGAAATAGCAATAGTAGTAATCGCTGCAATCATTGCCAGCTTTGTCCGTTTAAATCCTGAAAGGCCTTCTTTGAGTAAATATCCTATCTGCATGATATTACTAATACTTTCAAATATTAATAAGACAGTTCAACCGCACCTGCCCGCCACTGAGAATCTTTTTAAGCAGGCGGGAAGGACACAAAGGAAATCAAATGCCTATTTCCACGTTCACGTGTAGAAACGTGCCAAAAGTGTCACGATATGGACCATGGTACACATGCCCAACTGTTTCGATGCGAAGCATCGAAACATAAGATACTAAAAATTCGATTCATCTTTCCAGCGAAGAATTCTCCAGGATTCGTCGGCCGAGTGCCGGGCAAAGACGAACGAGGCATATCCATCGACACGAAGAATGTCGCTTGGATTGAATGTTACAGTAAGGTTGAAATTCCGTGAGATAAACGCCTGTGTACTTGTTGAATCGACAGAGAAGGAAAACATATTGTTCCAGACCAGATCGAGGCGCTGGACATTTTGGAACATCCGGTATGCCGTCAGCATCTCCTGGTCTCTTCCCCACGTCACATCGACAGCCCTTTCATAATCACGATAGACAAAAATAAAATCGCTCGCAAGGAGCTGCCCGTAAATTGTTGTGTCTTTGAATGTGTAAGCATACTTCATCTGCTGGAAGATACCTTCAATAGTTTTAGGGTCACCCAGAATTGAACTTCCTTCCTGATCCGATTCATCAAGTGCCGGCGCGAATGGGTTACAGGAAAGGAAAAATAAAACCATGGGCACTATGATCAGAAGTTGTTTCATCGTTTCCAGAAAAACACAATAACACAAAAGCGTAGGAGGGTGTCCCCAAAAAGGTAAGCAGTCATTCCGGCCCGCCTGCCGGCGAGGCAGGCATGTCTCAAGCCGCCTGCCTGCGTGCCAAAGACACTTCCGCCTACACTTCGTTTCGGCGGACAGGTCGGCAGGCAGGGAATCCAGAAATTCGATTACAGCAGGCACTGGACACCGGATTAATGTCCCGCTGTACGCATTGGCGTCAACCTAATGCAATTACTTTATGGTTATAGTTTATTCGATCATGTCGTTTCTCATAAACACAATGGTAATTGATTTGCCGAGAAAGAATTGCAGGGTGCGCAGCGTAAAGGATGATCGCCCAGAAT
>JAZDJN010000031.1:0-57822 GCA_043803945.1 bacterium | reverse complement strand
TTTCATGCTCGCTGGCACATTGAATTATTTTTCAAGTGGATCAAACAACATTTACGTATCAAAGCATTTTATGGTACCAGTCCCAATGCTGTGCGAACACAAATCTGGATTGCTGTGAGTGTGTACGTGTTAGTCGCCATTATGAAAAAAGAACTCGGACTCAAACAATCACTCTACACAATTCTACAGATTTTAAGCATAACTCTTTTTCAGAAAGACCCTTTGTATCAAGCACTTACACCAATTGATCCACAAATTCATAACCATTGCCCTGCTAACCAGTTGAATTTATTCAACTTTTAACCGGACAGTAGTGGATCACCAGTATCAATTGAATTTTCAGCCGTTGCCGGATTTTTACCCGACCAGAATTCTATGGTATGAAGAATAAGGACATCAATCGTACCTGCTATTTCGTAAACGGGTACAGCGAGAAAGACTAGAAATACCAACTCATTGATCCATTTATCTCCTATACTCCCGTTCCATTTGTAAACCTTTTTCGTCAGAGTGAATGACCCAAAGAGTTTGATTTTCCATCTCTCTTTTACGAACTTGGATTGCAGAGAAGCATTACCATCTTGTTCCGACACAGGACAAGCACCTTTGATGTTGAACTCCCTTCGGGATTAATTTAAAAACATCAAGAAAATCCAGACATGCACATCTCCCCCCACCAGAAGTCAATTTGCACCGCCTGAACGCGCGCCTCATACTCAGGTGCTTGAAGAAGAAGAGATCAAAGCGCAACGGATACTCTCCGCTGCAGAAAAGAATGAATATGTCGTCGATGAATCGTTGATTCAATCAAGACAATTTCTGGATCGTCTGATTCAACTGTATATCAACCATAAGGTGAAAAGAAATCGGATCCTAAGACTTCACCACCACATCCCTCTGGTCGTTTTTGTTTCAGATACCATGATTCTCCGCCGGGTGCTTGGCAATATGATTAAGAACGCACTCGAAGCAAGCGCTGAGGGAGAGACCGTGACCGTCGGGAGCGATATCGACGGCGAACTTCTTGAATTCTGGGTCCACAATACGAGGATTCATACTATGAAGGCGTTCCAGAATTTTGAGAACGCCTTCAATGCTTGAGTGACTGAGAGGATTATAGATAGTAAAGATATTTGATTTTAAAAACGCTTGCCCGATCCGTGACATGGAGCCGATTCGGCAATGTCAATCCCGCCCGATCGTATTCTTCACTTCGATCATGAATCTCATTCACAGCGAGATAAATCCAGCTCTTTGGAAGAAAGCTGTACGAAAACAGGAATCCTGCCACCACCTGTTCCATCTGTCGGCTGGAACGCAAATAGAGATTGTCAACATAGACCCGGATATTGAGATCATTCACCGGAGTAAGGGAAAAGAAAGGCCGTGCATTATAGGTTATCTCTTCAATCGAATTATCGGGTTTATTCTCAATGAACATCCCAAAGGAGGTGCCAACGTCCAGAATGTTCAGAGCATGCCAGCTAACGTACCCGGTCAATCGTCCATACGATGCAAGGTATTCACGGGAGAAATTATAGGTCTTGGAATATCCCAATTGAGTGTTGCCCGACCATTTCGATGAAACATTAAACCAACTGCTGAGACTCACCTCATAGGAATCATATTTCGTCTCGAGATCCTTCGACTTGCCTCCCATCAGTGTTAACTCATAACCCCAATTAGGCCGGAATTGCATGTTCAAACCGAGTACTGCAGCATGATCGGTGTACCAATCGGTACGTTCATAATTGAACGAAGCCCCAGTATAGAGAAGGACCTGTCTTAGATAGCCGTCGGCGAAATACCATCGGGGGCCGCCGAATGCTGTGAACTCGGCCGTTCCCTTCCAGGGCACAAACCCGACCTCGTTGATATCGAATGAATTTCCGATGTACTTCGTCCGGATACCGAGAATGAGCTTTTCTTTAAACATCATCAATCCGGCTGAACCGCCGAAGTCCCCTTTGTTGTCCATGAATGACCGCGCAATCTGATAGGAAAGCTGCCAATCGGATCCACGGAACGCTCCGTCGACATCGAGCACTGCATTGCTGTGATCGGCTGTGCGTTTTCCGACGAACAGGATTCCAACCGACGAGTTGCCCAGTATTTGTTTTTTCAACCTTGCCGATCCGAAGTAGGCGCGGGGCTCGAGAACATTTTCTCCATCCTCCGAATATTCCTTTTCTCCAGTCATGGCAAGGAATCCTCCATACTCCAGATCCTCAAACCTGCCGAACGCTTTCGTACCGACGAGCAGCGGTACTTCTGAACCATCGGATAGTTTCTTCCCGATCCTTCGTGAATAGAAGAGTTCGAGCGGCTGGTAGAAGCCTGAGCTATTATCCCGACCCGAAGGAGTGAAGACTTCATTTCCCTGCGTGAAGAATGGCCGACGTTCAGAAAAATACGATTCGTAGCGGGAGATGTTAAAGGAGTACGGATCCGCCTCAATCTGGGCAAAGTCAGGATTTCCCGTTAACTGAAATGTGAGCTTCTGCGAGGGATTATAGAAAATGTCGATACCGGCATCCGCATTCCCCTTGTATTTCCCATCGGAAAGCAATGTTGCTTTCGTGATGCCAACCGGATAGACCTCGAGGTTCATCCCTTTGATCGAGGGATAATACGATTCGAACACCAGCTTTCCGAACTTTGAAATCCGCTGCCCTTCATTCTCTTCGTAGGGACACCAGTAATTATCCTCTTTCAATGTCGCGAGCCATCGTTCGAAGTCTATTCCCCACTCCTTCAATGACTCGTCATATTGGATGGAACGATATGGGATTTCCATTTCAACCACATAGCCCCAATCGTACACTTTGGAAGAGGCAAACCAGATTCCATCCCAATTCGAATCCTGGTTGCGGGCATCGTCGAGCATTCTCGCATCGTTCCGCACTCCCGACGCCGTAACCATGAACTGATATGCTGTTCTCTTGTCGCCAAATGTATCCAGATAAAGCGCAACAAGGTCTCCATTACCATCATCGACTTTTCCTGTAATGCTCTGGATATTTTCCCTTGAATCCTCACAAATCATGAGACAATAGAGGGCCTGTTCCGTGGTTAAGATTTTAACGACCGTGCGCCGGGAGGGATTCTTTGAGTGATAGGGATTTTGCTGGATAAAATCCTCGACCGAATCCGCTGATGACCAGGTTGCATCAATGAAGCCATCAACAGCAATTTTCTGCTGTGTTTTTTTCAACGATAGTATTTTCTTTGAATCAGCCTGGAGGGGGAAGAACGCGAGATTGAGAAGCATAAGGAGGATGGCAAAACAGTGCATAGACTCTTCCTTCACGTAAAAACTAGGATTATATCATCTTCATTGAATTTCTTTGTGCTTTGACTATTTCTTCAGACGATTTCGCCGATGAGAAGTTACAGTTCCCCGGGACGATTTTCCGAAGAAGAACCATAAGGGGACATTTGCTTCTTGATTCTCCATCCTTGAAGATGTAGATTCATCAAAGCCATGCTCTCGGAACAGAGAAACATTCTGTTGCTCAACTCATCCATCAGAATAAAGGTTGCCGTACAATGATCCCAACACATCCATTCTATCGTTCAATCCACGAACGAAGGGCCAGCTTCCCTTCGTTAAACCGTATCTATCAAGCACATCCTCTTGTCTACCTCGACGGGCCTGCGGGATCACAAATGCCTCAACCAGTCATTGATGCCATGGTACAGTATTACACTACCTGCAATGCCAACACTCATGGTCAATTTATCACGAGCCAGGAATCCGATCGATTGGTCCAGCAAACGCGGGAGACCGCTGCAGCATTTCTCGGCGCACCGACCAGCAAGACCATCTCCTTCGGTGCCAACATGACCACACTGACCTACTCGCTGAGCAAAGCAATCGGCCGCGCATTCAAGGAAGGAGACGAAGTATTAATTACCCAACTCGACCATGAGGCAAATCGCGGCCCATGGCTTTCATTACGCGAACGAGGAATTGTGGTGAACGAAATTCGCGTGAAGGAGGATTGTACTCTGGATTATGACGACTTGAGGAGTAAGATATCGACACGGACCCGGCTGGTCGCCATGGGTGCAGCATCGAATGCCTTTGGCACAGTGAACGATATTACTCTCGTACGCGAACTGACTTCAAAAGCCGGTGCATACCTGTTCGTGGATGCTGTCCATTATGCTCCGCATTTCCCCATCGATGTCAAGGCGCTTGATGTTGATTTTCTCATTTGTTCGGCGTATAAATTTTATGGCCCTCATGTTGGAATTCTCTATGCCCGGGAAGGACTACTCGATCAGCTTGAAACTGACCGCTTACGCACACAGGATCAATCGGCACCCTATCGCATTGAGACTGGCACATTGAATCACGCTGCCATTCTCGGTGTCAAAGCAGCCATCGAGTTCATCGCATCGCTCGCCGAAGGAGCGACGCTTCGTGAACGCATCGTCAACGCGATGCAACACACAACCCACTATGAGCGAACACTGGCGCTGAAACTCTACGATGGATTACGGAAGATCGATGGAGTAAAAATCTTCGGTCCCTCATTTGAATCTGGCCTTCGCGCACCGACTGTTTCATTCCGCATGCGATCGCTCTCACCGGAAGAAGTGTGTTCACATCTTGGCGAAGTAGGAATATGTACCTGGGACGGACATTTCTATGCGATTCGTTCTATAGAATTATTCGGATTACTGGAAAAAGGGGGAGTTACCCGCGTGGGTGTTCTTCTTTATAATACCAGCGAAGAGATAGATAAACTCCTGGACACAGTATCATCATTGGCACACAAGAGATAAAGGTAAGACGATTTCGTGAAACCGCTTCGACTTCTGTTTATCGGCTTCGGCCACGTCGGACAAAAGGTCACTGAAATTCTTTTCGCACCGAAAGAGAATTACCGACATTTATCTGATCGCAAATTTCTTCTCACCGGCATCTGTACCCGTTTCCATGGAATGGTCCTGAATCCAGCAGGGATTGATGTCAAACGTGCGCTTGCCGATATGCAGGAATCTGGAGTTCTTCCTTCAACAGATCCGGAGTACGCCGGCCGGGATGTACGTTCGATTCTCCGGAGCGATCTCTATGACATTGTAGTGGAGATGTCGTCTCTCTCTATAGCATCGCGAGGTGAACCGGCTCTTCAGTATCTACGGGATGCCCTGCAAACCTCTCACCATGCTGTCTCGGCAAACAAAGGTCCCATAGCATTTGCCTACCACGATCTCAAACGCCTGGCAGAGTCTAACGATAGGCATCTTCTCTTTGAATCGACAGTGATGGATGGAGCGCCAATCTTCAATCTTGCCCGTTCAGCATTAAAGGGATGCACCATCACCGGAGTAAGTGGCATTCTCAATTCCACTACAAATGTTATACTTACAGAAATTGAGAAGGGATCTACTTATGCAGAAGCAGTTATCAAAGCGCAGAACCTTGGTATTGCCGAGGCTGATCCATCTCATGATATCGAAGGATGGGACGCAGCAGCTAAAATCAGCATACTCTCCAATGTGCTTCTGGGCGGTTCGTTAACACCCTGCGATGTTACGAGGAAGGGCATCGAGAATCATTCAGAGGAAGAGATCCGATCTCGTCATGATTTTGGACAATGCCTCAAGCTCATTGCTCGCGCTTGTCGTCAGGATGGTGCGGTCAAAGCTTCCGTGAAACCCGAATATCTGCCACTGACCGATCCCTTTGCAGCAGTCTCTGGAACCGGATCCATTATTCGCATTGAAACCGACCTCATGTGCCCGCTGGCCATTCGACAGGAACAACCAACGGTGTCCGATACTGCGTACGGGGTGATCAACGATTTGCTGGAGATTTACACGTTGGAGTCATCGAGGAGATCCCAAGATTAAACTCGGTGTTCGGTTACTAACCGTGCAAAAAATTCAAACGATCGGTCGTACGTTTCCTCGGCATCTGCAGGAAAGCAGCAGCCGGGCAATTCATGACTGGCAAGATGATAGCGAAGGCAATCACAGTTGAATCAATCAATCTCTCTCACTACTTTCTCTTAACCAGAATTGAAAACGACAAACGATCAGGTGAAACCACTTACCTCTGTTCTTATCAAACCGGCCGGGCCGGACTGCAATCTTGATTGTTCCTATTGTTTCTATTTGCAGAAGTCGGACATCTTCCCTCAAGTAAAAGTTCATCGGATGGGTGAGCAAGTTCTTGAGGAGACTGTGCGCCAAATTATGACCCAGAGCGGCAGCATGGTTTCGTTCGGATGGCAGGGCGGCGAACCGACACTGATGGGTCTTCCTTTTTTCAGAAAGGCCATTGAATTCCAATCTCGCTATGGGAAAAACCAAATAGTCGGGAATGGATTGCAGACAAACGGTATTCTCCTGAACGAGGAGTGGGCTGACTTTCTTTCGGAGACAAAATTCCTTGTCGGCCTTTCTATTGATGGCCCGGAATATATCCACGACAAGTATCGCATTCATCTCAATAAAAAAGGGTCCTGGCAGGAGGTCGAGGATCGCGCTAAAATGCTCCTCAACCATCAGGTCGAAGTGAATGCCCTCACCGTGGTGAACGACTATTCGGCACAATTCCCGGAGGAGATTTATCACTTCCATAAATCTCTCGGCCTAAGCTATATGCAATTCATCCCCTGCATCGAACCCGATGCTATAACAAAGGATCTCCCGGCATCGTACTCTGTCTCTGCAGAAGCGTATGGTACATTCCTCTGCATACTCTTTGACCTTTGGATGAGCGATTTTAAAGATGGGCTCCCAACGACTTCAATTCGTTACTTCGATTCAGTTTTCCACAACTATGTCGGATTGCCGGCACCGGAATGCACGCTCGTGAAGGAATGCGGTAATTACGTTGTCATCGAACATACTGGTGATGTGTACTCCTGCGATTTTTTTGTGGAACCATCATGGCACCTGGGCAATCTGATGGAAGGATCGATAAACGAGATGTTGAACTCACCCCGGCAGAAAGAATTCGGGATTTGGAAAGCAGAGTTACCGCCCGAATGTCCCCCCTGTCAATGGCTTCGCTACTGTTGGGGAGGCTGCACCAAAGACCGGATCAGTAATCCCCAGAATATGGGACACAACCATTTTTGTGAATCATTCAAAATGTTCTTTGCTCATGCCGATGCCCGGTTGAGTAATCTGGCTCGTGAATGGATCCAATCTCAATTAAAAATGTAAAATGAAAAATTAAAATGGAATAGTATAAAACGAAAAATGAAAATAACAACTTTGCATTTTGAATTTTTCATTTTGCAATGAGTATAGAGGGTTATTCCTATGAAACATTCCCGCCGCCACTTTATCAAAACGATGGGGCTTGCTGGTGCGGCAATGCTCCCCCTTTCAACAATAAGGTTTACCGATCTCCCGGGCGCTAAAAAAACGAATATCATCTTCATTCTCGGCGATGATCTCGGGTGCCGGGAACTGGGATGTTATGGCCAGACAAAAATCAAGACGCCGAATATCGACCGCTTTGCTCAGGAAGGAATCCGCTTTACACAACATTACAGCGGAAGCCCGGTCTGTGCACCTTCACGATGTGTGCTTCTCACCGGAAAACATACCGGACATTCTCACGTCCGCGATAACCGAGAGATCCAACCGGAAGGACAGGAACCGATTCCCGCAAAGACAGTTACGATAGCAAAGCTGCTTAAACAGCAGGGATACACAACTGCCGTTATCGGAAAGTGGGGGCTTGGATATCCCGGCTCTGTAGGAGATCCGAACAAACAGGGATTCGATCACTTCTTCGGTTACAATTGCCAGCGCCATGCCCATAATTATTATCCAACATACCTCTGGAGAAATCAGGAACGAATTCAGCTTGAAGGAAACGAAGCCAAGGAGACCGGTAAGCAGTATGCCCCGGATCTAATGGAAAAGGAAGCGTTGGAATTTATTCGAGGAAACAAGGAACACCCCTTCTTCCTCTTCTACACGACAACCATTCCCCATCTCGCTCTTCAGGTACCGGAGGATTCTCTCGCCGAGTATAAAGACAAATGGGAAGAAACTGCGTACGATGGTAAGAAAGGTTACCTTCCGCAGAAATATCCGCGTGCGGCGTATGCAGCAATGGTGTCAAGGCTCGATCGATCGGTTGGTCGTATACTGAAACTTCTCAAAGAACTTAACCTGGAGGAGGACACACTAGTCCTTTTCTCCAGCGACAATGGTTCAACATATGATATTGGGGGATATGATCCGGCATTCTTTAATGGCACCGGTGATTTTCGGGCTGCAAAAGGTTCGGTGTACGATGGAGGAATTCGGATTCCAATGATCGCCCGATGTCCCGGCAAGATCCAGGCCGGAATAACTACCGACCACCTCTGTGCGTTTCAGGATATCCTGCCGACTCTCCTCGATGTCATTGGAGCTGAGTCACTAATTCCGCGGGACATCGATGGGATAAGTTATGCGCCGACTCTTCTTAACAAAGGAACTCAGCGGAAACATCCTTATCTCTACATGGAATTTGCTGCTTATGGCGGGCAACAAATGGTGCGGCTTGGATCATGGAAAGGTGTCCGACAAAATCTTCAGAAGAATACCGATGCACCGATCGAGTTGTATAACTTGAGCGCCGATATAGGTGAGAAGAACAACGTGGCCCATCAGCATCCCGTAATTGTATCTCGCATCCAAGCGATCATGAAGAAGGAGCATACGCCATCTAAAGAATTTCCATTTGCCGCTCTCGATAGATAGAACACGCTGATATGATCGCCGGCATGCCAACAAGTGCTGATGGAAGCATATTGACATTTCGCTCCTACGGAGCTCGATGTAATGCGTTGGTGTTGTTATAAATATCCGGCTCCTACGGAGCCTTTTATGAAAATGCATGAAAACGCTTTATGAGAGACGGTTATGACTAACTCACGTTACGCAGGTGTATGATGACAATAGTTTTTATGTCGCTCTTACAGAGCTTGAATATAGCTACATCATTCGTTCTACACATCTCTCGTCCCTACAGGACTATTAGCCTGGGGACTTTGAGAGAAATCGTCCCAATTTCTAAAGCTCCGATAGGAGCAAAATATTTGTCGTAATGCTTCAGCGTCGATGTTTGAGCCCCAGTGGGACGACATTATCTTGGTTTTGTCATTTTACGTAACGTGAGTTACTAAGATATTTTTTTTTAAGCCTGACTTTCCAAACCATAATTTACCGTTTTTTGTTTTTGCATAGTAAGCTGAATAAATTATAATGGTGGAATAGATTATTCTTTGATGACTACAACGACAGCCTAAGAAAGGATACAGAATAAAACATTCTTTACCGTCCATTTGCCTGCCGTAGGCATGGGACTGTTACACCTGAAAAATAAACAAGACACGCTAATGCCCCGTTGGGGCATAATATTTATAGCTTAAATAAGGGAAAATATTCTGAGCTCCGTCAGGAGCGAAATACAGGGAAAGGGAGGCCTATGGCAAACACATTCAGCCAGATTTATATCCAGATAGTCTTCACTGTAAAAGGAAGGCAAAACCTTCTGCGAAGAGATAATAAGGATGAGCTCCATAAATATATGAGTGGCATTATCCGAAATAACAAACAAAAGCTTCTGCGGATTAATAGTGTCTCAGATCATGTTCACATACTCATTGGACTGAAACCCGATATTGCACTATCCGATTTGGTGAGAGATATCAAGGCAAATTCCTCCCGATTCATCAATGAGAAACGGTGGAGCAAAGGTAAATTCCATTGGCAAGGAGGCTTTGGCGCCTTTTCCTATTCTCACTCGCATCTTGATCGAGTAATAAAATATATCGATGGACAGGAAGCTCATCACTGTAAGAAGACATTCAGGGAAGAGTACCTTTCCTTGCTGGAAAAATTTCAAATAGAATATGACCCACGCTTTGTCTTTGATTGGATTGAAGATGATCGGTACCAAGGTGCTTCGATATCTCGCTCCTACAGAGCTCAACGAAATCCTTTGGGGTAGTTAAAAATTCCCGGCTCCTACGGAGCCTTTTTTGAAAATGCATGAAAACGCTTCATTAGAGACGGCGACGTCTAAGATAATAATTTTCAAAACCTGATTTCCCAAATCATAATTTACCGTTTTGTGCATTTGCGTAGTAGGCTGAATAAATCATAAAGGTGGAATAGAATATTTTTTGATGACTACACGACAGCCTAAGAAAGGATACAAAATAAAACATTCTTAACCGTCCATTTGCCTTCCGTAGACATGGGATTGTTACACCTGAAGAATAAACAGGACACATCGAATGCCCCGTAGGGGGCATAATAGTTATAGCTTAAACAAAGGAAAATATTTTGAGCTCCGTCAGGAGCGAAATACTTTTTGCTATGGGAGGATATGATGAAAGTCCAAATATCAAAAATGATTCTCACATCATTGATTCTTTTTCTATCACCTCATGAAAATACTTTTTCTCAGAAAGTATTTTTTCGGAGTACTCTCCCTGGCAACACTCATCGTACCTGGATCGGTTCTGAGTATTGGGCTAATCCCCTGCAGGATTGGCAGATCAAGAACAGCCGCATCGAATGCATCAGCAGCGGCGGTGAACGAAATGTGTTCCTGCTGACACACGAGTTGAACAACAAGAGATCTCCTTTTCAAATGAGTGTGCAGGTTGGGAGAATGGAGAACGATAGTACCAAGCTCGATGACGGGTGGATCGGATTTTCAATCGGCGTGCGCGGAGAGTTTAACGATTATCGTGATGATGCCGTGCGTGGTGTCGGATTTCCCATCGGCATAACAACCAGGGGCCAACTCTTTATCGGTCAACCCGATTCGATCGTGCAGCAGTTCTCAATCCCTCTCCAAAACATCTGGCTTGTTCTAACCTCCACCCCAAAAGGATCGCAATATGAAGTATCGTTATCTGCCTATAAAATTGGCGGTGTACTTCTCTCCTCTCTCACTGCACAAGTTCCAGAAGACTGGCTGAAAGGGGGCATCGCATTGGTCTGCCACAAGGGCCGCATACCACGATCCAGTCGACATCGAGAGCCGTTTGACTATCCAAACTGGGGAACAAAGCCAGGCACAGAACGGAGCGGCAATGTCCGCTTCTGGTTTAAGAATTGGGAGATGAGCGGATCCAAGCTTTCAGAATTTCCGGATCGTTCCTTCGGTCCGATTCTCTTTTCCCACTACACGCTCAGTAAAGGCATACTTAAACTCACCGCTCAACTGCCTCCCATCGGCAAATCTGACGGACAGTCTGTGCAATTATTCCTCCAACAATCCAAAGGAAGTTGGACACAAACTGCCGAAGCACCGATCGATACCGATTCCTACACGGCAACATTGCGCATTGAACGATGGGATGGAACACGAGGCATTCCTTATCGGCTCGTCTATGCATTCGATACCGGTTTAGAACAACTTCAACAGCATACGTTTGAAGGAGTCATTCGGAAAGAACCAAATCAGAAAAAAGAGATTGTCATTGCTGCATTCACAGGCAACAACGATCTCGGATTTCCGAACAACGATATCGTCAAACAGGTGAAATCGAAGAAGCCCGACCTTCTCTTTTTCTCAGGCGATCAAATCTATGAAGGTGTCGGCGGTTATGGCGTGGAGGTTGGAGTGATCGAGTGGTCGATGATCGATTACCTTCGCAAATGGTACCTCTATGGCTGGGCGTATCGCGATTTACTCCGCAGCATTCCCTCGGTCGCACTTCCTGATGATCACGATGTCTATCATGGTAATGTCTGGGGAGCCGGTGGAAAAGCTACTCCGGCCGGATTATCCGGAGCGGACGCCCAGGATCAAGGTGGATACAAGATGCCTGCACGCTGGGTGAATATGATCCAACGGACACAGACTGCACACTTACCCGATCCGTATGATGCTGCACCGGTCGAGCAGGGAATCGGTGTGTACTATTGCAATCTCCAGTATGCAGGAATCAGCTTCGCAGTACTCGAAGACCGGAAATTCAAGTCGGCTCCAAAACCGCTGCTGCCGACAGCAGACATTTGGAATGGCTTCATTCGATATCCAGCATTCGATCCCAAGACAGAATCTGATGTTCCGACTGCTTCCCTGCTGGGCGAAAGGCAGGAGAAATTTCTTAATGCGTGGTCAAGCGATTGGAGAGACAAAACCTGGATGAAGGTTGTTCTCTCGCAGACAATTTTCTCGTGTGTCCAAACACTCCCTGAAGGCTCGACAAGTGATCAGTCGGTTCCGCAGCTTCGCATCCTTCAACCGGGTGAATATCCAGAAAACGATGTGCCGGTCGCCGACCTGGATTCCGATGGCTGGCCGCAGAGCGGAAGGAACCGAGCGCTGCGTGAAATGAGGAAGGGATTTGCTTTCCATATCGCAGGCGATCAACATCTCGGCACCGTGACGCAATATGGCATTGATGACTGGCGGGATGCCGGGTATGCATTCTGTGTTCCTGCAATTTCAAATGTATGGCCGCGCAGATGGTTTCCAAGAACTCCCGGCTTGAACCGCGAACCCAACTCGCCGCTCTACAACGGAGATTTCATTGAAGGACTTGGCAACAAGGTAACGATGTACGCTTCATCGAATCCCTATTTCACCGGCTTAAATCCTTCAAACCTGTACGACAGGGCGACCGGATTCGCGATCATCCGATTCAACCGCGAGACACGATCGATCACCATGGAATGCTGGCAGCGATCACCCCAACTCCCCGGGGGTACAGAGCGCCAGTATTCCGATTGGCCGATTACCATCAATCAACTTGATAATTATGGAAGGAAAGCTGTGGGTTCTCTGCCAACAGTCAAGGTGAAAGGGATATCCGACCCGGTTATTCAGGTCATCGATGAATCGGATGGAGAAATCGTGTACACACTGCGCATCAAGGGAAAAACTATCACACCAAAAATTTTCTCAAAAGGATCTTATACAATAAGTATAGGCGAACAGGGAACAACGCAATGGAAGACATTTAAAAAGATAAAACCGGTCCCGGCAGGTTCTCCTCAGGTGCTCAACGTGAAGTTTTAGTGTTGTTAAAAAATGAAGATTGTTTTTCTGTAAATGGATTGCTCACCTGATTGTACGCTCCTGCGTAGAATCACCGAAACTGATACGTATCGACGGAGGAGTTTCGAAACGAGGGGAAATGTATCCAACGTTATACGTTACGAAATGGTTCGTGACGTCTCAGTGTTTTCCTTTTTTGGTTAAAGGTGTTGGAGGTAAGATTATAGTTACACTCAACCACCCGAATGGAGGTGCTCAGCAAGACGCCTACGCACTAGACAGGACATTATCAGTCACTCTACATTATTATCGCTGGAAGAGGGGAAGATTGGTAGCGTGTGCGACGGATTTTACCAGGCGATCACCTTCGAAACTGAATGACCAATAAAACAGAGCACGTAATGGATGATCGTTTTTGATGGCGCTTATTGCCTCGGACAGCATGCGCTTTGCCAAACCTTTGCTCCGATGTTCCGGCAGCACCAATGCTGAGCAAAGATAGAGAGCATCGTACTTCGCGTTCAGTGGAGTCTTCGTCAATAATTCCTGCTCGCTCAGTTCTCCCTCAATAAATTGCTCCATGAGTTCATACGTGGTAGGGATGATCAACATCCATGCAATGGGTCCATTCTCATCCTGTTCCTCTGAGACTGTTTTAGGGTGAATTTTCTGCAGATGGGCAACCACGGTTTCATCAACGGAGATTTGGTTTGGATCATGCTTCGCTGCAAAAAACTCATCAGCAAGTTGTATCATTCTCTCAAGATTGCTGCTTATTAGAAGTTTTTTCGATGCTAAGTAGAAGTCCGTCTTTTACCTTTGTTCAATCTACGAAAAAAGGCGGACTTCTTTGTATCATTGGACTTCCTATTTTCCTTTTTCCCCTCTTCCCACTAAAAATGCTGCCTTCGTATCATTGAGATGCGGCATTCTTTCTTATTTGTTTTTCAAAGAAATTCATACAACTTTAGCCAAGCGACTTCGTTTTTATAGAAACTTATCCCGCTCCATTACATCATCCATCTCTTTGAAGGAGGTCCTGATGAATCGTTCATCCACCATTTTTTTCTTGCGCTCTAATGTGCGGCATACACTGGTCCTGCTCGTAATTGGATTACTCTTCGTACTGAGCGGCATTGCATTTGCGCAACAAAACCAACCTTCACAACTTGTCCAGAAAGCAAACTTTGAACTGGCGAACAAATACAAGTCAGACAAACTGACCAACCTGATCCACGATCAGGCGGTCCGGCCAAACTGGCTGGAGAAGAGCGATAAATTCTGGTACCGTTACAAGACAACCAAAGGAGCAACATATTACATTGTCGATCCGGAGAAAAAAAGCAAGGCACTTCTCTTCGATCATCAAAAGCTGACAGCCGATTTGATCGCACTGAAAAAAAAGCCGTTCAATCCGAATGACCTTACTCTGCAGAACATCAAATTCACCAAAGAGAATAAAACCTTCGAGTTCGAGCTTGACAGTATAAAGTACGAGTACAACCTTGCAACGCAAGAGGTGGTATTCAAAGACTCAGTGAAAAAGAAAGATGACGACAGCTGGAAAAGCTTTTCACCGGATAGTACCGTTGTTATCTTTGCCAAGAATCACAATTTGTACTGGATGAAAGCCAACGATAAGGATAGCGTTGAACATCAAATAACCACCGATGGCGAGAAGTATAACAGCTATGGATCTCAGTCAGATGATACCACCAAGAACAAGAGGCGCCGTGCGTCTGTTTCATGGTCAAAGGATTCAAAGAAATTTATCTTCACGCGAACCGACTCGCGACACGTTTCGGATTTGTGGGTGATCAATTCTTTGAGCAATCCGCGTCCAACCCTGGAGACCTATAAATATGAAATGCCGGGAGAGAAGAACATTCCTCAATCCTATTCCAGCATCTATGATTTCGCAGGGCAAAAAGCAACTCCCCTCGACGTGAAGAAGTGGATCGATCAATCCGTGGGTGGATTCCAGTGGGCGAAGAACTCCGATAAATTCTACCTCACCCGCCGAAGCCGTGATCTTCATAAAACCGATGTGTGTGTTGCCGACGCATTGACAGGAAAAGTAGCCGAACTTTTCAATGAACACATTGATGTTTCCCTGGAGGCACAACCGCTTGTGGTCTTAAACGGCGGAGAAGAATTCATGTGGTATTCGCTCCGCGACGGGTGGGGCCATTATTATCGTTACGATGCCACAGGCAAATTGAAGAATCGTGTTACCGTCGGTGGATTCATGGTTGACGGCGTGGCAGCCATCGACACTGCAAAGGGTGTTGTCTTTTTCAACTGCGTTGGGAAAGAAGAAGAGCGGGATCCTTACTACAATCATGTCTACCGTGTCAATTTCGATGGAACAAGCTTTCAGTTCGTGACGCCGGAAAATGCAACGCATGCCGTATCAATTAACGAGTCACGAAAATATTTCGTCGATAACTTTTCACGCGTCGACCAGGAACCGAAATCGGTCCTCCGCGACAGCAAGGGCAACCCCCTCATCGACCTGGAGACGATGGATATTTCTCTGTTAAAAGAAATCGGCTGGAAAGCTCCTGAAGTCTTTAAGACAAAAGCCGCCGATGGTATTACCGATATCTATGGTGTGATGTGGAAACCGCTGGATTTCGACCCCGCCAAGAAATATCCCATTATCGCCCATGTATATCCCGGGCCCCAGACAGAAAGCGTTCCTAAAAATTTCACGCCGACCAATGGCAACTTCGCACTCGCTCAGGTTGGCTTCATCGTCATCACGCTTGGCAATCGGGGCGGTTCACCGCAGCGGGCATTATGGTACCAGGAATATGGCCAGGGGAATTTGCGCGATTACGGACTCGACGATAAAAAAGCAGTCATCGAGCAGCTCGCTTACCGGCACAGCTTCATCGACCTCAATCGTGTCGGAATCTATGGCCATTCAGGCGGAGGATTCATGACGGCAGCAGCGATGATGGTCTATCCCGATTTCTTTAAAGTCGGTGTTGCTTCATCAGGAAATCACGACAATAACGTCTATAACCGCTGGTGGGGCGAAACGCATCATGGCGTGAAAGAAGAGCTCAATAAGAAGGATAGCACCACTTCCTTTAAGATCAAAATACCGACTAATCCAGAACTTGCCGCAAATTTAAAAGGTCACCTGCTCTTGGTTACCGGTGACATCGATAATAATGTTCACCCGGCAAATACGATCCGCCTTGTCGATGCGTTGATCAAAGCGAACAAGCGATTCGACTTCATGATCATGCCCGGACAACGCCATGGGTACGGGCCGTATCAGACATACTTCACCCGCATGATGTGGAATTACTTTGCCGAGCATCTGCTGGGCGACTATCATCGGAATGTCGATATGTTCGAAGATGTGCTCGATACAAAAACAGTGCGTCCTGCCCCTGCAGAAGATACTGAGACTTCCGGACGCGGACGCCGTCGGTAAGACATTGTCGATAGACCATAGAACATCCGGTCTGGTCTGCTTGATCTTCACTCCTTCAAGAAATGATCAGGCCAGGCATTGCCGGTTGAGAATAAGCACCACAAATAAGGAAGGCACAATGAACGTATCATCACTTCGATTTTGGACCATGCTGTTATTGATCTCACTCATCCTGAGCGCTGCAACTCTGTTCGCACAGACTCCATCGAGCTCGCTAAATAAAATACAGACTCGTGCTGAGCGGACCCGGTACGTCGAGACAAGCCGCTACATTGATGTCATGGAATTTTTGAACAAGGTCGATGCCGCATCGCTCCTGATTCAATTGACTTCCATGGGCTATACCTATGAAGGGCGCAGTATGCCATTAGCTATTGTCGGAAAAGTAAAAGCTGCAACTCCCGAAGCCGTGAAAGCAACGGGGAAACTCCGTGTCTACATCCAGGGCAACATTCATGCCGGAGAGGTGGAAGGAAAGGAGGCTGTGCAGGAAATTCTCCGCGCAATTGCTATGGGGAAACATGCGAAGTGGCTCGATCAAATGGTGCTTCTCATCAATCCGATCTACAATGCCGACGGGAACGAGAGAGTCAATCTGATGAATCGCGGCGGACAGCATGGCCCTATCGGTGGTATGGGCCAGCGGGCAAATGCCCAGGATTACGATCTCAATCGTGACCACACCAAGCTCGATTCTCCAGAGGCTCGATCGCTGGCGAGGATGATGACGGAATATGACCCCCATCTGTTTCTCGATCTCCATACAACTAACGGCACAAGGCATGCCTATTACGTGACATATGAATCGCCATTGAATCCTGCAACATACCCGGGCATCATCGATCTCCTTCGCAAGGAGCTTCTCCCCACCGTTACAAAAACTATCAAACAAAAGGATGGGTGGGATCTCTTTTATTACGGAAATGCATCACGCGGAAGGACCGGAACGACTATCGAACCGGCATGGTATACCTCGGAGCCTCTCCCCCGCTATAACAACAATTACGTCGGCATGCGTAACCGTCTCGGGATTCTGTGCGAAGTCTATTCTTATCTGACATTTGAAGACCGTATTAAAGCTGCTCGGCGCTTTACAGAAGAGGTACTGAATTACGTTCAGACTCATGGCGATGCAATTCGCAAAGTGACAGGTGATGCGGATCGGGACAATGTCGTCGGCAAAGAGCTTGCTCTGCGTTCCAAACCTTTGAAGTGGCCGGAGAAAGTCGAGGTTCTTCTGGGTGAGACTGTCGAAGAACGTAATCCCTACAGCGGCGCTATGATGTGGAAGCGAACCGACGTTAGGAAACCGGAAATGATGACATGGTATGGAACGTTTGAAGCGAGTGAGACAGGCAAGGTCCCTAACACTTATTATGTTCCGGCTACACTGCGGCGTATCGTCGACAGATTGACTGCACATGGAATTCAATTCACTAAGCTCGAGAAATCCCTGACAGTTAAGGGTGAGCAGTTCCGAATCGACTCCATGTCAGTTGCCGCACGAGAATACCAGACGCATAAGGAACGAACGGTGATTGGCACCTGGGAGCCGGTAGACCAGACAATTCCTGCGGGGACACTTGTCGTTCCGATGAATCAACCACTCGCGAGATTGATCTTTCTTGTTCTCGAACCGCGTGCTGAAGATAGTTTTGTGAGATGGAATCTGATGGATGATGTCATCGAGAGATCAAAGATTTATCCGATCTTCCGCACAATGGAATAATAGAATCCTTGAACCTTCCGAAGGCTCTACAAGGTCTCCATTTAACCTTCGGAAGGTCTAAATGTGTGTTTCTAACCGTTCGCACCATTACGTTACCATACATAGCGAACGGTTAGATAAAAGTGTAAATAAACTAGTGCGAAGGCGTCCTCGCCAGACTGCATGGCGGGCTGGCTCGCCGAACACTGTATTTGCGCGTTGCCCCTCGGCGAGACGCCTTCGGGTTAGTGGTTTCTCTTGATTTGATAGTATCACTTAATCAACCAAAACGGAGCAAGAAGAATGCAGGAAGATGTCTATCGACGCCTGGCGCAAATTCTAGATGCACTCCCCAATCGATTCCCACCGACACAGAGCGGTATTGAGATTGAACTCCTGAGAACATTATTCACACAGGAGGAAGCCACACTCGCCACGACGATGCAACTTGTTGGTGAATCGGTTACCGTCATTGCCGGCCGGTCAGGGACAGACCCCAAGGAAACCCGTACTACACTCAAGCGCATGGTTGCCAAAGGACTCATCGATTTGAAAAAAGGCGAGGGTGAATTTGCCTATGCCTTGCGGCCTTTTGTTGTCGGTTTTTATGAGGGGCAGTTATCGCGTATGGATGTTGAAATGGCAAAACTCTTTGAGCAATACTTTCGGGAGACCCAAGGCGGAATTCTCAGAGATACTCCATCATTGCATCGGGTGATACCGGTTGGGAGAGCAATTCCCTTTCAGGTGGCAATTCATCCGTATGAGCGGGCAACAGAACTGCTGGAAGGAGCACAATCATGGGGCGTCCGTGAATGTATCTGCCGGAAACAACAGCACCTCATTGGTAAAGGTTGTACTCACTCACTCGAATCCTGCCTCGTCTTTGCCCCTGTCAAAAATGCCTTTGATAGAAGCACCGTCGATCGGGTGATAACAAAAGAGGCGGCATTACGTATCCTTCACGAGACTGAACAAGAAGGACTTGTTCATTCCTCTGGCAACTATCGCGATGGTATCGAGTATATCTGCAACTGCTGCACATGCTGCTGTGGAATCATGCGGGGCATTGCCGAGTATGGAATTATGAGCGCAGTTGCTCATTCAGATTTTCAGATTACCCTCGAGGATGGGACATGTTCCGGTTGCGGTGACTGCGTTGCACGCTGTCAGTTCCATGCCTTATCGGTACCGGAGAATGTTGTTGTTGTCGATTACCAGCGATGTGTCGGTTGCGGATCATGCGTTCTGGTGTGCCAGACAACTACACTTCATCTTGAACGCCGCAGATCCTCTGAACATCTTGAACCCCCGGCAAACATTCAGGAATGGCGGGAGCAGCGGTTATTGAAGGGTGATAGCTAGCCATTCGCTGCACATTGATCTCTCCGGTCAATCAATGTTTTGAAAAAGAAGATACTCATGGTACACCATATCAGATATTTCTGGAGACGGCTATTGAGAGCACGTAATAAGAATTAGCAAGAATATCCTGATCAATTTGTAATGGATAACTATTGAACTTGACAAATACTCATGATTTCTATATATTTCAATTGAACATTTGAACAAGTGTTATGCATAATAAGAACAACATAGTCTGTGAAGTCAATTTCATTGATGAGAAGAAAGTTCTCGCCGTCAGGAAAAAATTGGCGAAAGATTCTTTGATTAATGAACTCACTTTTACTTTCAAGAGTTTAAGTGATTTTACACGATTAAAAATATTACTCGCAATTGCTGAAGATGAGTTATGCGTCTGTGACATTGCTGCTTTACTCAACATTTCTATCTCAGCCATTTCTCATCAATTGAGGTTATTGAAAAATGCGCGGCTGGTCATAAACAGAAAAACAGGAAAAATGGTGTATTATTCTTTGAGTAATGAGCATATAAGCGAAATTGTCCACGAAGCAGCGAAGCATTGCAGAGAATAGTCCAAATTACATGTTGATCCAGAGAATCCATAGAATTTCAACGGTAGTTGCATCTTTTAGTCTGATGGCGATTGTTTTCGTTTTTCTCCAATCTGAAGTTGGACTCTTCTATTATGGGAGTGATAATCACGGGGCCCATGATTACTGTAAAACTATCAAAGCCTCGAGCACGCACTCGAAGATTATGGAAATTGATCTTCCAAAACTAGAACTCAACAAAGCTATCTGCTTTGAGACGTTTGAAACAATCATCGCACATGCGACACGAACATTTTATGAAGCAGTAGTGTTTCACCATCTTCATCATCCGACCATTGAAGTATACCTCTCCAATAAAACCTTGTTGATTTAATCAATCCCCTTTTTAGTTTTTTCATCCCATTACGGGATACGTGTGTTTACACTCGAGGCGGAAAAGCGAATTCTTATCCTATTTGGAGAACGTATGAATACATTTTTTGTGTTGTTGACGGCTGCACTGTTACCGATCTGTGTTTTTGGGCAGTCTGAAATTATTAAGCTTACTCTAAATGAAGCTATTGAAATAGGTTTGAGGAATAATCCAGAAGTTCGAATTGCAGCAGAAAATATTTCAGCCTCCAGGGGAAGATTTTGGAGCGGTATCTCGCTACCTCGGCCCGAAGTTGGAATTAGTTATGAATACGTACCAAAAGGGAGCCCTGTCAAACACTTTGGAGAACGAATGATCGGGATAAGTCAATCGTTTGATTTTCCCACAACTATTCTCTTTCGTGGCATGCAATTGTCTTCCCATGTTTCAATCGCTGAAGCAGAACATTCTTCTACTGCCGCTGCAATTACATCACGAGTAAAGGTCGCATATTACAATATGCTCGCCAGGCAGAAAAAGATTGTAGTGAAAAATGAATTCCTCGCTCTTGCAAATGATTTTGCACGGAAAGCAGAAATTCGCTATACCGTTGGAGAAGCAACGAACCTGGAACGGCTCACTGCTGCTGTTCAGTACACTCAAGCACGAAATGCCTTAGCTGTGGCTCAGAATGATCTTAAAGTCTCACTTGGTGAATTATTCTTTGCTCTCGGGCTGACAAAGCAAGAACAACCGGATGATGTTATTCTTACAGATACTCTGATCTATCAACCGATCACTACAACCTTAGAGGAATTAACAGCAAGAGCACTATCAATCAATCCGCAGCTCAAGGCTTCATCAGGAAGGATAGCAGTGGCATCCCTAAGTCGTACGCTGGCATGGTCGAGTATTCTCCCAAGCTTCAGTGCTTCCTATTATCGACAGACGGTGGCAAACAATTCAAATTATTACGGGGTATCCCTGGGTGCCTCTATTCCTCTCTGGTTTCTCTTTGACCAACGAGGCCAGATTCAGGAAGCCTCTGCAAATCTTTCCATCGCTGAGTCTGATTTCCGATCCTTAAATAATTACCTAATCACTGAGGTCAGGAATGCATATTTGGAGGTAAGAAACAATGAGCGGCAAATTCAATTACTCCAGACTGATATTCTTCCTCAGGCAGAAGAAGTCTATCGCACAGCTCTGGCAAGTTACACGTCAGGGGAGATCACCTATATCGAATATTTACAGGCCCGACAAATACTGATTTCATCACGAAATGAATACATTGATGAATTAGCTCGTTATTATAGTTCACTGTCGAAATTAGAATATGCGGTTGGTACTTCTATCATTCAATAATATGATATCACTGTAAGGAAATGGTTATGAATCTAAAATTATTTTTATTCTTTCTGTTCCTTAGTATTGACACCTTTATCTTCATCGGTTGTGGTGGCGATTCTAACGACGAAGCGAAAACAGAAGAACGTCATGAAAAACATGAGTCTGTCACGATACCAGTAAGTACCGCAACTGATATAGGCTTAACACTCATTAACGTCGAGACAAAACCCTTAAACGTAGTATTGACCGCCCCCGCTAAGGTACTCACGAACCAAAATCTTGAAGCCCATGTTGGTTCGCTCGTACCGGGGAGGGTACATCAAATATTTGCAAAGGTTGGCGATTTCGTAACATCCAAACAAGTATTAATGACCGTTGAAGGTCTTGACGTTGGAGCAATTCAGGCAGGATTCTTAAAAGCAAAAGCAGCGCTTGTTTTTTGGAAAGCGTCTTACGAACGACAGAAAAAATTATTCGACGAGAAAATCGGATCGCAAAAATCGCTTCTAGAAAGTCAGGCCGAATATGAAAAGGCTCTTGCAGAATTCAGAGCAGAGGATAAAAGAATTCACTCGGTTGGGCTTGATGATGACGATGTTACGATGGGGATGAATGGTGACGAGCATACCTCAGGAACTCTTCCGATAAAATCACATATCAGTGGCATTGTCGTTGAACGAAATGTCGTTGTTGGACAATCTATCGATGCAACGACAAGTGCATTTAGAGTGATCAATACTCAGTCAGTGTGGATTGACGGACAGATTTATGAGAAGGATCTGGCAAAAATCCATCGAATGACTACTACTCACTTCACAACAACAACATTTCCAAATGTGAAGTTTAGTGGACAAATCATATATATCGGACAAACGGTTGATGAGCATTCAAGAACAATTACTATTCGCGGTGAATTTAATAACGTACAGAATATGCTGAAACCCTTTATGTTCGGAGAATTGAAAATCCCTATCGGCATGGATGCAAATGCAATCATCATACCGGATGAAGCCGTCGTGAAGGAACCAGGAGAGGAATATGTATTTGTTCAATTCAATGATACAACATATAAGAAGAGAAAGATCGTCGCTGGAATATCCCTCCAGAACGGGATCGAAATAAAGGATGGGCTAAAACTAGGAGAAAAAGTGGTGACGAAGGGTGTGTTCTATTTGAAGAGCGAACTCAAAAAGGATGAAATAGCAGGAGACGAACACTAATGTTAGAAAAAATAATATCATTGACGTTGAAACAGAAAGGCATGATCATCTTTCTTTCGTTTCTTATTGTCGCATTTGGATTGTATTCATACTTACATTTGCCCATTGACGCTTTTCCAGATGTAACAAACATTCAAGTGGAAATCATAAGTCACGCGAATGGCTTATCCGCAATAGAGATTGAACGAAATGTTACTTATCCCATTGAAATGGCGATGCGTGGTTTACCGAATGTCGAACAGATGCGATCGGTAACGAAGTTTGGACTTTCCATCGTAACGATAGTGTTCAACGATAACGTTGATATCTATTTTGCACGTCAATTGGTGTTTGAACGATTAGCGGAGGCAAGAGAAAATGTTCCTCAAGGAGTTGAAGTTGCATTGGGGCCAATTGCTACGGCGATGGGAGAAATCTATCAGTATACACTCGAAGGAACAATGCCAGATGATTCGCTCGCAAAAATCACGTACCTGACCAACCTGAGAACTATCCAAGAGTGGATAATCACACCACATTTAAAAAGCGTGACCGGAGTCAATGAAATAAATTCCTTCGGTGGTTACTTAAAGCAGTACCAAGTCATCGTCTCGCCAGAAAAATTACTAAAATACAATATCACAGCGGACGATGTCTATTCTGCTATCGAACATAATAATCAAAATGTGGGTGGAAATATCCTTGAAAGGAATTCCAATCAATATATCGTTCGGGGAGTTGGCTTGATCAACAATGTAAGCGATATTGAAACTATCGTACTGAAAACTCACGAAGGAACACCGATATATATTCGTGATGTCGCTCAAGTAAAGATTGGCGAAGCGGTGAGAATGGGCGCTTCAATAATGAACGGAAAAGAAGAATCTGTCGGCGGAATTGCTATGATGCTGCGAGGTGAAAACAGTCGTGTAGTAGTCGGTCGCGTCATCGATAGAGTTAAGGAGATTAATGAAAACAACATTCTACCAGATGGGATTAAGATCGTCCCCTACTACGATAGAAGTGATATCGTGAATGCAAGCGTGAGCACTGTGAATGACGCGCTGCTCGAAGGTGCCTTACTCGTCCTCATTGTTTTATATGTATTACTTAGAAGTTTTCGCGGGAGTTTGGTGGTGTTGATAGCCCTCCCACTATCGCTCTTCGTGACTTTTATTGTCATGAAGATTGTTGGATTGAGCGCAAACCTCATGTCACTCGGCGGGTTGGCGATCTCCATCGGAATGATTATCGATGCAACAATAATTCAGGTGGAGAATGTGCAACGGCATCTTAGTGAAGGGGACAAGACTCGTTCGAAATCATTGACGGTTCTCAAGGCAGTGCTCGAAGTCAGAAAACCGAGTATCTTCGGCGAACTGATCATTGCAGTTACTTTCATCCCTATTCTCTCTCTTGAAGGAATTGAAGGAAAGATGTTTGGGCCTCTCGCTGAAACAGTGGCCATTGCACTCCTCTCATCCCTATTCCTTTCGATCTTCGTTATCCCGGTTCTTTGCTCCATCTTCCTCAAGCCTCAACCGGAAAAAGAAAGCATCATTATGAAATATGCGAAGCGAATATATGTACCGCTGCTAGAATATGTCATGAAGAAAAAAATCATGATGTTAAGCATCGCAGGAGTATTCTTAGGTGTTGCTTTAGCCCTCGCCACCAGGCTCGGAACGGAATTCATTCCAATAATGGATGAGGGCGCATTCGACGCCGACGTGGCACTCCTGCCTGGAGTTTCATTGAGCAAGGCAATGGAAGTGAATCAGCTCATCTCCAAGAAACTCAAAAAATTCCCCGAATTAGAGACAATCGTAGGGAGAATAGGTCAGACAGGCGTTGCCCTTGATACCCGTGGGGTCGATAAAACCGGATATGTTGGAATATTAAAACCAAAGGGCGAGTGGTCACGAGATATTTCAAGAGATGAATTAACAAATGAAATGCGTGAGTCGTTGGAGGCGATACCGGGAATCGGTTTCAGTTTCAGCCAGCCCATACAGTGCAGAATCGACGAGTTGGTTGCTGGAACACGCGCTCAACTGATACTTAAGCTCTTCGGCGAAGATATCGATCTTATGAAGGGTAAGGCAGATGAAATAACAAACGTCCTCTCCACCATTGAGGGAGGAACCGATTTGATAGCCGAAAAAGTTACGGGGCAACCATATCTGACCATCAAGATTGACCGTTCAAAAATTGCCCGGTATGGATTAAATATCAGTGATGTCCAGAATATTATTGAGATTACTATTGCGGGAAAACCTGCTACTCAATTTTATGAAGAGAATCGACGTTTTGATATCACTGTTCGTATGCCGGAAGAGAAAAGAAATTCGATTGAATCCATTGAGAATATCCTGGTCCCCACGAAAACTGGAATGAACATTCCATTGGCGCAATTGGCTGATGTGAAGATGGTGGAAGGACCCGTTCAGATAAGCCGCCAGGATGGAATTAGAAGAATTGGCATCGAAATGAATATCAGTGGAAGAGATATCGGCAGTTTTGTTGCAGAGGCAAAACAGAAAATTAAGCAAAACGTTCAGATCCCGGCAGGGTATTATTTAACTTGGGGGGGGCAGTTTGAAAATCAGCAACGAGCAATGAACAAGCTCATGATTATCGGACCGGTCGCCATCGGAATTATTCTTCTTCTCTTATATGTGACATTCAGATCAGTTCGTTTAGCACTATTGGTAATTACTAACCTCCCGTTCGCTCTCATCGGAGGGATCATCTCGCTCTCTATCTCTGGATTATATTTGTCTGTTCCGGCATCTGTTGGATTCATCGTGTTGTTCGGCGTCGCAGTGTTAAACGGCGTTGTACTGGTTTCCCATATTTCTCAATTGCGTGAAGAAGGAATAGAATTGCAGGAGGCGATCAGAAAAGGAAGCCTGGATAGATTGCGCCCGGTCTTGATGACAGCCTCGATCGCAATCTTTAGTTTAGTGCCGATGCTCTTTTCAACGGGAACAGGATCGGAAATTCAAAAGCCGCTCGCTACTGTTGTTGTAGGTGGATTGATCACCTCCACTCTGTTGACGCTGTTAATCATCCCATCCGTGTATAGCTGGTTTGAAAAAAGAAAAGTTGAAACAGAAATGTAAATAATTACATGGAGAATGAAATGAAAGAGATAAAAGCAATACTACGTCCGTTTAAATTGTTGGAGGTGACTGAAGCGCTTCAGGAGATTGAGGGGCTTCCAGGTGTAACAGTATCAGAGATAAAGGGATTTGGAAAAGGAAGAGCCAAGAAGGCAAAAGATAAAATCGTTTACGAAATGGTAGAATTAATCCCACGAATAAAAATAGAAGTTGTTGTTTCCGATGAAATGGCTGACGAAGTGGTAAGTGTAATTCAGAAATGCTCACATACCGGTAATACCGGAGATGGAAAAATATTCATTTTAAATGTTGAAGAGGTCATAAAAATTAGAACGAATGAGCGGGGTAAGGGAGCAATCTGAAGCATCAAACCGATGTAACCATTGAACCGACTATTGTTGTGATTCGTGGAATTCGTATCAGACATCTGCAAGCCAAAGGGAAAGGGAATCCTCAATGCGTACGCCAGACCGTACAAGAGTAGAGCTCAGAGTAGGGAATCTGGATTGTGAGAATGAGGCTGCGCAAATCCGTCGCGGTTTGGAACACCTTCCCGGAATTACTGAACTTCGTGTGTTTCCCAAATCAGCGAAGGTTATGATCTCTATCGATGATGCCCAGTTCAATCTCGATACTCTGAAGACGACGCTGACACAATTGGGCTTTCCAATTCTGCCATCAAGGTCGGTTGCTAAAGCGCCAAAACCATGGAAAAATCCGAAAGTTATCACCTCCGTAATTTCAGGAATAGTTCTTGGTGTTGCATATCTTTTAGAGATGAGTTTTGGGCTTCCACTGGTTTATGCCTCGATGCTGTATGCTGTTGGAATGCTGTTCGGCGGATACTACTTTGGCAGGGAAGCTCTTGAGGAGTTGTGGCAGGAACACGAAATCGGCATAGAATTACTGATGACTGTCGCCGCCATCGCTGCATTCGTCTTGGGTCAGCCCGCAGAAGCTTTGACACTTGTATTTCTCTATTCCATCTCGGAAGCACTGGAGAGTTATACAGAAGCAAAAACAAGAAATGCCATACGTGCATTGATGGATCTGACTCCAAAGTTTGCTACAGTGATGCGAAACGGGAAAGCATCTGAAATTCCCGTGGAAGAAATTGCTCTCAGTGAAATATTTCTTGTGCGACCCGGACAATCAATACCGACAGATGGAAAAGTTATTAGTGGTTCTTCGAGTGTGAACCAGTCTCCTGTTACAGGTGAATCTATTCCAGTGCAAAAACAAATTGGAGATACGGTTTTCGCCGGGACAATCAATGAAGAAGGCGCCCTCGAGATAGAAGCAACGAAGACGTTTGAGAACAATACCGTTGCCCGTATCATTCACCTCGTTGAAGCAGCCCAGGAAGAAAAAGGAAAGTCGGAACGATTCATTCGACGATTTGGAAAATGGTATAGCCCAGCCGTACTGGTGATTGGAATAGTCATCGCTCTTCTTCCAGCTTTGTTCGATGGAGGGTGGTGGACATGGGCGATCCGCGCAACAGTGTTCATCGTAGCTGCTGCGCCATGCGCACTTGTGATATCCATTCCGATCACGATGGTATCGGCCCTCGGCACCGGGGCGAGAAACGGTGTTCTCATCAAAGGCGGGGTTTATCTGGAAGAGCTTGCAAAAGTCAAAGTCGTGGCTCTCGACAAGACTGGAACACTAACTCTTGGTAAGCCGCAGGTATCAAATGTCCTTTCTCTCAATCATCTTTCTGAAAGCGAGGTACTCAAGCTCGCTGCCGCAGTTGAGAGATATTCCCAACATCCTCTCGCAAAAGCAATAGTGGACGAAGCAGAAAAGAGAACTATCATATCTCCTTATGCAGAACAGTTCCAATCGCTCACGAATCAGGGTGCCGTAGCGTTAGTGGAGAATAGAAAAATATATGTTGGGAGTCCGTCGTTCTATGCTCAAATGCTTGCCACGGAAATTACCGCCTACAAGGATCGCATTGATACACTGCAAAAGGAAGGCAAGACAGTTGTATTGGTCGGAGACGGCAACGAGATTTTCGGTGCGATAGCTATCAGGGATAGATTCAGACCCAATGGGAAAGAAACATTGCAAGCATTGCGAAAGCAAGGCATCCAACGGATTGTGATGCTCACGGGCGACAACATAGTGACGGCGTCGGCTATTGCTGATGAGGCCGGTGTTGACGAATTCTTCGCTGATTTAAAACCCGAAGACAAGTCCATCAAGATTAAACATCTTGAAGAGAAATACGGAAGAGTAATGATGGTTGGTGATGGTGTTAACGATGCACCTGCGTTGGCACGTGCAACAGTAGGCGTTGCTATGGGAGCTGCCGGCACCGATATAGCGATGGAGACTGCTGATGTTGCACTTATGGGTGATGATCTCTCAAAACTTGCATATACTATATCTCTTTCTCACCGAACAATGCGCGTTGTTCGACAAAACCTTGCACTCTCAATGATAGTCATTGCAGGATTGATTGTTGGATCGCTCTCAGGCGGATTAACATTACCAATTGCAGTAATTGGTCATGAGCTTAGTGAATTTGCAGTCATCGCGAGCGGCCTACGTTTACTAAGATCATGATAAGAATAGAAGTACAAATGTGATTCATAAGGAACGTTTGTGACGCTCTCTTCACCTAAAAGGCGCCCGATAAAGGCAAAACTCTCAGACTAACAAGAGTTCGCAATCCAAACACAGTATCAGTCTCCCGGGAATCCGGTGATTACTTTTCAATCCACGAACTAAGAACACTACTCACTGAAAGCATCAGGATGGATAACACATGGAAGGGAATCATCTGGCAGCAATTCGGAGCAGCTATCGACATGCTTGAGAATGCTGTTGATGCATGTCCCGACAATCTCTGGGGCGATCGTTCTCAGAAACCGGAATTCTGGTATACAGTTTTTCACACACTCTTCTATCTCGATCTCTACCTCTCAGAATCGGATAAGGGCTTTTCTCCCCCACCTCCTTTTAACCTTGATGAAATGGATCCGGCAGGAATACTTCCCGATCGTGTCTATACCAAAGAGGAACTGCTTGCCTACCTGAATCACGGCCGTGATAAATGCAGAAGAACCATCAACGCTCTCACAGACGATCAGCTTTCCATGCGGTGCGGATTTGAATGGCTCGACCTCAGTGTCATCGAGATGCATCTCTACAATATGCGGCACGTACAACATCACGCAGCTCCGCCAGGAGGGTATGCCGACAGAAGCTGCATTGCGGCAGGGATGTATCGACCGGCTGCGTCCGGTTTTAATGACTGCCTTGATTTCTATCTTTAGTTTACTGCCAATGCTTATAGCGACAGGTCCCGGCTCTGAAGTGCAGCGTCCCCTTGCCACTGTTGTTGTCGGCGGATTGATCACATCGACGGCTCTTACACTGCTCGTGATGCCAACGCTGATGGTGGTGTTTGAGGATTGGTGGAAGAGGATGAAAAGGATTTTCGGACGGTAAACTGTGTACGGTAGACAGTGTACAGTGAACAGTGTACAGTTTGCAGATGGCAGAATGCAGAGTGCAAACTATAGAGAAGCTACTAACCCAAAGGTGTCCCCGCCGAGGGAGATCGTGAAAATATTGTGCTCGGCAAGGATGCTTTCGCACTAGTATTTTAGAAATGATATTAGAAACCGACAATTAAAAGCAACCACTAACCCGAAGTCGCCATGCCGAGTGATATCATGAAGATATGGTGCTCGGCAAGGATGCCTTCGAACTAGTATTTTAGAAATGATATTAGAAACCGACCATTAAAAGCAACCACTAGCCCGAAGGCGTCCCCGCCGAGGGAAAAGCGCAAATATTCCGAACTGTTCAGTTCCGCTTGGCGTTCTTGACAACCCAGTATTCCGCTTTTGAATCCTAAGTTCTTTTCTCTTCTCCTCCTCTTTTAACTCTAAAATCCTTGGCGCCCTTGAATCCGATATCCCCTCTATAAATCTATTGATTCCTACCCCTTTTTCTTTTTTACTATAGTTTCCTTGGCGTTTCTTGGCGGCATTCCTTTCAAACAGTTATCCTCAAAATGTCCATCGCTTGATTATATGAACTGGAAGAGGTACGTTTTAGCGGCAGGAAAGCGGTAAAGAGCCAATTCGATTGCGAATACAAATAGATAAACAGAGATTGATAATGGCAATAAAGAAAAATCGTGAAAGTAAGATACCCGAAGTGATACAGGAGCAAGTTACAAAGATCGTCTTACGCTTCAATAAACAAGTCTTAAAACCTCCGGACTATCGTTATGTTCCGCGGTTCGAAGAAAATTACCTTTTCCTGGATCGTTATGAATTTGGCAGGCTCAGTCCTATTTGCCGGTTGAAATATCACGGACAAATGGAGAACTGGGGCTTTGCCATTTATAGGTACAGCATTGATCGATACGATCCTGAAGAGTGGTGGTTCCCTGGCAGCGAACTCGTCGATGGAACAGTGGAAGGTGCAATGAAGGCTGGACTTGAAGCATACAAATGAAACGATGTTGATGTTGTCTTCACTAAACCGAAGAGCCTGAGGAATATGTCCGTTAGACTGTATGGTCCCTTGGATGATAAATATGCAGGCCCGAATAAAATATATTTTGAATTTTGGTTTAAGTCGAAGAAATTGGTCCATAGATATGCGGTTGCAGCATATCTATGTACTTTAATTGTAACAATCCAGAAATGAGGTTGCTATAGATAAAAAAGCAAAAATGCACCCAGGCAAAAAGAGCATAAAGAAGGATATCCAAATGAAGGCAATTGTATACACAAAATATGGACCACCGGATGTTCTTCAACTCAAAGAGGTAGAAAAACCTATCCCTAAGGACAATGAAGTACTGATCAAAGTTTATGCGGTATCAATAAATGATTGGGACTGGGGTCTCCTCCAAGGTATTCCGTTCATAAACCGCCTGCTATACGGTCTTCTGAAACCGAAGAAAAAAATACTCGGCTCCGACATAGCAGGGCGAATTGAAGCAGTTGGCAAAAACGTAGAGCAGTTTCAGCCAGGGGATGAAGTGTTCGGGGATCTAAGCGGCGACTGGGGCGGTTTCGCTGAGTATGTCTGCGCTCGTGAAAATGCATTAGCCCTGAAACCGGCCAGTATGACCTTCGATGAAGCAGCGGCGATACCTCAAGCGGCAATGCTGGCTATACAGGGCCTTCGTGATAAAGGTCAAATTCAACCAGGACAAAAGCTTTTGATTAATGGTGCGGGCGGGGGTGTAGGTACTTTCGCAGTGCAGATTGCCAAATTATACGGGGTTGAAGTGACTGGTGTTGATAGCGCAGGGAAATTGGACATGCTGCGCTCAATGGGCTTTGATCAGGTCATTGATTACACACAAGAAGATTTCACTAAAAATGGGCAGTGTTATGACCTGATTCTTGATGTTAAGACAAATCGTTCGATATTTGATTATACCCGTGCATTATGTCCCAATGGAATTTATGTCACAGTTGGGGGTTCCATGGTTCGGCTTTTCCAAGCTTTATTCTTGGGGCCGTGGATTTCGATGATCAGTAAAAAGAACATACGTATCGTTGGCCTGAAGCCAAACAAGGATTTAGCTTATATGAATGAGCTTTTCGAAGCCGGTAAAGTCAAACCTGTGATAGATGGACCCTACAAGTTAGATGAGGTTCCTAAAGCATTCAGGCTTTTTGGTGAAGGAGACCACAAAGGAAAAGTAGTAATAACTTTGGAACACAATGACAAAATCTGATTAGCCGCTTTCAGATAGAGAGGAGATAGAACATGATGGAAGCCATCCTTAAGTCATGGAAGACTATTCTAATATGGGGTCTTGGATTGGTTGCGGTTTTCATGATCGGTGCGGTTGTCGAAGTGACTGGCGCCTCTGGTACTTGCATGTTTATTCTGATGCCTTACTTCGCAGCCCTTGCAGCTACCTATCCGGTTCTCGTCTTGAATCGTTTTGGTGCTGGGGTGGGGGTCTATGTTCCTTATGTGGTGATAGGCTTTGTACCCCTGTATTACTATGATTGGCTCCAAAGTGGAGCCCTAGTAGGTGTGTGGGCTGTGTTTGTTTGGTCAGCGACGGGACTTGTCATTGGTACGAGCCTTGACCTCGTCAATCGCATAATGATCCAATCCGGTGAGAGAACACGGGCGATTGTAATTGGGGCAACAATGCAGGCGGTGACCTTCGTCGTAATGCTTGTGGGTTTGACTTATCTGTATAAGCCGACTTCCTCTATGGGCGGGCATCTGCTATTCTTTAACCAGAAGTGGCTGTTCACCCTGCCATGGATGGTACTGAATGGATGTTTTGGTGGGTATACGGCTTACGCTTTGCGAAAGAGGATCTGAATGAATCTTGGATGATAGATATGCGGTTGCAGCGTATCTATGTACTTTAGCGGTCAAGTTTGAGTAGAATAATTAAAAGGTTGCTGGCATTCAAATAAGTTATGGAAGCGATCCTCACAGTAATTGGCCTTATTATCACAATCATTATTTACTTTGCTGGAATAAAGCAAGGCCAGAGACAAGAACGTGATCGTCGCAAACATGAACGTGCTATAGAACAGGACAAGAGGTTGCATGAGCTCGCATCCAAAGCGGCGGATGAATATGTTGTAATGGCGCGCTCCAATAGAGATAATGGTCCGCATGCACTCGCCACATTGGCTCTCCAACTTCTTGGTAGTGATATGATTATCCGTGAGGCATTGAAAGAGATGCATCTTCGTTCAGGTCATGATCCTTGGCTTGGCAAATCTAAATTTGTTGACGATCTGGATCTTGTAAAATTTTTCGAGTATGTCCATCAATCAAAAATTGATTTCTTCAAAATATCAGTCGAAGATATTGCTCAAAGGGTAAGAATGGATGGTGGAATTCGCACAACAAATACCGCCTAATCATGGACTCAATCTGACGTTACAACCGCCAACGTTCTTAAGTTATGGAAATTGAAATTTCTAAATACAACTTATGTTACGGCAAGAAATTTTAATATTTAAAAAATATTTCACACTCTGGAATGCTGCAACGTATCATAGCTCCAATCGTTAGGCGGTTGCGCGAGAAATCACATGCATAAAAGACACACAGCTTTCATTCCACCCGATAGAACGGACCAACCAATTTGGCGCTACATTGATCTCTCTAAGTTTATTCACATTCTCCAAACGTCATCCTTGTTCTTTCCACGCACTGATAAACTTGGTGATCCGTTTGAAGGATCAGTGACCCTTCAAACATTAGGCAACCGTGCAATATTTGCTGAATATCTAAAAACGCAGGGTGTTAACGTTCAGGATGATTTTTCAGAAAGGCTTGCTGAACACATCCGAACGATGCGCCAGGAAACATATATAAGTTGTTGGCATATGAGTTTGGTGGAATCCGCCGCAATGTGGTCACTGTATTCAAATGGTTTTCAATCATTGGCTATTAAATCTACATATCAGCGTTTTGTCAACTCTATTGCAGAGGAACCGCTGGATGTTTATATCGGCAAAGTAAATTACGTCGACTACGATACTGTTCCTATTCCTGAAGACAATGCTTTCTACCCACTTATTCATAAAAGGCAGAGCTTCGAACATGAGAAAGAACTGAGAGCAATTGTATGGTTAACAACAGATCAAAAAAATAGACTCAACCTTGAATCCGATTCAAAACCAGATGGCGTTGGGGTATGTGTTGACATATCAACCTTGTTTGAGGAAGTGCACGTCTCACCACTTGCACCATCTTGGTTTACCGATATCGTTAATCGTCTTCTCACTGATCAAGGCATTAAGGTGATTGTGGAGCATTCCATGATTGGTAAACAACCCTTGTTCTAATAAATTCGCAACTTCCTAATCCCAGATCAAGCTGAATCACAAAGGATACCACCTAATAATTGAGAGGACTATATGCACAAAATACTTTCAGCCCTCATAATTTGTTTTTCATTAACGCTTTGCTCTTGCGTCGGAGGATTGGACACCTTCAGAGATAACAACAGGAAGAACATATTAAAACTGTCTATCGGTATGCTAAAATCCGATGTTGATCGTATTATGGGACACAATTCTGATTCTGGAAATGAAGTATATAAAGCCAAATTTGTTGGTGCTATAAAAGTTAGCAATCCATACAAATCTGAAATTCTAAAAGGAAAAGATATAATTTTCGAAGTCTGGTACTATTATACTGATCTAAAGTCAGACGACGGAGCGATAACCGATGACGAATTGATGCCAATCGTATTTGAAGATGGAAAACTCATTGGCTGGGGTCAAAGTTTCTTAGGTGATATGGTGCACCGATATGAAATTCGTTTTCGTTGATATGCACAAAGATTTGGCGCCACCTAACTTCAAGCTGACGGAAATTACGGCGCGCGAAAATGAGAACACCCAAAGACAAAATAAAACGCATTAGATGACAACTAAACGCATCACTACACGCGCGAGCAAACTACTTAATACCGGCTGCACGTCGCCGTCAGTTTAGCTCCAGCCCGTTAGGTTGCGCCGAATAAGGATACTCATATGCCAAAAAGTTTCTGTAAGAATTGTAATTCAAAAAACCGACGAATACAAGCTAATGGTTATTGTTCAAAGTGCTATCGATATGTTCGTCTTATTGAACTTTCTAAGAAATGGGATATTAATCAACCTAGCACACTCAAAGGCTATCCAAATTCATCGTTCTTGAGAAACCCACGTTTCTTTCATAAAATAAAAGAGCGAGTACCTAGACAATGGCAAAATCGTCTTGATTGGCTTAGAACCCGTGGAATAATATTAGAAAATAATATTGAAGGGATTAATTTGGAATATGCCTTCACTAGAATAGCCGATTTAGTGGGTGTATCAAACAAGAATCTCTTCTTTGGTTTAGCAAGTTATTTCAATAGCAGATTTCCTCCAGATGATCGAAAAGAGATCTATAGACTACTTGATAAAATAGAGCAGTCTGTTCCTTTGAAGGGAATAAACTGGGGTGATGTCTTTAATGATTAATTCGTCGCTGCTTAATCCGCGGCTCCCCGCTATAAAACAGCGGGATTCTCAATTCCACCACGACTCAACTGAGAAGCGTTAAGTCTGTGGAATTGGAACAAGCCCGCCTACGTTAAAAAACAAACTCCGGGTAGGCGTGGGTGCATTTTACATTTCGCGTAGATGTATAGTGAAGATTTGAAGGTCAGAAGTAGTTAGACTCCGATAGAGTCTAACGGACTCTATCGAGCTCATGCGCAGGGCTCAAAAGTTATCACCCGCCACAAGATAAAGCTTGGCGGGCAAGTTGCGCACTTTTTACCCGCCATCTGTTAGGCAGTGCTTGATGGGGAGGTATTGCACGAGACTATAATATAGTCTATATTGTAGTCATACATAAATCAGGAGATTATATGAAATTAAGTACCGCTGTCAAACCAATTAGCTATCTGAAAACACACGCCTCTGAGCTTATCCGCGAAATAACGAATACCCAACAAGCGCTTATTGTGACGCATAATGGCGAAGCAAAAGTAGTCGTTCAAGATATTCGATCCTACGAAAGGATGCAGGAGACACTTGCGTTATTGAAAATCCTTACGGGTAGCAAGCAGAATATAAAACGGAGAAAAGTTAAATCAATAGAGGAAACATTTGTAAGTTTAGAAAAACGAATCCGGAATTTCAAAAATGAAAAAATATAATGTCCTTTTTGACAATTCTGCCGAAGACGATCTCTTTGAAATATATACCTATGTGGCAATAAATGATTCGGTGGACCATGCCGATAAATTATTTGCCGCTCTTCGTAAGTCATGCTACAGATTGAAGACTATGCCCATGCGTGGTCATATTCCATCAGAATTATTTGATATTGGAATTGTTGAATTTAGAGAAATCTATTACAAGCCTTATCGAATATTCTATTCAATTGAAAACAATAATGTTCTAGTTCATTGTATGCTCGATGGCCGAAGAGATATTCAAACAATATTGCAGGAAAGGTCATTAAGATAAGCACTGCCTAACCATCGGTTCAAGCTGACCCGCCAAAGAGATGGCGGGCAAGTTGCGGCAGTCCGATCCCGCGTAGGCGGGGTCGAGATCTTGCAGGCGAAGGGAGGTTGTCAGAAAGGATTCAGGCGGCGTGGTCCAGTGATCGCTGCGCGTCATAAAGATCACAAGCCACTTGCAGGTTCATCCAAAACTCAGACGTAGTCTTCAACACTCGCGAGAGCAAAATGGCCGTCTCAGCCGTCATATCACGCTTCCCATTGATGAGTGTGTTTACGCGCTGGATCGAAACTCCCATGCGACGGGCTAACTCCAGCTGGCTAAGCTCCATCGGCTTCAGGAACTCCTCCAGGAGAATTTCCCCGGGGTGTGTCGGCTTTCGGTTCTTCGGCACCATTTCTCGTCTCTCCTTAGTGATAATCGATTATCTGAACATCTTTCGCGTTCCCGTCAGACCACTTGAATACGACTCTCAACTGATCATTAATTCTGATGGAATACAAACCAATCCACTTCCCTTTCAGCGCCTCCAGGCGATTGGCTGGTGGAACGCGAAGATCTTTCAATTCGTGCGCTGCGTTCAACAGGTCAAGTTTCCGGATGGCGATTTTCCAGACGGTCGATGGAATCCGACGCGCATGCTTCGTATCGAGTCCGTTGAAGATATCTTCCGTGGTCTGGTCAGCGAAGTTAATGATCACGAAATAATTTATCACTTTAACGGCATACGTGCAAGTGCTTATCGGCTTCTGTCCGCTTCAGCAGGATCCCTGCCTGCGGCAGGCAGGCTCGATTCGACCATCACTTGATTAGTAAACATCAAGTTTATCGAATCGGGATTAACCGTAATCCGTTAGGTAATTGCTCATACTTGTCATGAGAACTATCCAAATGAGTACACCGGAAACAGCCATCCGGGAGATCGTTGATCGGGAGACTCGAGCTTGGGATACCAAAGATGTCAAGTTGCTTCTTACTGTCTTTCATCCGGACATGGTGTGGCCCTGGCCGCCGACAGCTGAGTCCCACGATCCGATTGATTGGGTTTTCTGGGCTGGAAGATACGACTATTTGAAAGAAATCAAGATCAATGCAATTATGGAATGGTGAACTGTAATGCATGAGTACACTCGTTTTGCAGGTCTGTGGCTTCGGTTCCTGGCTTTGCTAATCGATTTCTTGCTCTTCTGTACTTTCTTCTTCCCTATTACTCGGCTAGTCAAAGGAGTCTGGATAATGAGCGCCGCCGACCATCGCTGGAGCTATGGCCTGTTCATCACAGACCCACTGTGCATTGCCTTTCTCTTGGCAATGATTCTGTACTTTGTACTGCTTGAGGGATTGCTAGGTGTCACGTTTGGGAAATGGCTCACCGGGCTTCGGGTGGTGCGAGTGGGAGGAGGGAAGCCCGGGCTGGTCAGGGCTTTGTTGCGGAACTTGCTTCGGATAGTTGACGGGCTTCCTGCATTCTGTATCATAGGGATCGTCTTGATATTGACTTCGCAAGAGAGCGCACGTTTTGGAGATCGTATTGCAGGTACAAGAGTAATTCAGGTAAAGTGAGAGGAGAGCATGTGAATGGACAATACATGGAAGACAATCATCTGGCAGCAATTCGGAGCGGCTATCGACATGCTTGAGAACGCTATGCTTGCATGTCCCGACGATCTCTGGAGCGACCGTACACAAAAACCGGAGTTCTGGTATACGGTTTTTCACACGCTCTTCTTTCTCGATCTTTACCTGTCGGAATCGGATAAGGGATTTACTCCTCCCGTTCCTTTCACACTTGATGAAATGGATCCGGCAGGAATACTTCCGGATCGTGTCTATACCAAACAGGAGCTCCAAGCTTACCTTAATCACGGCCGTGATAAATGCAGGAAAATCCTTAACGCTCTAACAGACGATAAAATTGTGCAGCGGTGCAGTTTCGACTGGCTCGAAATCAGCGTGACGGAGGTGCACCTCTACAACATGCGGCACGTTCAGCATCACGCAGCTCAACTTAATCTGATTCTTCGACAAAAGACCGACTCGGCTCCCCGATGGGTGAGAAAAACTTCTATTGGTCTCAGTGTTTGATTAATCGACCATCTTGAATAACAGACAGATAAATGGCTGTTCTTCTGTGGAAACATTTCCCCCTTTCGTAAATGGGAAAGTGGAGATTTGTCAATGGAGTTTTCAATTTGAGTTTCGTGCACTCAATGTTCTCTGTGGTGGTACTATTCATTCAAGCTTCCTGGTAGAGTATGGACAAAGGCGATGGAAGACATCAAACTTGTAGTGTGCGATATAGCCGGTACCGCCATCGTAGACAATGGTCAGGTCTCCTTCGCTTTTACCGATGCGCTTCGAGCATTTGGTGTGGAGGTCACGTCGGAACAACTTCATGGGGTCCGAGGTGCGTCGAAGCGAGAAGCAATCCAATCGCTCATTCCTGCCGCTCAACACCGCGAACGGGATGCAAAAGTAGCTTACCAATATTTTTGTTCACTCTTACGAAAGCGCTTTAGTCAGGAAGGTATCCGCCCCATTCCCGGTACAAATGAAATTTTTGAATGGTTGCGCGAGCGAAAAATTCGAATTGCCCTGAACACAGGCTTTTACCGTGATATCACTGACATGCTTCTGATGAATCTGGGTTGGGCAGAAGGAGTAGTCGATGCCATCGTCTGCGGAGATGATGTACCTCAAGGCCGACCTGCACCGTATATGATTTTCCGGACTATGGAGTTGACCGGGATGACGAGTGTACACTTCGTCGCAAACAAAATATTCTGCCTCGAAGGGAGTTCTCTTGCCCGTTTTTTTTCAAGGCGGGGCTCTCAACCTCATTTCCCTCCCGCTGCTTCCATTCATTGACTCCCGACAGGTGTTTCGCTAACTTCACCACAGCGATTTCGGAAGCACCTTCCACCAAGGCTGCCGGAATGAACTTTTTATCGAACTATGAGCTGGCCGAGTGCCTGAGCCAGATCACCTTAACAACTATGCCCCATACAATTCTCATGGAGATACAATGAAATCTCTTTTTCATCTTATCGTCATATCGCTCGCAATCTCAACAGGAGTATCAGCACAGGAAATGGCCTTTAATGGTAAATGGAAATTAATCAAGCAGCAAAGCTCCGACCTGGACTACTTTCAGTATATGACAATTCAGTTTACGGTGAAGCAGGATGAAATCACTGTTGTGAAAGAATTTGGCCCGAAACGAAAAGCACAGGAAACGCTGGTGTTAAAAACTAATGGCTCCAAGCACTATGTTCCCGTAATCGATAGGACATTCATGTCCAACCTGTACATGGGAATTAAACTCCCTCCCAATGAGAAAAAAGAAGTCACGGCAGCCTGGCAAAAAGAGAATGTCTTAGTGATTCATGAACGCTATCCCATCACCGGCTCTCAAGGCAGGAAGCACATCGAAGCAGACAATGTGTTCGAACTCTCTTCTGATAAGAATCTTCTCACCTATAGAATCAGGCGGAGCAGCAGGAAGGCTGGTTCGGATTTGCGTTATGTTTTTAAGCGGGCAGACGCGAACAATGCGTATGTCTATCAGATGACCGACGATTGGGATATTCACTCTGGTCTCAGCAGACAGGCTTGTTTCATCTCCCTGCAGGGAATTGTGAATGAGCAGAAACCCAATTTGTATTTTATCTATGGGCCTAACTATTCATTCAATTATACAGGCGAATTATTCAGCTATCTGGAAAAACAAAAACATTTTTCTTTCACAAAACTCAATTCGCTGGAACAAGCATTACAGATCTTTAAGCAGCAGATCAAGGGGTACATCATTTGGGACAAAAACGTTCGTACATCCTTAATCGTTGCTTATACACTCGCCGGACTCGAAAAAGGAATCGTTATTACGGAAGACTTGATTCCGCTCGCCGAATGCATGGGATTGAAACAACTTGAAGATTTCAGGGGCAAGTTCGCGGGGAAAACTGATTATGAGATTTACACGTGGGCACAGCGGCAGTATTGGCATCGATGCGCCAAGGATCTTATCGTCTGGTTAGGCGGGGAGCATGGGTCAGTAATGCTGCCGGGAGTAGCCGATTACGGGATGATGAAGAACGCATTCTTCACAGATCTCTCAGCCAGAGAGACCGATACCCTGGAGTACAATTTTACGAAGAAGCTCCTCGCAGAGATGACACCTCTCAGCCAGGTGATGGGCTGGCACTCATACAAGAAAGACCTGGAAGAAGAATGGGTCACCCTGACCTCATCCTACGCTCTTACCGTTGATGGTCTGCATAATCTCCCCAATACAAGTTTCTTGTATCAAATTCCCCCAACACCCAGTTTCAAGTACAAGAACAACCATACTGTCAAACCAGGGAAAAAATATATTCCTGAGAATAAGGTCTATGTTGCATTGGTGCAGACCGATGGGCTTGGCCTGGGAGCATGGGTGAAGCCGGGAAGAGGTTCCATTCCCTATGCCTGGGAAGTGTCAATGAAATTTCAATTCATGTCACCGGCAATGCTCGAGTACTACTATTCGCAATCCACACCAAACGATTTCTTTATCGGGTGTCTTTCAGGTTCCGGGTATATGTATCCCAAAGCGTTTCCCAAACAATGGCTGCCGAAAGAAATTGAGAACGCGAAGAATCTTATGGATTCGCTCGACCTCAACGTGTTTGAGATTATGGATTATTCCGCCGATAAGACAGAGGCAGGAAACAACGAACTGACAAAAGAGATTGTTGAGGCATACTATACAGGGATGCCAAACGCCATTGGTTTTCTCAATGGATATTTCGCCTCGCATACGTTTACCGTGAGAGACAAACGTCCTTTCGTTTCGTACGATTATTATCTCTCTGCCGAAAAATCGGAAGCCGAAGCTGCCGGTGACCTCGAGGAACTTGCCGCTCTGAATACTGATCGGCCCTATTTCCTGCTCGTCCATGTGAGGGAATACAGCGATGTTGCGAGAGTAAAATCGATCTGTGATAAACTGGGATCTGAATTCGAGGTGGTTCCGTTGGATGTTTTTCTTAAACTTGCCGGAGAAAACCCTACATTCAAAGAACAGTATATGGAAACCAACAAGTATTAGTGCTGCTAATAATAAATAGGATCGTATTAAAATCGACATGTGCGACTGAAATGCGACTCTATCTCAGGGACTGACTAAAAAGAAAAAAATAGGGCGTCACGAACCCCCGCCTGCCATAATAGGTTCAAATGAGGCGGGCAGCCTGCCTGCCGCAGGCAGGGACTTCGTGACGCAATATGCGGGAGACATTCACTTCATCACAATCTCCATCCCCCTTTTCCAAAAATATATTACATTCACACCACTCATATCCATCATCTCTCTATCATTAGTGACACAGGAGTCATTATGAAATCGATACTCTTCATTGCCCCATTCCTTGCACTGCTGCTCATCTCTTGTTCTGGAGGAAGTTCCATGGACACTGCCGCACGTCAGTTTGTTGACAAGCATACGCAGATTGTTGAACCACTGATGAAGGCTCAAGCTCTTGCCAGTTGGAATGCCAACGCGACCGGTGAGAAGAAATTCTATACCGAGAATGCTGCCCTCGATGTTGAAATCAGCAAAGTCTATTCCAATAAGAATGAGTTCCAGCAAATCAAAACCTGGCTCGAAGGCAAGGAAATCAAAGATTCACTACTCCTCCGTCAATTGACCATCCTCCACAACAAATACCTGACAAAGCAACTCGACACCACACTGATGAAACAGATCGCCGACAAAGAGGCAGTAATAGCGGAGAAGTTCAATACATTCCGCCCCAAGCTCGACGGAAAAGAAGTCAGCGATAATGTCATCAACGAGATCCTGAAAACCGAGACCAACTCTGCAAAGCGGCAGAAAGCCTGGGAAGCAAGCAAGGAGGTGGGTTTGGCGGTTGCTCCGATGGTAATCGAGCTGGCGAAACTTCGAAACCAGGCAGCACAACAGCTTGGATTTGAGAATTACTACGTGATGAGCCTTGTCGCAAACGAACAGAGTGAACGTGAACTCGTCGCAATCTTCGATGAGTTGAAACAGGTAACAGACGAAGCATTCAAAAAGTTGAAAACAGACATTGATGGCAACCTTACGAAGAAGTACGGCATCAAAACCGATCAGGTGATGCCCTGGCATTATCAGGACCGGTTCTTCCAGGAAGCGCCAACTATCGGCACAGTTGACCTGGATAAATACTTCAAGGGGAAAAAGGTTGATCAGGTTGACGAAGTATTCTACAAAGGCATCGGCATGGAAGTGCAGGAGATAAACAAAAACAGCGACCTGTATGAACGGAAAGGAAAATATCAACATGCTTTTTGCTCAGATATCGACCGCAAGGGAGATATACGGATGATGCTGAGCATCTCGGACAATCACTACTGGGCAGCAACCATGCTGCACGAACTGGGGCACGCGGTCTATTCTAAATACACACGGAGCGATCTTCCCTTCTTCCTCCGCGATGCGTCGCACGCATTTCTAACCGAAGCGATTGCCCAACTCATGGAGCGCCAGGCAAGCAATGCCGATTGGCTGGAAGCGATGGTGGGTGTGAGTGCAAAGGAGAAAGAAGAAATCCGGAAAGTAACAGTCGAGAATCTTCGCTTACGCCAGCTCATTTTCTGCCGCTGGTCGCAGGTGATGCTGCGGTTCGAACGGGCAATGTATCAAAATCCCGACGAGGACCTTAACAAAATGTGGTGGGATCTTGTGGAGGAATATCAACTCGTCAAACGAGCTCCAGGCCGTAATGCACCCGACTGGGCGGCGAAAATTCATCTTGCTCAATATCCGGTGTACTATCACAATTATATGCTTGGCGAGCTTGCCGCGTCGCAGATCCAGCACACCATTGTGAAAAATGTGCTGAAGCTCGATGCTCCCGGACAGGCTTCGTTTGCGGGAAAACCCGAAGTCGGGAATTATCTAAAGGAGAAAGTGCTATCACCCGGCACAACTCTCCGGTGGGATGGATTACTGAAGTATGCTACCGGAGAAACACTCACTGCCAAATATTTTGCTGAAGAGTTTGTGGGGAAATAGAAGAATATTTCCTGGTGCTTCGAGTGGTTACCCGAAAAGGATCGCGTGGGTGTCACGGTCCATACCGTGACACTTCAAACCTGAATGTTTTCAACCTTAATCAACTACGATGAGGTAACCCATGATAGAATTGACAAAATCACAGAAGAAAAAAGTAAGAGCATTGATTGAGCTTGGATTAATGCGCGATTACGTGGCTGGCATAAAAGGAGCCAAAGCAGTATGCGACTCTTTCATCGAAGGTAAGAGTGAACCCAAGGAATATTATCTAAAATTGTACTCGACCATTGCCGATAAAGATCGAGACATCGGAAGGCGTTATAATGATCTAAGAGGATCACAATATTTCATAAGATTGTTGATGTTGTTACGAGAAGGTGTTTTATTAAACGAAGAGATTCACGAATTAGATGAAGAGTTGAAGGAACGCATATTCTTCATTCTGAGAGAGAATTGAGCATGCAATTCACTTTTGCTTTTTTGTCAGCCACTGTTAAAAGAGAGTTGTCTACACGTACGCCGTTGGATTCAGGTGGTCGACTTCGAAAATATCCCGCGTCGCCAGCATCGCCACACCAAGTGCACCGGTTTTCGAACCCAGGGTAGAAATTGCAAAATCGATACCACTCCCGAGCGGGATAAGCGAAGATTTCAATGCCGTTGTTTGTACCGGATTGAGAATAAATTGTCCGGCCTGTGCGTTCCAGATGAGCGCCTGCTTTCAAGCGGATGAATCCATCATCCTCGAGATATTTTGCCAGCCGCGAAATCATCGGCAATCCGATTCCCGTTATGCGGGCGATTTCGGCAAGGGAAAGATTCCCCTCTTCAAGCAGAAGCCGGAGAATACGGTTTCGGCGGATTTTTATTTTCTGGCTAACCTTCTTCGTATCGTCTCATTAAGAAAGTATTAAAATTCTATTTACCACCGATGGCACACCGAAAATAACCGAGTAAAGGAACGATTGTATCAATGTGTGAAGAAAAATATCGCAATGCCTCAATGATGAATTGCCACTGAGAGCTCAGAGAACACAGAGAATGAATATTGAATGAGACATTTTCCATCCCATCCAAATAATTTTACTCGGTGTTCTCCGAGTCTCTGTGGCATTGTTTCCCTCCATTGGGGAGGTGTTCACTTCCGAAAGGAATCTACCGTTATTCGAAGCCCTTCATCAAGCTTCACCGTCGGCTGCCATCCCAGCAGAGCCTTTGCTTTCGCGGAGCTGATGACACTGCGCAGTTGCTCTCCTGCTTTTGCCGGGCCATGCAGTTCTTCATAGTTCGATCCGATAAAACCACGGATATGCCGGAACAGTGCGTTCACATCCGTTTCGATTCCGGTTCCGATATTGAAAATATCCGATGTTGAGTACGACAGTGCACAGAGATTAGCCTTAACGACATCGCCCACAAAAACATAATCGCGCGTCTGCTTTCCTTCACCATTGATGATGGGCTGTTCACCCTGAAAGAGCTTCTTCGCAAAGATAGCAACCACTCCCGCTTCGCCATGCGGATTCTGGCGAGGGCCATAAATGTTGGCATACCGCAAAATCACATGATCGATATCATACACTGCTTTATAGTAGAAGAGATATTTTTCCGTTGCAAGTTTGGTAATACCATACGGTGAAAGAGGTCGAACCGGATGTTCCTCGTCTGCCGGAAAGTAATCCTGTTCTCCATAGATCGCCCCTCCTGTCGAGGAGAAGATGACTTTCTTCAGCCCATGCTTTCGCCCCAGTTCAAGGAGATTCAGCATACCGAGTATATTCACCGATGCATCAAATTTCGGATCGGCCACCGATTTACGCACATCCATCTGAGCAGCGTGATGGCACACAACATCGATCGATTCATCCCTGAACACGCCTTCCACATCAGGGCTTTGGATATCAAGGTGATAAAACTTTGCCTTGGCATTGATGTTTTCTCTTCTTCCCATGGAGAGGTCATCCACAATGACGACACGATGGCCTTCAGCGATAAATGCATCAGCAACATGGGAAGCGATAAATCCGGCACCTCCTGTAACCAGAATATTCATAGATCCTAACCTTTCGTAATGACAATCTTTCTATTCAACACTCCATTCTAACTGATAATAAAAAACTGAACCTCCAAGTGCGCCAAGAACGCTAAAGTTATTATATTTTGAAAAGGATCTGAGAACAATTCATATCTTTCTTGGCGTTTATGGCGGTTTAAAACATCTGTTCCATAGTCTCTCAGCGAGTTGCTTATACATTCTCTTCAATTAATATTTATTTTTTTATAGTAAGGTTCAAGCTATAAATATTAAAAGATTCAATCGGTGAGTATGGAAACGAAAAGGGGTCCAACGTTGAAACCTGGATCTCCCATGGATTTGATGCGGCACTTGCATACTGGTTGAGACACGTGTGGTTGAGAACAAGGTATAGGAAGTTACTTCATTCGATATTTTTCAGAGCTGCATCATGGACTTTTGAAAGTGTCATCAGTGCCAGACAAGCACCACAGAAAGCAAAAAACATGTCCCACTGCGTATCCCAGATATCTCCCTGTGTTGCCAGGAAAGCATCCGCTTTTTCACCGGTGGAAAGCGCAACCCACCATTCGATGAATTCATAAAACGCACTGATCGCCAGACAAATACAAATAATGACGAAGACAAACATTTTCCCTCGCTGAAAACCCGTTGTACGCAACAGCACTTCGCGGGCAATCATTGCCGGAATGAATCCCTGTGCCAGATGACCGAGACGATCATAATGATTTCTTGAGAGGTCGAAGATTTCTTTGAACCAGTTGAAGAGCGGCATCTCGGCATACGTGTAGTGGCCGCCAATCATAAGAATGATGGTGTGGATCAGGATAAGCATGTAGACAAGATTCGTAAATCGAAATCTGTTGTAGGTCAGAACGAGAATGGTTACGCCAATGATTGCGGGGATAACTTCAAGAAACCAGGTGAAGAGATCCTTTGGATTGATGACTGACCAGATGAGAATGGCAAAGAAACTGCCAAGGTACCATAGATGCAGCGGATCGATTGTCTGTTTAGTGGACATACCTGTACCCTTCCTTTAACAAATAGCGGAGCTATCCCTGTGGTTGCTCTTTCATCCAGAACGGCGTGACGATAAACCAAAGAATCATGCCGCACAGCATGATGTTCGCATGTGTTTGCCAGGATATGAGTTCCTCGAACACGAACACAGAAGGGAGAATCGTGACAATCAGTGCGATGAGCGACAACAGTTTCAGCAAGGTGTTCATACCGTCACCTCAACTACGTTGTTTTTCTTATTCTGCTGCAGATAACTAAAGAGAGTAAACAAGAGAATGGCAACAAACCATCCCGGCAATGCTTTAAAGAAAAGATCGAATGGCAGGAGGAAACAAAACACCAATGTCAGAATCCACGTTGCAAGAGCAGGCCAGGAGAGCGCGAGATTCTGCCATTCTGCAAAATAGCTTTTCAACCCAAGCCGGGGAAGAATCCAGAAGTCGGCAAAGATGACAGCACCCATGGGCATCAGGATTAATCCATAGAGAGCCACAAAATCGAGAAGCTTCATCATCAATGCCGGAAAGAGAGCTGCTATGGTCGTGATTATGCCGGCCCAGAGTGTCACCTTCCATCGCTTCCAGTTCGGTGTGGCAATTTGGAATGCGAGCCCTGCACGATAGAGAGTTGGATTGGCCGTTGTCCATCCGGCAATGACGACACACACACAGCCGGCGATACCTGCACCAAGATAGGCAATCGGTCCGGGAGCGATAGTTCCGGCTGCTGCTGCACAGAGGATGCCCGATGCTATCCATGCAACAAAGTGGCCAAGAAACATGCCGGATGAAACGGTAAACCCCACCTGCCATTTTTTTGCGTAGCGTAACAGGGAGAGATCTGCCATACCGATATGCATTGCCAGATTACAGAACCAGGCGAAAAATACCACATGCCAGAATGTGTATTTCGTCTGACCCGGGAAAGGTACTCCGGTCCAGATTTTTTCATTCGCCACTCTCCAGAAGTCACTCACCGAGCTGACTCCAAGATTCGGCAGGACCGCCACTGCGCTCGCGATAAATACCAGCACCATCCATGGCGAAGAAATTTTTGAGAAGTGAGAAATTTTTTCGAACCCAAGGATTGCGAGAAGTGTTACGACACTGCCGACCGCCAGCACGACGACAACCCATCCGATACTGTTCGGCAGCATATCTCCAAGGCCGGGCATGGTCATGTTAAACGGCAAACCAACGGCAGTAGCTGAAACCGAAATCATCGAGCCGGCGAGAAAGCAAAACATCAACGCGTTAACGATGCTGTACAGAATTGTAACATAGGGACCCGCAATTTTTCTCAATTGCCAATAGAGTGTAAGTCGGCATTTCACTGCTATCGGGGCTGCGATGAAGGCCCAACTAAGTACAGCAAGCGTGTTACCAAGAAGCAAACCGAGGAAGAAGTCGGACGCGGTGACACCATGCGAAACAAAGAGCGGCCCGATGACGTACTCCGTTCCGGCGATGTGTTCTCCGGAATAAATGCCAAGGAAGTTTGTCGTCCCCTGAAGCTTCGATTGAGAAACAGGTTCACGTTCGAATTCGTTAAGCGCATCAAGTTTTTGAGCAACGGATTGTTCTGAACTCATCTCATCATCCTAAAGGTGTTAAACAGAATTACTTACTGACTCACCTTACTATAAAAGAAAATTCATCAATCAATATGGTTCTCATTCGCAAATCCCAAACCTCCCCATATGGGTCTGACTAAAAAGAAAACTAGCGCACTGTCATTCCGGCCCGCCTGCCGGCGAGGCAGGTAATCTTCTAACCGGAATCCAGAAAAATGCTTAATTAAGGCACTGGACACCGGATTAAAGGCCCGCTGTACGGGATGCCGTAAAGCGGCACATTCCGGTGTGACACATTGTTTCTTTTTGAACAACCCCAAAAAGGGGAGGTCAAGAACAGGATTATTCGCTTCAATCAAACATCTTCTTCTTCCTACGTAGCGTGAATTACTGATTAATATCTTGGTGTTTTGGCGTTCTTGGCGCTTTGCCTGCCTGCGTGCTGAAGCTACTTCGGCAGGCAGGGCGGTTCTATTTTCATAGCAGTTACTAATTTATCCCCACACCCCAGGGATGCGTTCCTTGCAGAAATTACATACACCGCCAACAATATGATTCACGGCAATCTGGAATCCCTTACGCTCAATGATCATCTTTCCGCATCGATGGCAAAAGGTGTTTTCCGCACGATGGCCGGGGACATTTCCAACATAGGCGTACCGCACACCTGCCTTCAAGGCAATCTCCCGGGCTTTCTCGAGCGTCAACACCGGTGTCATCGGCAAATGTGTTAACTTATAAAGCGGGGTAAAGCGTGTAAAATGAACCGGGCATTCACTAAGGCCATTCTGCACCAACCAATCGCACATTCTCGCAATCATCTCCAGACTATCGGTCCAGCTCGGAATCACAAGATTAGTAATCTCCAGCCAAACCCCTTCACCATGAAATATCTTGAGCGCTTCTAGGATTGGGGCAAGTTTTCCGCTGCTAAGCCTGCGGTAGATATCCTGATCGAAAGATTTCAGGTCAATGTTTGCGGCATCGATCACGGTGCAGAGCTGCCGGAGTGCGGGTGCATTGATATAACCGTTCGACTTCCAGACATTTTTGATTTTCTTTTTCCGCGCCAACGTCGCCGTCCGGAAAGCATACTCATAGAATGATGTCGGTTCTGAGTACGTATAGGCAATGGATTCACACCGGGCTTTCTCGCACTCTTCCACCACTCGCTCCGGCATGAGATCATAATTCTGCGTCTCTCTCGGGCTCACCTGGGATATCTCCCAGTTCTGGCAATTTAAACAACGGAAGGTGCAGCCGGCTGCAGCAATCGAAAATGAACGAGTGGAGGGAATAAAATGATAGAAAGGCTTTTTCTCGATCGGATCAATGTGGACTGCGCAGGGATTTCCATAGGCAATGGAATAGAGCTTCCCTTTCTCAACCACACGATTCCGGCAGATGCCGGAGTCTCCCTCGCCCAGCAGACATTCATTCGGACATTTGCTGCACTTGATCCCATCTGGTAATACCGAATAAAAGAATGCTTCAGTACTCCATTTACCGAGATCCTGTTGGTGTGATAACACCGGAGAGAAATCGGTATCAAGTCTGGATCGGCCGACACCGATGTGAGGCGGCAGCATGCAGGAACCAGATCCCAGGATACAGTATCGGATGAACGCTCTCTTACTGATGGATTTCATAATTCTACATCGAGATAATTGCCGGTATTATCGTTTCTTTAGCAATGCAACACAGCCGCTGACAAAACTCATCGCACCAATGATAATTCCTGTTTTAAGAACTCCAAAAAGCGGAAGAATGAGCAGCGCAACTAATCCTGCGCCAAGCGCTGAGCCAACGAGATCCGTTGTGTAGAGTTTCGAGGAAACAAGCGGCACAGATCCAAATTGGAGTTTGGAGGCCGTGAAGAATTCCATCCCAACAAGAAACGCGATGAGAAAAAGGAATAACGCAATGATGGCGAATATTAAAGTGCCTGAGGCGATCTCCGGACCCAGATAAAAAAGAAAGATCAGGGAAAGGATAGAAAAGGCCCCAAGCAGCAGTTGCATAGCGCCGTATTGTTTCATCGTCACGTGCGGTACAATCTTCGGGCAGAGGAGAGTACCGGCTGCGAGTCCTGCCATAAACACAGTCACCAGCATTCCGATGATTTGGTACATAGAGCCAAATAATATTTGGAAGAGAATAAGATAGAGCACTTCCAACGACGTCGCGGTAAATCCCCCGGTGAGCAAGCCAAAGCTGATCTTCGTAAAATTCAGAAACAAGAGCAGCGAAGTGAATGCCAGAGCGACCAGAACCATCAACCAGTAGGTGTGCGAGAAGTACCTCAGCCAATGGATCACCTGCTGATAATAGGAGATAGGCTGAAAATCCAAATTCAGTGAAGCAGACGTCGAAAGGCGATCGAGGATCTGCAAACTGCGCCGCTGCAAGAGGTAGTCATCGAGATAATTTTCATTGACATACGTGGTCTGAATACCGCGCTTCGTTGCCAGACCGGCGATGTTCAGGCTCAATCCCCCGTCGGAAGCAAGAAAATAATTTCTCGTCCCTGGAACGATGACCACATTCTTGAAGACAGACTTCAATGTCTGAACCATCGTCGAATTGATTACGCTCGCCTGCTTGCTTTGATAATCAGTCTCGGGCAATAATCCAAGAGAGAGAACAGCATCGGAATTCATGCAGCGCTGCAAATCTAAAAAGAATTCTTTGGTATAATATCGGTTCATCTGAGCGGTTGCCGGCTCGGGCAGATTGAGCAGGATTGCATCATACCGCTTCGTTGTCTTCCGAATGAAAAGCCGCGCATCTTCCGCAATACAGAGAATGCGGGAATCCGACAAGAATTCCGTGTACTGTTCTGTCAAACTAATCAGCCAGGGATTAGCTTCCAAATAATCCAGACTTGCCGAGGAATACTTGAGCACTTCCTTGGGCGAGCCGGTTACAGCACCGGAGATCATTAACACCGATTCGATCCGTTCCCTCTGCACCAGCGCAAAATGGACGGATTCCTCTGCCCTTACTGCGTCGTTCGATGAAGCGAGCAACACTCCGTTCTCATAAAAATTCAACTGCTCCTCCTGCTGCGTCACCGTGAGATTACCGTAGGGAGAATCCTGTGTGACAAGGAGGGTTTGATCGGGAAAGAGTTTTGCACGGGTGGTTCGGTCAAGATCAGAAAAGAGTGCGAATCCACAACCAATAAACAGAAAGAGAATGATGCCCAATCCCATAATCTTACGCGGCGATTGAAGCACGAGCATCAACGCTGCACTGAGATTAATCATCCCTAACAGCGCAAAACACTGAATCGTATTGGCATACGAGATGAGAAAAATATTAAAGAGCGCTCCCCCAATGACACCCCCGAGCGCTTCCCACGCATAAACCCTTGATGTCTCATTCGATTCTGTTTGTGAAGAAAGGCGCTGGACAAAATGGCTGAACGCGAAACCAGAGATCATGCAAATTGGTAGAAGGATGATGAACGAACTCACAAAAATTTCCATGAGGCCGATCATCAAGCCTATCTGAAAAACTTCATTGCGTAACACCCTCAGACATATTGTGGTGCTGAGCGGCAGCACGGCAAGCAGTATCAGAAGAAGAGAAGAGAGATAGATGTTTAAGGCCCATCGCGATGCAAAACGCCCCAGAAATGCACCAAGGCCGGTGAGCATCATCCAGGTGCTCAGGATCAGGCCAACGACAAGCTCATTGCCTTGAAAAAGAGAGAGAAATTCCCGCAGAAGAAAAATCTGCGTTGCAATCGAAGAAAGCCCGAGAACAATGACCGGCAACAGTCGTACTAAAGAGAGTTTTTTCACTGACAAGCTGGGTCCTTTCGCATTGTCCATCAAACGCCTGGATACCTCTTGAACTGCACCCGCTCCCGAAAACAGCGTTGCTTCTAATGAAGATTACGAAGTTCGATCATTAATTGTTCGAACTGGCTGAACCATAACGACTGTTCGCCGTCGCTCAGGGCTTTCGGCGGATCAGGATGAAATTCTATCATAATCCCATGAGCACCGACCACTTTTGCCGCTTTTGCCAGCGGAATCACTTTATCCCGTTGGCCAATGGCATGAGAAGGATCGACAATGATCGGCAGATGGGTCAATTCCCTCAGTACCGGAATCGCGCTGAGATCGAGCGTGTTGCGCGTTGCAGTCTCGAAGGTTCTGATCCCCCGTTCGCAGAGGATCACCTGCCGGTTGCCCTGGGCAAGGATGTATTCTGCTGCATTCAGCAGCTCTTCAATCGATGCCATTAGGCCGCGCTTCAGCATAATCGGTTTATGTACTTTGCCCACTTCTTTGAGGAGGGAAAAGTTTTGCATATTCCTCGCACCGATTTGCAGGATATCTGCCTTCGATGCAACCTCGGTGATCTGATCGACAGCGAGAACTTCCGTGATCGTGGGCAGTTCGTACGCTTTACCTGCGGCAACAAGAAGATCAAGCCCTTCATATCCCATCCCTTGAAACGCATAGGGTGAGGTTCTCGGCTTGAAACACCCGCCGCGCAAAATCTGTCCGCCATGCTCCCGCACTTGCTGTGCACACTGCATAATCTGTGTATGCGATTCAACGGAACATGGCCCGGCAATCACGACAAAATTGTTTCCACCGATTTCTACATCGCGTACTTTAATGACTGTATCATCCGACTTATACTCCCTGCTTGCCAGTTTATAGTTCTTTGATTTGCCGGAGTGTTGGGGCGTTGGATGAGCCGCTTGCTCAGCGATCTTCACCTGAATTGGTTTTACCTCAATCTGAGGCGATGGAGCTATGGCATCGACTTTTGTTCGCGGCAAGTCCCGCGATGGATAACTTCCGAGAATTTTCAGGAACCGTGTAAAGCGGCCGAATTCATCGAGCATCTTCAGTACTACACTGTCGGCCATGTTCCCTTCAAAATCGAGATAGAACATCTCTTCCCAGGGATTCCCAAGGATCGGCCTCGATTCGAGTTTTGTCATATTAATATTGTACTTCTTAAGCACCATCAGCGCACTGACGAGCGAACCGGGTTCCTGCGATGTTGCCATGACGAGTGATGTTTTGCAGGGTATGCGCAGATCCACCTCGATTGGTTTTCGTGAACCGATCAAGAACCGCGTGTAATTCTCCGTCTGATTGGCAATGTTCTTTCGCAGAATTCTCGCTTTGAAGAATCCTGCCGCATCTTCACTGGCAATTGCTGCATGAGCCGGATTTCTCTCATCCATAATCTTCTTCACTGACATTGCCGTATCGTACACATATTCAACCTGACATCCGGTCAATGTTACGAGAAACCGCGAACACTGTGCCGCAGCCTGATGGTGGGCAAAGATTTTTTTGATCTTGCCGATCGGTACTTCCTTCACTCCAGCCAGACAGTGGTTGACATGGTATTTTTCTTCACCGACGATTGAGAGCGTGGTATGGAGCAATTGATCATACACTTCGTTGATGCCGCCTGATGTCGTGTTTTCAATGGGAAGCATCGCATAATCTGCCTCGCCATGCTCGACACTTTGGACGACTTCTTCAAACCGTTCTTTCCCGACGAATGATAATCTTGCCTCCACATTCGAGAAAAACTCCCGCGCTGCAAGGTAACTATACGAACCGGTAATCCCCTGGATCGCAATGCGGAGAACCTGCCCGGCCAGCAAGTCACGGTTCACCTTCTTCTGAAGATAATCCTGCTGAATGCGCAGCGAGTCATCGATTATTTCATAGAAGACCTTTTTCACGAAGTAGGCATCCAGCCCCTTCTCTTTGCCCATCTTTATGACCTGTCGGAGAAGATCTTCCTCCCGCGACTGATCTCTCAGAGGTTTTTCCGTCGCATCTTTAGCTTCAATCACCTTGCCGCTCAGTGAGCGTCGCTCAGCGAGGAGCTTAAGAATATCAGTATCAATCTTGTTGATGGTAGATCGCAATGATTGAAGATCCTTCTTCTTACTTCGTACCACCAAAGCCTCCTGGTTTGTCGTTCATAATTTCTTGCTGAAGAACTCAGAGTCTAGCTCTGCAACTATTTTTTGACTAGTTCTTTTTCGCTAAATACTTTTGCCTCATAGGTATAAATAGTTGCATCCTTCCATCCATCCCAGCCAATGCCTGCTTTATCCTGTGCACAGTGTCCCAGAAACTCCTCTTTTGTCCAGCCGGTTTCCAATGCAACCTGAGGAAGGAACGTACCTGAATTCATCCCCTTCTGGATGTAAATACCATGGGTTCCAAGCTTAATCTCATCTATGGAAGTTATCTTCTTCATCGGAGTGAGGACAGAAATTTCAATCTCCAGTTCTTTCACCTCTTGCTTCGAGACAGAGGGAAACCGTGGATCTTCCGTCGCTGAGGCGATTGCCATTTGTTGGATCACTTTATAGACTGGTTCTGCTGCCGTGAATCGCCCTATGCAGCCGCGAAGTTCTCCCGCCTTGTGAAGTGTAACGAACGTACCGAAATTTTTCTTAATGGTACCGGAAAATTTAGAAGCATCGATTTCCGGAGCAGTGCGATCGAGTGTGTACTGTTCGATGGTCGTTCGCGCAACCGTGAGCAAATCCCGTTTGTCCTTCTCTGTTAATTCAAATTGTCCGGTTTGCGGATTCTCCTTCATTGTAACAGCCATCGCATGGTATCCTACAACGCGATCTTTCAATGAAGGATCGGCATCGCCGGAATTCTTATAGTCGATTTGATGGACGACGAACCGGGTATCATTCTCGATCATGTAGAGAAGGGTGAGAACAGCCGGCCACCCGCAGCAGCTTGTTTCATTATTCGGAATTTGCTGGCGGGCATTGGTGGTCATTGTATTAATCAGCGTGACCGGCGACCGGGAGGCGATCGCAGCGGCAGTTGCTTTATCCAAACGCATCGCATCGGCATAGGGCGGGAAATGAGAAAAATCTGTGCTGATAACAAAGAGATTTTTCAAATTCAAATATGGCTGCAATGCTGCAGCAATCTTTTTGCAGGTCTCCGGAGAACTCGAACCCATAACAATCGGAATAATGGAAACCTCCCTGCCAAATCGATATTGCAAAAAGGGAATCTGCACTTCAACGCTATGTTCCTGTTCATGGGCGTCTGTGCGGGAAGTAAAGACTGAATGTTCTTTGAGGAGTTGTTCTGCAAGTTTCTTATTCACTCGAGCGATACCAAGCGGAGTCTCATAGTTCCCTCTGATAAAGATCGATGCACCCTCAAATCCAACATGATGACTCACACCAATGATGAAAATGTTATCGTAGGTTCTGCCTGCCTCGATCTGGTTATAGCTTGCTGCTGCGACTGCACCGGAATAGACATAACCGGCATGCGGTGCAATGAGTGCAACAACATTCTTGAGATTCTTTGATGGGACAGCTTTGCTGAAGAGGCCTTTAAGTGTTTTTGTCAATTCATCAGCCGTACCGGGATAAAACTGTCCAGCCACAGCCGGCTTGCGATCGACCTGTGCTGAGCATAGGAACACAAGGACCATCAAGGTAAGAATGATCCATTTCAGCAAACGTATAGTGTTCATACTCCACCTCTTAGTATCATCTCGAGATTCTTTCTCTTCCTTTATTCCTTTTTCATTTTAAATTTTTCATTGTTGTTCCATTTATTTACTTTTCATTTTTCATTTTTAATTGAATTCTACCATAATGATAGGAATTTTTCGGGAAAGGTTGTAGAGGAAAGCGATATTTCTCAAGGAAATCCTCATACGTTGGTTTCACTAGTAAATCCAGTTGCACTTCGACTCCCTCCTCTCTATCTTTCGACAGTTGGTGTTCCATAAGAGTTTAACAGGAGTATGACGATGAGACTAAAACAACTTCTGCCATTGATTGCTTTTTTCGCCTGGAGCACAGTGACACTCGCCCAGGAATTTGCCCACACACCCTCTCCATGGCCCCGGATTCGGAAAGAACGGATCCGAACGCTTCTGCCTGATGCGATGAAACGTGCTCAGGCAGATGCGTGGATCGTCATTTGCAGGGAAAACAATAATGACCCGCTGGCAATTCATGTGGGAGGAGAAAATGCAGGGGGAACCGCAGCATTTCTCTTTTTCAACATTAATGGGTCCATCCGATCGATCGCTATTTCACCCATGGGCGAATCGACAGCTCTCAAAGAGATTGGACTGCATGATACTGTCATTGTTATCCCGCGCGGCACAAATGTCTGGCAGACAATGGTGCAACAACTCGGTCTCTACCAACCCCGAACAATTGCCGTGAATTCCTCCAGCCGTGCAATCGCCGATGGATTATCTTTCACGCAGCGCACTCAGATGGAAAAGGAGCTGGGGCTTGAGTGGTCTCAACGTTTGATCTCGTCCGAGGAAGTTGTGATTGGATGGCTCTCCGTTAAACTGTCTGCTGAGATTGAAATAATGACCCGTGCAGCCAAGCTCACCAACCAACTGGAGATTGAAGCATACAACGCGGTAATTCCTGAGAAAACCACCGATGCCGATGTGGCACGATTCATTAAGAAGAGAATGAAGGAATTGGGTGTGGAAGACGGCTGGGCTCCGGATCAAAATCCGAGCGTCAACTCAGGGCCCGACCGCGGACACTCACACTCAACCGATAAGGTAATCCAACCGGGCGATGTTATTCAGATGGACTTTGGGATCAAGGTCTATGGAATTTGGTGCAGCGACATTCAACGGTTTGCCTATGTCCTGAAAAAGGGAGAAACTACCGCGCCACCAGAGATACAAAAATATTGGGAAATCGCAAAGACGGGACACCGAAAAGTACTTCATGCGCTCCGGCCTGGAATTCGCGGATACGATGCAGACAAAGTGCAGCGGTTGTGGTTGAAGGAAAATCAATCCCTACCAATAATGTGGGGAACAGGACATCCGGTGGGGTACTGGGCACATGACCTTGGACCCGCATTAAGCGGTGGACAATCCGACCGGCCACCCACGGGAGATGCGGCACGAGTCCTGCGTGTGAATCAACTCTTCGCCTATGATGGCTTTTATTGCTGGCCGGTAGAGTATAAGGGGGAGAAAACGACAAAGACAATCTCTGTTGAAGAGATGGCAGTTATTAATGAAGAGGGCGCATGCTATCTCATTGAACCACAGGACGAATTGATCCTGATTCCAAATAAGAAAACATCGAAAAAGTAATCATATGCCACGAACCATAGTCGACTTCCACAATCTGTTCCTGACTGTTCTCATTATCGTTTCGCTGTCACTAGGTACTGAAAACACCCTTGCACAGAATTCTTCAGGAGAGAAATTTGACCTTAAGATTCTCTATCTGGGCACGGAGAACTCCGCACGTCAACAAGAATTTATCGACACACTTTCCTCCTACTTCACCAATGTGAAGGGGAGCAATGTTGCGTTCATCGGTAAGGCGCCGATTGATTCTTTCGATGTCATCATCATCGATGTGGTTGACGCCGAGCAGTCGATAGAGTTCCCGATGAAGCTGGAGGATATCACGAAACCCGCACTACTCATCGGTTGGGAATGCGGGCAACTGCTCTTTAAGGCCTACCAAGGTTCCGGCTATATGTGAACCTGTTTATCAGATGCGGTTCAGGGTGAACTGCCAGATCAGAAAGTATTCAATTCTCCCTTCTCTGTTAAACCCAAATATGCGAAGCGTCGTACGCCGGCAAGTTATCGGACATATCCCGGCGGCAAAGAATTACCCGACCAATTGACCGTGTGGAGCGTCCAATCTGCATCGGTAAAGCCCGGAGGTGTGGTTATTGCACCATCAAAATTTTCAGAGAAGAACGGTGGAGAGGTGCTGGCGACCGGCTATAATAATTCCAAAGGATTTGAGGCTGTCGCGATTGGTAGAGTACAGCACTACCTCTTCTGGGGATTTTTCGCCTCACCAGCACAGATGAACACAGCCGGGAAAAATCTCTTTATAAATTCTATTCTCTACATCAAGAGCTTTCAGGGACAGCACTAGAGATCTGGCCGAAAAGTTAAGAACATAATCAAACCACAAAGTTCACCAAGGACACAAAGGAAAAACTGTTGAATTAATTTAAATTTCCATTACTCCTTTTTCTTTTTATTCTTCGCATCCTTAGT
>JAZDJN010000030.1:0-33714 GCA_043803945.1 bacterium | reverse complement strand
TTGTGGTTTGATTATGTTCTTAACTTTTCGGCCAGGCTTCTAGAGAAGCTTGGACGAAAAGTACAACCACTGCGCCAGCGGCGCACCTGTCCGCCGTCTGTTTGGCGGATCAGCCTTTGGCTGAAAAGGACACGAAGAACTATTAGAAAATCAAAATAATTCAATGGTTTTTTCCTTGTGACCTTTGTGGTTTGTAGTTAAAGTCACTGTTCAATTGGTAATACACTATCGGAAAAGAGACTTCGACTTTATCGTGGAGTCTCTTTTCCATTCTCTTCATAGTATAAAAACGGTATTTGAAATGAAATATCTCTCTCTTCTCTTCCTTTTCGGATTACTCACCATCCTGGGTTGTTCCGGTACTTCTTCCGCTTCACGCGAAGCTTCAGATACCTATAGCGAGAACATTGGAACAGCAACGGCACTCGACATTAAAGAAAAAACCAGAAAGTTCTTTACAAAATTCAATTTCGAAATCTTGCGCTATACAGAAGACAGCGATATGATCTCCTTTGAATCATCGTGGAAACTTCGTTCCGCAATGAATGATGAAGTGGAGAAAGGCTTTGAGGAGGGGAGAATTCGTCTTTTTATTCAAGCCTCTCCACGCAGGGTCAGACAGACGGATGCTTTTTCAGACCTCCACGTCGTTAAGTTTACTGTAGAAAATCAGGTTCGCTATATTACCACTCAAAAGTGGGTCAATGCCCCCATCACCCCAATGGTGCGTGCATACTTGAAGAAGCTCTCAGATGAATTAACAATGGAGTTTAGAACCGGTATACGTCAATTTTAGCCATCGAATTTTCAACTACCCTAAACACCATGGTACGACAACTCTTTATTCTCCTGCTCTGTACAACATTGATTCTGGAAAGTGTTTATTGCTGTACAGTTTCTTCAGGAATCACCGGCCGCGCTCTCCAACAGAAATTAGGCTTTATTCCATTCTTCATCAACGAAGGAATCACTCGTAGTGAGTCAGATTCGTTTGCGAGAGAACTCGAATCGAAAATTGCTGCAGCAGGAAAATACCTGATCGTTTCCTCGAATGATGCTGAGACAGAACTGATGAAAGCGAAATTCCCTCTTCAGGATATCGTATCCCTGCATACAATTGCCGAAGCAGGAAAAATATTAGGGGTGGATCGTGTTCTTTCCGGAAGTCTCATACGACGGGGAAAACTCTTTACACTCTCACTGCGCATCGTAGAAACCTCATCTGCCGAAGTGGTATTTAACAAATCATGGGAAATTGTCGGTGAGATGAATGATCTCCATCAAGCAGTGAATGAAATCGCTGATGACATCAACACCTTCGATCAAGGAATTCTGAAAAGAATGAAGTGGTTCGTCGTTGCAGCCGTCGTCGTAGTGGTCGGTGTAACGGTATATTTAATTGCCAAGAGTATTTTTTCGGATGATAAAAGTGTTCTCTTTGAACCAGATAACAGTCAACCGGGCGGAGGTTCGGGGAATTGAACTCACGAGATGAGACTTAGTAACTCACCTTTCTCCTGCATTTCTATATTCTCTCCATCAGTTGCACTACATTCTCTACATGGTATGTATGCGGAAATATATCGACCGGCTGTAACGCCGTGAGCCGGTATTTCTGATCACAGAGCAGTTTGACGTCGCGGGCCTGCGTCGCAGGATTGCAGCTCACATAGACAATGCGTGAAGGGGCAAGAGCCAGGATCTCCTCAACAACCTTTGAGTGCATCCCGCTCCGCGGCGGATCGATCACCATCACGTCCGGTTTCTTCCCTTTTTCCATCCATGCGGTATCTTTTGTCAGACAATCTTTCAGATCGCCGAGAATGAACCGGCAGTTCGTCACAGAATTATGCCGGGCATTTCGCTCGGCATCCTTCACAGCGCTGTGCACAGACTCAATACCGACAACTTCCTTTACCATTGCACTTAGAACCAACGCTATGGATCCTGTTCCGGAATAGAGATCCCACACAACGTCCTCCGGCTTCAGATTGGCAAACGATGCTGCAACTTGATAGAGTTTTTCAGCCTGTACCGTATTGGTTTGAAAAAATGATGCCGGTGAAATGGTGAAGGTAAGTCCGCCTAATGTCTCGTGAATGCTCCCCTTCCCCAGATAGACGAACTCTTCTTCGCCAAAGGCGATTTGCGACCTCTTCCGGTTGATGGTATTGACAATAGTTGTGACCTCGGGAATTTCTTTCCGGAGCTCTTCGGTGAATAACCGCATCACATCAGGACGGTGCTCGAAGGTCACAAGGTTCACCATCAATTCCTTCGTTCGAACACTCTGACGAATGACAAGAAACCGCAGGTATCCGGCTTCCTGCTTGGAACTATAAACATCGAACCGATGATCTCTGGAAAACATCCGGACAAAATTCAGAACTCGGTTGGAGAGTTGCGATTGAAGATGGCATTCCTGAATTTCGAGCACCTTATCATAACGCTGAGGAACATGGAGCCCAAGAAAAACATTTTGGTGAGCCGGGAGAGGTGAGATGATAGATGAAGAATCGTTGTAAGGCGATTGGGGATCAGGAGAAGTTGAAGGTGTGGATTTCTCAGGAAGGACCTCAACCCATTCCATATCGGAAAAGGAGTACTCCATTTTATTTCGGTAGAAATATTGATTCTCCGATCCGATGATAGGGAATATGTTCAACTCTGAAAAACCGCCAATCCGTTCAAACGCATCGATCACATGCTGCTGCTTGAAGCGGAGTTGTGCCTGATAATCAACGTGCTGCCATTTGCACCCGCCGCAAACACCAAAATGTTTGCAGCGCGGCTCAACACGGACAGGGGATGGTGAGAGAATTGAAACGACCGATGCTTCTGCAAAATTCTTTTTCACCTTGAGAAGCTTCACCCGCACCACATCGCCCGGTACAGCGCCCTCCACAAATATAACGAATCCCTCCGTCCGTCCGACACATTTCCCCTCGAATGCAGCCTGGTCGAGTACCAGATCGATCTCATCACCCCGTCGATACGGATTTTCTGTCATACCAACTCCTAATTAATGAACCGCCAAGTCGCCAAATCAGTAAGATGTTCATAGAAATCGGTAATTAGTCAGCCACAGAGACTCAAAGCACACAGAGAAAAGAGAATTACTCATTGTATCGATGCGTGAGTATAATTGAATTTCAAAAACAAATCTCTGTGTTCTCGGTGCCTCTGTGGCATTTTTCGGAAATGCCTATTGTTATTCAAATCGCTCGATTAAAAAAAAGAATATTTTCGTGGCGACCTTGGCGGTTTTTTTTTAATAAGCTAATAGCTGAACCAGTAGCTGATTTTCAACAATAACGCATTCGTTGACGGCAGTGAAAATGTATTGGAGAAGTTTTCACTCAATGGCGTTTCAAATAAACCACGGGATCCATTCCGTGCTTGCGACCACACGAGATAGAGCGTACTGCCGGGAAGATATTCCCAGCGTAAGACCAGATTCGAATTGAATGCCAGCTCGTTGAATTGCTCCACAGGAACGAACGGATAAGGAAGGAATCGATCCTCCCCCGCCATGATCTCGGGATGCTCATACTTCCCCTTCGCAAAAAAGATCTGTACATAGTACTGCAGGGTAAGATCCCTTAAAAAGACAACCGATCCTCGTGACGTGAGATCCCACTCTTGGGTTGTCCGTTCGGCAAATACAGCATTGGTGAAATTCATTGAGGATGACCAGATTGGAATAACATTTGTCATCCAGGCAAAGACGTTTTCTCGCTCCTGATATCCCAGGTTGAATTCCAATGCAATGTTCGAAACGGGCCGAAGCTCGATCTCAGCTCCAATTTCGAACGCCCGTCCTGCGCGTTCATCGCGTTCAAATCCTGCCATAACATCCAGAACGATTGACTGGCGAGAATCTGTTTCCACACTCAATCCGAATTTCTGTGAGCCCGGTTTCCGATAGAGGCCGTGACCGCGAGATTCACGGTCATCATATTTTCCACGGTCGATGTCGCCCTCCAGCCAGAGTTCCCAGTAATTGAGGAATAGAATCCCCGCTTCCAGCCCAACCGATTTATTCAATTCGGCATTGCTGAAGGTATTCCGATAATGATAACCAGCACTCACCGACCAGCTCCGGACATGATCGCCCGGAACATCGTTACGGTATTCAAGTTGACCATTCGATCCAAAATCATTCGGGCGGCGGAAATACCCGATGTCGTTGATATTGTATTTCTTCGATGTAAAATCGATCGAGGTCGAATACCGCCAGTGTTCACCCCCCTCTTTATTAAAGCTCAATTTCCCTGCTGAACCATCCAACCGATCACCGCTCAAGGTGGTCGTTCGTGAGCCTGCGAGAAAACCGTCAACCCGATACATGTTATCATTGAACTTGAGGTTCCAATCCAGACCCGCCGTATTTGCCGGTACGCGGCCATCGCGGTTGACCGATGTGAGAATCATTCCGGCATTCGAATTGCCCCAAAAATCTTTCTTTAACCGGAGCACACCGTAATTCGTCAACGGCTCAACAACCTGATCGGTTTTGTTTCCCAATGCATCCACAAGCGTTGCGGTCTCTCGCTGTGTCAGTGCCTCCAAAATTCCAATTGACCACCCATCCTCCGTTTTGCCGGAGAGTTTCACCGCTCCCAGAATGGAAGCAAATTGAGGCTCATGCAGTACATATCCGCCATCAGGATCTTCAACCTCTATAGAACGTCCGATACGGCGTGAGTAGAATAGGCCGGGTCCAAAATCATCGCCAAAGGTTGAGAAGTGAATGATCTGCGATCCCTCAATGAAAAATGGGCGCTTCTCAGGATAGAATGTTTCGTACGTCGTAAGATTCAACACGGCGGGGTCTGCTTCAACCTGTCCGAAATCGGGATTGAACGTTGCATCGATCGTAATCCCGCCGGATGGCCTGACCTTGAGATCGAGTCCGGCATTCAGGGAACGATCGGTGCCATCGGGATGCGATAGAGACTTCGGCATGAACCTGCTGCCCCCGACTGCATACGGCATCAGTTCAACATGCGATGTAGAGGGAAGTTTATCGATACCAACCAGGTGGCTGAACTTCGATGTCCAACCGCTTTCCTTTTTCCCAATCATTGTCCAGTAGATGGATTCGTGGGTTCGCGAAATTCCTCGAACGATCTGCAAACCCCAATCCTGAACCTCCGACCGCGAGTAGCGAAGAACGCTGAACGGAATCTTAATCTCCGCAATCCACCCCTGGTCATCAATGGTCGTTTCGACATCCCACACGACATCCCATGAGGGATCTTCTTTTCTTCCATCGTCGTACTGGAGAATATCGATTTTCACACCGGCCGCGTTAATGGTGAACTCAAAATTGGTTTGGTGGTCGTGATAGCTGTCGATTCTGAGAGAGATGACATCGGCGTCAATTTCATCGTCACGGCGTACCAGGCGGCCGACAATCTTTGAAGGATCGGTATCATACATCCGGCAGCCGAAGTACAGCGCTTCATTATCATACAGAATTCGTACTTCCGTTTTTTGGCCTGGCGCCGCGCCTTCAATTGGTTCGAATTGGACAAAGTCTACAATGGGCTGGGCAAGCTTCCAGACAGGCTCATCCAGACGGCCATTGATTGTCGGAGCGGTGGGTGTTCGGATCGCGACCGCCTTTTTCGGATTGGATCCACCAAATACAGAGACATGAAACACACACAGAATTGCCAAGAGAGTTCTTCTCACACGTTCTACTCCTTCAGCATGGGCCCGGCTCCAGTGAGCCGGGTCCATAAACCATGATAATTTGATTTTGGTAAACAATAAACGAAAAGATTAGAAACTTGTTGCAGCCTTCAGAAGTGTATTCACCTTCTCGATCGAATCCGCTTCGGCATAGTAGCGAATAAGAGGTTCGGTTCCGGATGCGCGAACAAGCACCCAGCCGTTGTCGACGAAAAGTTTGAATCCATCCGTCTTCTCGATCCGCTGGATAGGATAGCCGGCTAACTCCTTCACCCCTTTTTTATAGGCAGCAAGGATTCGAAGCTTGTCCTTCTCCGTCAGATGAGAATCGATACGATTGAAGTAGTGCCAGCCGAACTCATTCATAAGCTCATCGACAAGTTCGCTGAGCTTCTTCTTCCGGAACGCCATAATCTCGCAGAGCAACAGGCCGACATAAATACCATCCCGCTCCGGAAGATGGCCCTTGACACCAAGGCCGCCGCTTTCTTCTGCTGCAATGAGAATATCCCGTTCGGTCATCAGCCGGCACAGATGCTTGAAGCCGATCGCGGTTTCATGCAGCTTCAATCCATACTTCTCGCACATCTTGTTGATGATCTGGCTGACGGAAAATGATTTTGCGACTTCGCCTGTCAATTTCTTATTCTCAACAAAGTATTTCAGCAGCAGCGCAAAGATGCGGTGTGAATCGACAAAGTTCCCTTTCTCATCCATCACGCCGATGCGGTCGGCATCGCCATCCGTTGCTATGCCGATATCGCATCCTGTCATCACTACAGTCGATGCAAGATCCTGCAGGTGCTGCGGCAAGGGTTCCGGATGCGCCCCTCCGAAGGAGGGGTTGAAGGAATTCCGGAGTTCTGCCCGAAGCGGAACAAGCATTGCCATTACACCCTGACCGGCACCATGCATCGCGTCATAGGCGATTTTCAGGCCTGCCTGTTCAACGATGGTGCAATCAAGTTTGGATTTCAAATCCTCCACATAGGCAGCGGTAAAATCCATATACTTCACAATGCCTTTATCGACGAGCTGTTGCAACGATTTTTTCAGCTCGATCTTTGCTTTGAGTACCTTCTTCAATTCCCGTTCGACCTTGTCGATCATCTCAGGGTGAGCCGGCCCGCCGAAGTCGCCTTTAATCTTGAATCCATTATACTTCGCCGGATTGTGACTTGCCGTAATGACGACACCCGCTGCTGCATTGAGTTTTTTTGTAAGCAGTGAAACCATCGGCGTTGAGGAGATCTTATCTGAGAGAATAACCTTGATGCCCCGGTTCCCCAGGACTTCCGCCGTCTTCTCGGCAAACTCCTTCGAGAGAAACCTCGAGTCATAGCCGACAACGATTCCGTTTTTAATTTTCTTGTGACGTTTGAAATAGTTGGCTGTTGCCAGTGCAACTTTGGCAACATTGTCGAATGTAAAATCGGCAGCGATAATACCGCGCCAGCCGTCGGTTCCGAATTTTATTTGGGGAGTCATAGGTTCTCCTTAATCCATGAAGTCACACGAATACACACTCGATAAACAATTGATACCTTGTATGTATTGTAGATAGGTTTGTGGGGTTTACAATTATTCATAGACATCATTTAATAAATCGCTTCCATTCCAGTTTACCAATTTTCCCGAAATTGATGAGTAATCCTACTCGAAGTCCCGTTGCTTTAAGATAATTCAGAAGTTGTGCTTCTTCTCTGCTGGTGAGTTCATTCAGCGCCTTCAATTCGAGAATAATCTTATCCATACAAATCATATCCGCGATATATTCCTTAGCGAGAGTATAATTTTTATATTGTATCGGCAACGGTTTCTGTGATTCAAATGGAATGCCTTGTAGGCGCAATTCGATTTCCAGAGCTTCCTGATATATTGCCTCAAGAAATCCTGCGCCTAATGTCTTATGAACCTCGATGGCCGCACCAACTATTTTAAAAACCTCTTCTCGATAAAGAAGCTCCTTCTCGCCTTCCGGCATCTTATGTTCACACCTCCCTTACCGCTTTGTGCTCTTCGTATACTTCGTGCTCTTCGTGTCTCTTCGTGGATTCCTTCTTTTTAAATGCTCTTCGTGTTTCTCCGTGGATTAAAACTTCGCATTCACCGCATCGCGTCCGGCATAGATTGCATTTGTATCCAGCTCTTCTTCGATTCGAAGCAGTTGGTTGTACTTTGCAATCCGGTCGGTCCGGCTCGCCGATCCGGTTTTAATCATTCCGCAATTGGTAGCCACGGCAATATCGGCAATCGTTGCATCTTCTGTTTCACCGGATCGATGGCTGAGGACAGCAGTGTAGTGTGCCCGTTTCGCCATCTCTACTGCATCGAGCGTCTCGGTCAAGGTGCCGATCTGGTTTACTTTAATCAGAATGGAATTCGCGACACCGAGGTCTATCCCCTTTGAAAGATACTCGACATTCGTAACGAAGAGGTCGTCACCGACCAATTGAATTTTCTTCCCGAGGGTGTCGGTAATCAGTTTCCATCCATCCCAATCCTGTTCGGCCATCCCATCTTCGATCGAAATGATGGGGTACTGCTTCACCCAGTTCTCCCAATACGCTACCATCTCTTCAGGAGTCTTTTCCGATTTATCAGACTTGCTGAACACATACCGTTTCTTCTCGACATCGAAAAATTCGCTCGCAGCGGGATCGAGGCAAATGAAGACTTCCTCGCCGGCTTTATAATTTGCTTTCTGAATGGCTTCCAGGATGCACTCTATCGCTTCGACATTCGATTTGAGATTCGGCGCAAAGCCTCCTTCGTCACCAACGGCAGTGTTGTATCCCTTCTTTTTCAGGACGGACTTCAGAGAATGGAACACCTCTACTCCCATCCGCAGCGCTTCGGCAAATGTCGGGGCACCAAGCGGAAAGACCATGAACTCCTGGAAGTCGACATTATTATCGGCATGCGAACCGCCATTGATGATATTCATCATCGGCGCGGGAAGGACTTTCGCATTTGTCCCGCCAATGTAGCGGTAGAGAGGCATTCCCAGCGATTGGGCAGCCGCTTTCGCCACACCGAGAGAGACGCCAAGTATGGCATTGGCACCGAGTTTTCCCTTGTTCGGCGTTCCGTCGAGTGCGATCATCATCTCATCAATGCCGACCTGATCGAACGCATCGAATCCGACGACTTCTTCGGAGAGGATCGTGTTGACGTTTTCAACCGCCTTCAAAACACCTTTTCCCTGATAGCGTGATTTGTCACCATCACGCAATTCTACAGCTTCGTTCTCACCAGTGGATGCACCGCTTGGGATTGCGGCACGGCCAATGGTTCCATCTTCCAGCTCAACCTCGACCTCGATTGTCGGATTTCCGCGTGAATCGAGAATCTCGCGAGCCACAACATCAGTGATGATCATAGACATAGGTATTCTCCAGATATGATGTGCTTAGGATTGTTCACTTGAGTTCAATGTTTTGGAAGGCTTTATTAAGTCTCATAAAAATACCTGCCACTAAGTCACTAAGGCACGACGTAAATGATATTTTTATTGCAATAAAAAACGTTCCTGGTGCCTTCGTGTCTTTGTGGCTACTCTTTTTAACTGGGGCTAATTAAGAGAATTTTTGACGGAAATGCAACGAACAGATCCGGCACCAGCATGAAGCACTCTGCAGAAACGTCTAATGTCAGAATCAGGAAACCATTGTATTCCCTATATTCTATTGACTATTTCGAGACCGTCGGGAATCAGCGGTCCAGATTTTAACAATTGGCGGAGGTGGGAGGCGAAATCGAAGTGATGAGATATCTACTCCACAGTCCGATGATCATACATCCAGGTTCCGAACCGGATTCGTTCTTCCGTTTCAAATATTCTTCCCTGGTTCGTGATGTAGTTCAACGAGCGCCAGTAATAGATCTTGCTCCTTTCATACCGGCCTAAACGAAGATTCAACCGTGCAGTTCGCTGCATCCGCTGGCCTTCCAGTACATCGATTTTCATCCTGGGTATCTTAAAAAAGCATTGAATGGATTTCTCAATTTCATTTTCGAAAGAGAGATCTCGCGCAAGCAGGTAGTTCGGTACACTGTTCGTCAGCACATCGGCCGAAAGCTTCTCGAGCAACTGCCTCCGCGCCAGAGTGTCGAGGTCTTGCAGAAAGTACGGCTTCAGTTCCCGGGCAAGTTTTAAATTCATGAGTGCCTCAAGGCGCAGGGCACATGCTTCGTCCCACGCCGGACTTATCTGAACCGATAACAGTTCTTCCCATTGCTGTTTTGCGGCAGCAATGGAATCGATCGCCCAGTAGGAGTCGCCAAGAACGAGTTTGAGGGTAATGAGGGAATGGGCCACGGATGAATCGCCCAGCACAGCATGCGAATAATCAATTGCCTCCTGATACCGCTCCAGCCTGAAGAGTGCATTGATTCTGAGCGAGAGGGCGCTGGTGCTGCGCGAGAGTTCCAGCGACCGGTTACTCGTTTCGAGCGCACGCTGGTATTCCCTGGATCCAAAGAGCGATTGTGCCTCCGCATTGAGATTGGCGATGGTCCGGGCGCATTCCTTCGCAAAGATGCTTGGCCTCCGGAACAGGTACACTGCTTTCTTTCGCTCTCCTTCAGAAACATATGAACGACGTAACAACCGCCGCCATTCGCGCTGAAGCGTAATAAATGGTTTGCCATATGCCAAGGAGAGATTCCCTGTTCGGTATGCGATTTTAAATCGGTTAATCCCGTACCGGTCAATGAGAAAGCGGCAGAACGATCCCGCCATAGTATAACTTATCGTCGGACTTTGTTTCATAAATCCCGTGATTGAAAACAGGCTCGCCATATCGGGCTGCAAGCGTACGGCAAACACCATCGCAGCAAGCCGATGAATGTGTTCGCTGTATTCCACCGGGTCGAGCGCCACCGCGAGGCCTTCGATGAAACCCGAATTCAGACTGATCCGCAACAGCGGTATGCCAAATTCCGCAGCCAGCACATGCACCATCTCATGCCTGAGAACTCCCCGTACATCCGCGAGATTCATATGCATTTCCCGCAGCCATGGTTTTGTGATATTTGTCCCTCCTGCTCCAATCAGCCGCGCTTTCTCTTCTTCCGATGCATATAGATAGGAAGTGATTTTTTCCGCCGGGGCAATCTGGAGTTGTTCGGACAGTTCTCTGTAGTGAAATTCATGGAGTTGAACCGCCATATCGAGATCAACACCTTTCAGCATCGTATCAGGATAAATGATGATAAAATGTTCGGTCTCTTTCACACCATGGAATTCATCGCGGATAAAGGAGGATGAGGAGGAAAGCCCGAGTGAGTTGCTCGAGAAATAGAGAACAAGAATAATGAGAAGAAACAGTCCGAGGGAATACTGCTCCCACCACACGAGCGTTATCCGTGAAGCCGATCCAGCTTCCTTTCCTGCCAGGGCCCGCCGATACAATGTTTGTGCGATGGTTATGAGAAAGCATGCTGCGGCAACTGTGCCAATCCGGTAAAGAAAGAGGCGATCGAGCACCTTCATCGTTTCATCGTATGTAACCCCGGGGAAAAATCCGATGATCGGATTGAAAACAAAAATCTGTGTCGCGGCCATGGGAACAATGATGAGATGAAGAAGCATGAGAAGGTACACGAAAACAAAGGTTACCCTTCGCCATTGATGCATCTGGACACTGATGAAGAGTGCGAGCGCATGCGCCAGGAGAACTGCAGGCAGCGGTGTAAACAGATAAAACAGGATTCCTTTTTCCCAGGAGCAATTTTTAACAACAAATGCATTTAATGAGAGAACAACTGCCGGTACCAGGAAAAGAAGGGCCTCCACAGCAAACGCCGATCGAGTGAATTGCCAGAGATTCGGCTCTTTCTTTTTTTCCCATCGGATCCAGAACGAGATGGTCAGGAATCCTGTTAGCAGGCCCGCAACGAGAGCGGTGAGTGCAGAGAATTCATAGCCGAGATAATTAAAGAGGGGCAGTTGTGTACACAGCAAGGAGTACAGAACGAGCAGAAGGAAGCAGATAAGCGTTGGCCAGGAGAAGAGGAATTGTTTGCTCATGAATGCTTCGCCATACTCCATTTCCTCTATGACAGGATTTTTATATAGGCTGTCTAAAAAGTACGCCATGGGTGTCACGGTCCACACCGTGACACATCAATTCCGCCTGTTCTCTGCATTTTGCATCACGAAATGGTTCGTGACGCCCTGGTATTTTGTCATTCTGGACAACCTCGTTTGAGGGGGTCAAAAAAACACAACATTACTTTCAAGGAATCGCACTAATATTCCTCCCCGCTCACCCGCTCGATGTGTGCTCCGAGCTGCTGGAGTTTTTTTTCTATCGATTCATAGCCGCGATCGAGATGATAGACACGTAACACTTCCGATGTTCCATCAGCGGCAAGCCCTGCAAGAATAAGAGAGGCACTTGCCCGTAAATCCGTCGACATTACTTTAGCGCCCTTCATTTTCTCCACACCAACGACGGTCGCAATATTTTCTTTCACCGTGACGTTGGCTCCCAGCCGGATCAGTTCAGGAACATGCATAAAACGGTCAGAATAAATCGTCTCTGTAATGATACTCGTCCCCTTGGCGAGCGACATGAGGGCAATCCACTGTGCCTGCATATCGGTCGGGAAGCCAGAATACATTGAGGTTGTAATGTTGACCGGACGGATCTCATCAGGCGGCTGGATCTCCACAACGTCGTTACCGAGTTTTAACACGGCTCCGGCATCTTCAAGTTTTGTGGTGATCGCACTGAGATGCGACGGGTTACAGCGTTCAATACGGAGTGTTTCCCCCTGTTTCCCCGCCATCGCGGCAGCAATAAGAAATGTCCCCGCCTCGATGCGGTCTGGAATGGTTGAGAAATCAGCGGGATGTAAACTGTCTACTCCTTCTATTTCAAGGTGGTTGCTGCCGATGCCATGGATTTTTGCTCCCATGCGGACGAGGAATTCTGCAAGCGAAGTAATTTCAGGCTCCATCGCGGCGTTATCGATAATGGTGGTTCCCTGAGCAAGCACCGCAGCCATCATAATATTTCCTGTAGCGCCGACGCTGGAAACATCGAAGAGGATCCGGGCACCCTTGAGCCGTTTCGCCTTTGCGTTGATGTATCCCCCATCTAATTCAATCTCAGCGCCCAGCTTTTTGAGCCCTTCTAAATGGAGGTTGACAGGGCGGGGACCCCAGGCACATCCGCCCGGAAGCGAGACTCGGGCCTGGCCAAACCGGCTGACCAGCGGGCCGAGGACGTAAATAGAAGCACGCATTTTTTTCACATGCTCATATGGCGCTTCAAAACAGTTTACCTTGTCGGTCTTGATAGTTAATGTGTGATCGTCACGCGTGATCTCCATTCCCATGGTTTCGAGCAGCCGGGCCATGGTACCAACATCCCGCAGGATGGGGGTATTCGCAAGTCGATAGGTTCCCGATGCGAGCAGTGCAGCCGGCATCAGTGCGAGCGAGGCATTTTTCGCTCCGCTGATTTGGACAGATCCGCTGAGACCATAACCGCCGGAGACAACAAATTTATCCACAATACCCTCACATGTTGTTTGTGATCGGTGGAAGAAGTTGAGTGAATATAACCGTTAAACGACTGAAAGGCAAAAACGCCGGGAGACACTTTGAGTTGAACTCCATACGGAGTTCATTCTGCTTCCTTCTATTATTACAAACGTGAGACTCCTATGGAGTCTTTCCCACGGGTTCGGCTTGTCAACGAGATTTCATCCGGTTGACTCATGAAGCTGCTTGATATCGAGGTTCCTTCTCCCTATTATTGCATTGCACTGTAAGCGAGGTTGTAACCGATAGATCCCTGTAATGAATGATTCCAGTTGATTTATTTTCTAAGGGTGACTAAAAAGAAAATATAACACTAACCCGAAGGCGTCTCGCAGAGGGAAATAGTGAAATTATTATGCTCGGCGAGGACGCCTTCGCACTAGAAAATACTTTTGAGTCAGCCTACGCACTCATTTGAGTTTCATCCATGGCTAAACAAGTAACGTTACTTTCCATTTCCTGCTTCATTGTTTTTAACATTTCATACGCTCAATTCTACCCAATTACGACAATCATGGAGAACTGGGGTCAAACGAATCCCTACTGGGAATTAGGAACAGGATTTCTCGGGCTTGGCGATATTAACAATGACACATGGCCTGATATCGCTGTTGGTGCAGCAGGACTTCAAAAGACCTTGATCTACTTTGGAGGCCCTGGTATTCTCGACCAAAAATCTGATGTGATGATTAAGGGATCATGGCCTCTTGGTTTTGCTGATGTTAATGGTGATGGGATTAAAGATTTATTTACTCTTACGCCTGCCTATGGTTTTTTGATTCGGCAAGACAGTATGGTCTCAGCTTCTGACAGCGTCTATGTCTATTTTGGAAAATCGAATTCCCCCTTGCGAATTGATACCATTCCAGGATGTGTAATAGGTGGAGAGGGGGGTTATTTTGGACGATCTTTCGCTATCGGCGATTTGAATGGTGATGGATATAATGATGTGGTCATTGGTGCACCAGGTCATAATCCTGGAAAGGTCTATGTCTATTTCGGGAAGAAATATTTCGATGGTAAGTGTGACCAATCACTTGAAGGAAGGCTTGGCTATTTGCTGGGAAGAGAGTTTGGATATCGTATCAAGATTAAAGATTTTAATGGCGATGGTATCGGTGATTTAGCTGTCAGCGCAAGTGAAAATTTATTAAAGGTGCCGACGTTAGAAATATTCTATGGGAAAAAGAACTGGACGTTTTCGAGAGAGAATTCATACCAATTATTACCATCGAAATTTTTCTATGGGATTCAAAATATATATGAGTTCTCTGCGATGGATTTCAATTATGATGGTAAAGCGGATCTATATTTCCAGGGCACGAATGGCGATAACGGATATGTATTTTTTGGTCGTGAAGATTCCATCCATTGGGGCCCAGATATGATTTTTCCCAATCCAGATCCTGGGTTTGTGACATCGCTTGGAGTAAATGCAGATCGAATAGGAGATTTTAATGGTGATGGAGTTGAAGATTTTTATATTACTGCCGGCTTTAGTGGAAGTCCTGGAATTATAGTCTACTTAGGTAAGTCAAAACCACCAACTCAATGGAAAGCAGCGCGGGCCATAAGCGGTGTGTTAGCAATATATATTTCGGCTCTGGGAGATATCAATGGAGACGGTGTTGATGATTTTGGTTTTTCTGCTCCTTATGATTATAGCCCCGGAGGGGATATTGGCTATTTTGTCATTCTAAGTGGTAATAGGTATCTGACGAGTATCCAGGGGAATGAACAGCCACCAGATACATATTCTCTCCTCCAAAACTATCCCAATCCGTTCAACCCATCGACGACGATCGAATACCAACTAAGCAAACGTGCCTCCGTCTCGGTAATTATTTATGACTGCTTAGGAAAAGAGGTACTGAGACTATTCAATGGTCTTCAGGAAGCTGGTAAGCATCACGTTGGCTGGGATGGAACAACAGCATCCGGAGTAAAAGTCTCATCGGGCAATTATTACATACGCTTGTAATCGATGGAAAGAACACCCTCACAAAGAAAAGCATTCTTCTCAAATGAGTGTAACGTTGAATCCTGAATGTTCACTGCACATCGAATACTATCACGATGAACAATAGCAAAATACCGTCAGGTACAACATAAAATTTATCCCCCTTTCGCAAAGGGGGATACAGGGGGATTCGCGAGGGTATATAGAAGTCCGTCTTTTGCCGCTGATCAATCTCTGTAAAAAGACGGACTTCTTTCCGGCAGCGAACGGTTTAGTGGTCGTTGAGACTTCCTTGTCTTTCGTTCATTTTTTCCCTACACTTTGTCGTTCATTCCAGCCTGATTCATCGAGAAGTGTATCGATGGATGGATGAGATCAAACAGTTCACTCTTACACTGCGAGATTACACATGCCCGTTCAAATTATTGTTGGCGCCCAATGGGGCGATGAAGGCAAGGGAAAAATTGTCGACCATCTCAGTGAACATGTCGACATCGTTGCGCGGTACCAGGGCGGCGCCAATGCCGGCCATACCGTCGTGATTCCCACCAAAACGCCACAGGGAATTACAACGAAGGAATATGTTCTCCACCTCATCCCCTCGGGAATTTTCCATCGTCATGTAACTTGCGTCATCGGCAACGGTGTGGTGATCGACCCGGCGGCGCTCATGCATGAGATCGGTCAGCTCAAAGATCTCGGCATCAACATTACCGGCCGCCTGCTCATCAGTCATAATGCCCATCTGATCATGCCGTACCACAAGCTGCTCGATTCCATTCGTGAGCAGGGCGATCAGAAAATTGGCACGACCGGCCGCGGGATTGGCCCCGCCTACATCGACAAGTATATGCGTACAGGTATTCGTGTTGTGGACCTCCTGGACCGCGATCTTCTCTGTAAAAAACTTCGCCGGAACATCGAGGAAAAGAACGAACTCCTCAAAAACATCTATCACTCCGAACCACTGAATGTCGATGCGATCATCGAGGAATATCAGGAATTCGATAAGAAAATTGATGAGTATATCACAGATACATCGGCCTATCTCGCTGCTGCACTGAAAAAGAAAAAGAAGATTCTCGCCGAAGGAGCACAGGGAGCATTGCTTGATGTTGACCACGGAACATACCCCTATGTGACCTCTTCAAATCCGACGAGCGGCGGTGCATGTACCGGACTCGGTATTTCTCCTATCGCAGTGACTTCCGTTGTTGGGGTCATGAAGGCTTACTCTACACGGGTTGGGAACGGACCCTTCCCCACCGAATTGAACAATGAGGTTGGTGAACGGATTCGTTCGGTCGGCGGTGAGTTCGGCGCAACGACCGGGCGGCCGCGGCGCTGTGGATGGCTCGATTTAGTAAGTCTCCTTTATTCCATCCGCGTTAACGGGATTCAATCGATGGCAATTACAAAACTTGATGTCCTCGATAACTTTGACGAGATCAACGTCTGCACCGGATACAACATTGGCGGGACCATCACCACAAATTTTCCGACCGACACGAAAGCTCTGGAATCGATTGAACCGCAGTATAGACGATTTCCAGGCTGGCGGGAAAAAACCTCCAACATTCGTTCATACAAAAAGCTTCCACCGAGAGCTCAGCGGTACATCGAATTCATCGGTAAAGCATTGAAGACGAAGGTCCTGATGGTCTCGGTCGGAGCACGGCGCGATCAGACATTGATGGTGCGGTGATAACCGGATGCTTCCGGGAATCAAGCCGCTCCGGAATTTCTCATCCCATAAGTAAAGAATAATCGATACAGCCCCATGTCACTACGGTCGCTCGATACTCCGCCAAAACGAAACCCGGCATCAACAAGCAATATCAAAGTCGTTCTCCTTGCTGTTGCGTTCGTTATTGTTGCCGGCACGCTTTGGTACTCCCATCAGATTGTCAGTGAACTGCAGGAAAAGGCTCGAAAAATTGTTACCGAGATCTATGCTCCCTCTCTCGAGTACATCGCCAACGATAAAAATCAGGGAGGCGACTTCAGTTTTGTCTTCGATCGTGTGGTTCAGACCATTGATTTTCCGGTGATTCAAACGGATTCCAACGACGAACCGACTCCCTGGGATCCCGGCTCCTTCAAGAACATTGACCTTGATTCCTCCCTCACCGATCAACAGAAGTACCTGTATCTGAAGATGCTCATCGCCGAAATGGATGAGCAGAATAAACCGATCAAGGTGAGCCTGGGCAATCGAGTTCTTAATTACATTCATTACGGCGAGTCACCGCTCATCTCCAAATTGCGCCGTTTGCCCTACATCGAGTTCGCCGTGGTGGCACTCTTTATCCTGATCGCCTATATCAGCTTCAGCTATGTGAAAAAGAATGAACAAAGCAGCATCTGGGTGGGGATGGCGCGCGAGACGGCTCACCAGCTCGGTACACCGCTCTCGAGCATGATGGGTTGGGTAGAACTTCTGCGACAGCAATCGGAGGAGAACTCGAAGATTACCGAGACTATCCGCGATATGGAGAACGATCTTCAACGTTTGCAGAAAGTGGCCGACCGGTTTTCAAAAATCGGCTCCAAGCCGGATTTGAAAGAGGAAAACCTTGTCGAAATTATTGAGAAGGTGATTCTCTACTTTCAGCGCCGGATTCCTCAGACTGAAAAGAAAGTTCAATTGACACTCACTCAGAGTGAACCGCTCATAGCCCGTGTGAACCGGGAGCTTTTTGAATGGGTCATTGAAAATCTTGTGAAGAATGCACTCGATGCCATTGAAAAGGAAGAGGGCAGGATTTCGTTTTCCTTCTTCGAAAAGGGAGAGTACCTCTACCTTGAGGTTACTGATTCCGGAAAAGGTATCGATCCTTCGCATCGCAATGATATCTTCCGCCCGGGCTTTTCGACTAAAAAGCGGGGTTGGGGCCTGGGACTCAGTCTGGCCCAGCGCATTATTGAATCTTACCACCGTGGGAAGCTTACCCTCAAAGAGAGTAAACCTGGCATTGGAACAACATTTAGAATCAGGCTACAGAGATAAGGGAATTACGTTTGCGCAACCATCAATCAACACTATTCTTGTCCCTGATTATTTGCTGCTGTTCATCTCTCACGGCACAGCAATCCGTTCAGCAATTAATCGATTCATGTCTTCCTCAACTTTTAACAACGTACACAACGCTCCATCAAAACCCTGAGCTCTCGTTTCATGAAGAAAAAAGTTCTGCACTGATAGCGAAAGAACTCCGATCACTTGGCTTCGATGTAACCGAACGATTCGGTTCCTATGATGATCCTCACCGAATCAGTTACGGAGTAGTGGGTATTTTAAAGAACGGAAAAGGCCCGGTTGTTCTGCTTCGTACCGATATGGATGCATTGCCCATCGAAGAAAAAACCTCTCTGCCCTATGCAAGCAAGGTACAAATGAAGAACGACACAGGAGATGATGTTCCGGTTATGCATGCCTGTGGCCATGATGTGCATATGACAGTCTTCATAGGAACAGCAAAACTCCTAACCACGCTTAAGGATCGATGGAGCGGGACGTTGATCATGATCGGGCAGCCCGCGGAAGAACGCGGCTCCGGCGCGAAGGCATTGTTACGCGGCGGGCTTTACAGCAAATTTCCAAAACCGGATTATGCACTTGCTCTTCACAACGACGCATTTCTCGAAACAGGCAAAGTTTCTTTCGTTGAAGGATATGTGGCGGCAAGCGTTACTTCTGTTGATCTCATCGTTCGCGGGCAAGGCGGACACGGAGCACTGCCTCAGACAACAAAAGATCCCGTTGTGATGGCCTCGCAGATAGTGCTGGCGCTGCAAACAATAGTGAGCCGCGAGAACTCTCCACTCGATCCCGCCGTCGTTACCGTTGGTTCAATTCATGGCGGGACAAAACACAACATCATTCCCGACGAAGTTCACCTCCAATTAACAGTTCGCGCGTACAAGGAAGAGGTGCGGCAAAAAATTCTTGCTTCGATTAAACGAATCGCTGATGGAATTGCCCATGCCACCGGAATGGCTCAAGACCGGCTTCCTCTTATGATTGTCGATGATGGTGAACATATCGATGCAACGTACAATGATCCTGCGTTTGCTCGTCGCGCTGCCGAAGCCATACGGAAAGTCCTGGGGAAAGAAAATGTCCTTCAGGCAGAACCGGCAATGGTTGGTGAAGATTTCGGTTATTACAATCTCGATCATACAATCCCATCAACTATTTTCTGGCTGGGGAATGCCGATCCGAACATCGTTGCTTCGGCAAAAGCTGCAGGGAAGCAGCTCCCTCCACTGCATTCGAGCGGCTATGCTCCTGTCCCGGAACCGACAATCCGTACCGGGGTCACCGCTCTCAGCTCGATAGTACTCGATCTGATGAAAAAAAAGTAGAACAAATCGTTACCTTGTTCTACATAGTGCATGACAACGTATTTTTCAATCCCAGAATTCCCTTCTCCTTAACTTCTGGCATTCAAAAAAAAGGCGCTGAGAATCTTTTTCTCAACGCCTTCGTGTAAATTCGTATTCCTTCGTGGACAATGTCTTTCAGAGAGAGTTCCTCATTTACTTGCCGATGACGTGTGATCGTATGTCACTCGCCACCCTTGTGGTTTCTTTTCGACCAGAAGTGTAAACCTCCCCCAGGGTTCGTCCTGCACGCGTTTCAATCGCCAGATTCCTGTCACAACGGCAAGCGCTGGAGTCACCTGACGAATCATAAGCTCCGAGAATGTCAATGTTCCCATTTTTTCTTTTGTGTCATATCCCTTTTTGTAGCGTTCGAGAGTATTGGCATAGCCGCGCGTTTGTGTTCCTCCGCTGACAAAGATCAGGCTATCAGATTCCCAGTACCCTTTCATATATCCTTCAACATCCCCCTGGTTCCATGCCTCGACCTGGTTTATCAGGACCTTCCGTATCGAAGACTCATCGGATTGTGCAGAGAGTGAGAGACACCACACCGAGAGTATCACAAAGAGAACAATGGTACGCATTATGTTTCCCTACACTTGCGGTAACGGTTCTTGTGGTTTCTGCTTTGGACGGAAGAGACCATAGCCAATCAAGGCGCCAATGATTGAGAAAATGGGATAAACAATAAGAGCAATAAATAGACCGCCGATGACGCCGGAGATGGTTTGAGAATCCCGAAACGATCGATCGAATTCGTCTCTCATCTGGTCGAGAGCTTCACTGGGCATACCTCCTGATTCACTCATACGATTAATAATGTTCTCCATAAACGGTTTGACGATTTGTTCCTGCAACGGTCCGAACAACACCTGGATCATCACACCAATTCCTGTTGCAATCACCGCACCGATCAATCCCGACATTAATCCCAACAAGAGAGCATCGGAAGATTCCAGCGGCTGCATCTCGTCTGTGTATTGCTGCACGTAAAGATACATCGTGAGCATTCCACCCAGCCAGATTCCTGCGCAGCAGCAGCAGTTTACAAGGCTGAGTCCGGGTATTCCAGATACGACACCGATTACTGTACCACCAATAAGAGCAATTTTCAGTTTTTCAGGTTTCTCTATCATAGGTCTTGTTCTCCATGTTCAATGAGAGACAGTATTCTTTACTCCGATTTTTCTCCGGAGCTGCAATTGAATAACGGCATCAAGCAAGGATGGCATAAGAAACCATGGCATAGCAAGTCCGAAAACTGCACCCGCCAGTGTGCGTGTCAGCCATGTGCTCGTGTGAATTCCCAAAACGCTTAATGCTACATCGAATATCATTGGGGCAACAGCGACAACAAACCAGACTCTGTGAGGAACGGAGGTCGTACTAAATTTCCTTATCAGAGGATAGAGAGCGAGTCCGAGCAAAAAGCTGCCATAAATTGCGGTGCAACGAATACAAACACCACACTTCTCTCCTCCTATGTGGAAAGAACGGCTTTCCATTTGATGGCAGATCTTGCTATAGAATGCATAGAGCGCAGAGGATCCGACATTTTCCCCCAGCAGGGAAGTTCCAAGCGGTGCAGCGGCAATGCCGAGGCACCAGAGAAATACGAGCGAGAGTGTAACGAGATATATTGCTGTCCGTGAGATATTCATAAGAACGTGCGGTTCATTATCGTAACAATTGCCGTATTTGTCAAGATGAAACATCGTCACACCAGTGAGGCAAAGAACGAAAGTGGAACCATCCTCATGAGTAACGAACCCTGTGAAGGGGGCTCCCCGTTTTTCTTAAGAATCTCCTTTTGGCTCTCTTCTCCCGAAAAAATAGAGGAATGCACCAATGAGGCCGGCGATGGTAAATGGGAGATGCTGTAAAGCCCACGCGATAAACGGAGAGTCTTTTGAGAGGCTGGGAATTGATAGCTCCGGCACTGATAAAGTAGAGAGTAGATCGACCAGCTGAGATGATTCGATGATCCCCTGATGGATGAGAAAATACAGGAGAATCCCGCAGAGAATTATTCCAAGGACAATAAAGAAAGCAACGATCTTGGCTACTTTTTTAAACAGCCAGGCTCCAATATAACCTGCAAGAAAACCGATGATGATTGAAACAAGGAGACTTTTCATATCAAGAGTGTCTTTCTAATATTTCTTTACGATGAAGCTTCTTTCCATCCCAATATCCAATCACTTCAACTCATACAGGAAAGTAAGGAAATAATGAGCAAAGACAAAGAGAGGCAATCCGATGTCGACCTCTGTTCAAAGCATTGAAATCCGGTATAGTGTCTTGCTTTTCCATGCTGTTTCAAATATATTTGCGCCATCTATTTTACATCTCCCCACTTGCATGAAGGAACAGTTATGAAAGTCGTTGACGGCAGCCGGAATTTTCTCAAGACCGGTAAATCATCTGGTGCATTTGAGACGTCGAAAGTTGTTATCCTGCCCATTCCCTACGAGCACACGGTAAGTTTTGGCGGGGGAACAGCAAAAGGCCCTGCAGCAATCATTAAAGCTTCACATTATGTGGAGTTCTATGATGAGGAAACCCGGAAGGAAGTCCATACACAGGTCGGCATTGCAACGCTGCCGCCGATCAACTTCGGCAAGAAAAAAGATAAACCGGCAATCGATATGATTGAAAAACGGGTCACCGAACTGCTGAACCAAGACAAATTTGTGGTCAGTCTCGGCGGAGAACACACAATCTCAGCCGGAACGATTGCCGCCCATGCAAATAAATTTCCCAATCTTTCAGTGCTCCACTTCGACGCTCATTCCGATCTCCGTCAGGAATATCAGGGCAATCGCTACAGTCATGCATGTGTGATGGCGCGCGTCTGCGAGTTTCTCAATCCGCATAAGCTTGTTCAGGTCGGCATTCGCGCTCAGGAACGGCCAGAGGCAGAGTTCATCATTGAGCGCGGTGTTCAAACATTTTACGCCTACCAAATCCGGAACGGCCTGCTCGATCAGGGATCAATGAAGTGGGATGACCGGGTTGTCGATGCATTAACGGATCAGGTCTACATCAGCTTCGACATTGACGGACTCGACCCCTCGATTATGCCGGCAACGGGAACACCCGAGCCAAACGGACTGCTGTGGGATGAGGTCATGCGTCTGCTGAAAAAGGTGGGAGAGAAAAAAACAATTGTCGGATTTGAGGTCGTTGAATTTGCACCGATCCGGATTCTTCATCATGCAGATCTGACTGCGGCAAAATTGGTCATGAAAATACTCAACTATGCGGTTTGATGTTGCAGCAACGATCGTGAAGAATGCCGATTGCTTGATTCTCCATCCTTTAACGCGTACTTTCAACAGAGTGATTATCACACCATGAAACCTGCCGGCTCTCTCAGGAAAAGGAGTGTACTATGTCTGGAATGCAAAATGCATCGTTCTTGCTCATGTTCATGTTCGGATTGATAGGATGTCAGAAAACTGAAATGAAGACTACTGCAGAACTTCAAGCAAAGATAAACCGCTTTGCCCCTGTTGAGATCACGGCCGATGTTTCCAGGCTTTCGGAAGGCGACCGTAAAGCTCTCGAAAAGCTCATCGCAGCGGCAAATCTGATGGATAAACTCTATCTCCGGCAGGCGTGGAGCAAAAACGACTCTCTGTTACAGAAACTCGAGGTTGATCAATCGCCGGAAGGAAAATTACGCCTGCGCTATTACTGGATTAACATGGGGCCCTGGTCGGATCTCGATAAGAACGAACCCTTCATTGAGGGTGTGCCAACCCGGCCGGATGCGGCGAACTTTTACCCCGGCGACTTGACAAAGGAGGAGTTTACGCGTTGGCTTGCCTCGTTATCCAAAGCAGATCAGGAAAAAGCCATAGGATACTTCTCAACCATCCGCCGCGACGTAGATGGAAAATTGAGAATCGTCCCCTACAACGATGAATACAGCGAACAACTGAAGAGTGCGGCACAACTCCTGCGTGAAGCCGCTGAGCTAACAACTGACGCCGGATTGAAACACTTTCTTTCCAAACGTGCCGATGCATTCCTGAGCAACGATTATTATGAAAGCGATGTGGCCTGGATGGAATTGAACAGCCCACTTGAACCGACCATCGGGCCCTATGAGGTCTATATGGATGGCCTCTTCAATTACAAGGCAGCATTCGAGGCGTTCATTACGCTCCGCAACAACGAAGAGACGAAGAAATTAGAAATGTTTTCGAGCCACCTGCAGGAGATTGAAAACCTCCTCCCCATCGAGGCAAAATATCGCAACCCAAAACTTGGTGCCCTGGCGCCGATTCGCGTTGTCGATGAGGTGTATGTCGGCGGAGAAGCCAAAGCCGGTGTCCAGACCGCTGCCTTTAATCTTCCCAATGACGAACGCATCACGAAGGAAAAAGGAAGTAAACGGGTGATGCTGAAAAATGTTCAGGAGGCTAAATTTGAAAAAGTGCTCGTGCCAATTTCACAGATCGTTATTACTCGTGAACAAGTATCGAAGATATCCTTTGAAACATTTTTCACCCACATTCTTGCACACGAATTGATGCATGGCTTGGGCCCGCATACGATTACGGTGAATGGCCAACAGACGACCGTTCGGCAGGCAATGAAAGAACTCAGTTCCAGCCTGGAAGAGGCAAAGGCAGATATCTCCGGACTCTTCATGCTGCAAACCATGATTGATAAAGGGTATCTATCGCCATCGCTCGAGGAAACGATGTATGTGACATACCTGGCAAGCTCATTCCGAACATTACGATTCGGCACAGCCTCTGCCCATGCCAAAGGGATGGCGTTGCAGTTTACCTACCTGATGGATGAAGGCGCATTCGAGTACCAGGCTGCAAGCGGAACCTGGAAGGTGCAGACAGCAAAGATGAAAGAGGCAGTGAAGAAGCTGACCGGAGAGATCATGACAATCCAGGCCGAGGGAAGTTATGAGAAAGCGAAAGCACTGCTTGATCGATACTCGGTGATACGGCCAGAAATAGAATCGGTTCTGAAGAAATTATTGGAAATCCCAACGGATATCGCACCCGCATTTCCGCTTGCGGCACATTGACGCTGGCAAGCGATAACACTGGAGTGAAGAAGATAAGAATCTGATGGAGCAACAGACAGACCAGTTACCACGATTATCAGTACCGGCACTCGATGAGATACTCGGCCAACCCTTTCGTGTGCTCGATGATGGATTTGTACGCGTGATCGATTATATGGGTACGGATGAATCCATCGTCCAGGCCGCCCGCGTTTCCTATGGCAAGGGGACAAAGAAAGTCCAGGAAGACCGGGGATTGATTCGGTATCTGCTGCGTCATCATCACTCAACCCCGTTTGAGATGTGCGAAATTAAATTGCACGTCCGGGTTCCCATGGACGCCTGGCGGCAATGGATCCGGCACCGGACGGCCAGCATCAACGAATATTCAACACGGTACTCTCTAGCCATCGATGCATCGCAAAAGACCTCTCCAAACGAATGGCGCGGACAAGCACAGGAGAATAAACAAGGGAGTGAAGGATTTTTAGATCCCGAACAGGGGACAATTCTTTCCGCCCGCGAACAGGAATTGCAGAACCTTGCCCGTACCATTTACAACGAACGGGTCAATGCTGGAGTTGCCAGGGAACAGGCGCGCAAGGATCTTCCGCTTTCCGCCTACACCGAGGCGTATTGGAAAACTGACCTGCACAATCTCCTTCATTTTCTTCAGCTCCGTATGGATTCGCATGCACAATTTGAAATACGGTCATACGCTAACGTGATCGGCCATGACATCGTCAGCCGGTGGTGCCCGATCACATGGGAAGCATTTCAAAATTACCGGGTTCATGCCTCTTCCCTCTCTCAATTGGAACTTGCCCTCATTCAGGCGATTCAATCCGGCGAATCGAACAAAGCAATTGATCTTGCGATTCAATTTGGCCTCCTCCCGCCGAGAGGGCAGGAAGTCAAGAAAAACCGCGAGCGCACGGAGATCGAAGAGAAACTTTCGATGCTGCATGTTCCCATACCCTGGAAATAGCCATCATCACTGGAATCCTTCCCTTGAGACTCATCATCATCGCCGCTCTCTCCCATAACCGGGTCATCGGCTGTAAGGGAACAATCCCCTGGCATCTTCCTGACGATCTCCAGCATTTCAAAAGAGTCACCACCGGGCATACGGTGCTGATGGGGAGAAAGACGTACCAATCGCTCGGAAGCCCTTTGAGGGACAGGCGCAATGTTGTTCTCTCTTCTTCCAGGATTCCGGAAGTCGAAACGTATTCTTCTCTCTCAGAGGCACTCCAGGCGGTTCACTATGAAGAGAGAGTATTTGTTATCGGCGGGGGTGAGATTTTCCGACAGATGTTGTCTCACGCAGATGCGTTTATGCTCACACTCATCGATCATGTAGTTGATGGCGATACATTTTTTCCGGAGTACAGAAATCTCCTCGAACAATCATTCAAGCTTACCGTTCGTGAAATCCATAAAGGGTACGAATTCGTTGAATACGAGCGCCAATGATTTCAGCCGTCAGAAGTACTCCGTTATTCAACTCTTATTCAAGGGAAACGATTGTCGTAACATACCCATGCGTATCAACAAGGATGAGGATGGTAGTGAGCGCAGCCGGGCCGATAATGAGAGGGATAAAACTCAGCAGCAGCGATTCAATTGAGAAGCCCATAATTCAGATCTCCTGAAATAAAAAAGCCCGCGCTCTGAACCAGAGCCGGGCAGCGGTGAGCAGTTCAGAACTCGGAATTCAACTCAGATCTGAATTCCTTTTTCCTGTAATCGTGTTTTAACGATCCTGACAAGTTCTTCGTGCGGAACCTGTGTTCGTGTGCCTGCATTGGTGATCGCCTGCTCCAGCGTTCCTTTCCGATCAACCAGCCATGCCCAGATTGAATAGCCGAGCCGGTTACGGTCATTCGGTTCTTGTGTCTGGATGTCCTCAACGATGGAATAGGCAATCTTCTCAATGGAATTAGCCGGAAATTCTACAGCAGGTAGTGGTGGTTTGGTTGTCATGGCTCTTATACAGTAGTAATGAGTAAATTCTGCTTCGATCAGGGTGGGATTGGTTGAACTCCTCACTCTTATCCTAAACTTTGCAATGAATATAGAGAGATTTTCGTAAAAGGCAAAGCAACGGATGTCAAAGGGTCATCAGAATTCGTACCCAAGCACAAAGTAGGCAACAGCCGGACCGAGGCTCAGGGGATTATTCAACAATTCCTTTCTGAAAAAGAAACTCCGGCCAACGGCGAACTCCGCAAGCCCGATAGGAGTATCCAGTGCAATAGCGATACCGATTCCATGACGGAGATCTTTGAGGCGAATTTCATCCGGTACAAGCCAGATGGAACCGATATCATACCGTGCACGAAGGTAGGTATCAAAGAAAATCTTCCACGGACTCTCATAGCGGTATTCAAGGCTTGCAATAAATATCTGTCGTCCCCGCGCATTGTCCTCCCGTAATCCAAAGAAGTTGTTCCTTCCGCCGATGCTGAATTGCTCGGTGATCGGCAGTGTTTCATCGGCAAATCCAAACTGGATGTGAGGATGAAGTGTATGCCTCCCAAAATACGTTTGGTAGATGTCGTAGGTAAATGACATCTTGGTAAATCCCACACCGGAGCGGAGCGGGAAAATTGCAGACTCATACACGAAATCCATGACAACGCCCCGATGAGGGAAGGGAAAGCGATCACGGTCGTCGAGCTTCGTGCCGAGTTTCAGTGAGGCAATTTTATAACTCTCCGGGATGAGGACGTTGCTGGAAATATTCCACACCCGATGCGTTTCGAGGCGGCCTTCGATGGTGACAGTGCCGAGCCGCTCGAGTTGAGAGCCAAAGGAGAGCGAACCTCCTTCACGCAATTCACGGAACTCACCAACCTGTATTCTATTCCATCGCTTCGAATTCATCAGGGGCTCATCGCCGTAGAGATAGGTATCCCGAAATGTATAAAATCCCTTTGCACTGAGTGTCAGGTAGGAATTAAACAGGCGTGAGATTTTAAACTCGCCTTCAAGGCTTCGATTCCGATTACCTCCCCAGAAGAGCACTCCCACTTCTGCACCAATGCCGAGGAGGTTTTGCTCTCTGATGTCGATGGAGGACTGAAGGCCTCGTTCATTGTCGATTAAGACACCCAGGCGCAGCAATGCAGTGTTTCGTTCCCGCGCGTGGATGACAATGATCTGGTGCTCACCAGCAGTTCCTTCTCGTTTGGGTTCCAGGTGAATCTGCTCAAAAAGATTTGTTCCATAGGCATTACTGAGGCCCGCAGCCGCCTTCGAAAGCTGGAATGCCTCCCCTTCTTCCCAGGGCAGTTCACGCCACAGGATATAATCTTTTGTTCGCACAGTACCGATAATATCACGGCGATAAATTTTCCCTTCGTCGATTGTAATTGATAATGTACCGGTAGAAGGATCAAATCTGATCATGCTGATTCTGGCAAGCGAGTACCCATGCCGCCGGTACATTTTCAATATTGCTTCCAAAGCTTCCCGCGTTTGGACAGGGTTGAAGCCACGCTCAACCAGATGGCTGAACATCGGTTTTAATGAATCCGGGCTTAACCGTTCGCTGCCAAAAAGTTCAATCGATCGAAGAACGTTATACGGTACAAGATGCAACTCAACGGCTGTCTGCTGGAGATGCTGGTGGATATGAATATCGCAGTTCTCATAGTCACCCAGTTCTGAGAGCTCATCGAGGAGCGCCACCAGTTCCCTCCTGGAAAATTGGGATCGCTGCTGAAGGGTCGAGAGTGTTTTGTGCCAACGGGGATGAACCACGGTCGAATCGAAGATCAGTTGTGCATTGCCGAAGGTCGTATCCTGGATGGCGTTCTTGTACATTTCCTTGCGTTTCGTTTCCAGGAGAGATTTGAGGCGGGGTATCTCGGTGAGTGTGCTCAGATATCCCTGAGTGACCATTGAATCGATGCCTCCAAAATCCTCCGGCAAATGACTGCCTAATTCAGGCCGGATCACGATATCGCTGTACGAAAGCTGTTCCTTATTGGCAAGCCTCATAGAGATACCGATGATCTGATCGGCATAATCAACGATATCGTTGAGCATTTGCCTGGTTCGGAGGGGACTCGTAACATCGACTGCGATCACAATATCGGCTCCCCAGTTACGCGCTACATCGGCCGGTATGTTTGAGATGATGCCACCATCAAGCAATAATACCGTATCCCGAGAAACAGGGCTGTACACGAGCGGTACAGAGGTGCTGGCTCGCAAGGCCTGTGTCAGATCGCCCCGGTCCAGTACTACGCGCTGGCCGGAAACCAGATCTGTGGCAACAGTACGGAATGGAATTTTCAGGTCATCGAAACTGGGATTAGGATGATACAGAGCATTCAATGTCAGCAGGTTGAGATAGTTCAGCATACGCTGACCGAAAGAAACAGATTTTGGAAGAATGCGCTCCAAATCATCGATACGAACGGTAAGGATGCTTCGGTCGGCCGCGGCTTTCGCATCGAACAGGAGTTCCGATCGGCGGGCTTCGTTTGTAAAGCTGAGCACTTCGCTCCAATTTGTCGTATCAACCAGTTGTTCAAGTTCTGCAACGGAGTACCCCGAAGCGTAGAGACCGCCAATAATACTTCCGATACTCGTGCCTACAATCAGGTCGACTGGAATGTTTGCTTCTTCCAGCGCCTTCATCACGCCGATGCTGGCTATCCCGCGTGATCCGCCCCCGCTTAAGACAAGTGCAACCTTCGGCCGTTTGATCTCCTTGTGCGGAAGAACGGCCAGGTAATTTCTTGTTTTCTCCTGAAATAACGGGTGAAGCACAATGGATTCCGTTGTCTGGTCTTTCTGCTGCGCCTGCGAAGAACTCCACAGCTGCAGCACAGACAACAGGCCGAAAACACACAAGATGCAGGTTATACGAACTGGCAAGAGAATCATAGCGTGAAAAAAATACCCAATTAAGCCCCGAATTGCAATGTAAGAACCATAAATAAAAAAGTTGTCTTGCGTTCTCCTCCACCGGGGAAGCATTCTCTTTCAACACTTCAAAGAACTGTTACAGCGTAATGGTGGAGATCGAACGTTATAAAAAATCCAGATTGACAACCTCCGAGGTTATTTAATCCCGGAGGTTTCTTTAAAGGCCTCAAAATTCTATCTCATTAGTACCATCCTTCCATTGGAGATAACCGATTTCTCACCATTCAAAGGCAAAGCGATGAATCGATAGAGGTAAGTACCACTTGAGACACTTCTTCCTGCGTCATCCTTTGCATTCCACACTACACTATGATGTCCAGCTGACTTCTGTGATTGCGCAAGCGATGTAACTTTCCGGCCCATCATATCAAAGACCTCAAGAGTAACAAATGCATCCTGAGGGAGTTGGTACGAAAAAGTGGTTGCAGGATTGAAGGGATTTGGATAATTGTTGGAAATGATAATATCTTTGTACATCGAATTAGTAAATTGGAGTACATCTGCTTGCTCACTCTTATAAGAATTTCTGTGATTACTCTTGAAGCAAGAAACCGTATAAGCATTGGCGTCCCACTCAGCTATATTGTTAAAATATATCTTATTGGGTCCATCATATAGATCAGGATAAGAATAAAGGAAATCTCTTGGAGGAATCGTACTATCCTCATAAGTTACGCACATGATAGTTGACCAATTATAGTCCCACTCTACATATCCTTGGTTAGTATAGGTGGTATCGGGAGGTGTATACTTTGTGTAATCGCAGTTATGACCGCAACCCACAATATGTGCAATCTCATGAGCAAAGGTAAGATAATCAATGGCATACGATCCCTTAGATGCAAAGTAACCTGAAGGATTGTAAATACCAGCTAGGAATGGATCAGCATCCGATGCTATGTAGGCAACAACATCTGCTGCGTATGTGTCTCTCATATTCTGAACAGTTTGATTATTCATCAGGGTACTTACATCTGTAGCGAGACTACTAGATTCTTGAAATACCGAATCTGGTAGCTCGTCTTCATAGACCAGATTTAATTCGATATCGTAAATATCATTGTTGGCTAGCGCTGCGATAACGGTTGAGAGGCAATCACTACCCATTCCCATGTATTCAGGGGAATTACTGGAATAAAGGACCATGACATCTATAACTACAGGATCCGATTTAGTTTTTGCTGGAGAATACTGTTTCTGTAAATAGTACATGCCTCTTTGATTATGAACACTTCCAATATCAGCATCCTTCATAAAAAGAGAGGGATTAACTTGTTTGATGATCTGTGTTCCTTGTTTTGAATGAATTATAACAAACAAGCTTTTATCCACGAGAATTCTTCCTATTACAAATCCGTCATGATATGAGAAAAAAGCTGATGTTCTTTTCGTGCGATCAGTACCATACCAGTAAAAAGCATTTTTTGAGAATTGTTTTCGATTTTTAAGACTTAGAGAAACTGTGCCGAAATTCTCTAATTCTATGTTAATGATTTTGGAAGACCAGATCTGGGCTGGATTATAAAAATGTATAACCCGTGCAGAAATTGTTGTTTCTAATGCCTTGAAATAGTCTAAAGCTCTTTTTGCATCTTCTTTCTGTTCATTTTCATTGGGATAATAGAAAAGGTTTTGCCCTTGGACGATAAAATGAGTATGTAGAAAGGTCGCAATGATAATGATAGCAATACTATTGCGCTTCATGTTAAGCTCCTTCAAGTTGGATTATTTATTTTTAAAGATCATTAGCTCGGAGAAACGAAAGGAACACGGCGTTTCATATTCAACGTGGATTTTCTAATTCACAAAGGGTTATCCTCATTCGTAGTGAGGGATAGTTGTTTTAAAATATTAGACATTTTTCCGCAGATTTGTTCGAAAGCACAAAATATGGTAACATTCCTATGTTCCTTCAATCCTCCGGTTAAACATCAAATCTCCAAGAAAAAATGAAAGTGTAACCTAATATGTTCTCGCCAGACGAAAACCGAGATGATTGGACATACTACCCTGGAAGTAATGATCACGGAACGTAACACGACTATAATTAGCGAGATAGTACCACGAGCCGCCACGAACAACCCTGTACGTTCCATTGCTTGGCCCTGATGGATTTGTTTGTGATTCCAAATTATATGCACCATAGTAATCCTGGCACCACTCCCAAACATTACCGCTCATATCATAGATGCCAAGTTCATTTACTGCCTTCGTCCCAACTGGATGGGTTGTGTTACTAGAATTTGAATAATACCATGCTACTTCATCCACTGTGTTGCTGCCGCTATAAATATAGCCTTGGCTTTTATTTCCACCTCGCGCTGCAAATTCCCATTCTGCTTCTGTCGGTAGCCGATACGTAGTCCCATCCCTTTCATTTAAGTAGGATATCCAGAGCTGAATATGAACCCAGTATACCTGCTCTACGGGAAGATTCGCACCATTAAAAAGACTTGGACTCGGCTTAAGTGTTGTGCCACCATTTAATTGTTTCCATTCTACAATTTCGCGCCACTGTGCCTGCGTTACTTCGTACTTGCCTAAGTAGTAACTGCTGAGAGTCACAGAATGAACCGGCTGTTCATCCCAATCCCCACTCGTACTGCCCATTTGGAACGTACCACCAGAGACATAGACCATCTCAATTGGTATCGTAATGGTAAAGGAACCAGTCGAAGAGTACGGTCCATTTCCATCTAAATTAGCACCTCTCACTCTCCAATAATATATGGTACCGTAGGTTAATCCCGATAGAGGATAGCTTACAGATGTCAAACCGGTAAGAATATATATTGCAGGTGAGAACGATGAATTTGTACTGACCTGCAACTCATACGAGGTTGCTCCACTGACAACTCCCCAACTAAGTGTTGGACTTTTAGAAACGCCTGTTTGTCCAGTTGAGGGCGAAAGTAACATTGGTGCTGTGTGAGGCGCGGCAGGAAGATATAGACCCAGTACCGATAACACCGATACGTTGTAAACGGATCTTGCACGAACCCGGAAGTAATATCTCTTCAGCACATCGAACGATCCAATGAGGGTGGATGATATTGCATTTGCCGGTTCAGTTTTACTGAGAGAAAGATTTGTACTGTCAGTTCCTGAATAGATTTCAAACCCTGTTTCAAACGAGTTGTTATCTGTCCAGCGCAAAGAAACAGTTGTAGCTGAAAGCGCAGCCACCTGAATATCTGTAGGAGCAGGGAAGAGAAGCTTCTGTGAAACCGGCTGTGTATAAGCGCTTTGATTGATGGACGACGTTGCCTTAACACGGAAATAGTATGTCGTATCGGCATGATATATACCATTCACTTCTTTTCTCAATACGTTTGCCAAGACGCTATCAACAACTATATAACCGGAAGAAGCAGATGTGCTCCGCTCAATGATTGCCATTGTGGCCAAGGGATTATTCAGCGTCCAATTTAATGTTGCCTGTGTTTCGGCTATCATTATGACCTGTAGATTGGATGGCGCAGCAAAATTGATACTTCCACTCACAGAAGCAGAATACTCTGAGGTATTATTGCCGGCAACAGTTCTGATTTTAAAATAATATGAATTGCCAGCGAAGAATGAACCTTTAATGATCACTCTTGTCGAATCTCCTCGAACAGATTTGATTAAAGAATCGCTTCCCTGGTTTATACTCTGGTGTATCTCATAGCGAATATTTATCCTCTCTTCGACAGAGAAGTTATATGGGTCACTCCAGCTCAGTGTCACAGAAGTATCGGTCATAAGCGAAAGCTGAAGATTGGCAGGAGGCAGTATCGTTACTTCAGGATTAGCAGGGTTGTTATACTCTTTTTCGGAACAACTCTGAAAGAGCGAGAGGATTATCAATGAAAAGAAAGCAATACCGATAGGTTTGATGGAGCGTTTCAATTCTTTTCGCTCCTTCCTTAATTCATGAAAATTTATTTTATGTTCTACTCCCCTGGTGGAAGTCCATCTTTTCGCTGATTATAACAAACAAGAATGAGTTCACTCTAAAAAGGTCAACATACGTTGGCATGATAATTGCGGAAATATTGCTAGACGAACAACCAGACACCAACAATTATCAGTGACGCAATGTTCAAGAAGAACCAAAAACACATTCAGGCAAATATCTTCGGA
>JAZDJN010000029.1:0-8400 GCA_043803945.1 bacterium | reverse complement strand
TAGAAAAGGCTTGAGTATACACCCAAGCCTTTTGTTCAGCTCCGCGGGTAGGGCTCTGCGCCAAATATAGGCGCATGAGCCTCCGGCTCAGAACCTACAACCTAACAATAGAAAAGGCTTGAGTATACACCCAAGCCTTTTGTTCAGCTCCGCGGGTAGGGCTCGAACCTACAACCCTGCGGTTAACAGCCGCATGCTCTACCATTGAGCTACCGCGGAATCATCTGTGAAAGAACAACCCGGAGAAGCAGTTCCGGGTCGGTTAAAATATAAACCTCTTTGTGCGGAAAGTCAATATTCCCGGAAAAATCTTTTCACCCGAAATCGATACTTGCAGACTCACGAATTTTTATTCATCATGAGGAAGGGAGTACGATGATCTACTCTTTCCTGGAGAACGCCAATGAAACCCCTCATCTCATTTTCTTCTCTATTAATATTCTCTTGTGTTTCTCTTTTCGCTCAATACCGGTATGACACGCTTATCACGCACCCTGTCGGTCCGGGATTGGTCCATACACGTCTTGTAACGACTTCTGTGCCGTGGAATATCAATGTGCTGGAGATCGATCTGAAGAATCCATTCCTCAAGATCGAAACGATAAAAGGGAATGACCAGTTAGTCGGATTCGAGCAGCCTTCGGCAATGGCGGCGCGGAGAACATTCCCCGGCCATACAGTGTTAGGAGCCATCAATGGCGATTTCTGGGGAGCCGGCACTCCCTTCGGCGGAACAACAACGCTTGGCACACAAATCATCCAGGGCCAGGTGCTGCAACCGGCATATAATAGAACGGTTATCGGCTTCGATGTGAACAATAAACCGATGATGGCAATCATGAGTCTTGGCGGGAATGTGATCGTGCATGAAAAAACTACGACATTGCACAGCGTCAATAAAACCCGCGCCGATGGACAATTGATTCTGTACAATTCAATCTACTATCCCAGCACTGCAACAAATCAGCACGGCACTGAGGCATTGCTCACATCTCTCACAGAATGGATCGTCAATGATACTGTCACATGTGTTGTGGATACAGTAGTGACGCAAGTTGGGAGTATGGCAATTCCTCTTGGGAAAGCCGTGCTTTCCGGCCACGCAGCATCATCCGACTTTATCGTCCAAAATATTCATAAGGCCGATACGGTAAAAATTTATCAGCGCATGAGTCCGGCACTGCCAAGGATCAAAGAGATGATCGGCGGTTTGCCGCGTATCGTCTGGAAAGGAACCGAGTATGTCGATGAGGGCTATACTCAGGAGGGAGGACCATCGCACGCCTATCAGCGCGAACCACGGACCGCTATCGGTTTCTCAGCCGACAGCACAAAATTGTATCTCGTTACAATCGATGGGAGGCAGAACACCCTGAGTGTCGGAATGACGTTGAAAGAAGTGGCAAACATGATGATCGCGATTGGCGTCTATCATGGTCTCAATCTCGATGGCGGCGGTTCAACGGCAATGGTAGTGCAAGGATCCATTATGAACTCTCCATCGGATGGGGGAGAACGAGCCGTAGCAAATGGATTGCTCGTGGTATCAAGCGCACCGACAGCGGATACACTGAAATCAACACGGCTCACCATCCGAGGACTGAAAATCTTTCGGGGACTCAGCTTTAAGTTTTCCATGGAAGGATATGATAAATATTCCAATCCTATTCAACTTGATCCGGCGAAGGTAACGTATCGAGTGACTCCTTCTGTCGGTACCATCAACCAAAGCGGAAATTTTAAAGCCGGATTAATAAAAGCTGCCGGATACCTCACCGCTCAATATGAATCGAGAGTCGACTCAATTCCTGTTTCTGTGAAAGTCATCAACAGGGTCGTACTCAGCCCCCGCACAGTTGTGACCGATACAACCAGAACAGTTTCCTTTAGTGCCAGCGCATACGATTCGGATAATGATTTGCAATCGGTGGAACTCACTTTGTATCGATGGACATCAACAAATCCTGCTGTAGGTATTATCGATGCCAATGGTGTGTTTCGGGGAAAGGCTTCCGGCAAAACAAAAATCATTGCTTCGGTCGATAATGTTGTCGATACCGTTGAGGTTCAGGTCTTTGTTGGAGTGGGGCATTCAACACTTGATCCGATGGAGAGCCTTTCACAGGGCACTTCATCATGGAAATTGAACGGACTCAATATTGATACTATTGCCAGCAAAGTCTCATTGAGTACACAGTATAAAACTGTCGGTTCATCTTCGTTCAAAGTGGACTATCAATATGTCGGTGATCCCGGGCAATTGAACTATGTCTATCTCGACACGAATATTCCAATCCCGGGCATTCCAGACTCTCTCATCCTTGATGTGCAGACAGATGGTCAGACTCATGCTATCTATTATATCGTCGAAGATGATAATCAGGAAGTGTTTCGTGTTTTCCCGACAAAATTTGCAAACCGTTCGACAGGATTCGACACGATCAGGTTCTCATTGCTGCTTCCTCAGGCCGTTACTCAGGGTGCAATCTACAATTTTCCTCTTACGCTTAAGCGTATTGAGATCAAACTTGGCGGGCAAAAAATTCTCGGACAGATTTCAAAAGGCACATTCTACTTCGATAACCTTCGTGTAAGCTACCCGCTGAAAGCTCTCACGGGTATCGAAAGCATACTGAATATCCCATTGACGTTTTCCATCGCGCAAAACTATCCGAATCCCTTTAACAACCAGACGACTATTCGAATTCGACTGGAGCGTGATCAACAGATGGATCTTATTCTCTACGATGCACTCGGCCGCGAGTGCAGAAGAATTTTCTCCGGTTCACTTTCTCAGGGTGAGCATCTGTTTCAGATCGATGCCTCAAGACTGGCAAGCGGAGTCTACTTCCTCCGATCGCAGCAGCATGCATTGAATGTGGTGAGGATTGTGTTGATAAAATAGGAACCTGGTGAGACGGGAGAGGAGAGAAGTGAGATGAGTGGGGAACGAGGGACGGTAGACGGGAGATGGGGAATGGGGGAAGGAAGAAAACCAGGAGAAGAAAGAAGGAAGAGAGTAGAAGGAAATCCGTGACTTTCGAAAAGTTCTCAAAATCTGGGAGGGAGCTCCTGCTCCCGACCTTAATGACCTTATTTGATCTAGCCGTTCGCTCCATAATTCAAGCCAATGCGTAGCGAACGGTTAGATTCTCACGCCAGTAAAAATAAAGCAGTTGACATTCTTGCCAATACTATTATATTTGCACTCAGTTATTCGCTTTTCGATGTAGATTTCCACTCACAGTGCGCCGGATTTTTTGCAGGGACGATTCTCACAACATTCTCTTTCTTGTTTGCCTGTAAAGGATGCAAGATGCGGATAATGTGTTACAATTCTAACCGTTCCATTCCTATGTCAATACTCATCATTTTTCTTCTCTCCTTTTTTTCTCATTGCAGTAAATCTGTTGATCCCGAAGACGAACCGCGTATTGAAGTAGCCGCCGAGTATATCAATGCCACGGAAGTATGGCTGAGGATATCGATGGTAAACGTTACCGAGACAGGATCCTTTTCTCTTGAACGGAACGGGCAAAACATAATCTCCGGGCAAATGATTAAAGCAGATACGCTGGTTATAGATACGCTTCTGCTTCCTAAACGTACCTACACCTATAAAGCATACCAGTTCATAAGTGGCAGCACCAGACTGACAAGCGATCCATTGCAAGTGACGACGTTGGATACCACAAGCCATATAATACAATGGCAGGTAGATACGCTTGGCGTACGGGGTACAATAAACGATGTCTGGGCATTTTCGCGGGATAATATTTGGGCGGTGGGAGAAATATATCTTAGAGACTCGACTGGTAAAGAAGACCCTGTATTGTACAATGCAGCACGATATGATGGTAATCGATGGCAATCTTTTCGTGTTCCTACCCGAAGTGTAGGCGGTTCTACTGGGTCGGCAATGCTTAGAACAATTTTTTGTTTTTCTCCTACGGATATATGGGTCTTTGCATATCATGGTGCATATGCTCATTGGAATGGAATCCAATGGGAAACACAACTTGGCACGGGAGGTGAAACAAAGTTATGGGGGAGCAAGCCCTACGAATATATTTATTGTTGGAAGCAATGGTTCAATCTCACATTACGATGGCAAACACTGGCAGAAGCAGGAGAGCGGTACGACGGTGGATTTGGAGGATATCTGGGGAATTGATGAGAAGCATATCTGGGCGACGGGAACAAACATCCGCGACGGCAGATGTGTTATACTGCAATACAATGGAAGTCGGTGGGCGATAATTTATGATAATCTGAATAAGCCGACTGAATATTATTTTGGCTTTAGCTCTTTGTGGGCATTGAACTCAGAGTTTTTAATCCTTGGTGGAAATAGTAAGCTGCGATTCTTGAGCTTAAGAGATCAATGGGTTCGAAGAATTACTCATCCGGGAGGTTGGGTAACCAATAGAATTAGAGGTACTGCCAGTAATGATATTTTTGTCGGACGACAAGGAGGTGAACTTTTGCACTACAACGGTTCTAGATGGTACCTCTATCCGGAAATATATAACATCGGGGATGGAATTTGGAATTCTCTTCATCCTCAAACAAATCTAATTGTTGTAGGGGGATATGTTTTTTCGGGTATATTCGTATTACCTACTGTGTTAAGAGGATATCGTTGATTCATAAAATGGAGAATTAGAAAAAGGAATAAACAAGTCCTTGTTTCCATCATGAAAATGATGGGATGAATACTTAAACTGAGCTGGGAGGGAGTTCCGCTCCCGACCTTGCTCCTCACTAATCTTGGAGGTCGGAAGACTCGCCTCTGGCGAGGAGTTCTACTCTCGACCCAACTATACTTGTGAGACGGGAGAAAAGAAAAGATGGACGCAAACCAAGGGAAAAAAATCTCCCCTTTTCATTTGGTCAATGCAAGATCAAGGGGGAGTGTCCCGCTTGCGGGACGAGGGGGTCGGGCAGCGGGAGAGATGATAAACTCCTTTCGAGATGACCGTCACCTCTCTTATGCTGGGAGGGAGTTGCACTCCCGACCTTCCTACCTGATTCGAGCTGACCGTTCGCTCCATATCGAAATCCAATGCGTAGCGAACGGTTAGATTCTCATGTCAGTAAAAAATGCAGTTGACATTCTTGCCATTACTACTATATTTGCTTTCAGTAATTCGCTTTTCTATGTAGATGTTCACTCACAGTGCGCTGGTTTTTTGCAGGGACGATTCTAATAACACTCTCTTTCTTGTTTGCCTGTAAAGGATGCAAGATGCAGAAGATGGGCCATCCATATATTCCTTCTATGTATTCCTTCGACATTTGTATTTTCCAATTGCAGGGAAGAAAATACTTCCAGTGGTTTAGCATCAGTAATGGACTTACTGGAGTTATAGCTGATCGAGAGGTAGTCCAATGAAAACTGCAGCATGGTTAATAATTCTCCTGTTAATTCCAGCCTTTTCATTTAGCCAGGATTCAGGTGCTGTACATTTGGATAAAGAATCAATATCAATTCCAAAGTATGATCTCCATCTTGGTATAGGTTTACACAGAGGCTTAAGAATTGGAGGCAGGTATTACTTCCATAGTAATTGGTCCCTTGAATCTTCTGTAGGAACAGGCATGCCCGTATTTGATGCGCCTGGCGAATATAAATTCACCATAGGAGTAAACTACCACTCAAAGATAATGATGAATTGGCCGTTATGTCTGGGTTTTACCGGGAATAGCCTGGCAGAATCAATAGCACAAAATCCATTGAATAATGTAATTGTAGGATTTTCTATAGGTAGAATAAATAGAGAGGACAGAGGACTTAAAATATTTTTCCGGATTGGAGTAGGTATAAATATTTATAGATATCCAACTTCACCTAATGAATATTATCACAATTATCACATAGATAATACGTTGAAGCCAGAGCTTGATGCTGGTATTCTATTTAATTTTTAATATCAATAATCATTAAGGGAGGTAATCAAAAATGAAATATTTCCTCGTCATATTACTTTTCCTAACAACTTCTCTTTGTTTCGGAGAAAAACAATGGGTTCATAGATATGTTGTACGGGAATCATATAGTTTTCTTAAAATAAAAGTTGGTGATGTACCCATAATGCTTTCACACTTGGGACAGGATGAAATGGGGGAGCGTGCTTGGCAAACAGGTAAAATTGTCACTGGTGCGCATAGAGAGGATGAAGAAGACCCAATATGGAATTATTCGGGTGCCTTAAAATCTATAACACACTTTTGGGATGCTGATAATGGAGATGGTTCAAGAATGCATTTTCCGTACGTATATATAAATGGCGTACTTACACTTGATACATATGAAAATGCGTACCATGCTGAGGTGCCGGTCATCTGCCTATCTCCCTTCATTGCATTTCCCTCCATTTCAAACTATATTGGCTTTGGAAGTAATTACTCAGAGTAGATAATTATTGCCACGGAGACACAGAGAACACTGAGATTTATAATCAAATTGTTATACTCAACCTTCATTTTCTGTCGGGATTCCTATTCAATTCTCCGTGTGCTCTGCACCTCTGTGGCTGGTAATTATTTTTTTAAATATGATAGGACAATGATGAGGAATACCTTATGATGAAAGGCGGAATGCCCAATATGCAGGGCATGATGAAGCAGATCCAGAAGATGCAGGAACGGATGGCGCAGGTGCAAGCCGAACTGGAGCAGAAAACCGTTACTGGCGAAAGCGGCGGCGGTATGGTAAAAGTGATTGCCAATGGAAAACAGCAGATTGTAAAAATTGAAATTGAAAAAGAAGTTATCGTTCCTGATGACAAGGAAATGCTCGAAGACCTCGTCCTTGCTGCCGTGAATAAGGCGCTTGAAAATGCCGGCACGATGGCACAGCAGGAGATGGCGAAAGTCACCGGCGGCATGATGCCGAATATCCCCGGCCTCAATATTCCCGGCTTCTGAGACCCCAATGTATACCGCCGAATCAGTCGAACAACTTGCCGAGCAGTTTGCCCAATTACCGGGCATCGGTAGAAAAACCGCACATCGCCTCGCCTTGTATGTTGTCAAAATGAGCCGCGATGAAGCAGTAACAATGGCCAAGGCGCTCATCAATGTCAAAGATAAAGTGCGCTATTGTACGATCTGTTCGAACATCACCGAGCTCGATCCATGTGTAATTTGTTCGAACCCCAAACGCGATCAGACTCTCCTCTGTGTCGTGGAGGAACCGACCGACGTACTGGCACTCGAAAAGACCAATGACTTCAAGGGACTCTACCATGTGCTCGGCGGTGCGCTCTCACCGCTCGATGGTGTTGGACCGGAAGAGCTGAGAATCAAGGAATTGCTGCAACGGCTTTCAGGAGCGAATCTCGAAGAAATAATCCTCGCTATGAATTCGAATGTTGAGGGTGAAGCGACAACGCTCTATCTCTCAAGGCTGCTCAAGCCGCTGGGAGTCAAAGTGACCCGCATCGCCCGCGGCTTACCGGTCGGTACCGATATTGAGTACGCCGATGAAGCAACGCTAAGCCGTGCGCTCGAAGGGCGTATGGCAGTGTGAGTTCAACTTCAATCTGCAATCAAGGCCGTTGTGAATAGAATCTCTCTCTTGATTATTCTCCTCTGGCTCGTCATTCCGACTGCCTGCAATATTTTTGAAACACGGGAGCCGGAATCACCGACGCAATCGAGCACACAATATCTTCCACCGACAGAACCTGGTCTAGTGTTTACAAACATGGCAACATCGTTCAAGGAGCTGAACTCGCTCTATTATATTAAATCGTTTGCCGATTCCAGTTTGTCGGGAAAATCATTCCGGTTCGATCCTGATCCACAGGCAAAGCTGAAGTACGGCGGAGTCTTTCTCAATTGGACAAAACAATCGGAACAACAGTACTTTGACAATATGAAATCGCGCATCCCGTCAGGTGCAAGCGCATCGCTCACGTTCCAAACGCTCACTGTCCAGAGCCTGCAGTCCGACTCCGCACAATACGAAGCCGGTTATTTTCTGAATATTCAACACACATCGACGACGATACCCAAAGAGATCAAAGGCAGGGCGCAGTTTTTTCTTATCGCAGACCGCTCCCGAAACTGGACCATCTGGCGGTGGGTCGATTTGCCCACGACAACAGGAGCATTTTCATGGAGTGATCTCAAAGGAGAGTTTGGACAATAGAAAACATATTTCGGTCTGAAATATTATTGATTTACAGAGACTATCTTAAATGGAAAGAATTTGTCACACCGGAATGTGCCGCTTTACGGCATCCCGTACAGCGCATTGGCGTCAACTTAGGAAACATTTTCAAAGGAAAATATTAGATAAATTGGTTTAACCTACAGCCTCAACAAAAATCAACGAGGTTAAGCCATGACAAAACTCATTAAAATTGAGCCAATAATCCAAAAATTTATGAC
>JAZDJN010000028.1:0-2248 GCA_043803945.1 bacterium | reverse complement strand
TCAGCCTCTGGCTGAAAAGTTCACCAAGGACACAAAGGAAAAGCTGTTGAATTGATTAAATTTTTAAGAGCTCTTTTCTCTTTCTTAATCTTCGAGTCCTTAGTGTCCTTCGTGGTTGGACTTTTCGTCCAGGTTTCTAGAGAGTTGATAGAAAGAGGTGGATGATCTCAAGGCCACATTGAAATTGAAAAAGGAATCTGAGAAAGTTCTTCACCCCGACGTGCAACATCCATCTGAACAGGCCGTCTATAACTCGTTGTTTGAACACTCAGGACTAACAACTGCAGTCTCATATTGCCTTCTCTCCGATTATCTTGCCAAGAATAATACTCCCTGACATCCAGGATACCAGCATACCGTAAACTCCGTTGAGTGTGCCGGTGAAGTAAAGCGAGGTGAGTCGTTTCTTTATCCATTCTCCGATCGTTTCCAGCTTGTTTTGGCTCCAACACAGTGTGGCTGGGAGCTCATTGTTCAAGAGAATTTTCAGCCAGACGAAAACCTGGCACGCCTTACACCTCCCTTCCATTCCGTACCGAATCCCCGAGAAATTGAAGGCTGGCATTTCCGAAACGCTGAGAACACCAGTCAAAATACTGGCGACGTTCATGCACCGGGTGTGGAACGGGAGTTTATCTTCTCTCCAAATGTCGGAACATTGTATCAATACCCGCCTGTGGAAGATGTCTTACAAGCAGTCAGCAACGATGGCAAAGGCATCCTCACCATTACCGATATAAAACTCGGAAATCTCATCAAGGATCAGCAAGCGTGGTTTGAGTGGATAAAGTTCAGCGTTAGGATTGAGTTGAGTAAGAACTTTGGAAAAGCAGCTTCGGTCGAACAAGTCTGGTCGGCTGTTCAGAACTAATTGGCGGCCCTCTGACATTTATTCATGCAGGTCGCTTCATCCCAAAAAGAAAAGTCTTCGTCCCTGAGGCGTTGCCTTCCACCTCTCTCACTGGTATCATATCATCGTAAACGATCATTAAACCTTTTCAAAAAGCAGATAGATTCACCTCAGAGATCAGATGAAACAGAAGGCAATTTTCCTATTTCAAGGTATCGTAGCTATTTTTATAGTAATCCTCTTTTGTCACACAACTCCGCCATCGAAGAGTGTAGTGCAGGATCAAACGATCCCGCTTGATGGACGCGAGGGCGGTATCATCGCGTTCACCATCACTCCAGTGGACGGGAATGCAGAATTATTTCTGATCAACGCCGATGGAAGCGGCAGGAAACAGCTCACAAAACTTCCCGAGAGAGAGTACTCGCCGTCATTTTCTCCAGACGGTAAACAACTTGCGTTTTACAGCCATATCAACGATAGCACATGGTCTCTCTTCTCAGTTTCTGCCGATGGGAACATTATCCGGCGATTGACAGCAATGGAGAACCTCTGGGATTGGTCGCCGCGATTTTCACCCGATGGAACCAAAATCATTTTTGCCCGAACGTATCTTAAGCCCCGCTACCGCTCCGAACTTTGGACGATGGATATCGACGGCAGCAATGCGGCACAATTCGGCTGCATTGATGGCCAAGGGCCTGATTGGTCGCCGGATGGGAAACGAATCGTGTACTTTCATTATCGAGAAGGACTAGGAGATATTTGGACGATTGACGCAGAGAGCAAAAAACCAAGACGGTGAACAACTCATCCGGCAGAAGACTGGTGGCCAAAGTGGTCACCGGACGGGAAGCAAATTGCCTTCCAATCGAGGCGCGACGGCAACCATGAAATCTACGTAATGAATGCAGATGGAAGCCAGCAACGGAGACTTACAACTAATATGGCAGACGATGAAGAACCGTCCTGGTCACCCGATGGTATGAAGATTGTGTTTTCCTCGTTACGCGATGGCCACTATGAACTCTATACTATGAACAACGATGGTACCGACCAGAAAAGATTGACAATCAGCAACGGCCATGCAATCAATCCGGATTGGAAACAATTTAGAGAAAGCAGATGATCGGCACCTCGTCCGAGATTGACCGCGTTTAGGTGACGATCATGTCATAAGTGAAAGCAAAATTATACCTTGCGGCTGCTTTCCTCCGTACTCTCACCCTCATTGTAAGTCGTCCCTCTCCCATCAATTGCTTATCATTACCCATATCTTTGAAAAATGAGATAGGCTTGAGCAATATCATCGAGACGTCTCAAGCCGCGCCACAATACTTTCACACCCGGATATCCATCACCCTTGCGTCCTAAGAACCCACCTAATCGTGCAAGCAT
>JAZDJN010000027.1:0-100382 GCA_043803945.1 bacterium | reverse complement strand
GTGCAATATACAACATCATCATGGGGCTCCGCAAGGGGGTAGGTTTTCACTACATGAGCTTTTCTGTCATAATAAGTGAAAGCAGAGCTCAATGACCAAAAAATATTTTTTTAGACCATACGACTGTCGAACTTGGGTTAGTATTGACACCGGCATCGGAATCGAACAATACAGTATGAACACCAAAGTGGAAACGGAGAATGCAGTTCACTGGATTTGTAATGTGCATGAAGAAAGAGAACGCGATGGATACATGCTTCCGTGCTCGAATCGAGAATTAGTATTCTCTAAGCAACTCCAGCATTTTCCGGTCAAGTTTATGGCCTTTGTATTCCTCGTACACTACATCCTTGCGGCCGCTGTCCATGACACCGAATTGGCCTTTGAGGTTCCACATCGCATGCCCCCATCCTGCTTCCTTCCAGAGCGAGAGGATGTCCCTCATCCATCGGAGTGCCACATCATGCGGTGTCTGGTTATAGCATCCCCACTCACCCACATGGATTTGTACTCCTCGTTCGACGATCGGCTGCCATCGATCGATGAGCTTTTCCTTTAGAGCAGCTTTGTCCCAAAGTTTTCCATCATCGCCGCGAATCGGCCAGGTCGGGGATGAGAATGTCTCAAATTCATCTTTCGGTACCCAGGTCGCCGTGTAATGACTCACACTCATCGGATCGTACCCACGCGTACTTTGAACAACGCCCAGGTCGACAATACCGAGCACAGGTGTGCGGCCGATATCCTTTCCATCAACGACGATTAACCGGTCGGGGTCCTCTGCCCTGATTCCACGGACAAGTGCATGGACAATCTCAACATACCGTGTTTCATCGGTCATCTTGGGCGGTTCATTAATAAGATCGAAGCTCAGCCGGCTGCTCGGAATCCCTTTATATCGCCGGGCGAAGAATTTCCAATGGTACACAACTGCATCCAGGGCTTGCTGCATCCGTTCGGGTGTATCCTTGAAGAGGTCCATCGGCTCCTGGTCGCGGCCATTGATGCAATATCCGGGTACGCGGTGCATATTGAGGTTGATGTGGACATTGTACTGCTTTCCAAATTCCACCGCTTCATCAATGTCAGACATCACATCTTCATGAATGTTCAACCAATCATCTTTCGAAGCCCAGTTCCAATAGGACATGGGGATGCGGGCGAAGTTGAGCACCCATTCCGCCATAAGTTCGAAATCCGCTTCATTGAATTTCCTTCTTGGACCCCAGCCGCCGGTTTTCTCTGTGAGATTGAATCCCCTGTATCGGGGAAACTTTATCTGTGTCTCTTGAACGGTAATGCCGGCCTGCAAGGGTAATCCCGTGAATGAGAGGGCGGCAACGGTACCACTTGCTTTTAAAAAGTCTCGCCGTTTCATGCTATCCTTTTCATCAGTAAGATAAAGAACGTAAGGAGCTATTTGGCTTTGAAGACATCTTCATGCGTAAGGGTTCGCGGAAAGGAATACAAATCCCTGATCTGCTGAGGCGTGTTATGGGAATCGACAAAGTCTCCCCAGATCATAAACCAGGTCCACATCGGCTGCGCTGTCAGAATTTTCGGAGATGGTACCTCTCCCACTTCACCCAGTGCGATGATTTTTCCCTCACCTAGTCGTACCAATTCATCATAATGACGTTGACGATAATCCTTTTGGTACACGTCTGCTGCCAGGACATCGACATAGTTCAATCCTGGGAAGTAGTCTTCATAGGCATAGGCCTCATCATTAATCAACTGGCGAGGTGCGTTGGCATTCCACACCCAGATCAAATTATTCAGCTTGTGGTGATGGACATATCGATCGTACATCATCTGGTAGAGTCTTGCAGAACCGTTCACTCCTTTTCGATTCCCCCACCAGAACCAGACACCATTCAGTTCATGGTACGGTCTCCAGAGTACAGGCACTCCTAATGCCTGAAGCTCCAACAGGTAAGCGGCAACCGCATCAACCTGCACCAGCCATTGATTGTGAAGTTTCGTGCCGGGGGTGAGTAATTCATTCCACTCCTCATCGCTCAATTTTGCCTGGATGCTTTCTTTCCATCGGAATGGCGGAGTATCGAGCGGCCGTCCTGCATGCCACATCAACGTAATGAAGAACCCCTCGTTATGCTTCTTGTAGCACTCTTCGACGATGATTTTTCCATTGCCGGGCACATAGTAGTGGATAAAATCACAGCCCCAGATTTGGGGCCGCTTTCCCGTGAGCTGGTTGATACGATTTGGGTAGGTGTTGATTCTATCGACATAATTGTGATGGCCGGCGATAATGTTCTTTCCACGGATAGAGTAGAGGTATGCCAGCAGCGTTCGTGCTTCGGCAGAAGCTCTTGGATTGACCGGTTCATATCGCGGTATATCTATTGAACTCGCCGATCGCTTCAGTTGATCGATACAATTGATGAGCGCGCGGGAGGTATGATAGTTGCATTTCCATATGGATGCTTTTGCCGATGTTCGATTTTCCGGTACGATATCTGCTCCACCCCAATACCAACCTCCATTGCGCTGATCGATGACATATTCTTTACAATAGTCCCACTGAGTACAGAATTTTTCGAAATAGCGGTGTTCATCCTCCGGAAAACGATCGGCCATTAAGAGAAAGGTGTTCAACGCTTCGGCTTGTGCCCACCATTCTTTTGTGTTTCGTACGATTGATGCGCCCTCTTCTCCTGGCAGGTAATAGCCGCCATCGAAGAATCCTCCATGATCCCGATCCCATCCGAATCTCAATGCGTGATCGACCATCTTCTTCGCAATACGAAGTGTTGTTGTATCATTCTCCAGACCGAGTGCTTCCGAGGCTTCCAGCATCAAGTAGGCTGTTTCTACATCGTGGCCGAAAGAGACATGGTCGTATTCATAGTTCCTCTCTCGAAGGGCCGGCTCGGTATCGCGAAATGAAACCGGAGTCCAATCACGTTCGAAAAACAATACCAGATATCCCTTCCCCGTCGTCAGCGTATCGCGGACAATCTGCAGCATCGACTCCAGGCGGCTTCTCACGATTGCATCCGGCCATACCGTGTAGAGTTCTGTAAGCGCTTCAAGGAGATGGATGGAAGAGTTCTGATCTTTCGGGGGGGCACCGCGGAATCCTCGTTCAAGAGCTGCTCCCTCACGGGTTATAAATTGGAGGTACCCGCCACAGAGAGAGTCGTAGCTATACCTCTCAAGCCACTGAAAAGTTTCCTGAGCTAGCTTCAATGCAGTTGTGTCACCCGAAGTCCGGTAGTACGCTGCAAGCCCATACATGGCAAATGCATTTCCATACGCACGCTTGATAATCCGGCCATCCTCTTTGATCGGTTCCCCCTTCCGCGTAACGAGATCGTAGAATCCTCCATAGTCCTTATCCCACATGACATTCTTCAAAAACTGAAAACCATGTGCAGCCACACTGCGCAGCGCGTTATCCTTTTGGTAATACTGAGCGGTATGCGCAGCGGACCAGACGTGTCGGGCCTGTGTCACAATGAACTTATTCTGCTGCCCTTCGACGTGCCAGGTGGAATTGATGTCGCTGAAAAATCCGCCATCCACGGTATCGAGCACCAGAGGATACCAGGACTTTAGCTCATCATCGAGTACTCTCTGCATCTCCAGGGCGATGCGATTCTGGGTGGCGTGTGATTCTGATATGTGATGTTCTCGTTTCATCGTCACGTTATGACAGCTAATTGGCACCAGAAAGAACACCAGCGCAATCAGTACTTGCATACTGGCCGCGGTGACATGATTGTTCATAGGGAAATCTCACTTCTAATAGACAGTTTCGGAGCATTGGCGATGGTCTGGATTACTTGATAGTTTTATCAGGAGGCAATCCCACTTTTTCGTACAACTGCTTTCTCCCCTCTTTATCTTTCAGTAATATCTCTCGAGCATAACCGGCAACTTGTTCTGCCTGTGCCCGGGGTACGACGACGACTCCATCGGCGTCTCCCACGACAACATCGCCGGGACAGACAAGCACTCCGCCGATAACGACGGGACGATTGACAGATTCGAGTTCATTTCTGCCGGGCCGGATGCCGCGACCTTTTTTCCGCAGATAGAGTGGAACGCCTTCGATAAGAATTTCATCGGTATCACGTGACGATGCATCTGTTACAACAGCAACAGCTCCTAGGCTTTTCCAGTACAGGATGTTGTACGATCCGATTGACCCAATGTCTTTTTCCTCTACATCATCAAGGACGACAACTGATCCAGGTCGAATGATTTTGGCAAACGCCTCATGCGAATAGGTATTATAGAAGTGCCCCTCCCACTCCTGGAACTTCTGGCCCGGCATCGGCCTGTCGGAACGCTGTGTAGGGACGTAACGCGCAGTCACTGCAATTCCCCTGAACTGATGTGTCAGTCCCTTAGAATCGATCCAGTCCGGATGAATAGCAGGATCGACGAGTCCCACACCCGGTAATCCCGCTATATCCATGCCATCGGAGACATCGGCAGCGCGTAATCCTTCGAAGAGTTTGAGGATGCGGAGGTTCTCCGCCTCTGTATAGGTTTTTGTTTCAAGATAGTTCAATCCTTTCTGAAGCTCTTCGACGGTCTTTTCTTGAGAAAAGGAAAGTGAAGCGAGAACGAGAGCCACACAAAGGGTGACTGTACGTTGTGTTTTCATCGTTATCTCCTGATAGTATCCATCAATGCTATTTCTTCAAACTTATTGCTCTTCTGTGTTGGACACATGATCACAGCAATGTGACGAGCCACCATCGTAGAATGCCTAATCGATCACAGACTTGCATTGAAATCCTCATTTTCTCGTGGCTGTTTACTGCTTCCGGATCAGGAGGCACGCAAGATCCGTTGTGAGGACAGGAATTGTGAGACTGAGAACTCCATCCTGCTTCACCTCCGCGGCATCGAGCTTCTCAGAAAATTGCCCGGCTTGGGGATCGTACCAACGAACAGTATACTGCCCCGGCACTAGATGAGGTACAACTTGTGTAAAAGAACCAAGTTTCGCCGGCTGGATGCCTTCACTCACGAGAGACCATTGGTAATCGAGATGTTTCAACCAAAGTGCAGCGTGATCACTGAAGTAGATACAGCGCACCATGCATGCAGCCTGCTCCTTCGGTTTCGCGATAAGATACCCAGGATCAAGAGTCTTGAAGGCAAGATGCTTCCCCTCGAACTCCATCGACTGTGCGAAGCGAGTCAATGCGGCATATTCATGCCAAAGGTTATGTGCATCGATATAATTGTCCCACCACCAGCTCATAGGTACGACAGGTGTTTCACTGAACCAGCCAGCCCATATTCCATTATGGAGACCGATATGCTGCGAGTCGGCTTTAAAGGTCCGATCGCCTCCCCGAAATTCAATGCCAAATTCACCGAGGATAACAGGCTTTTGATAATATTCCGTCGCAGCCTCATGCAAATCTATAACATAGGGCGCCATATTCAACGTGTTGTACTCGTGAAACATGACAAAATCTGTAGCGGGCGACTTAAACGCATCCACCAGTTTTTCTATATACTTTCTTGTCGAGCTGCTCGAAACGAGGCGCTTGTGTACATCGATTGATTTTACATACTCTGCCATTTCAATGTGCCAGCGATTGATTGGGATCGATTGGCCTGCCATGAGGTCAGCCTCGTTGAAAAATTCCCATGCTGCTAGATGTGCACTGGCGCCATAGCGGGAAACGATGTATTTGTATTTCTTTTTATAGTACTCCTTCGCTTCGGGATCGGTAAAGAGATCTGCTTCGTTCGCACAAGGCCCGCCGTTCATCCGATTATAGGGACTGGCCAGCCACCGGTTCTCTTTAAAGTATCCCATCCCTTTCGGTGCAATTCCATGATAATCCATACAGAGAATCACATAGATGCTGTACCGTTCTGCCAGAGCAATGATGTCATCCAATCTGCGTGCCGATTCCAGGTTATATCGACCGAGCCCTGTTTCTTTCCATTCAAACGAGAGGTTCCACGGACAGAGCCAGATGCGGGCGATTGTTATCCCTGATGCCTGCATTTTTTTGAAAAAGTATTCGTAGCTCATCGCCCAGCACACATTCAGGCCGATGCCTCGAAATGTTTTCCCGGATTCAAATTCGAAGACACCAAGCCGGTCGGAGATCTTCAATCCTCCATCGTTACCCTCTCGATGAGGTTTCACTTGCACGTTGAACTGTTCTTTGGCTTTTCCGTTGATGACAATGCTCAATCGATGGAGGCCCGGCTGGCTTGGTGCAAAACGCGCCTCCCATTGCTCCACCTTCTCTTGAGATAATCCATCATAGAAGAATGAGATCACCTTGCTGGAGTAGTCGGGTTGCCGGATAACCAAGACCACCTGATTTGATTCGAGATCGAAAGGATTTGTGAAGTGCAAATTTTCCGTGAAACGAAAGCTGAGTGATTGATACTGTGTGCCTTCTGTTGGTTTCTCACCCCATGCTCCCGCAAAGAGTTCATCAGACACCTGCACGAAGTAGAACACCAGCACAACACACGTTAAGAATTTCATAGAATCATCTTTCAAAGGAAAGCTGATAACTTCCAGTGTTCTGCACTCTTGAGGGCTTAGCGATACCCTTGCCGTTTTGCCTCTTCCAAAATTTCTTGTGTTGCTGTGGCCCCAACCCGAGTCACGCCGAGTTCTCGGACCCGAAGCAGGTCTGTGAGCGTGCGTATCCCGCCAGCGGCTTTTACTTGCACCGATGGAGGGCAATGACTTCGCATAAGTTTCAGATGGTGGTCAGTTGCACCTGCATATGAGTACATACCATTCGCTTGTCTTACAAATCCATAGCCGGTTGAAGTCTTCACGAACGCAACTTCATTCGCCGAACAAAGTTCACAGAGTTTGAGAATATGCCGGTCTTCAAGAAAATCATTTTCAAATATCACTTTCAGAGCCGCACCTCGTTTCACCACCACCTCATTGATCGCTGCAATTTCTGAGGTCACATAGTCCCAATCATCGCTGAGAACCTTGCCGATATTCACGACTATATCGATTTCTGTCGCACCACCCGATAACGCCTCTTCGGTCTCTTGTACTTTTATTGACGTTGTACTGTTGCCGTGTGGAAAAGCGACGACGACACAGAGTCCTACATCGGAGTTCTCGAGAACACTCCGTGTCAATGGAATGGCATAGGGTTTTATGCAGACCGTTGCCACATCATACTGTTTGGCAAGCTCACAACCCTTCAGAATGCTTTCATCTGTCATCGTGGGGTGAAGGAGGGAGTGGTCGATCATTCGTGCCAAGGTCTTTATGCAAGTCACCTCTTCCATAACAGCTCCTTGATGTTAGACCGACAGGAAAAGCTTCTCCCCTTGGTAGGGAAAAAAGAGTGGCCGGCATCTCGTTTCGCGTGCCGGCCCCCAACATACTTTACAACGATCTAGCAGCCAGGTCTCTATTTGATCAGCATCATTTTCTTGATCGAACGGAAATTACCAGCTTCCAGATGATAGAAATAAACACCGGTAGATAATCGACCGGCATCGAAATTGTACATGTAGGTACCGGCATCCATTTTTGTATCGAGCAATGTCGCTACTTTTTGACCGAGGATGTTATACACGGTCAGGAGTACTTTCGACGAAGTACCAATAGAGAAGCGAATTGTTGTTGTGGGATTGAATGGATTCGGATAGTTCTGTGCCAATGCAAAGCCCTGCGGAATTTCGGCGTCGCCAATGCCGCTCACCGAGGTTTCTTTCACCAGTTGCACATAGTCCACATTCGCCTGGCTTCCAGTCAGGGTAATTGTATGAGCACCGGCTGACATGGTAAATGGATCGGACAACACATTGGTGCCTGTAGAATCCGTCTTTACTGCCATGGCAAGATTTGAAATAACCGTTGCGGCATCGACCTTAATTTGTCCGGTTTGTGCGGTACCCGGATTTTGATAGAACACATTGAGCCGATACGTTCCCGCAGTAGCGGCGGTCATGCTCCAGGCAATGCTTCCACTCGAGCCAAGTTTAACGGACTTGAAACCGCTCGGAGTAAATTTCGCACCTTCGCCGATTGGTAAAACGATTTCGTACGAAGTTACATCAGGTGCCCGAAGCGACTTGACAACAGTCGTCGTACCCGGAGTGAGCAGGTCAACACCGGCAAAGTTCTGCCATCCCCATGAAGAGGACATCTTGATTGTATTTGCACCCGCCTTGAATGTTAATGCTCCGGCTTCCTTGAGATCCGCTTGCGTCCACTTTACCCAAGTCCACTCGTTGATTTTCATACCAGAGGTTACACCGGCAGCGTTATCATAAATTAATTCTCCCCAACCATGGTTTGAATCATGGATCTCTACGCCGTTGACAAATGTATGCTGGCCCCTCATACTGTTGTTGCGCATATGCGTCCAGATATTCAGATCCAACTGTCCGGCTGCGGCCAGAGTGAAATCCCATTGCAGGAATCCGCCGCCGTCCATCTGGAAGTAAGAGAATCCAGTGAACGTGGAAATGGCAGAAGATCCTGAAAGTGTACCGGCTTCTGCTTGCGATGTGCTGACAACATCGAGTTTAATCTTCGGACCGGCAAGGGCTTCGATATCCGCAATGTATTTCACTTTGTTTGTTTCCCATTTTGCTTTATCAGTTGGGAACCAGTTCAAGTCACCAAGAGGCAAACCATCAGAGCCGCCAGTTTTGAGTGTGGTATTCGTGTAGGCAAAATTCTCTGGCAATGGCCATACAACATCTGTTGGATACTGCGATGGCTTATAGAAATACCGCTGTGCTGGAGTAATCCCTGCACGAAGATCTTTGATATTCTTGATCATCGAATCGATGATCGCCGTAATGGTAGAATAGACCGGGATGCCGGGTTCGGTGGTCAGCCATGTTGTATCTTTGATCTTCATTGCACTGTACTTTGCAAGGAAGTCGAATTTTGTGATTGGATTGACAAAGAACGCTCTTCGGATTGTATCCTTATAGAAGGTCACAAATTTCGGATCGAGATACGCTGCGGTATTTGTGAAGACAATCCGACGACCCTGTTCAGGACCATATTGTGATGGCAATGCACCAATGCTGAAGAGACCGCCATGAACGTCTCGTACATCACGATTCACATTGGACATATCGACGTATCCCTCTCCATGCCACCAGACGTTGATGCAGAGGTTATTGGCGAAATAGGCTTCACGGAACCAGTTACCGGTGTTGATGGAGCGGCCTACATTCACCAATGTATTGTGGTTGAATCGAAGGTAGCTTGCCGCCCCGCCTTCAATTTGGAGTGCTGTGAATCCCACATTGAAAAATGTGCAGTTCTCGACAACAACACTATCCTGATCTGCCCAGATCGATATGCCACGGCCTTCCCATTGTTGAGTGCTAGGCTGACCGATAATATTCCGGAACTTGGTGTTTGTATAGAAAATTTTATTTCCCTTACCCGTCCATGCGATGGGAGCAAAGTTGGTATACTCAATTATACAATTGTCGATAACAAAGCGACTGTTGGTTGCATCCATCTGGTATGGCTGATAATATGTCTGGACACCATTATAATCACGACCAGTGAGCCAGAGATTCTTTAACGTTACATCACTTTGACCGCTTATGACACGGCCATCAACAGTCCCATCAGCTCGTGGATACATCTGGATAGCAGCGGGATTTTCATCGTATTTTGCTCCCGGTACCTCCCCAACGATACGCAGATGGTATCCCTTGTTTTCAATACGCTCTGTAACCCAGTAGAAACCACCTCGTAACAGCTTATAGACACGGTTTGCGCTTTTTCTGGCGCCCGCAGCGGTTGTGTCACCTCGTACTGCATCGACGAGAGAATTTACTTTCACAGAACCGTCTGTATTTGCCCACTGCACCGTGAGCGTATCGCTCGCCTGAGCCTTTGCCCGTTCGGCAGGCCAGAAAACAACGACTGCGATGAACGCCAGAAGAATAATGCCGTAGTTGAGTTTCATAGGAATTCTCCTATTGTTTGTTGGTGGATTTGTTGGTTAATGATTGCATTCGACGATAGACATCTAGAATCTGTATCGGATACCAACATCGCTGGAAAAACCGTAATACTCGATATATGCTGGATCGGTTAATGTGTACCCGCGGAAATTCTCATCGGGCCTATTGTTCAGGTTTGTGAAGTTGGCAAAAAGCTGTATCCCCCAGCCAATGTTTTGCTGCAGCGTAAGATCCCAGCGTGCATATGTCCCGGAGAAGTTATCAAGAATCGGTTCCAGACTGATGAATGTCGTCTTATCCGTTTGATAGAGATACGAGAGGCGAGCTGAGAATCCTTCGTAATCGTACCCAAGGGTGACATTGGCAATATGCTTCGGTTGATCCGGCATACGTGCGAATCTGGAACTATCAACCAGGATTTTTGAGAATCGCGGCGGACGGGTGCCCGGAATTTGGGGCCCATTAATGACGAAAAACAACTCTTTCTCGATTTCTGAGAAGATTCTGGTATAATTCACATTCAATACAACCCCCTGGAAGATCGAAGTTAAATACCAAAAGTTGGTCTGCCACTCAACTTCGAATCCTCGATATTCTGCCGCATAGGGATTGTTGGTGTACGTATCAATCTGGGGGCTCGCATTCGCGAGCCATTTGGAGGGGATGTTCAATCCCTCTGGTAACGTGATCCCAGGCTGGTAGTATATTGTGCTCTGCATAATGAGGTCGTAAATTTTCTTATAGAATCCTGAAACGGAGAACAAGCCAATGTGGTTTTCATAGATTGAGATTGCCACATCGTAGTTCTTGGATCGGGCCGGCCTGAGTTCTGCATTCGCGGCACGGATATAGCTTTGATAGACATTAATAGAAGTGATTGGTGCATACTGGATATAATCGGGCCGGGTAAGTGTTTCGGTGCGTGCAAATCGGATTTTTATCCAGTCGATCGGTTGGATCGACAGATGAAGCATCGGCAGCCAGAATTTATTTTTACGTTCATTCTCAAGCAACACTAGATCCGCCGGCTCTGCCTGAATGTTGTTCAGTGTGGCCTCCCGGTAGCTCTGTCCATGATACTTGGAGTAATCCTGTTCGAAACGCACTCCTGGAATCAGGGTCGCATATTCTCCCAGATTGAGCGACGCCATGAAGTACGCTGCCTGATATCGTTCTTCGCCATCGTAGTCACGTCCTCTTGAACCGATCGCATACGGCAGCCATTCTGCAGTGCCATGCATGCCTTCGGTCATTTTATTCATCAATCCTTCGTTGACTACATAACCGAGAGGATATTGATTCTTGAGGAAGTCTGATCGGGAATAATCGCTCCTGAATCGCCAGATGGGAATGATACCGTACTTCCTTGCCATTGTAGAATCGTTCGGCCAGTTGAATTGATCCGGATACCAGTGAGCAAGGTTTTTTAGCGTCACTGCTAGCGGTTGATTCAATCCGGTGCTGCTGCCATATTGAAGTCCGTCCCGGCCGCTCTGATTTTCATCATTATTCCGTTTGAGTGTTCGAAGTTTTCCTCCAAATTTTACATAGCCGCTGAGAAAATCGGCAATGTGGAACGGCATCTGAATGTTCAGTTGAATGGAGGATTGGTTTTCATTCCGCCGGGTTCCGTAGATAAACATCGAGGATAATCCCGTAATATTCGTATCGACGGTGGCGAAGGTTGGCACTTCAATTGCCCGCGTCTCATTGGTGACTCCGAGAAATGCTGCGTTTTCCTGGGCGAATGTCCAGGTGCGATCATCAGGACTATCCGAATGGGTTCCAGTCCGAGCAATATTCAAATCGTACTTAATCCAGTCAAAGTCCTGCTTCACTCCCAAAGCTCCGGTAAAAATTGAAGTGATCCCGCCTCGATCTTCAAGATCATAATAGTGACGGTTGTCGTTCACATTCATCCTGTTGATGCGATAGAGTCCATCCCAATTCAAACGGTTAAAGAAGGAATTCAGTGTAGCCTTTCCATAAGGGATGCGATAATCGAGCAACAGACTTGCACCTGTGCGTCCCCGTTTTACTTTTTCCTCCCGAAGTAGAATGGAGGTTACTGCAATTCCTGTCACTCCACCGGTTTGTTTTTCCCGATAGTTGCCTGAGAACTTATCGGCACTCCGATCAAAGTTATCCATATTAAAACTGCCGATAATACCAAGATCTCCTTCCAAAAACCGGTCGCTGATGTTTGCACTGAAATTGTAATTACCATAGTACTTCTGCAATTGGTTATAGCCGGCTTGTGCCGTGGCATTGAACTCAAAATTTTCCGGGGCCTCCTTTAATCGCAGGTCAACTGTTCCGCCGACAGCATCGGCATCCATGTCAGGCGTATTGGCTTTCTTTAGTTCGATGCCATCAAGCATCGTCGACGAAATGAGCGAGAGATCAACACTCCTATCATCACCGCCGGTTGCCGGCACAGCAACGCCATTCAGCGTTACGGTGTTATACTTCGGCGATAGTCCGCGGATCGACACTCTGTTCGCCTCGCCCCCCGACCGGCTGATGGAGACACCTGGCAGCCTTCCAATGGACTCTGCTGCATTGACATCGGGCAATTCCTTGATACGGTCACGGGCAACAATATTGCTGATGGTGTTTGAAGCCAGTTGTTGGTTGATCGCTGCATCCTGCCCTTTCACCTGAGCAGTGATAATGACTGCCTCACGCATAATAGCCCGTGCGGTGAGACGGAATTTTTCTTCCGATGTTTTGTCTTCAATGACCGTTACTTCACGCGTCACTGGAGCATAGCCAACAAACGATACCCGAATGATCCACTTTCCTGCAGGGACGATTGGTATTTTAAAATTTCCATCCAGGTCAGAATTTGCCCCCAGACTTGTTGTTTGGATAAGAATATTTGCTCCAATGAGTACTTCACCGGTTTCATTATCGACGACTGATCCCTTAATCGAACCGGATCCCTGGGCAATTACCGATTGAATCAAAAAGAGTAGACCAATGATGAGTCCATAAGCAAGTCTTCGTTGACGATAAGAGATACCGATAGACATAATATTCTCCTTATGGATTTTTCTTCTGTTATCCAATTGCGTTTCTTTTCGTTGCTGAGTGTGAGAGTGAATCTGTACGGGTAATATCGGTTGTGCGATGCTTATCATCTGGAAGAGTGCTTTGACCGTGAACGCCACCAGCAAGATTAGATTTTTGACATTGAAAGTCAAGATCTGTTAGATTCCATACCTTTGACAAATCTGTTTTGGACTGAGCGGATCTCGTTCCCTCATTCCAGGATTCTCCAAGAGATGATACAGTTCTGCAACTTCCATTGAAAACACGGGTGCGTTTGATGGAGATTATTGATTTGTTCATGCTGCACGATGTCGTGCCACTATAGTGTCTATCAAGACTGTTATAGTCATAATTTATTCGGTCTATGTTGAATCCCCATCTCAAACTCTTCACATAACATTCTGATTTTTGATGACTTAGGAGGATTGTGGCGGAATGGCTGAGAGGAAAAATTGATTCCAAAAGATGCCCGTCATGGTGGATTGTTTGAAGCATCATTAATTATCGATGATATTTGCTTGGTTCGATTAGATTGAGCAGAGATGATTAGACCCGTAAATCATCTGCAATTCATACTACTGAACAAATTTTCATAGTCTATTATCATTTGAAATGAAAAACCAAGGATAACCCAAAAGGGAGAAACATATCGAATGCCAGAAAAAATACTGCCCGATTGGAGTTTTCAGATGAAAACCGAACCCTGCATCTGAGTGGCAAACACCTGCCTTTATCAAATTAATAAATCCATATTAATCTAATAAAGACGAGCTTTCCTGCTGAACAACCTGACACGTTAGATTTCGAAAGTGATAAAGCTGTACCCGGACCTTGTTACCTCGCAATTTCCTTATGGAGAGCTTTTTTAAAAAATTCGCCTCCCTCCGTTAATTTAAAGGTATCCCAGGATTCAATCAGTTGAGGGAACCAATTGGGATCAAAAACCCACGTTACCCAACTAATCCCCTTCGATTCCAGATATTTAATGATTGCATAACCATATTCACCATTGTCTGCCATCCCTTGCTTCCCCAGCACAAAACTAAATTCAGTTGCAAACACCGGATAGCGATCTGCAGCAAATCCAAATGCTTCGTCCCATTTCGGTTCGTACGGCTTTTGCCGCTTATGAGGATAGGGATGAGTCACATAACCAATCCCTTCCGCCTCGATAGGTTCGATATGGAGAGGTGTAAGGTCATATCCCCAATCTAAACCGGCCACGAGAGGAATTTTCTCGGTATCGTAGGCACGAATGAGACTGATAATATTCTCATTAATCTCCTTCCACTCCGTCCATGAAATTCTTCCCAATTGTCCGTTATACAATGTCGGCTCATTAAAAATCTCAAAGAATGCCACTGTATTGTGCCCTTTATAATGCACAGCCATTGTTCTCCAGAATTCGTATGTCTCCTGTTTTGTGGTGACATACACAGGATCCTGGAAGAGTTCCATGCCAAGATTTCCGATTGAGTGCCAGTCGATAATGATATACATGTCAAGTTCAGTACACCAATTAACGGCCTGGTCGAGTAATTGGATATATTTCTCAGGTGTCCGCATCCTCCACGGGACAGGATGAACCGGAATCCGCACAATGGTGGCACCATATTCCTTCACTTTCTCAAAAAGAGTTTTATTCCATCGCTTCTGCTGTTCAATCTTATCGGGATCAGCAATCGCTGCTCCGCGAAAGAGTACGGCGTCACCCCGACTATTGACGAACTTATTCCCCTTTACCATAATGAGAGGGAGTTTCTTTGTGTTTTGGAGACGAAGAGGCCGGTTGACATCTACTGTATTGTCCCAATTAAATAAGATTCTTTTTGGCTGCTGGGCGTCGCTTGATTGGCCAAACCATACCAATAGTAACATCATCAGAATACATTGAAGTGCGCAGCGCATTTGTCCTCCTTTTGATACACTATTTTCCAGAATTACCAACAAAAAGAGTACCATAATATTGTTAAGGTAATGGAGCGGAGATTTATAACAATCAAGAACACTGCTCGAATCATTGTTCACCGATGAACGTCGGCACTCGATTTGCTCCTGGTAATTGATGCCCTCAAGCTGGCCAGCACATTCTTTCAGTCGATAGTAAGTTTTCTTCATGTATCGATGAGAAATATTCTCTGGATTGTTTTTGGATCAAACTAAGGATTGCTTATGGTATGAAATTTGCTTAAACCTTTTTGGAAAATACTAATCGGAATAAGCAGGAGAATGGTCCTCTGGATCGTACGCAACCTGCATTCGGTGACACCATTTCAGTATTTTTCCATCACAAGCAAAAATGAAGTAGCCATCTTTCATTGAGAAAAGGAATCGGACACATGGGCAGCGAAATCCAGAAACTCCCATTTAAAGAAAAATTCTCCTATGGCTTTGGCGACCTTGCCTCGGTTTTATACTGGCAAACCTTTATGCTGTACTTTACCTACTTCTACACGGATGTGTTTCTCATTCCTGCCAGCACTGCAGCAACGCTCTTTCTTGTGAGTCGAATATGGGACGGCATCAATGATCCAATGATGGGGATTATTGCTGATCGAACACAGACGCGATGGGGACACTTCCGCCCTTATCTGCTCTGGATTTGTGTCCCTTTTGCTCTTGTCGGTGTGCTTACGTTTACAGTCCCAGATTTGGGAGATACCGGAAAACTCATTTGGGCGTATGTTACATTCAATCTCCTTATGATGCTGTATACCGCGATCAATATCCCCTACACTGCACTGCTTGGCGTGATCTCAGCCGATTCGAACGAACGGACGACAGTATCTTCCATGAAATTCCTCTTTGCGTTCGCCGCAGGGATTATCGTATCCGCGACATTACTACCGATGGTCAACATGTTGGGTGCCGGAAATGACGCCCATGGATGGCAGCGATCCTTTATGGTCTATGGTGTTGCGGCCGTCATTTTCTTCCTCATCGCGTTTAAAGGCACCCGGGAACGAGTGTTGCCTCCCAAATCTCAGAAAGCTTCCATCAAGCAAGATCTCTATGAATTAGTCACCAACACGCCTTGGCTGATTCTCCTGGCGACAACGATTACCTTTATCCTTTTTGTCGCAGTTCGGAGCAGTGTCACTGTTCACTATTTTAAATATTTCGTTCAGTCACAGAGTATTTCTCTCCCCTTCCTCGGAACTAATACCTACGATTTTACGGCAATCACTTCTGCATTCAATACCATTGGACAGATCTCTTCATTTATCGGTGTGCTCATGGTGAGTTTTGTTGCAAAAGCGCTTGGAAAGAAAAAAGCATTCATGATCATCTTCATTGTCGCCATCCTTAGTACGGCTGCATTTTATTTTCTCGGCCCCGATCAGCTTGCTTTGATTTTCCTCTTCCAAATTACCGGCTCCATTACGGGCGGACCATTGAGCGTTTTGGTATGGGCAATGTATGCCGATACAGCCGATTACGGCGAGTGGAAGCGCGGACGGAGAGCAACCGGTTTAGTTTTTTCTGCCTCGACGATGTCACAGAAAATCGGGTGGGCATTCGGTGCCTTTGTGGCATTGACATTGATGTCCCAAGTGGGATTTGAACCCAATCAGGCACAGTCCGAGAGCAGCCTCAATGGATTGCTCCTTCTCTTTAGTCTTATCCCTGCCGGGTTTGGAGTTCTCGCAGCGGTCATAATGTTCTTCTATCCGCTGAATGATACACGTGTTGCGGAGATCGTAGCCGACCTCGAAGCAAGAAGGAAAGCGATCGGTGAAGAAGTTATTGCTTAGGCTTGATGATCGCTGGTATGGATCGTGAATGAAAGATGAACGTTCTCTCGACCTTACCGTGAATGACCTATTGCATAAAGGATCACAAATGAAGAAGACAATTATCGGCAGAGCATTACCCAACATTCCTTGGCAGAAAAAACCGAAAGGGTGTTCTGATGTCCTTTGGCGATACAAGAAGAATCCAGTGATTGGCTGGAATCCAATTCCCAAAGCCGCCAGAATTTTTAACAGTGCGGTGGTATCGTACAATGATGCATTCGTCGGAGTATTTCGTGCCGATCAGAAGAACGGGCGCGCAATGCTTTTCTCCGGTAAAAGCAGAGACGGATTGAAATGGACAATAGGACCCGATCCGATTCAGTGGGTCGATGAACAAGGAAATCCCAGTCCAACAAGTTATGCGTACGACCCTCGCGTAGTCCTCATTGACGACACCTACTATGTCGTCTGGTGCGACGATATGCGGGGAGCATCGATCGGATTAGGCAGGACAAGCGATTTCAAGACGTTTACCCGCATGCTCAATCCCCTGATGCCCTTCAATCGCAACGGTGTGCTCTTTCCAAGAAAAGTGCATGGCAAATATATTCTGCTCAGTCGCCCAAGCGATAGCGGCCACACACCGTTCGGTGATATTTTTCTGAGTGAAAGTCCCGATCTCATTCACTGGGGGAACCATCAATTCGTGATGGGCAAAGGCGGCCAGGGATGGTGGCAGGGAGTGAAAATCGGAGCGGGCCCTATCCCCATTGAAACAACCGAAGGCTGGCTCTTATTCTACCACGGTGTATCGACAACCTGTAACGGTTTTGTGTACAGTTTTGGTGCAGTGATTCTCGACATCGATCATCCCAGCAAGGTATTGTACCGAACAAGGGATTATCTGCTCACGCCGGAGCAGCCATATGAGACAACCGGTTTTGTTCCGAATGTTGTTTTCCCAGGTGCGGCCCTCTTCGATGCTCCGACAGGCCGCATTGTGATATATTACGGAGCAGCGGATACCTATACTTCGATCGCATTTGCCCAAGTGGATGAACTGATCGAGTACATCAAGAACAATTCAGAAGTGTTTTGACGATCATCTCATGGAATGAAGAATGGCCGCCAAGACGCCAAGAGTTTTGTAGTGAAAGAACCGCACCTTGACATAGTTGACTCTTGGTGACTTGGCGATCTTTGCGGTAAATTTATTTTTAAGGGATCACAAAGGAATGCCATCATGCAATTCGGCTTTTTCGATGACGAGAATAAAGAATATGTAATCGAGCAACCCGACACACCACGGTCATGGAGCAATTACCTGGGATCGACCGAGTACGGAGCCATCATCACCAATAACGCCGGCGGGTACAGTTTTTATAAATCCGCAGCTCAGGGCAGGTTCACCCGTCTTCGCTTCAATGTCATACCCATGGATCAACCGGGCCGATACATTTACATTCATGACAAAGAGAGTAAAGACTTTTGGTCTGCGAGCTGGCAGCCGGTAGGGAAATCACTCCGGGAATACAAATCAGAGTGCAGACATGGCACGGCGTACACCAAAATATCATCCGAATATTCCGCAATCAAAACTGAGACCTTATACTTTGTCCCTCTTGGCCGGATATACGAATGCTGGCTGCTCACGATAACAAACAAGGATAAAAAGAAACGACGATTGAGTTTCTTCACCTATGTCGAGTACGCAAACAATTGGAATTTATCTCAGGATATGATCAATCTTCAATACTCACAATATATCCTTAAGATGAGTGTAATCGACAACATCATCGATCATGGCACCAATGTCTTTATGCCTGAACAGCCAGATCATTTTGAAGACGATGGCCAGGGACGTCACACTTTTCTAGCAGTGACAGGAGCGCCAATAGTCGGCTTCGATACGGATCGAGAAATCTTTTTAGGACCTTATCGCACCTATGCCAATCCACTGGTGGTCGAAGAGGGTCGCTGTAAGAACTCCATCGCAGTGGGAGATAACGGTTGCGGCACTGTGCAGGTTGATGTGGAATTGGATTCAGGTGAATCAAAAACAATCGTCATTCTCATGGGAATAGGTGCTGCAGGAATTGAGGCCAAGAGAGCCGTTCAGGAAATGGGAGATCCGGCAAAGGCTCGCGTGGAGTATGAACAGTTGAAGGAATACTGGCATAATAAAATTACGGGGATCTCCGCTTGCACTCCTGATGCCGAATTCAATAGTATGTTGAACATGTGGAATCCCTACAACTGTATGATGACTTACACATGGTCACGCGCGGCAAGCCTGGTGTATACAGGTGAACGAGATGGCCTCGGATACCGCGACACCGTTCAGGACTTGCTCGGAGTGCTTCATCTCATTCCCGATGAAGTGCGTGGGCGCCTTGAGTTGATGATTACCGGACAGGTATCTACCGGCGGTGCGATGCCGGTTGTAAAGCCATTTGCCCATACACCGGGAAAGGAAAAAGCTCCCCGGGAACACGAGTACCGGTCCGACGATTGCATGTGGCTCTTTAGCACCATTCCGGTATATGTCAAAGAGACGGGTGATCTTTCCTTCTACTCGAAAATTCTTCCTTATGCGGATACCGGAGAAGAGACTGTCCTTGGCCATATGAAACGCGCCATTCAATTCAATCTCGATCGGTCAGGCGCACATGGACTTCCCTGCGGCCTGTTTGCAGACTGGAATGACTGCCTTGAACTCGGCCATGACGGAGAGACTGTCTTCGTTGCATTCCAGTTACGTTATGCACTGAAGACCTATCTTGAGATTTGTGAAATGCTTGCCATCACCGATGAAGTGTCGTGGGCGCAGGGACATATGAAAACACTCGATGAAAATCTGGAGAAGCACGCCTGGGATGGTGCATGGTACCTGCGGGCATATCGGGCAGACGGCCTGAAGTTTGGTTCAAAGGAGAATGAGGAAGCATCTATATTCTTAGAACCGCAGCCATGGGCAATTCTGAGCGGTCACCTCACAGATGAGCGCGGTGAGCAATTGATGAATGTTGTGCATCACCGCCTCTCGACCGAGTATGGGTTAATGATCTGTGATCCTCCGGTGGAGAATACCGATCCCAAAGTGATTAAAGCGCGATTGTTCAATAAAGGGATGAAAGAAAACGGTTCGATCTTTTGTCATACACAGGGGTGGGCTATCATCGCCGAGGCGATGCTGGGACGGGGAGATTGGGCGTACGAGTACTACAGAAAGTTTATGCCGGCAGCCTATAATACCAAAGCGGAGCTCAGGCAGATCGAACCGTACGTGTACAACCAGTTCATACACAGCAAATACAGCCCTCGCTATGGCGCGGCACGCCTTCCATGGCTCAGCGGCAGTGCATCGTGGGCATATTATACAGCGACGCAGTACATCCTGGGAATCCAACCGGAGTATACCGGCCTGCGGATCGATCCATGTATTCCTTCTGATTGGAAAGAGATAACAATCACAAGAAGATTCAGGAAAAAGAATTTCTCCATCATCATCCAGAATCCGGACAACGTGCAGAAAGGTGTGAAGAGAGTCACTGTTGATGGAACAGAGATTAATGGTAATCTCATTCCACTGGAGATGATGAAGGGAGAGAATGAGGTGGTTGTGGTGATGGGATGAAGTTCGAACTCTTTCATAGTTGAATCGTGATGGGACTTTCCACAAGAGTCTTACAGATGATAAAATACCACTGAACTTATCTATTGCCGCTGAGGTTGAGTTAGCGACGCGGATGGCCTACTATGATCGATCTCTGCTTTTAAATATTTCTTCTTGTTTTAATAGTTGATGTCCTTCGAAAACTGTGATAATCTCTATCGAGTTTTTCTTGACCAGATAGACAATGCGATAATTTCTAAATAGCAATTCTCTGATACTTTCAAGAGACAATTCAGGTACAATTCTTCCTTTCTTTGGATTATCCACTAGAGTTTCTGCGACCGAGATTAGTTTATCAACAAATTCTATTGCTATTACGGGTTTATCTCTCGAAATGTATTCTTCGATTTCTTGTAATCTCAACACAGCTTCTTTTGTCCAGAAGATTTTCATTTTTATTTAGCTGCACGTCTCTTTTGCAATTCGTTTCTCAGTTGTGATGTTGACACTACTTCTCCTTCCTCTGAATCAGATAATCCACGAGAAATTGAATCGATGAAGAGTTTTGTTTCCCTCAATTCATCAAATTCTTCTGGAGACAATAATACTCCGGCAGGTTTCCCATTCTGTGTAATGATCAAAGAATTTCGCTTCGTCCGTAGTTCTTTGAGGTGCTTTGCTAGATTGGATTTGAATTGACCGACAGGAATAATGTCATTTGAAATCGAGATGCTTCTCATTTCTATACCTTTATATTGTCTTAATTCTGGGCTAAATATAAGCCTGTATTACGACAATATCAAGATCATTTTATGAACTGAAGAAGAATTTGAGTTCAGGCTAGCGTTGCCTCAAGGTGATTTATTATTCCAACTTGTCCACATTGCATTCGTTTTTCATATCAATGATGTTGTTATAGTGATCGGCCAGTGCTATCGACAGTAACCTGATAGGTTATGCTCGAGGCTTGCTTTGCTTCAGAAAAAGCGAAATCCATTGGCCATCAACCACTACCCGCTATCATTGCAAGCAGCGGTTTGGTTGCCGGTTCAACATTCCGCTACGGCAACGAGTCGCCCCAAGTCGGTTTGGTAGAATTTGTTCACCAGTGTGAACAGAGACTCCCAGATCGTATCCGTATTGTGCGGAGTGATTCTGCCGCCTACAACAGCGCCTTCTTCAATGATTGTTTTGCTTGTCACCGACTCTTTACCGTGACTGCTGATCACGACATTGCCGTCATGAACGCTCTTGCCACCATCCCACAATGTGCTTGGAAACAGGGCGTTTTCGATGATGGAACACTCGCACCGTGGGAGGTTGCTGAAACAATACACACGATGGAGAAAACAACAGACAGTTTTCAGCTCGTTGTCAAACGCACTCTTCGCAAACATCAGACTCACCTCTTCGATGGGATCTACACCTATTGGATTGTTGCTACCAACATCTCCGTAGAAGAGATGAGTGCCAATGCTGTCATTCTCTTCCACCAACAGCGTGGAGAAATGGAACGTATCATCGGCGAACTCAAACATCATTTTAATCTCGATCATCTTCCGTGTGGACAGTTCGATGCCAATGCGCTTTACTTTACCACGGGCATCCTCGCTTACAACATCATTCAATTGATCAAGCAGATAACACTTGGCAACACGTGGATGAAAAAATCTATTCGAACACTTCGCTATAAACTCTATCATCTCGCAGCTCGCGTTATTCATCACGCTCGTGGTCTTATCGTGCGAGTGGCTTCAACAGCCGATTCGTTCAACCTCTTGACCAACTCTTTTTACACGCTTCGTCTTGCTCCTTGGCCTCCTTGGTAAGTATCCATGCTGCTGTACTTTGGTATGTTCCCTCTCAGGCGTGCTTCTTTGTATCTTGTAACGTCATCGGTGATCTATCTCTGCTTTGCCTTGTAGCGCTATTGTTTTCCCCTTGTAGTACTCCAAAAACACCTCTTCGCTTTTTCTTCGCTGGTCTATCAAGCCCCTCTGTCTCATTTTTCCTCACTTTTATCCTGGAAACGCTTCTATATCGGATTTAAGGATATAGCGAATAAGGACCCGACTATTTCAAATATCTGGTTTATAATTGTCATATTTTAATTCTTCCCCTAAGAGATTAGAATGAATATTTCTAAGATTTTATGATTTCGATCTATACCTTTGCACCTTTTGTGTTTTTTGTAGTTTTACAACTAACTTGCATAGCACGATCAGCCTCTTCCTTGTTCTATCCCATCACAACTTCTACACGATGCTCCTTCCCATCGTTGAGTGTCGGGATTTTGTTGCCTTGAATTCTCTCTCCATCAAGTGTCATACTTTTCACACCCTTGCTTACTCCATTTGGATTCTTTACGGTGATGGAATACGTCGCTCCTCTAAACTTCCGTATGACCTGGAATTGTTTCCACTCCTTGGGGATACAGGGATCAATAACCAATCCCTCATACTCCGGTCGGATACCAAGAATATATTGCGAGAGTGTTACGAAAGACCATGCGACGGTACCGGTCAACCAGGAATTCTTCCCCTCTCCCGGTGTCGGTGCATCTCTTCCGGCCGTCATCTGACTATAGACATACGGCTCACTTCGATAGATATCGATCTGCTCTTCCTTGGTTGATGGGCAGATGCTTTTATAATATTCCATCGCCTGATCTCCACGACCGATCATGGTTTCGGCGATCTGAATCCATGTATTGTTATGTGTAAAGATGCCTGCATTTTCTTTATAGCCCGGTGGATAGGAACTCACCTCTCCAAGATGAACATAGTATTTCGAAAATGCCGGCTGCTGCAGCACGATTCCATTGGGAGTGAAGAGATACTGCTTGACACTTTCCAATGCCTTCAGGGCAAAACCATTTTCCAATCCAAGACCACCCAAAATACACCATCCCTGGCTTTCAATGAAAATTTTTCCCTCTTCATTTTCTTGGGAACCTAACTTCTTCCCATATGCATCATACGCTCTCAGAAACCATTCACCATCCCAGCCATGTTCATAGACGGTTCGTTTCATACTCTCTGCCAATGCATTATACTCAACAACTCGCGTTGTATTACCGATAGATTGCAGAAGATGAACCATCTCTGTACATGCCTTGCAGAATAATCCTGCAATCATCACTGACTCGGCTACTCTGTCATTCTCAATATGTCCCGCCAATTGAAAACTTTCTCCTGGCGTCGTTGAGAAGCAATTGAGATTGAGGCAATCGTTCCAATCGGCATGACCGATCAAGGGCAGACCATGAGGTCCGCGATGATTCAAGGTATAGCGAAGAGAGAGATGCAGATGATCGAGAAGTGTGGCCTCCGATGCTTTTTGATCGGCATAACCTATGGATTCATACAGGATGCTGGAATCACCGGTCTCTTTAAGATACGCCGCAGTCGACAATATTAACCAGAGTGGATCATCATTGAATCCCCCGCCGATGCCGGCATTTCCCTTTTTCGTCAGCGGTTGATATTGATGGTAGCATGTGCCATCTGAGAGCTGCGTTGAAGCAATGTCAAGAATTCGCTGACGCGCCCGCGAGGGGATCATGTGGACAAATCCCAGAACATCCTGATTACTATCACGATATCCCATCCCGCGTCCGACACCCGATTCATACAGCGAAGCGGCACGTGACATATTGAAGGTGACCATGCATTGATACTGATTCCATATATTTGCCATCCGATTGACGATCATATCGGGGCTGCTAACCTGATACGTCGATAAGAGCTTTTCCCAGTACACCTTTTGTGCATCAAAGGCAGATAAGGCTACCAAAGGATTCAGGTATCTCGATCGTATTTCTTCAAATTCATTTTTCCGGATCGTTCCATTCTCAAGAAATTTCTTCTCAGGTGGATTCTCTGCATAACCGAGAATGAAGGTAAGTTCTTTTATCTCTCCCGGTTGAAGATTCAAATCGATCTGATGAACCCCAATCGGAAGCCAGCCATAAGCGGTACTATTCTTGCAGCATCCCTCCATCACGGCCTGAGGTGCATCCAATCCATTATGCACACCGATGAACGCATCACGACTCGAATCATATCCCGACACTGTCTCACTGGCAGCGAAATAGGCATAATGATTGCGTCGTTCCCGATATTCGGTTGTATGAAAGATAGCTCCGTTTTCAATCTCCACCTGGCCCGTCGAGTAATTCCGCTGAAAGTTCGTCATATCGTCATACGCCTCCCAGAGGCACCACTCAACGAAACTCCACATCCTGATCTGCTTCGGTGATTGAGAGCGATTTACCGCCCGAACAGACCATACCTCGTTTCTGGATCCGAGTGGAATGAAAAAGTTTATTGATACTTCGAGATCATTTTTTCTACCGGTAATTTTTGTATATCCCAGCCCATGCCGGCATTCATAGTGATCCAGCTCCACACGCATCGGTTTCCACATCGGATTCCAGATGGAATTGCCATCTCTGATATACAGGTACCTGCCATTACTGTCCATCGGGATGTTGTTATAGCGGTATCGTGTCAGGCGGCGCAACCGTGCATCCTGATAAAAGCAATATCCGCCGGCGGTGTTGGTGATGATGCCATAAAATTGTTCCGTCCCTAAATAGTTGATCCATGGCAGCGGTGTATCAGGACGCGTAATGACGTACTCTTTCTGCTCATCATCAAAATATCCGTATTTCATCTAACTCCTCCATCGGTATTTCAGATCGTTCATCTCAAGGTTGACACCCGAACGTACTCTGATTACTTCGTTTGAACCAACTGATCATTCTTTCGACAAACGAAGCATGAGGACCTCATGGGATGGAAGTTCGGTTTTCAAATCAGTTTTTGTAGTACCAAGATCTTTCTTCATCCATAGGTCGCGCACAAAGTATGTGGACATACTTGCATTAAAACTGGTCTTAGAGAAATCGTCATTGATCGTGTGTTCGTTCCAGCGAAACTCGATTTTCTGTTTCTGTTGCGAACGATTGAGAAAGCACACTGCCCAATCACCTTTCATAAGAGGTTTCGCCCATATCTCAAGACCCTCTTTACCGATGTATCGGAATCCCTGCACTCCGAGGGAATCCTGATCGATGGAGATCACCTCATGATTCGTGAGAATCTCACTCGTCTCTTTGGTCATCGTTCTCAAATTGTTACCAGTAATAAGCGGCGCTGCAAGCATGCACCAGAGACTGAAATGTGCACGGTCTTCTGCGATCGCCATTCCGTTCCCCACCTCAAGCATGTCCGGATCGTTCCAGTGCCCGGGGCCCGCAGCACTGCGAATCCCTTTTCGCATTTCGATGATGTTCATAATTCCCCACGACGACCATGTGCCATGGTTCACCTCACCCTCGAAGAAATTTGTTATATCACCGCTTGTCCGCCAGAGATGGCCCACATCTTTTCCCCACTCCCATGGCTTGGTGTCACCCCATTCACAGATGCTGAACACCACCGGCCTCCCTGCAGCATACAGTGCATCGCGCATCGTGGTATAAGCACCAACCGTATTCAATCCTGATGTATTACACCAATCGTATTTGAGGTAATCGACACCCCATTGAGCGTACGTCCGGGCATCCTGATATTCGTAACCGCGGCTACCTGGCCGGCCGCCGCAGGTTCTGTCACCTGCACATGAATAAATGCCAAATTTCAGACCTTTTGCATGGATATACTCCGCCAGCGCCTTCATCCCGGAAGGAAAGCGAAGAGGATCGGGCTGAATAGTACCGAGACTATCCCTGTAGAGCTGCCAACAGTCATCGATAATGATATACTGATATCCTGATTCTCTCATACCGCTGGAAACCATTGCATCTGCAGTTTCACGAATTAGTCGTTCATCGACATTGCACCCAAATCGATTCCAGCTATTCCAACCCATCGGTGGGGTTAATGCCAATCCCTGAAATTTCTGCGCGAATACCTGGATGGAAACCAGAACCAAGAGTGCGAGTATGGAATCAATTCTTCTTTTCATTGTAGTCCTTTCGATATCGTTCACTGTCACTACTGTTTATCAGTGAGCATCTGTTCCATGTTCGATCACGTTGCCCTCGTGTGGAACAGTGAGATTCTGAACCGAATCCTATTTCCAATTATCGGTTCGGAATGATGAAGCAGGCAATCCTTCCTTATTGAAGAGTGTGCCTTCAGCCGTATTACTCCATGCATACCGGACAGCAACAGGCATCTTGATCTCAGGATGATAAGCGATCAGACTCTTGCCATCGAGTTTTATTTTTGCTTTCCTGAACATTCGATCTTCACCAGCGATGACGATATGATGTTCTCCATTCAATTCTTTCAACACCAGTCCGCCACCAGCATGCGTAAAGAAGATGATGATCTTTTCTTTGACAACTTTCATGGCATTATAGATCGGGCCCGAGTATTGGAGATTCTTGCCATACAGTTTCCCAAGCGCCCAAGAAGCCAACCGCCTTCCAACATCCATTTTATTGGCAGGATGAATATTTGTGGGATTGCCAATATCGAGTGTCACGGCCATGCCGGTGTTGGCGATCCGGAGGGTTTGGAGTTGCGCTTCACGGAGGTACTGCGATGCTGTCTGATCACCATAATCAAAGGGTGCAATCTGAACGAAGTAGAACGGAAAATTTCCAACACCAAATGCTTTACGCCAATCAGCGATCATCGCAGGGAATAATCGAGAGTAGAGTGCCGGATCCCCTGTATTCGATTCACCCTGGTACCAGATGACGCCTTTGATACTGTAAGGGATAACAGGATGAATCATTCCGTTATACAGTGATGTGGGAGAGTTTGCAGAGAAGTCTACTGGTAGTTTCGGCCGCTGCAGGTAGTTATTTCCTTTCCCGCCCATGACATAAAATTTTCCTGCACGATACTCGGCGACAGGAAGATACTTCCACTCTCCCTCGAGGGAAATTTGCTCGCCGGAATCGTTCGCTATGAACAGTTTTTTTCCATCACCCCAGATACCACCGCCGCCTTGATTATCGATCACGCGAACGGCAACCTGTAGCATGCAATCGCGATTGATTGAATCGGGAATCGTGTACACCCGTTCAACTTTCCAGAATCCATCGTGCATCGTTTCGCCTACCTTCACACCATTCACATACGTTTCATCCAGATCGTCGATTGGTCCAAGATGAAGTGTCAATGAGCGCCCGTTCCATGCTGAAGGAAGAGCAATGCTTTTTCTAAACCACACTGTCCCGTCAAAGTTGCCGAGCGATGTTCTCTCCCACGTGATGGGTAACTCCATTTCGTTCCAGTTGCTGTCAGGAAATTCTCGAAGTGAACAATCTTCATCATCGAAGTGCAATCCCTGCCATCGCAGTCCGGGCTCGCGTGTGCCGACCTCCACCTGGGGTAATTGAGACAACCACCGTTCCAATTTTTGCAGGCTATCCTTGCATTTTTCAATGGATTGGAGCGATGGGAGAAACTCTCCAAACTCGCTCAATTTTTCTTTACTCATCCAGGACTCCACAGGAGTCCCGCCCCATGCGGCCTCAATCAATCCAACAGGAATCTTCAGAGTTTGATGAAGCCTCTTTCCAAAAAAGTATGCCGTTGCACTAAATGTCCGCACACTCGTCGGGGAACATTCTTCCCAATGACCTGAACAACGGTCGGCTTCCTCCGCAGCATAGTTGCGCTGCAGATGAAAGAGTCGAATTTTTGGAAACTGCGCATTCTGTATCTCGTACGATGAGCGAGCGATGGTATCAGTCGGCGGCCAACCTTCCAACGGCATCTCCATATTTGATTGTCCGGAACAGAGCCATACTTCTCCAATGAGAACATTGTCTAAGACGAACACAAAGTCTGCATGCTGAAAAGCAATCTTAAATGGCCCTCCGGCTTTTGGCGTTGGTAACTTCATCATCCACGAACTATCGTCCTTCACAACAGTCGATACCGTTTTTCCCCAGGAGGCACGGACAACAATTTTTGAGTCGGGAATTCCCTTTCCCCAAACGGGAACACTCCTCTGTTGTTGCAGAACCATGTTATCGGTGAAAAGTGGAGCGAGATGAAAAGTAGCAGTCTGAGAAAACGCGAGGGGTGGCAGAAAGGCTATTGCTGCAATACTAAGAATAATAATTATGGACGATCTTGAAATCCTGGCGCTCGACAGGAACATATACCCTCCACACCTGAATGAGTTACATTTGAGAGTTTAGGCATTAGAGAATGAGCAAAGTCTTTGCCATTAAATGGGTGCAGAATTTCACATTTTGCACTCACTTTTTCCCGGTAACTCGCTATCATAACCCGATTTTTTATCAATTCCATAAAAGATTATTATGCTGATAAATCAGGCATAGTATTATTGGGGAATGACAGCATAATATGCCTTTGTAGGTTTGGCATCCTTTATGCCTGAAACCGGGGAAATACTATTCCATTGATGGAAAGAACTCATCTATGATAATTCACCCAATCGATCTGATTATCATCATTACCTATTTTGTCGTAGCGATCACCCTGGGCATCCTGGTCTCGAAACGAGCTGTAAAAAACATCAATTCATATTTCCTTGGCAATAACACGCTGCCATGGTGGATGCTTGGCGTTTCGGATGCATCGGGGATGTTCGATATCACTGGCACGATGTGGTTAGTGTATGTTCTGTTTGTCTATGGCTTTAAAAGCGTGTGGCTTCCCTGGATTTGGCCTACCTTCAATCAAATTTTCCTCATGGTATTTCTGTCTATCTGGCTGCGAAAATCCAATGTCATGACTGGCGCACAATGGATCCAAACACGCTTTGGGAACAGTACAGGCGCAAATTTATCGCATATCAGCGTCGTCATATTCGCATTGGTGAGCGTCATCGGATTTATCGCCTACGCATTTAAGGGAATAGGGAAATTCGCTGCAATATTTTTTCCATGGGACATCTCACCGGATATGTACGCCATCATCCTGATGTCCTTGACAGCCATTTATGCAGCAAAGGGAGGAATGTTCAGTGTTGTGATTACAGAATTTCTCCAATTCATCGTCTTGACGATCGCTTCTCTTTCAATCGGATTTCTCGCGTTCGTCTCGATCTCGCCCGAGCAGCTTCGGCAGGTGATCCCCGAAGGATGGCTTACACCATTTTTTGGATGGCATTTGAACCTGGATTGGACGGGATTGATCGACGCAGTGAATACCAAGATCCAACAGGATGGTTATGGCATTTTTGGATTTTTCTTTATGATGGTCTTGTTTCAGGGAATTCTGAAAAGTGCGGCAGGCCCGGCTCCCAACTACGATATGCAGCGAGTCCTTGCCACACGTTCACCGAAAGAAGCGGCAAAGATGAATTGGTTCGTTAATATTGTACTCATCCTTCCACGCTACATGATGATTTCCGGCATTACCGTGCTCGCGCTTGTCTACTTCTCACCTCACTTACGCGACATGGGACCGAACATTGACTTCGAGATGATTCTCCCCAATATCATCAAGAATATCATTCCTGTTGGATTGGTTGGGCTTCTCCTCTCCGGATTGATTGCAGCGTTTATGTCCAACTATGCCGCGACGATTAATGCCGCACCTGCCTATGTGGTTAACGATATTTACAAACGCTTCATTAATCCTCATGCAGAAGAAAAAAAATACGTACAGTTGAGCATTATTACAACCATTGCTTTCGTCCTGATCGGTTTTGTGTTCGGTTTTATGGTCGACTCGATTAATCAGGTTACCTTATGGATCGTGAGCGCCCTGTATGGTGGATATACTGCATCGAATGTGCTCAAATGGTACTGGTGGCGGTTAAACGGTCACGGATATTTCTGGGGCATGATCACCGGCATCGCTGCATCGATGATCATCCCGGTCGCATTCCCTTCCATCGCTCCCATCATGGCGTTCCCCTATGTCTTCGTTCTGTCATTGATCGGCTGTATCGTGGGAAGCTTATTGACCAAACCAGAGGCGGATGAAGTGCTTATGCGATTCTATATGCAGGTCCGCCCCTGGGGATTTTGGAAACCGATCTTGCATAAAGTCAATAAGTATTACCCGGCATTCGAACCCAATCGAAATTTTAAACGAGATCTTTTCAACATCATCGTGGGTGTCACCTGGCAGGTATCATTGGTGCTCTTCCCAATATCACTGGTCACCAAAGAATATCATATGCTGTTCAACGTGACGGTGAGTATAATCATTACTTCGATCATTTTAAAATTCACCTGGTGGAATAAACTCGATGAGTTGAGCAAAGAAACATTGCCTCCGGATTTTGACAATCGAATAAAAATCGGACCGGACCCTGTGAATTCGGTCGATGTGCGGCCATCACGGTGAGAAACAAAACGGCCTAGTACCGGTTTTCGATGGAAGAGGAACAAGAGTTATGACACAAGCTGAATTCAATCGTAACGTCAAACGGCTTCTTGCTGCGCAGAAGCTTTTTCTTGCAAAGAAAAATAAAAAGTCAAGTTCGGGAAACGGCATTTATCAACGGTATACCAATCCTGTACTGACAGCAGACCATACGCCTATCTTCTGGCGATACGATCTGAACTACAAAACAAATCCGCACCTGCTGGAGCGTCTCGGTGTGAATGCCACCTTCAACGCAGGCGCCATCGAGTATCATGGCAAAATCCTTCTTATGGTCCGTGTGGAAGGCGTGGACCGCAAGTCGTTCTTCGCCATCGCAGAATCGCGCAGCGGTGTTGATCAGTTCCGATTCTGGGATTTTCCGATAGTACTCCCGGAAACCCCGGATCCGGATATCAACGTATACGATATGCGTCTTGTCAAGCATGAAGACGGCTGGATTTACGGGCTCTTCTGCACGGAACGAAAAGATCCGAACGTATCAAGAACTGACACCTCTTCTGCGATTGCCCAATGTGGAATTGTGAGAACGAAGGACTTTATGAGCTGGGAGCGCTTACCGGATTTGGTGACCAAGTCTCCACAGCAACGCAACGTCGTTCTCCATCCTGAATTCATTCGAGGAAAATATGCTTTCTACACCCGGCCGCAGGATGGATTCATCGAAGCCGGATCGGGCGGCGGGATCGGCTGGGGCATGTGCGACAGTATCGACAATGCTGTCATCGAGAGTGAGATCATTATCGACGACCGAGAATACCATACGATCAAAGAGGCCAAGAACGGCCTTGGACCGGCCCCCTTGAAAACCGAGAAAGGCTGGCTACAGCTCGCGCATGGAGTACGCAACACCGCCGCCGGATTACGCTATGTTCTCTACCTCTTTCTCACCAATCTGAAAGATCCTTCGAAAGTGATGACCCGGCCGGCCGGATACTTCCTGGCTCCCGAAGGAATGGAGAGAATTGGCGATGTTTCCAACGTGGTCTTCAGCAGTGGCTGGGTCATGCGCTCAAACGGGGAAGTACTTATCTATTACGGTTCTTCTGATACAAGAATGCATGCCGCTGTCTCAAGCATAGAGAAACTGCTCGACTATGTGCTTCATACACCCGAGGATGGATTACGCACAGGAATGAGCGTGCAGCAGAGAGTACAGCTTATTAAGAGAAACCTTACAATCTTAAAACGACAATAAGAGTGTGAGAGGGTATGAGTGTAGGAGATTGAGAGGAAAGTAATTGGGGGAGTGAATACAAGGAGAGAGGGAGATTGGGCGATTTTTATTAACCACACTACAAGAACGTTACCTTTCTGATTATAATTTCCAGAGTAAGCTTCATTCCGAAACAACCTTGAGAAGAGAATTCTGCTACTTTGTTTCTTTCTTGTACAGTACATTACTCAAGATATGGTCTGCGCTCCATGTGCGCAGAGCACTTACTCGTAATCACTTATCGAGAGCCATCTCAATGAACCGTAATCTCGTCACCTTTCTACTCTGCTGCGTTTTCACGCTCATTCAATCTGTGAATGGACAATTCAGTCACTTCATCACGGCAGCAGGCGACAAGTTAATGGATGGAGATTGGGAGCTCCGGTTCATTTCATACAATATTCCGAACCTGCACTACATTGAAGACCATCAGGCATTTGACGATCCGAATCCATGGCGGGTGGCGAACGAATTCGAGATTCGTGATGCACTAAACGCCATCAAGCAGTCGGGCGGAATGGTCACTCGCCTCTATACTCCTTCGATCCGAAAAGCGAACGATGATCCACGCATCATCAGGCACGTAGAAGGGCCGGGGCAGTTTAACGAAGAAGCGTTCAAAGCGTACGACAAAATTCTCCAGATTGCCAATGAGGTAGGCGTACGTGTTATTATCCCTCTGATCGATAACTGGTGGTGGTGGGGCGGTGTTACCGACTATGGGCGTTTACGCGGTAAACCGCGTGAAGCATTTTGGACGGACTCCGTTGTGATTGCCGATTTCAAGAAGACGATTGCCTTCATGGTCAATCGTGTCAACACCTATACCGGTCTCCCCTTCAAAGACGATAAAGCTCTTCTCGGATGGGAAACCGGCAACGAACTTGATGTACCGACCTTCGCTTGGACAAGAGAAATTGCTGCTTATATCAAAAGTCTCGATACCAACCATCTGGTCATCGAAGGAACTCATAGCCAGTCTATCTTGGACGAAGCTCTTGCCGATCCCAACATCGATATTCTCTCGACACATCATTATCGGCCTGCGTATCAAACCATAACTTTAATGCTCACAGCGCGGGAAAAAGCAAAGGGGAAGAAACCGTACTTTGTCGGGGAGTTTGGCTTCATGCCCGCGGATAGCATGCGCCTGGTGCTCGATGCTGTTATTTCATCAGGTATTTCCGGAATCATGGTGTGGAGTATGCGCGGGCATAATCGTGATGGAGGCTATTACTACCACACAGATGCCTACCGATGGCCCGGCTTTGAATCTGGACAGCGATGGGAGGAGCAAAAGATCATTCAACTCTTCACAGAAAAGGCTTATGCTATTAATGGACTTCCAGTTGCGCCTCTCCCGATACCCGCGGCACCAACGATACTGCCCATAACGACTCCCTATAAAATTTCCTGGCAAGGATCGACAGGCGCCTCATCATACCTTGTTGAACGGAAGGATCGGTTCCTCCTCTTCTTTTCACGCTGGAGCGTTATCGACAGCAACGCCAGCGATGCAAACGTCAGATATCGTCCTCTTTTTTCGGATACCACGGCAGAACCTGGTGTCAGTTACTCGTACCGTATTCGAGCAAAGAATACTTCCGGGATATCGGAGGCCTCAGCCGTTGCAGGACCCATCGAAGCACCATATCGGATTCTTATCGATGAATTCGAGAATGATAAATTGATGGTGGAAAAATCCTCTGGAGTAAGCTTCATCCGTAATAAGGATGCGGCCAAGGCCAAGGAAGATCAATACCGCCTGGAAGGAAAACGAAGCGACTACATTCTCTATCGCCTGTCGGAAGAGGCAACCGTACTTCAACTCGACGTCTTCATCACCACAACGAATCGGGACAGCAGCATAACATTTTTTTCCGGCGCTTCGCCCGAAACACCTTCCTCGCTGTCGGTGAAATACGAGATATTCGAGCCATTCAAAAATGAATACAAAGCCTTTATCCCGATGCGGTATTCAATTGTAAATATTCCACCGGATCATCGCTTCATAAAAATTCATTTGATGGATGGGATTCAACTCTCAAGATTGGAAATCGGGTACGATCCGGATTGACCTAGCAATATCGAGATAGCGTTGCATATCAAGCCTGATGTTCTAGCACGAACAAGTTTACTCCTCTTCAATCATTGACTGAATGGTCCTCAAATCCTATTATAAAAATATTTGTATTTACTCAGCATGTCCGACAGCCCAATGAGTGCCTTCATTTCTATCTCCCCCTTTGCCAAAGGGGGATTTGGGGGATTTCTTTGGAAGCTGTAAATACTTCTCAGATTAACGCAGCAAAAACCAAATCCCCCGGACCCCCTTTACGAAAGGGGGAATTTACTCCGCATGAGAACTACAATTGATTAATCAGGTCCTGCGGCATTCTGCTGAGATGGAAATCACCTTGACTGTTAATATCACGCTGAGTAAATATTTTACATTTTGGTGAACTTGGTGGTTCAGAGTATCAATCTCAGACTCTCAATCTTGGCTCTAGCGGGACACGTAAGTCACTTTGTCAAGACAAGCTTTCTTGTCTCAACGACAGGATTACCATCCCGGGATTGTGCCATCAACCGTCCAAAGTAGACACCGCTCGAAAGATGTGCACCATCAAATACCACTGAATAGGAACCTTCGCTTTTCACTTCATCAATCAAGGTTGTCACTTCACAACCAAGCGTGTCGAACACTTTCAACGTCACATGTCCTGTCGCCGGTATCTGATACCTGATCGTCGTTGAGGGATTGAATGGATTGGGATAATTCTGGAACAGTCCGTATGACCCGGGAATCGGCTGATGCGAGGGATCAGGATTCAACGAGGTCGGTAAACCATTCGGTGACGTGTGCGCCTCTATTCCGATGGCGAGGTATACCAGGGGTGCATTCCAGTTGATACAAATCTCATTCGAAGCATAGGAATTCACATTATCGGTGTACGCCAGAGCGGGCAGCGATGACGGATAGGTCTTCACACTATCCTCCATTCTGGGATTCGGCCCTCCGGCTAATAATCCCGGCACGGGTGCCTGGACACCATCTGAAGCTGAGGGGCGATGATGAATATTCAATGGAGAGCGAGATCCAAGACCGGTAACAAAACAGAATGTCGTTCCATTTCTCCCGAGAAGGTAATCGAGATTGCTCAGGGCGGCGCGCAGATAGCTTGTATCGCCTGTCATCCTGAACGCCATCAGGAGCACCATTCCCTGATTTGCTGCCACAGAATTACTTCCCCATCCAAAATCAGAGCTTTGCGCGCCCATCACGACACGGTAGGCAGAAGTTGTCATAGCATTACGAAGCATGTTTGCCAGCGTTACCAATCGAACTGCGAGAATACTCGTATCGATGGATGATGGCAGAGTGTTACGATGCTGAGCGAGTGTGTACAGTCCGAGTGTGCGAACATCAGGCCATCCGGGGACGTTGAACCAGGAGACCGAGAGAGGGCTCGCCACCGTTAAAAAACTATCCTGATCCGTTGTAACACATAACTCTGCAGCCGCCCATGCAAATTCATCGGAGACATTATTATCACCGTATGCTCCCGTATTGATTACGGGAGTATATTGAGCATTAATTTGCGCCTGATCATAATACACTGCTGGATTGTTCCTTGCCCATTGCCACGCCTTCAGCGATGCCTGCAAGCAAGAGTCTGATAATCCCGGCAGTGCAGCAGAAAATTTTTTTGTGATCCGTGCTGCCTGCGCCGTTACCGCAGCGAAATCTAATGCAGCAGCGGTAGATTTTTTCACGACATAGCGCGGCGTGGTAGCAGCAGCGGGCATGATAAAACCATCAAAGTTCGCATTCGTCAGTTTGGCGTACACTCCTCCATCATTCGGATCCTGCATGGCCAACATCCACCGTACGTTCCAGAGCGCCTCATCGAGTATATCCGGAACGCCATTGCCGCTCTCAGGAATGTTTGTGTCCAGTCGATCACAGAATTCCGGATAGTGTTCGTACGCCGCAAGAATCGTGTATGTCGATATTCCGGAATTGACGATATACTTGTTATAATCACCGGCATCATACCATCCGCGAGGAGCGGAGATTGTACTGTTTGCCGGACGCTGCACGCTTGCCGCCGACTGATGAATCAGGACACTATTATCCGGATGCCCAGCAGCACGCGCCCAGGAACCCGCATACGCAGCATCGAGCGTCATCGATGCACGCTGATAATAGTAGCTCTTCAACGCGGCGGTCGCGACATTCAGGTGAATGCGGGGTTTAATCGTGAAGAGGTACGATGTTCCTAAGCCGGGTACCACAATTCGATAAGTGCCGGGTGTCTGCAATTCGGTGAACTCTGCACGGCTTACAGACTCATTTGAATAGGGCCATGTCTGCGCTGAACTCAGTGTGCCGCGGAAGACGGTATCTAACGTTGTCGTTGATACAATCGCGAACGGCGCTGCACTTACATTGCGGACAATTGCGATCTTTGGCATCGCGGGATAAAACCCGATCTGATTCAAGCGAATGTCGCTGGAAAGCTGGCACCATAGACTCGACACTGTTAGTATTGTCAATGATACCGCAGAGAGAAAAAATCGGCAAGGTTGCACGGCTGATTCCTTTGTTATAATCAAAATACTATCTCGTTAGTAAACAGTGACAACACTTAATTATTTGTATGCACACCCTGTAACTCACCCGCCTATTTGGCCAGGACCATTTTCCTTGTCTGAATCACACCAGCCGGTGAACCATCTTGTACTTCGAGTCTGTAGAAGTAAACTCCGCTGGCGAAATTCGAAGCGTCCCACCGTACTGCATGGGTTCCTGCCGCCAGGTCGCTATGCGCCAGTATTGCCACTTCACGGCAGAGGATATCGTACACACTCAGTTTCACCTTGGCCCTCACCAGCAATCGGAATTCGACATTTGTCATTGCATTAAACGGATTCGGGTAATTCTGCTCAAGAGAAAAATAGAGTGGAAGCTCATTGTTGCTCTTCACCGATGTGAGGAATGTGACCGGGACGGAGAGGTAATCGACATCCATCCATCCCCAGGATAATTCCATTTGTACAATATTCTGCCCGGCAGTAAGATTAACCGTTAATGATTTATCGAGCCATGTATTCGTTGTTCCCGTGAATGCCAGTTCTGTTATACGTACTCCATTGATATTGATATACTGATTCTTTGGTGTATTATAAGATAATCTGTATCGAAACACGATTTCATAAGCTCCATCTTTAGGCACACTGGGGATTGTCCATGTAATAGTGCCGGTCTGCTGCATGGTGACATAGGAACCACGGCTTGCTGTCGGATCGCTTCGAACAGTCGGTGTGCCAGATCGGATTGCACCTTCGGCTTCCAGTCTTGTCATCTGAAGCGCACCCACCTGGATCTGAACTCCCTTGGAGATCCGCTTGTGACCCTTGTCATCGGTCGCTGCTGCTGTAATCACGTATAATCCTGATTTCAAATTCGACCAGGTCATCGTATACGGCGGTGTTATGGCCTCTCCAATTCTCACAGTATCCGAGATAAAAAACTCCACCCGGGCTACAGAACCATCCTTATCCGACGCCTCGGCTGTAATGACGACTTTTGCAGTGTCGGCAAATTTTGTTTCAGGAGCAGGAGCTGTAAGCGTTACAATTGGCCAATCTCCCCCGATGCCGAGAACATCCACATCGTTCTTATGATTATCCCACATATACTTCATTCCAGCCAGCATATCTTCAACTTTCGTGACGGCGTTATCCGTCCACGACCATGGCAGGGCACCTGCATATTCATTCTGGAACAAGACTTCAAAGAGATACTGTTTGGGAACACCGAATGTATCTTTCATATGGAATTCAGCAACGACGATCGGCTTATCCAGATTCCAAAACAGTGCAGGCCGGCTGAAAGGAGAAAGAGACGTCCCTGCCCAATCATAATAATGCACGGAGTAGAAATCGAGTGTTCCCTGAACATCTCCACCTGCAGCAATGAGACGGCTGTCGGAGTAATAATTATAGTTTGCTTGCAGAGCAGCGCGTTGATAGTGCTGCACTATTTCTTCCGCGGTGAGCGTTATCCCATATTTATCCGTAAACCGTTTTTCCATATCCTCTCTCTCGGCAATACCCAGTTGTGAGAGGTCTATGCCAATCTTTCCCAAGGAGATGGAAGTTGTCGCCACATCGGTGAGTGCAAGAAACGCCCAGCAGCCATTCGTCACTTTAGCTGCCGGATCTGCACGGTGAATCGCTCCAGCACAGAGATTAACGAATCGTTGAATAGAGGCCATGGGGACGTGCTGGATTTCGCTCCATCCAAATTCATTGCTCATGCCCTCTGGTTCATTAAATATTTCCCATGCAACGATCGCGGGATGCCCTTTCAGCGCATTGACCAATGGAATGAGACAATTCTTAATATAGGCGCGGGTGTAGTTGGTATCATTCAACATCAGCCTGTTTCGATTGAGAACTGTACTATTATTGGAAGAGCGAAGCATGTCAAACGACCAGAGACACAGTTTCAATCCAATTTCTCGCTCCCAGGCGAGATCCAACACTTTCTTCAAATCATCAAGAGTACCATCTCCCGGTCCAATAACATACCCCGAATCATTGAATTGCGGACTGATAGTGCCATTGGTATGAAGCCACCAACGCATCGAATTCCCGCCGCTGTCATGCATCATAAGAAGTATTTCTCCGAACTTTGCATAATTGGCCTGTGTCGGTCCAATATCTCCCGCAAAACTGAGCCATGCGAGATTAGCACCGCTGAGAAACAGTCGTTGATTGTTATAGGTGATCCGGTTCGATTGTGAAAATGATACCTGTGAAATGATAAGTGCAAGAAGCAAGTTGAAAAAATGTTTACCCAGGTTCATGGAGTCCCCTCCTGTGAATGAACATACATATCAAGTACGACAAACAAATATACACCTATTCTTTAAAATTCTCTTCTTTTTCTTGAGGATCTATCGGACGATACAAAGCGAGGCAATACTTCACCTTCACGCGCAGCAATATAAACGATCATCGATTAACTACCGTATCAGCAGTAACTTTTTCGATTGCGAGGTGGAGATTGTCCGATCCGTTCGGGCCATGAGCTGGGCAAGATAAACACCGCTCGCCAACACCGAGCAATCGAATGTTCGAGCATGGAAACCCGCCTCTCTCCTCTCGTCGACGAGAGTTGTGACAAGATTCCCCAGCGAATCAAAGATCCTGAGATTGATATGCGAGGCTTCCGAAATCCGATACGTAAGAATAGTCGAGACATTGAATGGATTCGGATAGTTCTGAAACAGCTCGGAGTGGTCGGGTGTTGGATGCTCTTCTTCTTCCTGTTTTGTTGTGGTGACCATCCGAATCCTATACAGTGAACTGTCCGCAGTAATATATAAGGTTCTCCTATCGGCATCACCCCAGGCACAGTTCGATGGATTTCCAGGTGTAGCAATCTTACCCAAATATTGTCCCGATGGAGAGATAATCCAGACTCCCGTAGGCCCTGTGCAGTAAAGATTGCCTGCTGCATCAACTTTCATCCCATCTGCATAGCCGGTTGCGGGGATTGCGAAGAAAAGTTTCTTGTTCGCAAGCGCGGAATCACCGATCACATCCCATACATAAATGCCGCAGCGCGGCGACTCGCAAACGTATAATTTCCGTTCATCTGGAGAGAAACAAATGCCATTCGGTTTATCGAATGTGCTATCCAGGAGAATCAACGCGCCGGCGGGACTAATCCGATAAATCCCTTTGAAGTTCAATTCTTTTATCTGCCCGACAGGGATATTAAAATCGGGGTCGGTAAAGAAAATGGAGCCATCGGATTTCACCACGAGATCATTCGGGCTGTTCAGTTTCTTACCATTATATGTCGAGGCAAGCGGTGTGATCGTGCCATCCAATTCCTGCCGTGATACCCGGCGCAATCGCATCTGTGTGAGCACTAAACGGCCATGGCGATCGAATGTGAGTCCGTTGGAACTATCCGACGGCTGCAGATATGTTTTTATCGAACCATCCACCGGCGACCAGAGATTAATGAGGTTGCGTTTGATGTCGCTAAAGAGGAGGCCGACTCCCTCTTTCCATACTGGTCCCTCGGGCTGCAGGAATCCGGTGGCAAGTTTTTCCAGTTTTGCATCGGGAGGGAGAGGTGATTGTCCATAGGAGAATGAATTCCAGATCACCAAAGCTAGGTAAAACAAGAACCGTTGTAGAGTGCACCTTCTCATCGTTCGTAATTCTTTCATTGGATACATTGAATATGACTGCTATTTCATCACCGGAAATATTTTCTCCCGTTCGATGGCAGCAATGATCTGTTCAGCAATTTTTTCGTGCGTGGCAACTGTTGGGTGATTGTTCGCGACATACCCGCCTGGAACCTCATCGAACGTTGTGTATGCAACATCCTTCATTCCATGGAGGAGTTCCTCCTGAACAACCTGATGAACGTTCGTTCTGACCCATTCAGGATGAGCCGCAACGGCAAGAAGTCGCACACCGGGATAGAGCGTTCGGAGTCTACTGATAAATTCTGTATAACCTCTGCGAAAGAAAGAAGATTTTTCCTCAGAGATATTCCCATTGGAATCACGTAATCCCGAGTGATCATTCAGGCCGAGGCAAATGACGATGAGGTCGGGTTTCCATTGTCTGAAATCCCATTTCGGTTCCGGGGCTTCCATCAATGTACGGTTGAAGATCTTCGGAATGGTGATCTCTGGATTTCCCTCCCAATTGCATACCATCCCGCTGCCGGAGCGGCAGGTTGTGTGATACTCGGCATCAAAATGACGGGCAACGATGGGAGCAAATCCCCGATCAATATTGGTGAGTGGAAAACGATCTTCCCACGCGACATCCTGCATGGTTGCTTCGTTCCCTTCAGCAGCCGTGAAGGAATCCCCGACGAATTCTATTCTTCGCTCCGGCCTCGGTGGCGGAGGAAGAAGCGATGCCCCCTCCTCGATCAGTAATCCTGAAACCGAAAAAACGGCATCGAACATGAAATTTCGCTTACTAAGAAGCAGTGCATGCGCTGAAGAATCCAGACCTTCCGCAAGGGTGTACTCAGCTTCGTCCGGCGAGGTTCCACGAAAAATTTTATACAGCGTTCCATCGATATACACATTGTAATAGTTCAGATTATCTTTCATCCTGATCCCGATACTCGTACCGCTGAATGAAGCGCGGAGATACGCTCCGGGCCAGGAATGCTTGCGGTGAAGCGTGTCGGATACATCCCATCTTCCACTATATTGAATGAAGGGATGGTTGGCTGGTATGAATTTCAGCGGTGAGGGCATAGTGGCCGATCCTAAGAGTGTGGCGAGATAGACAAGCAATCGAATAATGACAATCATCATGGATCGTTTAATGTTCAGGATACGGAGGACTGTAATCGAATTAGCAGTACGGAGAATTCAGGTTACTGATAACTATCGATCAAGCTGATAATCTTCAATGATTTTTCGAATTCATCCTGTTTCATTGTTGTCGTTACCGTTATAGTCTTTTGAATTCCCGGCACCAGGTCAAAATAATTATCGCTGAAGAAACATGCATCGTCACCGCAGGCAAGCATGACAGATTTCGCAAGTGTCGATGCGGCCAACTCAATGGTATATCCCGTTAGATTTTTTTGAATGGCTCTCATCAGGGTTGGCTTGTGTAGTTCCAGTTCCTTTGGCAGCCGGAAGTAGGCGTATCGTTCGTGGAGAGTTTCCTGCCCCCGTCGTAATTGCAGGTGAATAACAGATCGGGATTCGTTTGCATCTCCGATAAGCTGCTGTTTCGGGATGGTAGGAATCTTCGCCGAGCTATTCGCCGGTACAGTCACGGGAAGCGTAAGGTGTGAAATTCGAGTGCCGTTGAAATCCATCACCGTTACATCGAGCAACGCTTCAAACGCTTTCAATGCATCTGAAACTAGAATAAGGATGACACTGTCTTTCGACATCGCTGGAGAAACCAGAATAGGAGCATAAGAGTTTTTTGCTGCATAGTGGAGTGCTTTCCAGCGGCCGTAATAATCGATACTCGACCATGATGCCAGCGGCCGTAATAATCGATACTCGACCATGATGCCACCGGCCAGCAATCGTCGATCTGCCAGTATAAGCTTCCCATGCAAAATGGCATTGCCCGGCGATGAGCCTCCAATGCTACCTGTACTCCTTCAGCCTGAAGAACCTGACTGACATAGAGATATGATTCAAAATCTTTCGGCGTACGGTACCATCGATCCATGTATGTCTGTATCAAGCGATTGCCATACTCTTTGTCACGCCGTGCATCCGCCATGCAACGCTGATGAGACAGCATCACATCGGAATGAAGCTGTCGATCTTCCGGCCGGGCGAATTTTGAAACGGTGGAGAGTTCAGGGTAGGACTGAAATCCATATTCACTCACAAAGCGGGCAATGTTGGAAGTGAAATTCTCGAACGGTTCTTTGCCATGCCACACACCCCAATAGTGGATATCACCTTCGCTGTATGGAGTATTTTTGATTCCGGCAATCGGACTAGTGGGATGATAATAGCGTGTCGAGTCTGCTTCCCGGAGCGCCGAAGGGATTACTTCATAGAAGAGCCTTTCTGCGTTCCGTTCAAAAATTTCTTGCGTTCGTGTATCGTATTTCTGCTTCCATCCCCACTGAAACCAGGCAGCTTCATTCTCATTGTTGCCGCAATACAATGCGATACAGGGATGGTTGCGGATTCGGGTTACATTATCAATCACCTCTTGCCGCACATTTTCCAGAAAGTCACCGTCAGCAGGATACATCGCACAGGCAAAAATCATTTCCTGCCACACAAGGAGACCGTACCGGTCGCAGAACTCATAGAATTGATCGTCTTCGTAAATACCGCCGCCCCATACCCGGAGCATGTTCATATTCGCTTCTGCGGCAGAACGAACAATGTGTTCGCAACGGTCCCGAGTCACCCGATTCTGAAAATTGTCCTGCGGGATATAATTAGCCCCTTTCATAAAGACCGGTACACCATTCAGTTTCACATACATGCTTCTACCGTGTGTGTCCTTCTCCCGAACAATTTCCAGAGAACGGATGCCGATGGATGTGGTATACTCATCACTCAATTCGGAATCATCCTTCACGATAAGCCGATACGAGTAGAGGTATTGAGCACCTAAGCCATTCGTCCACCAGAGTTTTGGATTGGCCAGATGCCCTGTAAGAGGAATAACATTTTTCCCCTGTTGAAGCTTCACACGCTGTGTAACAAGCTGGAGGTCATCCATCGTCATGAGTATGGAAACCTCCCGCGGCCGATCTGAGTCGATGGCGATGACAGAGAGGATATCAGCACCAGCTTCTGTGACATTCTGTTGCTGGACATGCACATGGTTAAGCTTGAATCCACTCCACGCTTGAAGGGCCACAGGACGCCAAACGCCGCACGTGATTAGCCGGGGCCCCCAATCCCATCCGTAATGGAACTGGGCTTTGCGGGAATGCATGGAAATCTTTGCCTCTGCCTGATCATTGTTATCGAAGGCTTGCAGCTCGAAGGGTGCAGAACGATGTTTAGGGAGATTTTCGTCGAACACATTTTTGAATCGGATTGCCAAACGATTCTGCCCCTCTCGTAAAAGGCTTTTGCATTCAATTCGCCATGTGCGAAACATATTTGTTGCATGGAGAATGGTGTTGTCGTTCAGGGTAACATCTGCATACGTATCCAATCCCTCGAAGATAAGTTCGACATGGTCCTGTCGGAGGAATGCGGCTGGAATGCCGAATGTTGTCTCATAGATCCAATTCTTTTCACCAATCCATTGGAGATCGCGTTCGTTCGTTCCAACAAATGGATCTGGAATTAGTCCGTTTTGCATCAGGTCGGTATGGACACACCCCGGTACAGCCGCAGAGTACCATCGATCGGTTCCTTCCTGTTTAAATCTCCATTGAGTGTGCAGGTTCATGTTCATCGAACGGTCACCGTTGGAAGCTGAAAGCTGCACGATCATCATCGATACGGCAAGTAACGTCAAGACTTTGATATGGTTCATAGAATTCTAAGGCACGATTCGTTGAAGTGTGGATTAGTACCGTACGATTGGTCCGCATGCGCCATAGCAGGCGTTGACCAGATTTTAAGCAAGTAACTGCTGAGAGCGACTCATCAGTACTGTTCCGCATCAGCAGGAATCTCCATTGCATCTTCAAATTCATTGTCACTTCTTATAGGTGAGCAGGGAATCCATAATGCCAAGCCGCTGCATCAGTCGTGCGTGCCGATGCAGAATACTTAGGGTAGAGGTATCCGAAATAAAAATTGAATTTCTTCCCTGTGGTTCCTGCGGAGGATCGCCGACGAACGGATCGCCTTTGCGCCATTGACCGTCTGGATGCCGGGCAACACCTTCGCCTCCCCACGTCCAGACATTCGAGCCGGCAATCGGTGCACCGGCCCGTGCAGAATCATAGAGTGCCTGGAAGACAACTCGATAAAAATGATCGCGTGCTGTCGTCGGTGTTCCGGGAAGGATATTTGCACTATCCCGCCCCATGCCGAACTCTTCCATGACAATTGGCTTGTTGAGCTGTCTCGCTAGCGTAAAATGGAGGTTGATGTACTGCAACGATTTTTCTTCCGACGAGGGAAGAGTCTCCGTAATGCGTTTGGGATTGAACCATCCCCAATTCAATGGCCAGAGATGAAATGTCAGGTAATCAACATACACCGATTTGTGTGATTCGAGAAACGCTTCTTCAAGTTGAATACAGCCAACCTTCCCTTCGCTTCCAGTCGAGACGAGGTGATTGGTATCCAGGGAATGAATGTACTGCGAAGCCCGTTCGATCCAGGCATTGAACGCGGCAAGGTTTCGTTTTCCCGATTCTCCATCCCGGCCGGGGCGTGGTTCATTCGCGAGCTGCCACGACATGATCGTTGGATCCTCGGCATACAAGCGGCCATTGATTGTATTTCTCCGAGTGACGATCCGTTTCACATACTCTTCATACAGCCGCATCGCTTCGGGAGTAGAATAAAACTTCGCTGAAAAATCCATAAATCCACCGTAGCCTTTTACCGGATCTTCCGGATCGGGGCCATCTGCACCGGTGGCCCAAGCGACATACTGCGCCATTCCACCCGACCATTCCCAGTAATTGTTCAAGAACATCACAGCATGCATATGCCGCTCTGACATTTCATCCAGGACAAAATCTAATCCGACCAGCAGGGAATCATTGAGAACACCGGGAGCTCGTTGAATCGCCGGCTTGATCGAACGCAGTATGTATGAATCTTCAGAAGCAGCCAGGAGACGCAGATTGTTAATGCCATAGGCGAGCAATGAATCGAGTTCACGGCAAAGCCGCTCACGATCACCTGTTTCTCCGGGAGATCCCAGATAGCAGCCATACCAGAGGTTGATCCCAGCAAAATAGTACGGCTTACCGTTGTGGGTAAACTGAGTCCTCTCCACGCGAATGAAATCATCCTGCTCATAAAGAAACTGGATGAGAGAACACGACGAGAACATTATCAAAGCTAGAATGCCAACCAGGAAAATTTTACGAAACATACACAATCCTCGCTTTAGAGAATTATAGCTCGATTGTCCATCACAGTATAACCGCTCAACGTTGCAGCTCAAAGAATTCCAGACTGTTATAAGGAAGATTACTACCAATTATTCAAATGTCAAGACCTCTCCGCTCATTCTCACCTCTTTAATCATCAAAGCACGACCCATCAGATTTCTACTGTCTCTACATTCCCCACACCTTCCGATGTCTGCAGATACTCTGGTGTTCATTAGATCATCTGTTGTTTATTGATTCCTCCGTTGGCCACTCCATATCAGATTATTGTCCTATCCGCATCAAACCAATCAAGCGTGATACATCGTGCTTTCTTTAGCTCTGTAAAGAAGTCTTATTGTTTGCTCCATCTTCAAAATGCAGGTACAAGTCGGGGTCATGAAAAGAAAGAGGTCGAGTCTTTTCAGAAACGGCCTCTATTGTGATGGGGCCCACCTTCAACCCTTCGGGGCTTCAGCGGGTACATAGGATCCCGACTTAAAGCGTGTCGCGGTAGGCTTGTATTGAATTCTTGCTCGTCCCACAAAAACAACTGCTCGTAATGAACTCCTCCTTTATAAAGATCTTCAACTATTCAGAACTTCAAAACGATTTCTGTACCACGATAGGTAACGACTGCATCGAATCGATCTGAGATCTCGATACCAGTCCCGCGGTCTTTTGAGACGAGGACTACCTTGATGATGCGCTCACGCACCATGCCCGGGAACTCTCCTTGGCGGTCACCGATGACGAGTTGCCGTCGCTCATTGTCCCAGGAGAATTCGATCGTCGCATACACTCCCTTCTCGTAGTTGTAGTTGTCGTTTTCATCCTCATAGAGGGTGAACCGACCATGTTCTCCGGGATAGATACGCAATTCGAGAGGATCGGCAGGTTTCTCCGTGGTGTACTGGAGAAAAGGTCCCATCGGGATGATTGACCCGGCTTTTATGAAGAGAGGAATCTTCTCAATCGGTGCATCAGCCTTGATCGTCTGCCCTCCCTTAAAAGGAGCACCTGTCCAGAAATCGTACCAAAGGTGAGAAGCGGGAAGATAGACTGTTCTCGTTTTTTCTTTATTCTTCTTCTCTTGCTCTCTCGCGAATATCGACGGTGTCTTCCAGAACAGGCGCATTCGTGCAGCTCCGGTTGACCTATTCTCTGTTTCAAGTACAAAAGGATATTCTTTTCCTCTCTCCAACTTCACAAGTTCAGTGTACTGCTCGACGCTGGTGTACACCATACGAAGCGTATCCCCATTCAGCAATAGACGTTTTTTATCATAGCACAACAAATGAAATTGATGATTCCCGTTCTCCTTCGGTATGAGCTTTCCTTCCCAGCGGATCGCATAAGCCGAGTCCGTGACATAGTCCGGGCGACCTGTATACCATATGATGTCGATGTTGGGATCGATCTGTTCTCGTGTCAACATTCGTCGGTCGGCGTCTTTGAAATATCTTGCCAGGAGCCCGGGCTTACCGTCGTTAGTTTTGAAAACATCGCGTTGCACCAGTTCGCTTGACTCCGGCGGGCGATGGTACATGTACTCGGTTACAGGGCAAACCATGATCGAGGGACCGAACATATACTGATCTCCGATGGAGTAGCTTTTTTCGTCAGATGAGAAATCCATCGGGAGGCCGCGCATCATGGTAAAAACATCCATATCAATCGAATATTTTCTATTTGATATATTTTTAAGAATACGCGCTTCTTTATTTGTGATTCTATCATAACATCCTCACACCAACAAGAATACATATCTGGAATCTTACACTTAGCTTCTTTTTATTTGGAATGAATCTATCAAAATATATCTTCTTGATAGTTTTGAAATTCCTTGCTACATTTGTGCGCCATAAATCAGTACCGGCAGATACAAACCTATACAATCTGCTACTATTCTGTAACATGTATTTTATCAAGAATAGGTTTTTCCCTTACGAAAGTACTGATTTTTAATTGCCCCGTGGTGTAACTGGCAACACGTCTGACTCTGGATCAGAAGAGTCTAGGTTCGAGCCCTAGCGGGGCAGCAATGGAAATATGAGAATGGGGGAATATGAGAATGTAGAATATGGCATTGAGAAATTGAAAGAAACTGTTTTTCAATTCCACATTTTCACATTCACTTATTTACCTTGGCCCTATCGTCTAAGGGTTTAGGACGTGGCCCTCTCAAGGCCAAAATACGGGTTCGAATCCCGTTAGGGCTACATAGAAATGTGAGAATGTGAAAATTTGGGAATTAGGAAATTGAGGAATTAAGAGAAACGTCTTTTCAATGCTACAATTCCTTCATTTACTCATTTCCACATTTACATATTCCTTTGCGCCCGTAGCTCAACTGGATAGAGCATCAGCCTACGGAGCTGAGGGTTAGGGGTTCGACTCCCTTCGGGCGTACAAAAGAAGGTAAGAAGAAAAACGTGAGAAGTGAGAAGAAAAGATCCCGCTGGGAGGCGGGATTTTTATTACCGCGAATTAAGCATTAGTACGATTTCGGTCATTAATCAAAATGGGTGTTAGGGGCTCTGAGCCGGAGGCTCATCCGCCTGGCGGAGACTCCCTTCGGGCGTACTAAAAGTCAGGTAACACATTGCCTGACTTTTTCTATTATGAGGAAAACACTTTCATTCTATTCTTGGACTATTGGCATTCTTCGCGGTTGCTCTTTCTTCTTCGAATGAGTAAAAAACTTTATCACATAAATTCAATTACTGATGACTGTGTAGTCCAGTCCCCCCAAAAAAAAGCCCGTCCATAGACGGGCTTCAAATGTACATCGGCATTGAACTGTGTTATGCCCTATCAGCACTCCCAAGCACGTTCACAATTTTGTGTTTGTATAATGCCTTGAGTTGATCACGGGCCGGACCCAGATATTTTCGCGGATCGAATTCCCCCGGACTCTCACCAAACACTTTTCGTATCGCTGCTGTCATTGCAAGCCGGCCATCTGAATCGATATTGATCTTGCACACCGCCGATGCGGCAGCCCTCCTGAGTTGGCTCTCCGGAATACCAACTGCATCCTTCAACTTGCCGCCATTGCTGTTGATGATTTTCACTAACTCGCTCGGCACGGAGGATGCACCATGCAGCACGATGGGAAATCCCGGAATCCTCCTTTCAATTTCTTCCAGAATATCGAACCGGAGCGGCGGCGGGACAAGCACTCCGTCTTCGGACCGTGTGCATTGTTCCGGTTTGAACTTGTTCGCACCGTGCGAGGTTCCAATGGAAATGGCCAGCGAGTCGACTCCCGTTTTCTTCACAAAGTCTTCTACCTCTTCCGGTTTCGTGTAATGCGTTACCGCGCTGGAAACCTCATCTTCGATACCTGCCAATACGCCCAGCTCACCTTCAACAGTAACATCGTGCGAGTGTGCGAACTCAACAACTTGGCGCGTTAATTCAACATTCTTGTCATACGAATGGTGAGAACCATCAATCATCACCGAGGAGAATCCGGATTCAACACAGGATTTACACAACTCCAAAGTATCGCCATGGTCGAGGTGGAGCACAATAGGAATGGCATAGCCGAGTTCCCCGGCATAATCCACGGCACCTTTGGCGAGATGTTTTAAAAGCGTTTGGTTCGCATACTTTCTGGCGCCGCTGGAGACTTGAAGAATAACGGGAGATTTTGTTTCAACGCAAGCACCGATGATTGCCTGCAATTGTTCAAGGTTATTAAAATTGAATGCCGGAATCGCGTATCCGCCCTTCACGGCCTTCTGAAATAATTCCTTTGAATTCACCAATCCGAGTTCTTTATAGTGTGTCATACGCTCATCTTTCTTCTGTGCTTACCTTGCCACTGGAACAATCTTCTCCTCTCCGGTTGTGGCTTGACCGTTTCGGAACTTACTCTTGAAAATAATCGATTATGGTGAACAAAGCAAAAGTTCTTTTACAATTGTTATTCTCAAAAACTATCCTCACATTCACAATCGATTCGTTTACCTTGCAATGATTCTACCAGTCAGACAATTACAGCTCAAGGTGTGAATTTGATACCGAAGGAAGCTTCTCCATCAGCCGACACTCCTGAACTCAAACGTGAGCTTTCACTTCTCGATTCAACCATGCTGAATGTTGGCTGTATGATCGGATCGGGAATTTTTCTTGTCCCTGCATCCATTGCGTTAATCCTTCCCTCCTCCCCCTCAATTATCCTGGTCTGGATTTTCGGCGGCATCATAAGCCTGTTCGGAGCTCTTTCGGTGGCAGAACTGGGAGCGATGTATCCGAACGCTGGTGGTCAATATGTTTACCTGCGCGAAGCATATGGCCCTCTTTCGGCATTTCTCTACGGCTGGACAGCATTCACGGTTATCCTGACAGCGGCAATCTCTGCAGTTGCGGTCGGCTTTGCCACATATCTCGGATATTTCATTCCTCTTTCTGCCATGGGAATAAAAATTATCGCCATCTGGTCAATCATTCTCCTGACAACAATCAATTGCTTCGGGATTAGACTCGGTGCTATCGTGCAAAATGGATTCACGATCCTCAAATTGCTCATCATCGTTGCCCTCATCGTCCTGGGATTTACTATGACCAACGCTCAGAGCCTGGATTTATCACTTACGAATATTCCTTTCTCCTTTTCGAGTTTTTTAGGACCGTTCGGCATCGCACTGGTAGCTGTGCTCTGGTCGTATGATGGCTGGATTGAAATCACCTACGTCGCCGGAGAAGTTAAGAATCCCCAGAAGAATATTCCCCGCTCAATTATTCTTTCGATGCTTATCGTTCTTGTCATTTACACTCTGGTGAATATCACATATCTGAGAGTACTTCCACTTGAGAAGATTGGACAGTCAACCCTGGTTGCAGCCGATACAGCAACAAAGCTGATCGGATCAGCCGGAGCATCCATTGCAGCCATCACTGTAATGATAGCAACGATTGGCAGCAATAATGGCTTTATCCTTTCCGGTGCACGGATTTATTATGCGATGGGTATCGATAATTCTTTTCCAAAGATCATGGCTTCGGTGCATCCAAGATTTCACACACCGATACCTTCGCTGATCGCGCAGGGCGTTTGGTCATGCCTGTTGGTGCTCTCTGGTACATTTGATCAACTCTTCACATATGTGATTTTTGCATCGTGGATCTTCTATGCGATGGCAGCGGGTGCGGTGCTGATCCTCCGTAAGCGATCGCCAGAGCTTCCGAGAGCGTATGCGACATGGGGATATCCATACACTCCGATAATCTTCATCCTTTTCTCTCTCTATCTCGTTGGAAACACTCTGTTTGAAGATCCTCGTGATGCGCTCTTTGGATTGGGAATTATTCTTCTCGGTATTCCTGCATATTATTATTGGAGATGGAAGGCAAGCCTGCCGCCAAGATTTTAGAGAAAAGTAAATTTACTTCTTGCTGCTTTTTACTTGTTGGTTCCTCACCCATTAGTGTTCCCGAATGCTTCTATCGGCCTGCCCACCGTAGCGATGCGAAGGTGGGGGATCTACGATGCGGTGCAATTCATTTCCATTTAGCAGATCCCAAATAGAGTCACTTTGGGATCACTTTCCTTTGCTTGTTGTTTCCCAACTCATTAGTGTTCCCCGAATGTATTTATCGGGGATCTACTATTCGGTGTAAATTGATTCCGCGTTACAGATCCCAAACAAAGTCACTTTGGGATCACTTTTTCCCCTGTTATTAATACTCCTACCAGTAGGTATTAAGCGAGGAATCACTTACGAGGATGGATGAGAGGAACGAATCGAACCGGTATGATAGACGTCGATACAACTTTTTTCCCCTTCTTCTCAATGAGCATAAGCTCCTGAACCGACCCTGCTGATCCAACCGGAATGATCATTCTGCCCCCTTCCTTGAGCTGGTCGATCAGCGCAGCAGGAACTTCATCAGCCGCTGCTGTCACCAGAATTGCATCATATGGCGCATGCTCACGCCAGCCCTGGTAGCCATCTCCCTGCCGTACAACTACGTTACGAATATTTAGCCGCTTCAATCGTGTCGCTGCAGAAGTAGCCAGTTCCGGGAGAAGTTCAATGCTAAAGACACTATCGACAAGTGCGGCAAGAACTGCAGCCTGGTAACCGGATCCGGTTCCAACTTCCAGCACACGGAAATATGGTTGCGGCTTGATGAGTTCAGTCATCAATGCGACAATGTAGGGCTGGGAGATGGTCTGGTTATATCCGATGGGAAGAGGAGAATCCTGATATGCATTCTGCTGCTGTTCAGCCGGAACAAACAGATGACGCGGGACAGTTCGAAGAGCCCGCAGGACGGAGGTATCGCGAACACCGCGCTCCACAATTTGAGTTTGTACCATCATAGTGCGTTCGCGAAGATACTGTTCCTGTCCGGCCCGTGCGGCGATGGCAACATGCAGGATGAGAATAATTACGCTTTTGAGAATGAAATTTGGAAGAATCATTTCACACCCGATTCTATGCTTCTTTTCCAAAGCAAAGTTAGTAAAATATTAAAGAAGAGTCGATGGACAATTGAATTAGCTCGATGGTCATGTGGCATAAATGATATTCCTATGCCTCTACCAAGCTAATTGGAGAATTTTTAATTGTTTACCTTCTATTTGCTCAGTGCGCAGCGAAACCCATATCGAAACAGTAATGCAGCAGGTTCACGGTTGAACCGCTTCGTTATCCGACAATCATCCGCATCCCCACTATACTATAAATAGGCCAATCATGATAAGTTATAGCACGTCGGGCACACGGGTTCGTTCAAACGCAAGGACAAAAAAATGTGCAAGAAACACCAGGCAGCCGACAAAAAGAATTATTGGTGCTATATCATGCATGTCTCACATCCTTTTCATTCACTCATTAAGAAAATTAGCGGCCGTTCATTTTCTTCACCGATCCATTCCCAATATCGAACAAGAATGGTGTACACCGAAAGTCCCACCTCGCCTTCTCCCCAAATAAAATAGTTTAGTGATTGAGTCATGAGGTTCTGCCCTGTGAGACCAATGAAGATGGTTTTTGGATCCATCTGTTCGCTCAGATAGGCGAGACTATTCGCGACAGCTACAGCGCCAAAGATATTAATCATGTAATGTTTTCCTCGCCTACGAATTTTCAATTGCAACGGAGTCAGAAATTCGCTGCGGTTATCGAGAAGATGGACATGAACGAATGCTATCGGACCCTGAACTTTGTAATGTCTGCTAATTTCACTCTGCTTTTTGACTATAGAGTCCTGATTCTCATCTTTTAACGGTGCAAGATTAACCTTCTTCCCTTTAATTTTTTGCCACAAGGCTAGTGACTCCTCATCCACAAGCGACATACTTTCCACGCGTAATTCTGTCTGTCGGATGTAGCGGCTCAATGCACCCAGTGCAATAATCGAAATAATAAACAGGCTTGCAATGATCACTCCATCCGGGCGAACGAAAATATTATCAATAAGTGTGAATGTGAAAATCAACGTAATAACCCAAAAATATCCGCTTAAGAGAACTTTTTTAATTCTTCCCAGAAGATACTCTGCTTTATCCATCGCTTCACGCTTCAGCTCGAGAGCAACGGCGACCGCTGCAGAAAGCATCAGAACAAGAACTCCAGTGGCATATGCTCCACCTTGAGCTTCGACACTCGCATTGAAGATTTTTGTCACGATAAGGCTTACAATAAAGATCACAATAACCAGGGGCCGGGTGTAGGCTACCCATCGCGGCGCCATACCAAACCGCGGCAGATATCGGGGAATCACGTTGAGTAAGCCCGCCATTGCTGAGGCACCCGCAAACCAGAGAATCGCGATCGTGGAAATATCGTACAACGTTCCAAAAGTATGTCCAAGATAGGTATGACTCAGAAATGCCAATGCCCTTCCACTTGCTATTCCTCCGAGGGCGAATTCTTTTTCCGAAATAAGCAGGGTCGTTACAAAACTTGAAGAGATAAGAAATACGCTCATGATCAGAGCGGCCGTGGTAAGTAGCTTTTTTGTTGCAGCGATTCTGACGAATGGTATCTGACCCCGGGAGACACCCCCTCCTGAGGATACGAGCGGCATAACTGCGACACCGGTTTCAAAACCGCTAAGTCCCAAAGCGAGCTTCGGAAAAATCAAGGCACAGACCAGAACGATCATGATTGGATCACCGTGAAGCGAGAGCATTGCTGACCAATTGGTGAATAGTTCCGGTCGCTGGATGATCTCAACGATGCACCGGAGTATGACAATGGCATTTAATGCCAGGTATGGTATTGTAACAAAAACAGCAATTCTGATTGCCTCAGTAAAGCCCATTAAGAATACACCGGCAAGGATTGCCAGCATGATATTTGTTAATGTCAGGCGTGCATCGCCAAAGAAGGGACCGATAAGTGGATTCTCGAGGAGATGCTGGACTGCATCAGCAGAAGAGAGTGTGATCGTAATAACGAAATCTGTACTGGCAAATCCCAGGAGAATCAGAACGAAGATTTTACCCTTCCATCCATGAAGCAGATTCTCCAGCATCGCGATGGATCCCTGACCGGCATACGAACGTTGTGCTACCTGCAGATAGGCTGGCAACGCACCAAACAAGGTGACAATTACTAAAAGAGCCGTTGCCAAAGGAGAAAGAGCTCCTGCAGCAAGGAGGGCAATTCCCGGTTGGTATCCTAACGTAGAAAAATAATCAACACCGGTGAGCCAGAGTACTCTGTACCAAGGATGCGTTTCGCTCTTTCGGGATTTTGCATCAACTTTTCCTCCATGATAAAACCACTTCTCTACCGCGTTTCTGGGAGGCGCAGTGAGGCGCATTAATAATTTTGGGAGTTGAAATCGTTTTGATCCCACTGGCATCAATGTTCCAACTTTTACTGGAATTAGTGATCGTGAATTGAATATGAGAAGGAATCATTACATCTGCAAACCGGAGAATAGTACCTAGTTTTTGAGATCAAGAAATTCAGCATTTATCAAGTAATGTTAACTATATGCTCAATCCTTATTGGTCAAATCACTCATGTCGAAAAAGTATCTCATTTGTTCGGAAACAGTCGACTGAAATGTTTTGAACCACACTCAAGACATATGCCATGACTCAAGAGAGCTTCTGAATGATCAACGATATACTCCTGCACGGAGATCCAGGTTCCATCTTCATTTTTGATCCGATTGCAATACGAACAGATGTGCAATAATCCCCTCAACACGTGTAGCTCTTTTATGAAAGAAATTAAATATGCAATAATGATAAAGACAAGAATGCGAATGAGAAGATTTATCATTGAATCGAGAACGAACCATGGCATATCCCATTGTGCTCGGAAGATCAATCGAGAACAGGGAAGTAGCAAAGCAAGAATCAATGCTTCACGACGTTCACCAAACCAGGCAGCCAAAGCAATGGGCAAGAGGTAGAGGATAGAAAATTGGATCTTGTTGCCACTCAGGAAATCGGCGCTTGCAACGAGAATCGATAAGATAATCCAGTGCCGCTGCTTTATCTTTAGCTCGTCCAGGAAATCAAAAAATTTCTTGTGTTTGTAAAAACGTTCAAAATAATTCATGGTCCACCACAGTCAATCTCAACTCAATATTTTATTGAGCAGCTTTAGATCATCAATCACATGCCGGGTGATGAGAAAGTTTTTTCGAACGTGTTCTTTACCATTCACACCAAGTGCCTGACCCAACTTTGGATTCTTTAGAATCGTACTCACGATATCGGCACAACCCTGGATATCTAGCGGCTCCACGAGAAATCCCGTTTTATTATCAATCAACTGCCGGGGAATACCGCCAACATTCGATGCAACTACTGGCTTGCCCTTCCAGAGCGCTTCAGTGACCGTGAGCCCGAATCCTTCCCGTATCGATTTTTGAAGAATGATGGTCGACTTACTCTGGAGTGCATTGACCAAAATATTGTCCTCTACTGTAATCAATATGATATCCTTATTATCAAGGTACGATCCTGCTGCCTTCCTCGTTCGCTCGAAATATTCCCAGCCTTCCGGATCATCCGTTGCCATGCTTCCACACAGTATTAACCGACAATCGCATTCCTTCCGCACAAGTTTATATACTTCAATAACATTTTCAGGATCTTTCCACTTGTCAAATCTTGATATTTGAGTAATAAATGGTTTATCAGTGGGGACATCATACTTCTGAAGCGTCCGTTCTATTAGGTCCTCCGGGATAACTCTATTCTTCGAGGAGAGTGGATCAATAGCAGGATCGATGATAGTATAGTTCATCGGAAGATCTTTTTGAACATACTGTTCATCGGAGACAATGATACCATCATAGGCAAGGATATACCCTTTGAGAAAGTGCCAGAGATCTTGGTTTGGATGCGAGAGATCAACGTGACACCTCCAGAGCCAGGGTTGGCGTTTCTTATAAAAACGGATCAGTGGTAATGGTTGAGGATCATGAATGATCACACAATCGGCATCGATCTTGCAATACGATGCAAAGTCCTGATTATTCTCGGAATAGAGCGCTGCCTTGATGTCGGTCATTCGGATCGATTCACCCTGAATAGCGTTGTGGAATTTCTTTGTGACGTTGAAAAATTCCGGAGTACCTCGCAACATTCTCCAGTCGGCATCAAGACCGGCGGCATTCAGAAGTGGCACAAGTGAATAGAGGATCTCTGCAACACCGCCTCCATAGTAGGTGGAATTGATATGAAGGATTTTCTTACCATATAGCGGACGAGCTAAACGATAGATTTCTGCGATAACATCATCACCGACAATGTCCCGGTATTCTTCTAATGCATGCATGCTGATGTTCCTTCCTTATTTCTTCTGACGTGAACGAGTGCGGATAGAACGATTCTCTCTGAGAGAGATGATCAATCGAAGTATATCGTGAACTTCCTTGACGCTCTTCACATAGTATTGCGCATTTGTAGATCGCGCCCTTCCCACCCGTATCGTTATCCCTTTCGAACGCAAGGCTCGAAAGACATCCTCATCTGTTGTATCATCGCCGATAAACAGCGGGATCCGGCGTTGAGAAGTCTTACTCAAATTTAACATTGCTAAAACAGCATCTCCCTTTCCCCATGGTATTTGAGGTCTTACTTCCAATATTTTCTTTCCGCGAGTTATTTGTAGTGTCGGATTAAATGAGTGTACGGTTTTCGAAACCAGTGCTTTGAGGGAACGGACATGATGTGCAGCAACATTCCTATAATGAATACTTAATGTGAATTGTTTGTTCTCAATATAGAGTTCAGGAAATGCTGCAAGTGCGTTGCAAAGAATCGAGTGAAGTCGTGACAGTACTTTCTTCTGAGATACAGCTTGAGGATGAATCCAGTCAATTCCATTGATATCCATATGGAAACCATGATTTGCGGCAAATCCGAGGGTATCTACACGAACGAGTTTCTGGATATCCCTCATTGACCTGCCGGTGACGATAGCGACGCACACATCCGGAAGTTGTGCCAACTGCTGTAAAATGTTCTTTACGTCCGGTGTAAGAACTGCCGCTGATGGCGTCCGCCGGATCGGGGTCAATGTTCCATCGTAATCAAGAAATAGAGCTATGCCGGAAGCAGCGCGTAATTTCCGGGCGATCGCGTCCCATGATTCTCGTCGTCCTGAAAATAGATAGACCGGATTCTTCACTGTTGTGACTCCATCGCTGCAGGTTGCTTGGGCATCCGCAAGTGCGTGAGGGTTGTTATAATGTTCGCTGCCCACCGGTAAACATTTCTTTCTTTCACCACCGTTCGCATCTCTTGCATTCGTTCACGTTGTTCTTTTTTCTCCATCGTCAATGCCAGATGAAGCGCTTCAGCCATTTCTTCAATATCGTACGGATTAACGATGAGTGCATCGGGTAGCTCCCGTGCCGCCCCTGCAAATTGACTGAGAATGAGAACACCATCGTCATCGGTGCGTGTTGCAATAAATTCTTTGGCAACGAGATTCATCCCGTCATGAAGAGAAGTGACCATGCACACATCGGCAACCCGATAATAATCGCCGATGGTTTTGTGATCATGGTGGGCTTTGAGAAAAACGATCGGTTTCCAATTTTTAGCTTGAAACGACCAATTAATGCGATCGACTGTTTCATCCAATTCAGCGATCAGGTCGTGGTAGCGTTTGATATGCGTACGGCTCGGTGCTCCGAGTTCAACGAATGTAAACTTCCCAACATATTCTGGATATTTTTCCAGGAATCGCCGCACTGCCTGGAATCGTTCAACGATTCCCTTTGTATAGTCTATCCGATCGACGCCCAACGCCATGAAGGGAGCAACAACTCCAGATTTTTTGAGTAAGGACTCTTTGGTAGCGATAGAGACTGGCCGTTGAGTGCTGATTTCAGACTCATACGGATGAGCGACACTGATAGGAAATGGACGCACAGAGGTGAGTTGTCCATGCCGCTCAACGGAAAATTGATCCCAGTTGATTTTTGATTCTAAGTAACGATCCACTGTCTCAAGGAAATTGTTGCAGTGAAATTGGATATGAAACCCGATAAGATCCGCGCCGAGTAAACCAAGCAGCAATTCCTGTTTCCAGGGACAAATGCCGAACACTTCGGGATTGGGCCAGGGAATATGCCAGAAGATCGCCACCCTCGCATCCGGGCGTTTGGATTTAATCAATAATGGAAGGAGAGCAAAATGATAATCCTGAATCAAAATCAGGGGAGATTCTTCATTTCGGATTTCTTCTAACAACGCTTTTGCAAATTGCTCATTGACATTTTGATAATGAACCCAATCTTGTAATTTAAATGTGGGACGAGTGTGTGTAATATGACAGAGCGGCCATATCCCTTCGTTGGAGAACCCGTAATAGTATCCCTCTTCCTCCTCTTTGGTGAGAAAGACTCGTCGCAATGAATATGTCGGATCCTCTGGTGGAACCTGAACGCGATCCTGCATATCAACAGTCTCTCTGTCAGCAGTGCCACTCCCATGGGCAATCCATATACCCCCGCACGCACGCAGAATCGGATCAAGGGCAGTGACTAATCCGCCCGCCGGAACGATACACTGAATCGTTCCTCCCATTATCATATGCATATAGGGCTCGCGGTTGGAGATAACGAAAAGATTTTTCCCGTTTAACTCAATTTTGACATGTTCCTTTAGCCGTTCTGAGGTCCAAAGTGACTCGGCTTCTATACGCAGACGTGCCTCTTCCTGAGCAGCGGTTCGTGCTTGTGTGAGGCTTTTTGCAAGCAGTGAGACTTCATTGGCTAACGGTTCAAGAAGATCACCCCGTGGAATTGGGATTGTTTGATAAGATTTTCCCGTTCGTAAACCGCGCATCCAATGGGCAATTTGTGCAATGGGGCCTTTGATACTCCATCGTACGACAAGAATGGTCGTCACGATAATTAGGAAAAAATGCGTAAGCAGACGAATAAAGTTTGTCTGCCAGATCCCCTGGAGCTTTGCATCAATAAAGGAAACATCATGGTAGAACAGTAACGCTCCAACAATCGACGAGTCAGCCATCAGGGGATGAACATATAAATGGACAGTATTACCGCTCACCTCCTTCATTCCACTGACAGCTTTTAGGCTTGTGATTGATTCCCAGACTTCCGGGGGAGTTGTCGAGAATGTAGAATCCAGCGCTGGACTGAAAGCAATACCCGCCCCTTGATTATCATAAACTGCAATTCCAAGGAGTTTTGTCCTTCTGCCGAATCGATATATCGTGCTTTTAAGTTTTGCCATTGCATTCGCTTGAATGTATTCCTTGATGGTTTCCTCCATACTTTCACCAAGGACACGCGCCCGGCTCGTTAGGTCTTGAACAAGGAGATCTCGTTCATTCTGAACCTGAAGGTAGGAAAACACAGCAGCAACAAAGGCGGCCGCTATGAAAAGCGATATAATAAGACGAACGGTAATCTTCATAATTACACCATCCTATCGTATAATTAGACACTCCCGCAATGATAATTGAGTATCATCAACGACTGCTTCTCCAGAGTTTCTCCAGAATTTGAGTAGCCCACTCTTTTCCTGCCAGGCCAAAGGCTATGGCGAGTGCGAGACACAATCCTGCGAAGGCTATTTCGAACGCCGAGATCAACAATTGTCCACCGAGCGACAGTTGTTGAAGCATGCTTGATAAGACAAGAAAAACGATCGCCCAATACGTTACCGTGCTCACAAAGTCTGCACCTGAAATTCTGACATTCGTAAGGTATGTGAGCAGTGCTCCCCGTAAGAGTTTTGCCAGAAACATTCCAAAAACAAGTATAAAGAGAGCTGCAATGACATTCGGGATGTAGAGAATAATCCGATTGAACACTTCCTTTGCCGTGTCTAATCCGAGGCTATGAAGGACGGAGAGTGTTAGCCCCAACATCAGGAACCAATAGAAAAGATTTGCCAGGATATTCACTGTCGAATACTGAGCACCACCTTTTAAGAGAATACCTTCGAGCCCAGCTTTTTCTGCCATTTTATCGACTCGGAGGAGTTTAAGGAGGACAATAACTCCCTTCCGTATCAATAATGCAATGAACCATCCGACTGCCATAATGCCAAGACTGATAAGCAATTGAGGTAAGAATTGGAGGAGTTGTTCCCAAAGAGATTTTAGGGAATTGATGGTTGCTTCTATTTGACTAGGCATAGATACCTCATCTCGCTTAAATGTTGATTGCCTGTAAGCACAGGATAAAATGCTTGGTTGTTCGAGCCTCGTTATGAAACGATCTTTCTAACTACTGCACATGGTTATTGCTTTTTCACCTGGGCTTTTCTGTCGCGCCGTTGATTCCAAAGAATTCCAACTCCGATGAGCAACGCAAGAACTGCACAGAGCTCCCAATGAATATGGACATACTCATCAGTTTGTAAACTATAAACAACGCAGAGAATGAGGCTCACAACGAAAGAAACTATGAGACTGAAGACAATGTCTATCAATTGAAAATTCTTTTTCATATGCCAACCCTTCTATTTTCGAAGTAAAAAATCGTTGTAAGTTGAAATATTATTATGATCGTACAGAGCGCAGCAGCGCCCATCCTCCAAATCCAGCAATGACCGAACCCATTAGTATCGCCAATTTTGCATTTGCCAGTATCTCTGACTCACCATATGCCAGAGTGGCGATGAACAACGACATTGTAAAACCGATACCGCCCAGCCAGCCAACTCCATAGAGTTGAATCCACCGGGTATGTGCCGGCAGCGAGGCAAGCTTCAAGCGCACCGCCAACCATGCGAAGAGTGTTATCCCCACCTGCTTGCCGATGACCAGTCCAAGAATGATTCCCGCTGAAATAGAATGTGTCAGGGCCGATAAGAAGCCGGCACTCACCACAATCCCGGCATTGGCAAGAGCAAAGACCGGCATGATGAAATAGCTTACCCATGGATGAAGCGTGTGTTCCAGTTTTTGGAGCGGCGAGGTCCCCTCTCCCTCCTGATCCAATGACCGGTTGAACTGGGCCGGAATCGTTGCGGCTAGCAGGACCCCCGCAATCGTCGCATGCACGCCTGATTTTAAGAGTGCAATCCAAAGGAAGAATCCAAGTACCACATAGATCGAAATCAATCGGATTCCTCTGTAATTGAGAAGGAGAAGCAAAAGGAAGATCATTCCTGCTACAATAAGCGCCGAGCCATTAATCTCGCTGGTGTAGAAAAAGGCAATTACCAGAACGGCACCTAGGTCGTCGATGATCGCCAGGGCTGTCAGAAAGACTTTCAATCCAAGAGGTATTCTGTTTCCGAGCAGCGAGAGAACACCGATGGCAAAGGCAATATCGGTTGCCATGGGGATACCCCATCCGTGCGAACCTTCAGTGCCGGAATTGAACGAGAGAAATAGCGAGGCTGGTACTAACATCCCGCCAATCGCGGCAATCACGGGCAGTGCTGCTTTCTTCAAGGAAGAGATTTCTCCAACTAACAATTCCCGTTTGATCTCTAATCCGACAACGAGAAAAAAGATGGCCATCAAGCCATCATTCACAAGGTGTTCAAGGGATTTCGAGAACTTGAATCTGCCGAGATCAACCGCAGGGCTGTACTGCCAGAAGGAACTGTAGGTTGTACTCCACGGTGAGTTGGCCCAAAACAATGCGACTGCCGTGCATATGAACAGAAGAATCCCGGCACTCGATTCAATTCGAAAGAACTCCTGAAATGGACGCAGTACATTGTTTGCCAATTGCGTGCTTTTTGTAAGAGCTCGTCGATGCCATAGAATCATGACACTCACCCTTCTTACTTCAGTGGAAAGAAACTTAGAACAAGAGAGGATTCTCTTCTGCTCCTCATCGCATGAAATGAATTCGTATAAATGAATTTATCAGAACACGAGCAGACTTGAGTTCTAAGATTCGTCTACAGTATTGATTTGAGAAATGTTATGCTGAAGGTGGAGCGCGAGAAGAGCCGGAAGAATGTTGAGGAGATGTATATCCTGAAACCTGAAAAGGAATGACTAGAGTAGAAAATTCTTTTCGTTCGATCGAAATTGGATCAGTGAGTATCGCCTGGGTTTGAACCACCACCTTTGGACTGCTCGGGATATGCTTATACTGAGTCCAGATGATTTTGCATGATGTTGGCGGGAGAGGTTTCGATACCCGGAAAGAGGTGACCGGTGTCGGAGGCCGGAACAGATTCGATATCACCTCGAGGCTACCAAGGAAACCCACACAGAGGTAGAGCAGAAGGACGCTGGCTGCAATATGCTGTGTGAATTTTCTATTCATCGATTTTTTTCCACCCTGTAATAGATACCTATTTCCGGAATGAGATGCAAGTTCCAAACTGCATTTCCGACCATTGATAAATTAGCCAAACAACTCCAAGCTGATATTATTCTTTCCTTCTGGATTTCCCTTCGATATAGGTTTTAAACTCATCCTGATTCTGAGGCGAGGCGATCTCAAATTTGGTATTCACGATATTGCGATCAATCGGCTCGTAGGATAACCGAAATCGTGGAGCATTTTTGATACTTTCACTGGTGAACACGATCACTTGATCACGATACATAACGGTATAGTTGATGGCGTGTCGTTCATTATCGAAGTAAATTGCTTTTGAAGGCACTCCAGAATAATCCAAATAGATAATTAACAAATCCTCATGAAGGCTTGCTCCTTTATCCTTGGTCGCAGGAAAGGTTGTTTGACTTTTCCGGATGATGACCGAGCCGCTAAGATCAGTTTGGAATGTAAATGAGCCGCTACCTTGTCCCGGTTGACCGCTTCCTTCACCAATCCATGTGCCGAGCAAATACTGCCACTTCTCCCAGACGGGATTCGATTGCTGACCAACAAGCATCTGTGCAAAGCAGAGTACCAAAAGAACCGCAAGCAACATTCTGATTTTCATAGTGAGCCTCTTTCGATAAAGAATAGTTTTTCAACAAGCACGAAGATTAATCGTGCTCAACAATTTTTTCAGTGCCGATCTTCTATTGTTCAGTGCATAAACCTGAAAGCGCACGATCGATTTTACCCGCAGATCATCTTTAACGGATGGTATAACTCATCTCCAAGGTCACATTGAGAAAGGGATGAGAGGTGCTATTATCGACAACATTTAATGGAATTTCATATACCAGCGACGGTTTCAGATTGAATCCCCCCTTCTGATAACTGAGGATCAACATCGGCTCATAGCAGAGAACTCCAAACACTTTTTTCTCTTCGGTGACGGTTGTGGAGATCGTTCTCTTTTTCAAGATGGTTAATCGAACACTCGTTAAGGTTGCATCCTGTTGCCCGTAGAGCGCCGAAAGCACCGGGCCGCCGACGAACCTGTCTGCTCCGAATGGTTTACCAAGATCAAGAAGAACCATCGAAGTAAGGATACCATTGAATTCGGATTTTGATCCTATATCATACGTTGATGCAAGATTCATGGAAAAGCTGCCGAGGTTTATATCCAAATCAGCCCAGAGGTTATCGTTCATATAGGAGCGCGGTTCCGCACTGTTCTTGCCAAACCAAAAATGCGTATAGGTAATGCTGGAACTCACCACAGCAGCAATTTCTCCCGAGTAACCCAGACTTACTCCGGTACCTTCATAACGACGCTCAGGGTGATTGGGGAAAATGATTCCCATCAGCCCAAGAGAAAATCCCGATCGATGAGTATACGTGAGGGTTGGAACAAATGAATTATAGCTAATCCCATTATCGCGGCCGCGATACGTTGCATGGTGATTATAGTACATCGAAACAACAAGTCTCGAAGCATGTTCCTTCACCTCGGCAAGACTGTCTGCAATCGCTTCCTGGCGCTCTGCAAGAAGATCATTCTCCTTCTGTTGATCCTCCTCCAGAAGCCAATAGACGGACTCCAACGAGTCGCGTGCAGCATCGGCAGCTTCGGTGAGATTGTCTATGATTGTATCGAAAAAGCAGGAACTCGAATCAAGAACCATCTCAGAAACACTATCCGCAATCGATGAATACTCCTCTATCCTTTCAACAGATTCATCCTGATCTGAAATCGACGATCGACCGAATAAGGATTGCTGTGCCTTAAGAAACGTTGTTTCACGATTGAGTAAATTACCTGAGAGAGTGTTCCAGCGATCTGTCAACGATTGAAAAGGTTGTGTCAACAGGAAAGAGGTTCGCTGCAATGAATCTCTCCTCAAAGCATTGAACAGACGAGCTGCAGCAACAATGAGCGTGTCATGGACTTTACTGACACCTCTCTGCAGTATATCACGAAGCTTGATAATCTCTCGTGAAAGCGAATCGACGTAGTGCTTCTGACGGGTGACGTTGGTGAGGAATATCTGAGAGAGCCGGGTTTCATACTGACTTCTCAGTGTACTTGCTGCGTTGTTGCTCTTCGTTTGACTATCGTTCCGAACTTTCTGAGAGTGCAGGGAAAGAACACACACGAGAAGACAAAACAGGATGAATGGTATTCGTTGAGGAGATCTCTTCATAGTCTTTGTTAGTCAGCGAGTTTGCGATATCTCTTGGAGTCGTCCGGTTTCGGGTTCATTCTGTATCAAACCGGATCGTTTTTGTCCAAGTCCGTTTTTCTTTTTTAATCCACTCCGCATAGACAGCCTTCACCACGATATAAATCCACAACTGGCAGTACGAGAAATACATGAGCACAATAAACCAGATTTGCTTGAAACTATCCTCTTCGTCAAATGAGATTGCTAGAATGATTTCCAGGATGAAGAGGATAAAAGCAATAAGCCAGACAAACGTGTACGGACCGGGAAGAGAGATACTGACTAGGTTGAACAATCCAATCAGGAACAGAAGGTCGGAGACTACAATAGCTGCAAAAAAGATATAGTACAGAGCAAGGGTGTAGAGGATGTCGAACGCCAGCCGTCGATTCTTGAACTTTGGAATATGTTTGAGGAATTTTAAGAGCACATAATTATTGCCGCGTACCCATCGAACCCTCTGCTTAATCCACACCTTCCACTCTTCGGGTTCCTGTTCATAGGTAATAGCATACGGGATGAATTTAATTTTATATCCCTCTTCGTACATCCGGATACTCAGCTCAGAATCTTCCGTCAGCGCCTCTTCATCCCAACCTTCTAATTTTCTGATCAGCCAGCTCCACACCACGTAGTTCGTTCCGGGAAGCGTGGCAATGTTATGCATTTGCCATCTCCCTGCCTGAAGCATGGACTGAAAACTTAAGGTTTCGATATTAATGAACTTCGTCAGCCAATTCCTGTTTTTATTCACCGTCCGGAATTTCCCGAGCACAGCGCCAAGCTCCTTATGCAGAAGCAATTGCGACACGAGATAGCGGAGTGAATCTTCATGTGGCGTGTTGTCAGCATCGTAGATGGCAATAATGTCACCGCGGGCAGCACTGAGCCCCAGATTCAATGTTCTCGATTTTCCTTTACCGCCTTCACCGAGGGGAATATCGTACAATTCCACCCGTGAGTCTTCTCTGGCACATCTCGCACTAATCTCCTTCGTTGCATCTGTCGAGCCGTCGTTAATAACGACAATCTGGAGTTGTTCCTTCGGATACTTCAGCTTCAACATCGACTCGATCGTTTTGGCAATGACCTTTTCTTCATTATGTGCCGGAATGAGGATCGTACAAAGAGGGAATTGAAACGACATCTGATCGATCTCGTTCTTCTCCCTTAAGGATCGGATAAAATTGATATACCCAAAGAGCGTCAGTACGAACTGATAGCCGATCATAAACCAGATCAGGATGACTGCGATGAGGAAGAGAAAACTGAGATCGATTTCTAAAACAGACATGGTGTGATGGGCTCCCTGGTCAGACGGATGAATACTTTTTTCGAAGGGTTTTTAAAAGAAGGTACATAACGAAAAGCATCGCTACCGCGAGAGTGCCAAAGATCGCAATGCCGGTCGACGACCAGATGGATGTCAGATTGATGCCGTACGAAATAGCATCGCCCGCTCTTAACTCAACCTCATGGTTCCCTGGCGGCAGGAAAATTGTGAAGCAATCATTCCCCTTCATTACGGTGGGGTGATACTCCTGCTGGTCGACTTTGATGGCTGTTGGTTTGCGATTCACCGAAATCAATGTCCGGGTCGTTGATTCATAGGTAAACTTCATATCGTGCATCCCGTACAGCACAGAAGTAAGATTCCCGCTGCAGGAAAGAATTTTTGCCTGGAGGTCGCTTGCGGAAAACGAACCAATGGACTCACGTGACAGACGAACCGAATGTGTTCCCGCCGGAATGGTAAACAGATTTTCGCGATGTGGTACGAGTAATGCTCCATCGACGGTAATGATGGTGATTGCCGGTGGAAGCTGTAAGGTAAAAGAATAGGGGGAATAAAATTCAAACCCATTTTGGATATACCGATATTGTACGTGCGGCGAGGCAGCAAATGGGAGGAACGTCATGTCCTGAGGATTCACACTGGACTCGGAATAGATCGTGAATCGTGGGGCACCCAAAGCAGCAGCCCGAATCAACTGAAAACATTCCGTACCGGTTTGAATCAATGTGGGAAACGGTGTGACAACATTTCCCTTCCTGAAGGTGAGAATATTGAGGTCCAGTGCCAGTTTGGAATCTCCGCCAAGAAGCCCCCTGTACCGATTCCCAATTTCAATATAGCGCTGCGGATTAGATGACCAGCGAAGCTCTGGATCTTCTATCTGTAAAGTAAATTGAAATTTTTTCTGGAGTTCTAGAATACTCTTCATATCCACGCCAATGTATTCCCGCAATTCCGGAGACCCGAGACTTTCCATGGCTGTGACCATAATCTCGAAGCCAGCCTTCTGTTGGGCAATCCTTTCGAACATCGACAAAAGAAGTTCATAGACCTCACGGAGCTTATTGACCCGGTATGTGGTAATGGAATTCTCGACGGAAGGGTGATGCTTCCAATACGATGCCGATGTTGAATCGAACACCGTATTCATATCGATTCCATATTTTCTAAAGATTTCACTTTTTGCCGAGGGATGCATGGGTGTAAAAAGGTTCGGCTCCTGCAGCCCTTTTCCAGCCTCAAAATAGAGTTCTGCCAAATTCACACCATCCCAGTCGTACTGCTCCAGAAGAGTGTTGAACTCTTGTGCAAGGGCTTCAAGGCATTTTGGATCTGTCATCGCAACAGGGTACCGCCATGAAGGTTGGACATCGAGATTTTTATAATTTTTCTCACGCCACTCCGGATGTTCAAGCCAGAACTTCTGACTCACCTGCGGCGGTTCAAGCCAGGCATACACCAGCATTCCATTGGCATGGGCCAGGTCGATCAGGCGCCGATAATCAAATGTAAAGTGGGGGTATTGATGCCAGCCGGCGGCATGGATAATCCGAATCCCCTGTGTCACCCATTGCTTGATCAGATTTTCTGTACTGAAATTTATCCGGAATCCAGTATCGAAATATACTTCGAGGTTATCTCTCCGAACAATCGGCGAGAGATTAAAGAACTTTCTCACATACTCGAGAAGATACGGGTAGAGACTATAGCCCTGTTGAGAGTAAGGATCGAATCGGGAATTGAAAAAGATGATTTTCCCTTTCCCAACGTGCTTCCCAATCACCATCGGCATTTGGGTAACCTCATCAGAGCACAAGATCTCGTCGGGATCATCGATCTCAATTTTATTGACCAGTTCGGCATAACGCCAGGCGATTGCCTCTTCCGGGAAAAATCGGTCGCGGATCCTGCGAATTCTGATTTTTGTCTCACTAAACTTGATGCCGAAATGATCAGTCAGAGAGCTTTTCGTGTCGGTGATCATATTCCCACCACGTTTCACGTAATCCGCAAGAGTTGTGTAATCACTCTCCGAAAGGGAGTCGATGAAAACATACGGTACGACAACCAGGTTATACGGTTGAAGATTGATCTGCTGTCCAAGGAAAATAGTATCGACCTTAATGTTGATGCTCTGAAATGTGGAAGCGAAAGAAGCCTGATCATTGTACGCCGAGCCGCGCGCATAATGATTCCAGAGAATGGCAACACGGGCTTCCTTCCACACATCGGTTGAAGTGAAGATATGCTGGTACGCACGATCGAGGCTGTTGGCAAGTTTCTCAGTCATCGTCAGCTTCCGTTCACGGTACTCCACCGGTTCTGCGCGGTAGAGTTCACCCGGTGCCAGTGAGATCGATTTGGTGATTGTGCCATCAATTCTGTTCTCTGAATACAGCTCCTGTTTTATTTGCCCGTCAACATCGTAGTACGCTTCGGAGAGATACTGCCCGTTGAGTTTCAGTGTATAGTCCTGGCTTCCGGTCAGAATTATTCTGTCGGATGTCTTTACCCAATTATTCTGATCACGCAAATCATAAAATTTATAACCAAGCGCAAGAATACCATCCACGAGCTCTTCAAGTAAATCGAGTTCATTGAAGGAATGAAAAAAACAAGCAGCAAACCCGTCACGCACAGCAAGGTTTGCTTTGGCACCTCTTAAAATCGTTTGAACTGCTTCCTCGCCGATTCGTGGATCCTCATCGAACGGAACATAGCCAAGATTCTCAGGATAGAGCTTTTGACCAAAGAGATCTTTCGCAATGATGTAAGGGAAGAACTGGCTTTGGTCAATATCTTCAATCGCCAATCGCGGCTCCATTGCACTGCTGAAGTATTTCGCAATGGTCTTGTACAATAGAAAGGATCCGGTATAGTGGGGGGTCTCCCATACGATCGGGTAGAGGCCGTTTTTCATGAATTCCTGAATGCCCGACTCAATCTTTTTCGAGAAGGTTGATTCCGATTCATCGGCGATTGGTTTATTCGTCATCTGATTCCAGAATTCGAAATCCGAAGCTGTCACTCCTTTATATTGATGCGTGCTGCCATGCATTACCAGCGCACCGCCGTTGTGCACCACATATTTGAGCGCATCCACCAGCTCCGGTTTATCAGATAATCCGAGCCGGGTTCCGGTGGAAGGATTGACATAGAACGGAATCACGCCGACGAGGAACGGGACATTGTGGGAGGCAAACAGATCGGCAATATCACGGAGTCTCTCTGGATCATCCATGGGACTGATATCTTCGATACGGATAATCGCCGAATGGGATTCCTCATGCTGCTCACCGAGGATATCATGCAGCATATCAGCGAAGAGGAGATAGCGGTCGGTCTCGCTGGCATAGGAGAAGGGAGAGTCGCCAATATATGTGAGGTTCTTCGACTTGACGATGTAGGGAATTTCTTTCTTTCGAGAGGGAGAATATGTGGTCGCCAATACCTTAACTAATTCCCTATCGGCAATCTGGATCACCGCAGTCGGTTTATCACCTTTGGTGAATACCTTGGTCCCGGACTTGACAATCTCATAGCCGGAGGAAGAATCAATGGCGCTGACAGAAAATCCAAATGTCTTCTGAACATCATGGGTCTTGGAGAACTCAGCGAAGCCGGTATTCAACCAGACAATATCTTTGCGCGTGGTGAGAATATCGTTCAGAAAGTTCGTTGGTGGAGTATTCTTGAATTTGTCACCGAGGTAGTATACAAGATCATAACCGTTCATCTCTCCTGCGGTATATTGATTAACACCTTTGATTGTACTTTTCACATCGAAATGGCCAAAGAGAGTTGCTAACTGCCGCCCGCCGGCCATCGGAATGCTCTTAAGATTGGTATCCCCTTCTACCAGAATGATTATATTTTTCGTCTTGGATTGAGGAAGCGAATATGATGTGGTTGCTGAGCACCATAGAAGAATAACTATGAGAACAAGACAACGGCATGCGGTTGATATCACTGCTGCTTTTCCGTGAAACATCTCCGTGCAATGGTTTATCAAGCTTTCTCTCCTGGATAAATTCTGGAATCACTCATTGCTTTCTCTTCTTACCAGGGACAAATTCTTTGATTTTCGTCCGTGATATGCCAAGCGAGTATTTTATGATCTGAACAATTCGTTTTGAAGAGAGGCCGTCGCCATAAGGATTGATGGCAGAAGCCATCTTACGATACTCATGCGTGTTGGTGATAAGACGCTCTGCGGCGGATAAAAGCTTTTTCTCCCCGGTACCGACGAGTTTCACAGTCCCATACTCAACTGCCTCTGGCCGTTCTGTAACTTTTCTTATCACCAGAATCGGTATTCCAAAATGCGGGCCTTCCTCCTGAACTCCACCAGAATCCGTGATGATAAGAAACGACCTGGCAATCACATTGACAAAATCAGGGTATTCCAACGGAGCGACCAGGTAAACATTATCAAGATTACCTAATGTTGCATGGACAACTTCCTGAACTATCGGGTTTAAGTGGACAGGGAAAATAATATTGATGTCCTGATGCTGCTCAGAAATTGCTCGGATTGCCCGGCATGCGCTCTTCATCGGTTCGCCCCAATTTTCCCGCCTGTGGAGCGTCACCAAAATGATTCGTTTCTTTTGAGCAAGAATCGTAGTCAATACCGGCAATGAAAATGTATGCCTACGGGTCACCGTCATCTTCAATGCATCAATAACGGTATTCCCTGTGACAAAGATGGATTTCGGATGGATGTTCTCTTTGAGGAGAGCGCGTTTTGAAGTTTGTGTCGGCGCAAAATGCAGATCAGTCAGTGTGCCTGTGAGCCGGCGATTAATTTCCTCGGGAAATGGATTGAATTTATCATACGTCCGTAAACCTGCCTCGACATGACCGACAGGAATCTTTCTGTAAAAAGCTGCCAGGCTTCCGACAAATGTCGTTGTGGTATCGCCCTGAACCAGGACGAGATCAGGTCGTTCCTGCTCCAGAATCGCATCGAGTGCTTTGATGGTATTGTGCACGATGCTCGCAAGCGATTGTTTTGCCTGCATGATATTCAAATCATAATCGGGAGTAATATGAAACACCGAAAGAACCTGATCCAGCATCTGTCGATGCTGGGCGGTGGCAATAGTGAGCACCTTGAACTGCTTGCTGCTTTTCTGCAACTCAAGAATCACCGGTGCCAATTTGATGGTATCGGGCCTGGTTCCGAATATGACTGCAATTTTTTTCATACGACAGTCCCATGCGGTGAGGTATTCATCGATTCCAGTGCTTATACTGATAAACATGTAAACTCTCGGCAGTAAAGAGAATTGCTGCGGCTCGCATTTGATCCGGATGAATTAGACTTGCAGGATCTTTCCTCTCGATGAGTTTAGCAAAACCTGCAATTCGATCAGACTTTCTTAACGACAGTTTTGTTTCATACCGTGCTGCATTGGTGTGCCAAAATAGTATGGCAAGAAAAATCATCACGAGAGCAACGCCATTCCTGATTTGAGTTTGACTGATTGAGGTGATCATAGAAATGTAGCAGCACGCGACAAGGAGGAGTGCGTAGATTGAATTTCTCGATGAGAGCGCCTGCTCGATTCCAAATCCGCTTCTTGTGATCGCAGCAGCAAGGCTCGTCAGAGCAACAAAAAGAATAATCATAATCAGGAAGTGATCCCGATTTCTCTTCAGCATATGGAGTATCGCGTAGATGATCATTCCCAGGCCGAACAGAAAGGCAGGGATTTTCATTGGGAGAATGCTGCCCCAAAACAGAACGATGTACGATAGTACTGCGCCTGGTTGTGTAATCGTTTCGAAAACCATTGGATGATCGACCGGCTTCTGGTAATTCACATAATAAAGAAGCGTAGATACAACCATCAGCGCACCAAACACAAAGAACGGTTTCCATCGTTTCTGGCGCCCCCAGAACCAGAGTCCCAACAAGCCCAACAACAGTCCATTGCCGAATGTCAGAAGCGCCGCGAGGTAGAAGAGACACGCCCCAACGAATCGATCGTGCACAACGCAAAGGATAAAAACAAGTGAAAAAACGATCACCCAGTAATTTGCTGCAGCAGAAGCAAAGACCATCGTTTCCCAGTGTGTCGGTATCAGGAGAATGAAGGGAATGGGTAACAGTTGGACCAGAGTTAAACGATAGTGCTTTTGTGCAACGATCATAATAATCGCTATCGCACAAATCCATCCGAGATTGCCGATCAGCAGAGAGTCATTCAGGCTTATCTCCTGACGCAAGGAATATTGAACCAGTGCCACAATTCGCCCAAACACCATGCGATGTTCGTTATGCTGGGAAAAAAGCAATGAGAGTTTTTCTCCAAGGGTGTCGGCCTGGAGATACTTATTCATGAAATCCAGAATGATTTCATAATCATCATGGAATGGAATGTTGACCATATAAAGAAATACAAGCCGTGTATACACAACCACGGGCAACGCGAGCAGCAGCACTGCTCCGGCGGCAATCAATTTGGGAGGTATTGCCTTTGTCAGTCGATCCATTGTTCCATTATAAACGATGACGATCAGAGGTTTATCCATGACAAGTAATAATGTGCAGAATATAAGAAAGTAAATGGATGATATCACTTCGGATTGATGCAGGAAAATATTTCTTTCCCATTGACTCTCAGTTTCGATTGGAGTGCGTTCACACAAAATGGCGGGTAGTGCAATATACCAAACTCAAACCCAATGACGGGGAAGGCAGTACAGCGGAAGATGAGAAGAAGTTTAAATGGAGAAGGTTGGATTGAAGGAAGGCGACATCCTCGCCCTTTGGATGGTGGAAGGATACATTGATGGGCGGCGTTGTCTCCAGAAGTCTCAAAATTAGCGTTAATACAAAGGAATCGAGACGATAATAGAACCATGACCCCGTGCCTGTTCACTTTTCGATTCCTTCGATTAGCTTCATCGTGAAGGCATTCATATTGTTTAATTATTAATGCTCTGGATTCTTTCTAAGAAATTTATCTAATTAAGCCTATGATGTAGTTATTACAGGCGATCTGATGAACCATCGAGGGGGTATTCTGTGCCCATACAACAATGGGACCCAGAGAAAATAAAGCGCTTAAAGAAAGCTGCTGCTCAGCGGGAAAGAGTTCGGATCGCCAAGCTGAAGAGAACTATTCGTTACCTTTTGGTTGTTGTAGTTCTTGGAGCGGTTTTGATTCTGTACGATGTGTTCACCAGCAGCAACGAACCTGGAATTTCTCTGAATTTCATCAACCAGGAAGGAACGATTAGTGGGTGGATAAAGACAGGATTCGTAAAGTCAAAGAATGACTCCACCGTAACGCTGGTCATCGATGAAGAAATGTGGAATGCAATATCAGATGACAAAAAAATGGGTGTCGTGTTACTGCTAAAAGCATATTACATGGGAAAAATAAATAGGACGAAGGCTGTCCTCACAATCAAGGGCAACCAGAGTACAACACCATTGGTCGAGCTGAAACTTCCACCCCCGATCGTTCAATAGAGTTCGACTTTTATTTTAATATTATGTTGGAGGTAATCAATGGGACAACAACAATTGCTGCTGATAGTCTTGAGCGTTATCATTATTTCCATGGCGATCTATGCAGGAACACGCATGTTTGACTACTACAATGCAGACAGTGCCAGGGAAAGGGTACTCCAGGAAGCTAAGTTTCTTGTCCAATTTGCTGAACAATACAAGCTTAGGTCGACTCAAACCGGCGGTGGCGGAGGATCATACACCGGCTTTGTATTAACTAAATTCTTTATTGACGAGCCTGATATCGGATATTGGGTGAGTGGATCCGGGCAAAATCTCCAGGTCTACGCCTGCAGTTATGGAGCAGATGCCGTAAAGGGAGAGGATGGATTAAATCCTGTGGCAGTTCTCCTTACAAAGAGGGGATCCTCTGGCATAACTGTCAGAACACTCAACTAATGTGGATGAGGATCGACCCCTCCTCCAATACTAACTGCCTATAACTCTTCCAGGTTCTACCATATTGCTTGCTCTCAAGACGAATGCGCATCGAGAAGCGAAATCGTTAGGCAGAGCAAGAAATCCCATTCTTAATTCCAGAGGACCTTCACCTCTGCCAGACTCTTCGGACCTAAGTGATGCTCTTGTGCATGTCTTATCGTCACGGTCTCTTCGACGTTCAGTCCCAAATGTTTTACACAATACATATCCACTGCAAGAGCATTCGTACCTGCGACGATTTCCATCGGCCTGATAATTTTCCCCGGACCGACCGGACCGTTCGTTGCCAATATCTCTGTAACATCCGCTACGCTCAGGTCAGGAGTGCGAACTAGGTTTAAATCAGCTATGGATTGCGTCAGCAACTCCACCTTCTCATAAGCACCCTGGAATATTTGGGTGAGAAGGGATTGATCTCCATAATGACAACGCCTGCAAGTTGCTGAAGAGAATGCCCCCATCATGTTTTTAAGGTTCCCTGTATATTGCGTGCCCTTATGATCTTTGATAATCGGGATATTAATAAAGACATCACATGCGATAAGCGAAGACGACACCGATCCTTGCTTTAGATACACAGCTCCGGGGAGGTTCACATTTTTTTTGTCTGATGAATATCCGATGCCATTGATCTCCTTCGTGAACTTCTCAGACATCGTACCCATCTTCCAAAATATTCTCGGAGTATTTTCGATGGTGAGAACTCTTCCCGCTCCGGCATCGAGGCACATTTTGAGAACAGCAAGAGGGATATCAGTATGGACAACAGATCCGGGCCTGTCGAAGACGGAGTTAATGAGTAATGCGACCAATGCACCTTTCTTGACAAATCGTTTCATTCCTCCCAATGCTTCAATGGCCTTGATGGTGTTTTCGAAATATCGATCTCCTGCGACAACAGAGACGGTGTGCTCTGGAGATCCATCGCTCCACTGACCTGCAAGCATGCCGGTTAAATTGGGGCTGACAAGAATCCCTAAACTTCTCACCGAACATCGTTTGAGAAATTGACGACGATCGATGTGATTTCTCATTGCTTCTCCTTGTGATGTTCAACATTTTTCAGAGCTATCAGCCAGGCCACATGCAACACTTTATGCCAAAATAATCATTTTACAATCATCGTCAAGCCGGCTGGGATAAAGACGATGTCAAAGGCAATGTTATTCTTTCTTTCACAGCTTGGAAAGCATCTTCAATACTCTTGCCTCGAGGGTATCAGGAAAAGGATTCCAAAAGAAAGTCCCGCTTTGAGCGGGACTCTGTTAATGAAACTTATGTACCATAGAATTATTGTGCGACCGGTTTTCCTTCTTTATCCAACAGGATAGGAGTTCCAAGGCCGACTTCCTTCAACTTGTCAAACTGAGTTGCTTTATCACCCACGATGAGATAGATCATCTTATCCGGCAGCAGATATTTTTCCGAGAGTGCCTTATGCTCTGACGTGCTCATATTCTTGACAATCTCTTGCTGCTTTTTGACATAATCGAACGGCAGATCGTACTGAACAATCAGGGAAAGCATGCCAGCCAACTGGCGAATAGTCTCATAATTCAATGCCTCGCCATTCAGGATTGTGCTTTTAACGAGGGCAAGATTCTCGGGGGATATTCCCTGACGATATTTATCGATCTCCGAATGGATGATTTTTGAGGTTTCCAAGGTTGCATTTCCCTGAATGCTCGATGATGCCTGGAAAGTACCGGGATTTGTTGTTCCGGAGAAACTGGAACGGGCACCGTATGTGTATCCCTTCTCCTCTCGCAGGATCATGTTCAGAATTCCATTGAAGTTACCGCCAAGGTGGTAATTCATGACGACCGCTTTGTAGTAATCAGAATTTGTTCTGGCAAGTCCCAAATGACCGACTCTGAATTCCGATTGCTTTGCATTCGGAACATCGACAAAGTAGATGCCGGGTTTCATTTTGGATGGTTCGACGGAAATCTTTGGAATCTTAACTTCCTTTGCTTGCCAATCTTTCAATGCATCAAACATAGCAACTGCTTTTTCTTTGGTAATGTCCCCTACCACCATAATCTTAGCGACGGAGGGTGAGAAATAGTTGTTGTAGTAATTCTTCAGATCGTCGATGGTAATGCTCTCGATCGATTTTGCCGTCCCGCTTGCAGAACTCGCCAGAATATGATCGGCACCATAGACAAGCTTGTCGAACACTCTTGTGGCAATACTGGCAGGGCTGCTTTCACTCCGTTTAAAGGATTCCATAGTTTGGCGTTTTGCCAGGGCGAACTCCTTCTCATCCCATCGCGGCTCAAACATCATTTCCTTTGCAAGAGCAACGGCATCAGCGAGTTTGTTTGCGAGGCAGCTACTGGAGACCGTAAACGTTTCTTCGCCGCTGCTCATCGAGACACTGACACCAAGGTCCTGCATGGTTTCACGCAATTCCACCGGAGTTTTAGTCTTGGTCCCCTCATTCATCAGCCGTGCGGTCAAAGAAGATGTGCCGATCTTATCTTTTGGATCGAGCATCATTCCGCCTTTCAGCGAGACAGAGAATTGAACAAGCGGAAGTTCTTTATGGGTAATACCATAAATCTTGATTCCGTTCTTTGTGTTCGCTGTCCATATTTTTGGAATCGTCACAGCCGGGTTAGAGCCTTTCGGCGGTTCCTTCGATCGATCAAATTTTGTCGGGGTTGGCTCAACTTTTACAGAAGTTGCACTCTTCTTCGCGGTGCCCTGCCTGGATATCGACTCCTCAGGTATAACGAACAGTGTTGAACCTTGTACAACAAGATTTGATTTCCCTGTCGGTACGATACTGAGCACGACATAATTTTTCCCCTTGATATACTGGTTGTATACTCTCCAGATATCTTCCTTCGTCACATTGAGGGAATTGTTGAGGTCGGAATTCAGGAAGTCGGGAGAACCAGCATATTCATTCAGATCGCCCAGGCGTGAAGCTTTTCCGGCAACACCGGCGATACTGTTATAGAACTGTAATTCAATACCGGTTTTGAGCCGTTCCAAATCTTTATCGGTGAAGCGTTCTTTCTCGAACAATTCAAAAGCTTCCTTCACAGCGGATTCCACATCGGTAAGATTTTTATCGGGATAAGGCTGCACCGAGATGTTGAATGATCCGCTCAGTTCCATGCTCCTGTTCATTGCTCCACCACCGCCGCCGCCCATACCGCGGCCTCCGCCTCCTCCGCCCATGCTTGGAGTCAGTTTTTTCTCGTCTACAAGCACACGATACATCGGAGATTTCTTTCCGCTCGCGAGCAACTGACCGAGATACCTCAGTGCATAGGAGTCCTTGTTGTATTCTTCAACCGTCGGGAATGCCATTGTAAAGGAATTGGAGTTTGTGAGATCATCCTCATAGTATGCTTTCTTTGTTTCCGTCAATGTCACAGGCATCTTGGAAAGCGATTGAGCTTTTGCTCCTCCCTTGATTTCTCCGAAATATTTTTCAATCCATTTTTTTGTTTGCGGCACATCGAGATCGCCGGCAACAACCAGTGTTGCATTCTGCGGGCCATAATATTTTCGATAGAAGTCGATAACATCCTGCAGGCTGGCATTACCAAGATCATCCAACGAGCCGATGACCTGCCAGTTGTAGGGATGGATATCAGGGTAGAGCAATTTGCTCAACACATACCCTGAGTTGCCGAGTGGACGGTTGTCGTAGTTTTGCCGTTTCTCATTCTGCACAACGTTCTGCTGATTCTCGAATGCTTCCTGCGTGAGTTTGCTCAGCAGAAATCCCATCCGGTCGGCTTCCATCCAGAGCGCCATCTCCAATGCATTTTTCGGAACCGTCTCATAGTAATTTGTCCGGTCATTATTTGTCGAGCCATTTAACGTCCCGCCAGCACCCTGAATCTTTTTAAAGAACTGATCCTGTGGAATGTGCTGCGACTCCTGAAACATAATGTGTTCGAACAGGTGAGCAAATCCCGTATGCCCCTTCGTCTCACGATTCGAGCCGACATGGTAACAGACGTAGATCGAGGCGATGGGATCGGATTTGTCCATATGGAGAATGACATTCAAGCCATTGGCAAGCTTATATTTCTCATACGGAATTTTAAACTCTTTCCCCTTTTCACCAGCAACTGCGAGTGTGCTGAAGGAGAATAACAAGGATAAGAAGGCAAAAAGATATCGTCTCATAATGTACCTTTCATAAAATAAGATATTAGAATTGTTAGCGTACATACTCATACAATTGATCCTACTGATATTTGGATACTAGTTAAGAATATTCTTCCAATTCAAATAGCTATAAGTCAATATCTACAACTAAAGTTATTGTGCTTGTATTATTATCTTCCACCATGAGGCCTTGGTTGTGGTGGAGGAGGTGTGCTGGGACGTGGCTTTTGTGGTTTTGGCTTTATCGATTTCTTGTCGGTTCCCTCAGCAAGTATTTTTCGCATGATAATCTCCTATATATATTTCGATCGGATTATGGGGATTTATGAATACATGTTTTCTCATAAAAATGGATCTGGTGGAATCTCTATGAATAAATCATTCGGTTCCCCTGATAGATAAGCAGCGGGAATCTCATACAAGAAGGAAGAATTGTTGTTTGCATAGACTTTGACATCTCGTAAAACGATTTCTCGATATTTTTCTGATTCAGAAAACGCCTGAACCCAACCCTCGTAAACAATATTGTCTTTTGGACATCGGACCCAAACCCAGTGTACTTCGTCATCACTCAGGAAATATGACCATACATCATCGTCTCCAAATTTAGAGGTAATCTTTAGCTTCCTTCCAATCTTAATTAATACTTTGTCATTCATCACCTTGCTAGCAATAAATCCTACGATGATTGATAATATAGATGACCCCGTAATCTCAATGATATTAACGGTCTGTCCTTGCTCCGTAATTAATCGCCAAATAGATAAGTAAGCGATGGTTATTTGTTCATGATGGTAAACGCTATAAATTCCAAAATATGTAAAGAGTAGCAACTGTAAAAATAAATAAGTAATGATACCATAAATGAAAGACCTGATTAGAAAATCGAATGGTGACCAACGAGCATGAATTGTCAACATGTCAATCGTTAAAGTGCATATAATCCCAGGAGTAAAAAGAAGGATTAACTTCCAGCTCAACTCAGATAGTGGCATAGTATGGTGCCAGTAGAAAGATTAGTTAGTGATGTTTGATATTACAATTTCAGAATCTACAATGATAATCCAATACCTAGGTTCAATAAGGTTTTTCACAATTATTTATAGGGTTTGATGTATTTTTATTATTTATCAAATTAATCATAAGCGTAGAGAAATTATCAGTGATGTACACCGCGAAAACCGATCGAGTTCGACCAATGCCAGTAATCATCATCTATGTCAAATTCGGTCTTTGACCATCGACCGGTTTCATTACGTGAAATAAAGAGGTGTTCCCTGTTATTGAAATCTATCGAATTATTACAAATCTCATTATGATAATTAATCAAAGTAATGAAGGCCTTATTATTGGAATTAGTGCTTTTAAGTTTATCTGAGACGGCCTGCCGAATTTCATAATTCGACGGTAATCTTTTACCAATTCTTTTTAAATAGAAATCACAATCCCACCAAGAAAATTCATCTGATAGATAGCTCATTGAAGTAGAAGTCAAAAATCCATTCCTTGTATTATATAGATCCCGAGATAAAAATGATTGCCATTCTTGTTTAGAAACCTGATTCTTATCTATAGAGTAACTTGAGATGATAGTTTCTCTATGCCATGGATACTCCGCCCATTGTGATATAAATGTATCTAACGGTTGCTCAGCGATAATGAGCTGATCACTGAATGTTGAATTCTTTGAATCAATCTTCCATAAACCAGGAGTTGCTAAATTGTCTATCCACTCGAAAAGGATAATCTGTTCATAATCAACAATTCTAAAACCTCTAATTTTTATTGTCAAATTTAAGCATTGAATCAATTCCATTGGCCTTCCAAATACTTTTCCAAATTCCTTCAAATATGTATTAAGAGCTTGTTCATTAATTTTATTAAACTTCCAAATTCCTATCTGCTCTTTAAAATGATTTGTAGGTTTTTGAGCTGATGAATATGAAATCGAATTTTCAAAATCAATTATTAGTTGAATTCCAATTCCTTCTGAAATTACACCACTTTTGAATATTTCAGCAAAATGTTTCGGAACCTTCAAAGAAAAAAAAGTTGTTGAAGGTTTACTCGATCTCAATCGTATTGCACCTCGGCCCGGATACGCATATTTTGTGCCTTTTGCTTGAGATACATTCTGCAGGTGCGTTTGATCAACATCTTCCCTATAAAGTGGAAAATCCAAATTGCCACCAACAAATCTCAATGGAAAAGACTCCGATCTAAAATCATATACCCCCATTTGAAAGTAACTACTATTTGTTAATTTATTCCCCACATCGATTGGTATTTGTAGTAAGAAACCATTTTTCCATCGAGATGCGAAGAGTAATTGAAAAGACTTTTGATTTTCTTTCAATTTATGTTCTTCGAATTCGTCGTCTGGAAAAATATAATATTGATATCTAGAAAGCGGATGGAACAAATAGTCTGGAAAGAAAAATATTCTAGAGTTAAAGATATTGCTTTCTTTTGTGGAAGTTCTATTTATCCAATCTAATGAAGGTTGTCCCACTAAGATAAACGGGAAGGATAATATTAGAGTACTCATATAAATTACTTTAGATGCGTTCATATTGCCCGCCTTTACATATTCAATTGTCTGGGACAAATTTTCTATAATAAGTAGGAAATATATCCTAATGTTGAAACGTCTTTATTATTACTCTTTGGTAAGATGCATTTATTAAAGCTTGTTAGAAGAAAAAGAAATACTATTTACTGATGTTCATCTCGGAACCCAATCAATATATTTATCGGTGAAAACATCAAAAAATCTAATTGCTACGATCCTGAAAGTAACTTCAAGAAAAAAAGATGCTTCGTGCGATAGATTATATGGATATAGTGATCGGTATCGCTGTAACAGAATTCTTTCTCTTTCGTTTTTGGACATCCCCTGAAAGTTAGCTTTTTGAGAATTCTTGTAATTATCGAAACCAATTGTAGATTCAAGACTAATGCTTTCTTTGATAAAGCTTAAAAAATCAATAACGACTTCACATGGTGTTTCATACTCTTCAATCCGTCGCTTAAATTCTTCAGCACTAGAAGTATTCATTGGAAGAAAATATTTTTTATCCATTTGGAAGTTGTCAAGGAATAGCAGTATATATGCGCCTAAAATATTTGTGCTCCTCGGTATTTTATTCCTTAAATATTTATTGAGAATCTCTTCTTCAACGTCTAATTTATCTGCAAAAGGTACCTTACCTAGCTTAATCTCAAATGCCTCTCGCTTGAAGTCATACTTACCAATATGAAACATCGTATTCGAATTTGGATTTGTACTTATAGATGATTTAAGGAGTTTTATCTTGCTTCTTGTCCTCCAAGAAGCACGAAGAATTGATGTGATACTATCAATCCTTTTCAATTGACGAGCTCTGTTAAATTCATTTTGTTTATCGATGTATATAAATTTAAAATTTGTAAGAAAATCAAAAAGCTCCTGTTCTTCTAGTTGTACTCTAGACTTAAAAAGCGAATCTAGTTGGATTGATGATTTTTCTTGAGCAAAGGCAGCAATTGAAAGAAGAGCGGCATTAATTAGGAATGAACATAGAATGATTACCTGTTTCATCAAACGTTTCTCTGATCAAAATTCTTGACCTATAAATGAAACAGTATTGAAAGGGTAATACATATGAAATTTAGTAGAATTGAGATAGTATTACATCTCATAGTCTATCAGAAAAATCTTAAGCTAGCTCCATACAAGGTTACTTGAAATCAAAGATAATGTCAAGTTCGATTTTCCCCTTGTTAAATCCGCTAGTATAAAACATAATTTGTACTAGCAACGGAATAGGAGATTACTTCTGGAAGATATTTAAAATCCTTAAAAGACTCTCCGCCTCTGTGAACCTAGTAGGGAAACGCCTTGGAATCTTACTGAACTGTTGATTCAATCCCTCCCTTTAGTATTTCAGGATTTCCTGATGTATCTTAGGAATAGCAATGCCGTAGTATTGGACAATCCATCGCCGCTCTATTGGAGCGAATAGTTTTCGCAGCGATGGTAGCGATTCTCACGATAGGCCAATAGATTGATGTAAGCCTTTGAATGCTTCTCCTCGACATAGCGATAACGACATCACTGAAGGCATTCGCCGGGGTGATCTTGAGTCGTTTTCTGAGCTCTTCCGATCGTACTACGAACCGCTGTACTATTTTGCCGCACGATATGTTCGAGATCCTGGCGCCGCAGAGAACATCGTTCAAGAGTTCTTTGTGAAACTCTGGGATGTCAGACAATCCCTGCAAATCACGAGCAATCTGAAAAGCTACCTGTATACCTCGGTGAAGAATTCATGCTTGAACTATCTCAAACACCAGAGTTTTTTCACTTCTTTGGAATTTGAAGAGGATCGAGTTGATACAACCAATCCCCAGCCAGACACACAATTGGAACGGAACGAACTCGCCGAAGCACTGGAAAAGGCCATTAAGAAACTGCCTCCCAAGTGCCGGCAGATATTCTCTATGGCAAAATATGACAACCTCTCCTACCAGGAAATTGCTGAGATAGAAAAGGTCAGTATCAATACAGTTAAAACCCAACTGAAGCGAGCGATTAAATCGTTGAGTAAATCGTTGCAGCATCTGTATTTAATACTGTTTCTGCTAGAGTAATAAATTTTTCATTTTGGAATAACATGTTGTCACCCTTTAGACTCTTATAATTGTCATCACTGTAACGGATACGTTTACACCATAGACTCGATGAAATCGTTTGACCTGGACATACTCATCAATCATTTAACCGGCGTTTCATCTGAAAGCGACGAACAACGGCTCGCCGAATGGATTGCCGAGAGTGAAGAAAACCGGAAATTCTACGATCGCATTAAGGCAGCTTGGTTTGAACATCGCTCAGCAGTTCCTAAACCAGATACTGAAAAGGCATTGAAGAGTGTCCTCTCCAGAATTGAACAAACCGATTCCGTGAGGAGTACAAACATACTCCATCTCCCGCAATCTGGAAGGAAGAGGCCGCACTATGCAACTCCGTTCCACTCCCCTGCATTACGCGCTGCTGCTGTACTGATCATAATGTTTGGAGCACTCTATCTGTATCTGAATTCTATTTCGGAGAGAGATGCCGAAAAAGTCACATTGACATCAAACACTATGCAGAGCTTGGTCCTCTCCGATGGATCCAGAATCACGGTTGATGCGGGCAGCTCCTTGACATATCCTCAGAGTTTTAACAACACTGATCTCCGAGAGGTGTATCTGCAGGGTGAAGCGTACTTCGAGGCGGCAAAGAATGCCGACAAACCTTTCATCGTCCATGCGAACGGAGGAAAGATCGAAGTTCTCGGAACACTATTTGCCATCCGTGCCTGGGAGGCAAACCGGAACATCGTTGTTGCCGTTAACGAAGGAAGGATTTCGTTCCAGACGGAAGGGAATACCGATACGGCGGCGGTAGTCTATTTAACGAAAAACACCATGAGCACATTGGGAGAAGGAGGTTCTCTCTCCCCTCCGGCAGAAATTGATTTCTCAAACTATATTTCATGGATGAAGAAAGAGAAATATTTCCAAAACACTCCAATCAAGGAGGTCTTCCAGCAATTAGAGCGATGGTACCAGATTCAGATCGTGGCTGCCGATAGTGCACTCTATCAAAATCGCATTACGATCTTTATCGAAAATAAACCCCTTGAGGATAACCTGCATCTTCTCTCTATCCTCCTCGGTAGTACCTATAAGCAGCATGGAGACACAATCCGTTTTGTGCCTCAATGAATCTCTACCCTCACCGGACGTTATGAGACAGCTCGATCCCAGGATAAGAATATTATTAAGTCTCCCAATCGCTCGTCACCCAAAACACTTCCTCGTTTGTCTTAAGAGAAAGAACCCCTTACAAACGATAAAAAAAGGTGACATGCCATGACCAGATTAAAATTTCTTCCAATCGTATTTCTCTTCGTCTTCCATACACTCACGGCGCAAGTGCATCTTGGACTCAACGGGGGATTTCATTTCTCCCAGGCGAACCAGAGCAACTTCTACTATTCAAATGCTGTCAGTCGACCTACGCATACATTCGGAGCAGTTCTTGATATCCCATTGACAAGGAATCTCTCAGTGTTGCTAAATCCGACATACATCGAGAAAGAGACATCCGCGAGCCCATTTCACACGCTGGTGTTCTCTCCGACCATCTCATTCAATCTGTCATACCTGGAACTTCCCCTTCTCGTGAAATATTCTGTGGGCAATAAGCTTAAGCCGTACATCCTTTTCGGACCAACGCTTGGGATCAACCTCTCATCCAGCTTAGGGGCAGAGATCCAGGGACTCCCGTTTGCGCAGATCGAACTTGAAGCCGATGCCAACGATCTGGTGGATGACCTTGAATATTCTCTGGAATTGGGCGGTGGTCTGATGTATCAGATTGACGAATTTCTCGATCTCTCTTTCGAGGCACGGTACAGCCATGGCTTAAACAATATTATCAAGAGTGGAAGAATCAACGGTGAATTTGCGGATGAAATATTAGGCGGGAATATCCTGAACCATGCAGTCTATAAAAGTAAAGGATTCAGCATCAATCTCGGATTCACTTTTCCAGTACACATCAGCGAATAGTAGACATCCATCATATTTCTTTTCATCGGAGGACCAATGAACTATCGAACTTTTAGCCTCACAATACTGACCACCCTGATTCTCTCCTTCACAGGCTGCATAGTAATTGATTCGATGAACGGGCCCGATAATGACAACGATCGGGATGCCATTATCGGCTCCGGGAAGATCATCACGGCCACATTCCCATTTAAGAATTTTTCAAAGATCCTCTTGAATAATTCTGCAAAGGCCAAGATAAGGAAAAGCTCTACGTACTCGATACAGATTGCACTCGACGATAATATTGAGAAATACATGAACGCCTATCAATCGTCCAATGAAGTATCGATTGGATTGGATAACAAGAGCTATAAAAATATCACATTCGACGTCACAATCGAATCACCCGATCTCTCCTCTCTCAATATTAACGGTGCAGCTTCCGTGACATTGGAAGGATTCGACCTTAACAACGGAATAGACATCGTATCCTCCGGGGCAAGTGTGATTAGAGGATATTTGACAGCGACGGAAGTAAACTTTAATTTAACCGGTGCGAGCGTCGTCGACTTGACTGGTAGTGCAAGCGAAATGCGATTATATGGAAGCGGCGGCACAGTGTTCAATCTCTTCAATTTTCCTGTGAAGAATTGCGATGTCTCACTCAGCGGCGGAAGCATCAGCAATATTCAGGTCTCCGATATTCTCGATCTGACATTGAGCGGAGGATCGATTCTTAAATATAAAGGAAATCCTGTCATCCGCAGAACAACGATCAGCGGCGGTTCAATCATTCAGAAAGTGAACTGAGTCTTCTCTTATCGGTATATCCGAATGGAAATCCAAATCAACATACCGAGACAATGCTGGATACTTTTCCTTGTTCTGGTTGCAGGAACTTCTACGATGATCGGGCAACAGCACCCCATCGTTGACTCAAGGAATGTACAGGTGCCGCTGGCTTTGTTAGATTCAATTTCTGTTCAGTTCAAGAACGTACCCTTGAAAGAAGCCCTGCACACTGTTGCAGAGAAAGGCCAATTCAAATTAAATTATAACGAGAACCTCCTGAATAAAGAAACCACGGTGACGCTCTCCATGGATCATCAACCGGCTTTCCTCGTACTAAAGGAAATCCTGCACGACGAAAGCATCGATATTATCGTGATGAACAAGAACCAGGTGATCCTCGTGAAAAAGAAAAGCCGCTCCGGTGCAGCTTTGGGAGAGTCGTTCACGATGAGCGGTTACATTACAGATGCAGAAAGCGGAGAAGCGCTGTTGGGCGCTACAGTCTACTTGCGAGACCTTACTCTCGGTACGACAGCCAATGCATACGGTTTTTATTCAATCACACTCTCCCCGGGTAATTATATTGTTCAGTTCAGGTACATGGGCTATATCACTTCGGAGGTATTGATTGAACTGGAATCCGATGTCACAAACAATGTTCATTTACAAAGTTCCTCCATTAAGATCGATACCGTTGTTGTCGTTGCGGAGTTCGAAGAACTCTCCCCTCGCTCACCCCGGCTTGGAACTGTGCAATTGAATCCAAGTCAACTCAGTACCATCCCATTGCTCCTCGGTGAGCAAGACCTGCTGAAGATTCTCCAACTGCTGCCCGGAGTGAGCAATCCGCGTGAAGGCGATTGCGGCATCTATGTCCGCGGCGGCAATGCCGATCAAAATCTCCTCCTGCTCGATGAAGCTACCATCTACAGTCCATTCCATACCTTCGGCCTCTTCTCCATCTTCAATTCCGATGCGATTCGCAATGTACGAATGATGAAGGGTACCGCTCCGGCAAAGTATGGCGGCAGAGTCTCTTCCGTGATCGACATGCAAATGAAGGAGGGGAACATGAAAGAGTTCAACGGGACAGCCGGCATCGGCCTTATCTTTTCCCGGCTGATGCTGGAGGGGCCCATCCTGAACGACAAAGCCTCTTTCCTGATTTCCGGCAGGCGCACGTACTTCGATTTTTTCACAGCGCTCTCAAGCGATGCGAGCGATGCGAAGTTCCATTTTTATGATCTCAACGCGAAAGTGAATTATAAAATCAATGAGAGAGACAGAGTCTATCTCTCGGGGTACTTCGGAAGAGACGGCATAGGATTTTCGGATGCGTTCGATATGAACTGGGGCAATTCAACCGGCACAGTACGATGGAATCACTTGTTCAGCAATAAACTCTTCCTGAATTCCTCGCTCATCCTCAGTAATTTTAAGTATCAACTCGACGCCGGCGGAGAAGCCCAGGATGACGATCATGTAGAGTGGATCTCCGAAGTCTCCAATATCGCATTGAAGGAAGACTTCGAATATTTTCAGGATGCACAGAACACCTTCGGCTTTGGCCTTAACTATATCCATCACTCATTTCTCCCTGCTCAGTTTTCCGTGATGGGAAGTGCGAATTACAAATTTACCATTGGGAAAAAGACCGCGAACGAGTTTAATACCTATGCCTCTCACGAGCACACCTGGAATGATAACATCAAACTGGAATATGGTATTCGTGCAAGTCTTTTTACTGTTGCGGGAGAAGCGGATAATTTCGATATCGAGGATGCAGGCGAATTGTATATCGATTTCCATCGCAAAGAAGATCAGACGTACGCCAATCTCCAGCCCAGAATTAGTGCTACATTCACGCTGGACGAATTCAGTTCTATAAAAGCTGGTTATGCCAGAAATTTCCAATATTTACACATGCTCAGCAATTCGAATTCCGGCACTCCACTCGATATCTGGCAGCCCAGCAGCTCCGCCATCAAGCCGCAAATCTCCGATCAAATCTCAATGGGCTATGTCAGATCTGTTCTTGATAACACATGCGAACTTTCAGCGGAGATCTACTACAAAGATCTCAGAAACCAGATTGATTACAAAGATGGAGCGAATTTTCTTTTTAAGAATTACTTCGACTCTGAATTAGTCTTCGGCAAGGGATGGGCGTACGGTACAGAACTTCTTGTAAAAAAGAATTCCGGAAACCTGACAGGTTGGATTGCCTACACGCTCTCGACATCGAAACGAGAGTTTGAGCAAATCAATGGAGGTCAGCCCTACTTTGCCGCGAACGACAAGACCCACGAACTGAATATTGTTGCTCAATACAAAGTGAGCGATCATTGGTCATTCTCGGCAAATTCTATTTACGCCTCCGGATTTAACATAACATTGCCCTATGGCAGGTATTCTGTGTTTGGCAAAGAGGTGCTGGCATACACAGAACGGAATGGATACCGCCTCCCCTCGTATCATCGCCTCGATCTGGGGGTTACCTACATCACCGATGGCGGGGGAATTTGGAGCCTGAATTTTTATAACGCGCTTGGAAGGCGGAACATTTATACTGTGCTCTTCCGCGATAAATCTAATCAACCGGGTATGAAGGAAGCAGTAAAACTTTCGTTATTCCCTATGATTCCATCGCTCAGCTACACATTTACTTTGTAGAAGAACTATGGGAACAATTCGAAGAGGCCGTTCGAAATCATTCCGGCACGCCGCCATTCTGCTGATTTCGCTCCTCTTTCTCTCCTGCGAGGAAGTAATCGACATCGATCTCGATGAGGTTCACGACCAAATTGTTATCGAGGGTGTTCTCTCGGATAATCACACTCTGAACAAGATCAAGATCAGCATGACCGAAAGTATCTTCCAAAAGTCGCAGCCAAAAGATATTCGCGGAGCGCAGGTCACCATAAGCGATGATGCCGGCAATAGCGAGACTCTCGCTGAAACACAACCTGGACTCTATCTCCCTGCCAAAACGTACCCGATTGCCCCGCGGATCTATACTCTAAGAGTCGAGGTAAACGGTATGCAGTACACTGCCGTTTCAAACATGCCGTCGCCAATGACGATGGATTCCATCAAACACACTGATGTCAATACATTTTGGGGATTTTTCAGTGAGACCAAACTTCAATATTATCTCACAAACAAACCGGGGGTTGAAGAATACTGCCTGATCAAAGCGTACAACCAGAACAGCACTTCATTCTATTGGACACTCTACAGCGATAAATATTCTGACGGTCAGCAGGTAATTGTCAACAGCCCTTCGTTTTCTCCAACCGGCAATGTAATTCGTATTGAGCTGATCTCTATTGACAAGGCAACTTATGAGTATTTCCATTCACTCAGAGAGATTATAGGCGAAGGCGACATCGAAGTGTCCGACTTTTTTAAAATCAAAGACTTCAATCCAAAATCCAATCTCTCAAATAACGCTTTGGGTTACTTCAGTGCGCAAGCCCAACGGAATTATCAGGTGTACCTGCAATAGCAAAGTAATTACAGGTTTCAAGTTGAAGGTTTAGCAGATTTGGACCGTCGTCTCCTCCCTTTCATGAATTCACAAGCCGCTTGATATACTCTTCCATGAGAATTCCAAATTCCTTCTCCGTCGCGCCAAGCGAATTGGAAATATTTCCGTTGGTCAGGATGAGATTAATATATCCGTCATCCCCCCAGCGCTCAAGGATGAATGCCGCGAGATAATATCCCCAGCGATAAGGTAACTCCGAGTTGAACTGATTGAGTGCTGAAAAGCCGGGAAACTTTCGTTGCTCTAAAGACCAGCGTGATGGATGGTCGAACATTCTCGCTTCATACTGAGCTATTGCCTCCCACAACCAGCGGGGATTATTACCAATCGTCGGCCTGAGAGCAATCGATACGAGATGAGCATATTCATGCACTACTCCAGTGGGAGCGGAAGAATTCCAAAGCAGGCAGATCTCTCTCGCACTGGGAGTGTAGCCCGTGGCTCCGGGGTAGATCTGACCGATTCGGGATTTCATCTGGCTGTAGAAATCGCTGCTTTGAGCTTCCGACCAGAGAGAGATTTTCACCTGAGGCATGTCGGTTACATGAAGATGTTTTTTTATCCTCTCATTGTTTGATACCAATGCTTCATAGACTCCCGACACCTGGCTGCTGCTGACGTCACCGTAGATGACAAACTGGAACGCTGTGGAATTCACACGTGTGGAATTCGACAGCTCATCAACGGTCTGAGGCAACACTACTCCTTCCCTGCAAGCAGTAAACATCAGGAGAATTATGAAATCGAGGGAAAAACGGAAAATCATCGTTCTCATCAACTAGTCCTCTCTAGTATATCACCGGCCGTACAACTTCCGTCAAGCAGTGCAACAAACACGATAATCTTTGTGTCAAGAAGCAATCTATCGGTTAAATTAATCTTTTCGAGCAAAGCGTCAAGCACTTTGAGATGACTTGCGGTATTTAGTGACGAAGGGATAAATTTCCTCCACCCATCAGTGTTCCCCGAGTGCTTCTGTCGGCTTGCCCCGACCTGTGCCGATGCTTTATTTCGGGATGCTTTATATCGGGGGGATCAATTAAACGCTACATGTTAATTCCGCGTAGCAGATCCCAAACTGAAGCATTTTGGGAACACTGATTTTTTCTTGTTTTAATTTATTCCGCGCTGGTCGGGAGCAGGGCTTGTCCCGCCGTTGTTTGGCGGGAGCTCCCTCCCAGCAGTTAAAACCTTCCGAAGGTCTTGGAGGTTTACCGCATCAGGATCATCTTCTTAGTCGCTGTATGACCATCAGCAGAGAGACGCGAAAAATAAACACCGCTCGCGATTGAACCTGCATCCCAGTGAATCAGGTATTCACCTGCTCCTTTTTCTTCATCCACCAGTTGCGCAATAACCTGACCGAGCGAATTGAATATGGTTAAAGAGACATATGAAGTTTGAGGTACTGTGAACGATATAGTCGTAGAAGAATTGAAAGGATTTGGATAGCATTGGAGAAGTAGTGCTGAAGGGGGAGGTGTGGAATTCTCCTGTAGAATTTCCGTGGTACTCCCTCCTGTCTCAAAAGCCCCCAGGTCTGGAGCTTTACCATTAAATGGCATTCCCAGGTCCGTGCCGGCATCGATCAGTTGACTGCCAGGTGCAGGGAAAAGAAATCGGACATCCGGTAAACTGCCATCGGGCTTACGGGGCCCTCTCATCCCGAGAGTATCGATACTCAAAAAATCTGCCGCTGTGACTGTGGAGAATGGGGACATCCAACTGTTCGTCTGTTGAATTGATCCGCTCCTCAGTGTGCCATACGTACCGAGCGCAACGCAGTTCTTTACCGTCAGCACCTTCCCTTTTGAGTACGCGAGCGTGTCGGCAATCTGATAGTTGGTACCATTGCGATAGCCGGTGCAATTGTAGAGTGTCATCGATCCGCGATTATTATTCTGGTCAAAACCTTTCACCCGATTATCAAAGGCAAGGCACCGGATAAGCAGGAAGTTATGAATGAGAACTTTGGTATCGCTGCCTCCCATTTTATAACCGTTCCCATTACCGGTGCTTGGCGAACTATTCTTGAGATACCCATTTTTAAAACACCAGCAGTTTTCCAGCGTGGTTGAGACATCGTTGGCAGTGCGCATATAGCCATCCCAGCCGTCGTCGGAGTTTTGCCAGGCACGGCAGCCATAAAAATAATTACCCGTTCCTACACCCAATTTCGGTGCAAAGCCATCAGCATCTCCTTGAGTGATATCGACATTATAGTAAGAATCGCAATTGATGATCCGGTTATTCGATGCACCGTTATCGAGCTGCAATCCCGTGTCCATATTCTCGGAGAAAGAACAATATTCAATAATGTTATTCGAACCTTGGATGTACATACCATTATCAGCAGCAAATTTAATATCCAGACCGCTGACATGCCAATATCTGCCGCTCAGAGACATACCTCGACTTTTACTGTCCCGGGACATTGAAGAAAAGTCGAGGAGTGGACGTTCTCCGGGATACGCGAGAAGCTGGTAGCGTAATGAATCAGTGCCGCTCTTGGAGATAGAGATCGTTGCAGTGCAGATGTACTGGCCGCCTCTTACATAGATGGTGTCGCCGGGCCGCAGCACAGAGGTAGAAAGTGCGACCGCTTTCGTGATCGTCGCAAAGGGTTGTTCAAATGTACCGGGATTTGTGTCGAGCCCCGTCGGTGCGACATAGAACCGTGCCGGCAAGCACTGTGAAAGCGGCAGACAAAACAAAAGGAGGAGAACGAAAAATCGCATTACAATAATCATTACTTTGATAAAATACTACCTTAGGAGGGCATTATCAACTTATCTGAGTGACTCCCGTTACGCAAAAAGGATAATCAATCAATGGAGCTTTTCCCTAATAAACTCCAAACCTCCCCATATCCCCTCCCTGCCTGCGGCAGGCAGGCTTGCCAAGGAGGAGAAAAAGGGGAGGTCAAAAACAAGAATAATCTCTTGAATCAAGATCTTTTCTCTTTCTGAGTTACATTGGTGAGTGAATTGAAGTGGGATGAGTACATCTCACGTACAGAGAATCAAGTAGAGGACGAGAGGGCTGAAATACCATTACCGCCGATGCACCACCTCACCGAACATGAATTATACCTTGATTTTCAAATGGCTCATAGACGTCTAACGATCCCGAGTGAGCGACGGTGAGAACACCGGTTTTCTCAATTTTTAATTTACCATTCTCGTTTAGAGTAAGATGTTTTACTTCGACGGTGTCTGAGAGTACGCAAAGTAGAAAGATGGAAATGATGTGGTAGTGTAAGCGTTTCATTGGATCCTCCGCTTTCTAAGTAGTGAATATAATGTTAATCATACACCCACCAAAGCAGAATATATCTCCCTGAAACTTACCGTGTATCGGATCTATTGTCAAGCAGAGGCCATTGAGAAAATAAGAAGCAGCAAAGCGATGATTCTGCATCCTACCTGTTCTTGACTTCCCCACACATTCGTCTTACATTCCTCCACAACTTTCCATCCATACTTATATATCCTGGAAAATCCATGAACTGCATGTTCTCGCTGCTTCTGACAATCGTAATAATCACACATATTCAAGCCCAGGAAGCGTTTGTTTCCCCAACTGGGAATGACCACAACACGGGCACCATTGACAAGCCATTTCAAACTCTCGAGCGTGCTCGGGATGCTTTCCGATCTCTTCGCAAGAAAACTCCGAGTGCAGAACGTGAACCATTTACTGTCTGGCTCCGCGGCGGCACATATCAACTTACCAGCACATTTGAACTTACAAAGGAGGATGCCGGATTCCCCAACGCTCCTGTGGCCTATGCTGCGTACGAGAGTGAATCCGTTCGAATCTCTGGCGGAATTACAATCCCCTCTTCGTCGTTTCGCCGAACCACCGATCCCACCATACTTCTGCGACTGCCGCCAGAAGCACGGCAGCATGTTCTTCAGGCAGATCTTCGCGCGTTGGGCATTCGCGACTTCGGCAAACATCGACAATTTGGGCATGGGCTGCCGGTGGTTCCTGCGCCAATGGAACTGTTCTGGAATGACTCCGTGATGCAGCTAGCCCGCTATCCCAATACAGGGGCTATCGATATCGGACGCATTATCGATCCGGGTTCGATGCCGCGCGACGGCGACTATTCGAACCGCGGCGGGCGTTTCCTTTACACCGATCCACGACATACACGCTGGGCAGGCATTTCCGATGTCTGGCTGCAAGGTTTCTTCAATCATGGTTTCGCTGATGATAAAATCCGCATCGCCTCCATTGATACGATTCAGCAGGAAGTGACCCTCGCTTCTCCCCACATGTATAGCCTTTCGAGTGGACAAAACTTCAACCAGTATGTCGCTCTCAATATACTAGAGGAAGTGGACCAACCGGGAGAATGGTATGTGGATACTGCATCCGGAATACTATTCCTATGGCCTCCGGGTGAAATAGCAACTGCCCGGGCAACTGTCTCGATCCTGGAACAACCGTTGATTGCGCTTGATAATATCTCCTATTGTATTCTACGCGATCTCATCATCGAGAATGGAAGAGGGCTCGGAATTTCCATCGAAGGAGGAGCGCACAACCGGATTGTGAACTGCGTAGTGCGCAATTTTGGAACTGTTGGAATTATGATGGGCCAGGGCGCACGGCAAACATTTCCGCACATCACAGCGGACGACTATGAGGGTGTTCCCACATCGCGGGAAGTCGGCAGTTTTCATTCGCACATGTATCGCAATAGCGTCTGGGATCGAAATGCCGGGGAGCAGCATATCATCGAAGGATGCGAGGTATACAACACAGGATCGGGAGGAATCATTCTGGGCGGCGGGAGCAAGAAGAATCTCGTGCCCGGTGGAAATGTGGTAACCGACTGCCGTATCCATGATTTCAATCGCAGAAACAAAGCGGGAGCATCCGGTGTGATTGTGGACGGGTGCGGCAACGAGGTAATTCATAACGAGATCTATAATGCAGACCTCCAGGCGATATTAGTCCATGGCAACGATCATATTTTTGAATACAATCACATCCACCATGTTGCATTGAACTCCAATGACGCATCCGCCTGGTATCTCGGCCGCGATCCAAGCGATCAGGGGAATATAGTGCGTTGGAATTTCTTCCATCATGTTGGCCGGCCTGACCGGAAGTGGATGATGGGTGTGTATTGCGACGATGCTACTTGCGGCGTGCTCATTGAAGGTAATGTCTTCTATCGTGTTGCTTCGTATGGTACCGTTTACAGCAACGGCGGGCATGACATTGTGGTGAAGAACAACATCTTCATAGAGGGATATGGCCCGGCCTATCAGTTGAAATCGATGTGGTACGATTTCGGCATTAGTTCAATCCCCTACTTCTTCGGGGAGAATGGAATCTACACGCGCCGTCTTACTAAAGCTATAGAAATCAGGAAACAACCATACAGCGAGCGCTATCCGTTGTTGAAGGATTGGCTCGACTTGCTTCCTGACGGACACACCTATGTAGGTATGCGTCCCCGGCGTAATGTGTTCGACAGGAATGTCGTTGTGAAGTATGAGGAGACGTTTCGGCTGGTAGGAAAATACGCCCAGACTGAATTTGGAGATAACTACATCACTCAGAAAGATCCAGGTTTTGTCGATGCGGATCGGCTAGTTTTCCAATTGAAAGATGACTCCGAGGTCTACAAGGAACTGCCGGGATTTCAGCATATCCCATTCGAGAAAATAGGACCGCGGAAAAAGGAAAACCGATAAATGGGAGAATGGAACTTTTAGAACCTTCGGAAGGCCTAGCTGAAATCAATGGAACCTTCCGAAGGTCGCCCTTTATCTAGCCCGAAGGCATCCACGCCGAGGGCTATGAAGTGAAGAAATTGTCTCATTTTCTGACACGGTGGGACCGTGTCAGCGGGGAGAATATGAACCGAACTGTTCCCTCCGAATAAGAGTCTGCGTGTAGGGAACGGTTCGATGCTGCCTGTTCCCTTCCGAAGGTTCTCTCGTTTCCTCTATGACCTTCGGAAGGTTGATGAGATCACTTCGAAACCTTCGCGTTTTACCACCCTCACCCTGTTTGAACCATCCCTCTCCCGTCCCGCGAAGCACGGGACGCAAAAAACGCGCACGCCGGAGAGGCAGATAGTCATAAATCTCCGCTGAAAGAAATTTTAGATACCCTTCAAAGACTCCACCCTCCTAGCCCGAAGGCGTCCCCGCCGAGGGCTGGGAGAAATTTTAAGAAGCGGTAGAAGGAAGATGGCTTGACCGTCGACCTGTCCGCTATTTTGTGAGCGAAACATGAAGTGTATGCGGGTAGAGTCTGTATTGTGCAACTTCCGTCTCAACCGAAGATCGATGATTAGATTAACCTCTTAGCTGATATTTATCGCGTTGATTGATACCAATCCTCCCACTGCGATGCTGAAACAAAATCGTGACCAGTTTCTCGCTGCAGTGCCTTCATTGCATTAGCTGTTTCGCTCGGTGTACCAAACCATAAAATTTGAAGGAGCATATAGATCTGTCTCTCGGATTTTCTCTGCTTCCACATATGTGACCAATGTGCTGTGGGCGCGTCAACCTGATTACCCTGGGGAATCGTAACCCTGAAAGAGTCTGCCGCGGTAGACGGTGCTCCGGGAAGATTATAGATCACGGTGGCTAACGTATTCTCGTAATCAGTAGATGGTGTAAAAGTAGTCATTATGCTGTCAATTTCCAGTACGTCGCGCACAGGGTCAAAACGTGAAATCAATCGACGAATGACAGTGAACGTCTGTGGAGTCATAATAGCCTTTCTGGTCAGCGAGGCCACAACTGTTTGCAGCGAGGTGATTTCATTTTTATACGAGGGGTCAAGTACCAAGTGTGAGCGTCTGAGAAGTGTTAAAGCATGAGACAACATCTTGCGTGACAGGTCTTTCTCAAGGGTATCAGGACTGGCATCATACTGTTCCGCCAGATCGATTAATGCTCGAAATGTATTCTGGCTTTTGACGAGATAAAACGGGAACGGATAAGGAGGGGTCGCAGCTTTCCTGACAAGGAAGTCTGGTGCTTCGGTGTCATGATTGTATTCCTCAATTTGCGGGCTTGAAACCGGGCTGCCCAGAAGCCGAGAAGTTGCAAACACGGAGACATTCAGGCGTCCTACCAGTGAATCCAGATGACGCGCGAGGTAGTAGCCATACTTGGTGTCACGTGCCAGATGCATCGAATTGGAAAACACTAGGAGTTTATGGTTTGGGTGCTGCACCAGGTATTGCGCCAGGCGTGATGAACTCTCGCTATCCCTCTTAAAAGCGTCCCAATGCAATTTCATGGTAATGAATTCATCGCGAGACTTGCTTCGAATATCCAGGTAGCTGTAGGGCGGCTCAGCCTCCGGTCCTAAAATATTGAGTGAGATTGATATGTTTGGATATTGGCGATTCAGAGAATCAATCCTGATTCTCACGAGCCTGAGTCTCTCGCAGAATTGAAGATAGTCAACACTCAGTCGCCGTGTGAGGTACACATCGCGTCCATATTTCTCTTCCTCATCGACTAAGAACCGCATCAACGGATATCGATCTCCTGTCCTCAGATACTCATTGAGGTTCGATTCTCCTGGTTGGCCTAGTTCCAGAGCCAAGAATAGTGTGCGAGGCAATACGGTATCAGACGGACTCTGCTGCAGTCGATTGAGCCAAGATTCTAAAAATGTTGTGACGCAATGAGAGAAGGTGATGTGGCCAGGATATGAGTCGTAAAACATAACTACACGACTCTTGCTCAACTCTTTGAGCAAGAGAGCGTTGAGGGAACCTAGTTGGTGGTACGCCTGAGGCTTGCGATGTTGTGGATCATCCGATGAACAGTCAATGAAGATACACGTTAATAGAAGGAGGATCAGGTACATCTGCAATCTGAGATGCATGATATCTCCCTTCTGAACGATTCTAAACCGTCTGCAAACATTAATATCTTTGGAGCCACCACTGACTCCGTCGAATTTCATCTCAAGAGAAGCATCTTCATCGTCTGGTTAAAGCTTCCTGCTTGAAGCCGATAGAAGTAAACACCACTCGGAACATTTGCACTCCATTGCACCTGATACAATCCATCTTGTTTTTCTTCATTAACAAGCACAGCCACTTCCTGGCCAAGCGTATTGAAAACCTTCAGTGTAACAAATGAACGTTTCGGTAAACTGTACTGTATCGTTGTACTTGGATTGAATGGATTCGGATAATTCTGGAAAAGAGAAATCTGATTGGGTAAAAATCTATCATCACTGTGTTCAACGGTTGTTGCAAGCATTGCTCCGAGATGTATATACTTCGGCTTTCGCATCTCTTCTTTATATTTCTCGGTGACATACTGGCTGCTTTGAATCCTTGCATCGCCCCAATTGGGATATGCCCCTGCGGGCCAGTTGGCGTTTATGTAACTAAATCCTTTAATTTCTTTATGGAGGTCTATGAACTCCCAAAACTTCTTAAACCAGTTATTCCAATCGTTGACTGCATCATTATTATCATTGCTGATATTAACTCCTTTTGCCGAAGTCTCGCTCATATACACAGGTTTACCTTTTGTGCGTGCCATGGAGAGGAACCGCTCTGATTTGCCCTTACGGGTGATTGCTCCTCTGCTATAATCCGGAAGCGATTGGTCGAAATGCTCGGCGTCGAACAGATCCAGGCCGAACCAGTCCACATAAGTATCTCCCGGATACCAGCGGGCACCGCGGGCATCAACAGAATCGAAATCGTTGGCTGCGTCAGGTTCGTAGCACCAATTTACTGCAAGAGAATCTCTCAATCCTCGAGCGGTAAACATATCGACAATTTTTCTGAACATCGTTACATAGAGGTAAGGATGATAGCCGCCGCCGTTCCAACCAGGACCAGCGCCGTTAAACTCTCCTCCGATACGCAAAAACATTTTTTTGCCATAATTTTTAGAGAGAGTAATAATGCTGTCGATAATCCAGTCGTATTGATTTGAAACGGCTATGATACTATCTGTTGCCACATTGCTTACAAAAAACAGGTTTAATTCGGGGAGAAATTCAATGGAATCGGCAGAATGGAAAAAGTTTTTTAATCCGATAAGAGATTTATCAGGTCCTCTTTCTCCGGGAATGCTTATGAAAATTCCCCGCACGGCCGGCTGAATAGTCTTATCATTCAAAGCACCCAAATAGCCCGCAAGCGGATCGTTACCACTTTCGAATGTCATGGTTTGCGCGCCATGATATACTCTGCCTTCTTTTGGTACAAGTATTGTTTGCTGAGCGTTTGCAGAGTGCCAATTCAATACAAGGATTACGATTAGTACGATTGACTTTTTCACCTGTTCTTCATCATAAGATTAAAATGTAACAACCTTAACGAACCCTTATTTTCCCCAAATTATCAATTGGCTCATAGACCATTATAGTATGGGCACAATCAAGAAATCCAGATTTTTCAACTTTTAACTTCCCACCATCATCGGTAGTAAGATATTTCACTTCCGCAGTGTCAGAGAGAGTCACAACATGGTTTTTACATATCGTGACAGTTATTGTGCTGTCATTGGGAACCCTCTGAGCCGGAATCCACTTTGAACCATCATACTGCTCCCAGGTTGAAAGTGTTTTCCAGTTCCCCGAATTAGCAGACCGAAATTCATTCTTCTGTTGTGCGGAGAGAAATACAGGGAAAAGTAAAAGCAAGAAAGTGAAATTTAAACAAAGGCGTGTGCAATTCATGGAACCTCCTATGCCGGTGAGAAACTTACATTTCAAATGTATACACACGTTATTCGAAACGCAACACTCCTTGTTTTTTCCCTCTCTTCCACGTATCTTTCAGCCGCTGAACAAAGCGAAAACGGCTGTTGAATAAATTGTTTATTAATGAGCTAGTTTTTCAACAATTTTGGCTAATCAGCAAACCTGTGGTTTAAAGAATTTGAGAAGCACCCGTAGTTCCAAAATGGCCTACGAGTGCTTCTCAACGAGTAGCTGCCATTTTGAGAATCCCGCAATGCCTCACTGCGGGATCGGAAAATTTAAGACATGCACCCGTAGCTCAATCCTCCCAGCAAGATGGCGGATTTCGCTCCAGGTGCTGACGCACCCGTAGCTCAACTGGATAGAGCATCAGACTTCGGATCTGAGGGTTGGGGGTTCGACTCCCTCCGGGTGTACTAAAATAAGAAAGAATCAGGTCCCGCCTTTCGGCGGGATTCTCATTTCGACCGTGAACTTAGTATCACTTCGCTCGCTAAGTTCAGTCGAAATGGAAGTTGGGGGTTCCCTGCCCGACTGACTGGCGTCAGCCGGTCAGGCAGGGACTCCCTCCGGATGTACGAAATTAGGAAATGTGCAAATGAGGGAGCGAGGAACCTGGGGAATTAGGGAATGTGAGAATTGGAGAATTTGAGAGTTAGTGAATGAGAGAATCAGGGAATGAAAAAGATTTATGACTATACCCGAACTATATGTTCGGTTTTTTTATTGGCTAACCTACAATGAGGGGACACAAATGAGGGCCCCGTCTTTTCGCATACAAAAAAAAGCCCGAGCATATCTAATCGAGTTTTCTTTTGTCAAGCGATGCTTATATAATTCAACTTACCTGAATATTATTACTCCAACAGCGCTTTTACCGCCGTTTCAAATTCCTGTTCATCCCAATAACCCACCTGCCTTTTCACAACAGTCCCTGATTTATCAACAAGAAATGTGGTCGGAATAGATTGAATCCCGCCGAACTTCCTCACCACATCCTGAGTCCCAATCACAACTGGGTAGGTTAATTTCTGCTTCTTCACAAATGGTGTCACCACTTCCCAGCCTTCCTGGTCCAGGGCAATGCCGATAATCTCCAGTCCTTTCGAGCGATAGCTCTTATAGACTTTGAGAAATCCGGGAATCTCCTGCCGGCAAGGCGGGCACCAGGTTGCCCAGAAGTTTACAACAACGACCTTCCCTTTGTATTGATCGAGTTGAATGACTTTTCCATCACTGGTTTTCAACGAGAAATCTGGAGCCATTGGCTTCGATTGAGCCAGAACGCTCGTTGTTAATGCAAGGAAAATAATTACGGCCAGCATAGTCCATTGTCTCATCTTTTCACTCCTCATTGGGTTGAACCACTAAATTATTTCACAAGTTACCCCCGAAGAACATACGGGCTAGTAGAGGTGTGATGCAGGAAAGGAGAAAAAGATTCAGGGCGCGGAACTACAGCCATTCATCGGTTCGATGCAGGAGCATCGAAACAGTGCAGCCCCATCGTACGGTAGATCCCCGACCAAAACATTCGGGGAACACTGAGGGTGAGGAAATAATAAGAGAATACAAGTGATCCCAAAATGTTTGTATTGGGGATCTGCTACAAGGAATGATAACCATTTATTGTTCGATGCAGGAGCATCGAATCAGTGTATCTCCGACGCATAGCAGATCCCCGATAACAGCATTCGGGGAACACTAATGAGAATAGAACGAATCAAAAAGTGTGCAAGTCTATGGTTTACCTCACCCATACCCTCTCCCATTGATGCTTATCATTACCCATATCTTTGAAAAATGAGATAGGCTTGAGCAATATCATCGAGACGTCTCAAGCCGCGCCACAATACTTTCACACCCGGATATCCATCACCCTTGCGTCCTAAGAACCCACCTAATCGTGCAAGCAT
>JAZDJN010000026.1:0-99568 GCA_043803945.1 bacterium | reverse complement strand
CTAAGGACTCGAAGATTAAGAAAGAGAAAAGAGCTCTTAAAAATTTAATCAATTCAACAGCTTTTCCTTTGTGTCCTTGGTGAACTTTTCAGCCAGAGGCTGATGCGCCTCTGGTGCAGTGGTTTGATTATGTTCTTAACTTTTCGGCCAGGTTTCTAGAAACCTGATTGAAAAGTCTGCCACAGAGACACAGAGAACACTGAGATTGATAAATGTTGGTTCTGTTGTCGATATTTCGAAACAATTTTCTCCGTGTTCTCGGTGACTCAATGGCAAAGTCACTTCTCAACCAGACTTCTAGAAACTTGGACGAAAAGTCTAACCACAAAGGACACTAAGGATGCGAAGAATAAAAAGAAAAAGGAGTAATGGAAATTTAAATTAATTCAACAGTTTTTCCTTTATGTCCTTGGTGAACTTTTCAGCCAGAGGCTGATGCGCCTTTGGTGCAGTGGTTTGATTATGTTCTTAACTTTTCGGCCAGATCTCTAGAATCATGCGGGAATGACAGCGTTCTTTTTTACTTTTTGGACGGCCCCAGCAAGGGGGGGTCGGGAAAAGCGATGGATTTGAAAAATCATGACACTCGTTTTCAATACGTGATTGATTTCTATATAAGTCAATTACTTGCCTCTACTCCTCCCTTATCTGTACCGATACCCAAACGATCTTACATAGAGTGGATCCAGCGGCACTTCCGCCCAGTTTGTATAGTACGAACCAAGTATCCCAACGCCTCCATTGACGTTAGTATAGACACTCCGATCGGCACGAATGGAAAATTGATCCATCGATCCGCCGATGCTCGAATAGTACTTCGAGAGCGGTGTGTCGTATTCCTGCATGTACAACGTCATCATCGAAAGACTATAATTGCTTTTGTTGGGATCGTTTCCTGCAATACCGGCCATTGCAGAATCAATGGCTGCCAGGTCGAACGTACAGAAGTTCGCCGTACTGCCAATGGGAAACGCAGGGACCCAATTTCCATTGGTCCGTGCATATCGCACTGGAACCTCAACTGTTTTCCAAATCTCAACACTGTCCCCTGCCTTCGAATACTTGATGAGCAGGCGGGGAAAAAAAAGATGCCCTTCGCTCTCTTCATAGTCTTCCCAATCGACGGTAATGGAATTCACACCGTACGGAATATTCCTTTTCGTGTGGAGTCCATTCGGGTATTCAATCGACCATTTGAATGCGCGGCTCAACGGTACTGTTGTCCCGGCAGAGAGAATTTTTCCATTCGGCAACCGGGCGGTCATGGTAACCTTGTTCGCCGGTTTAATGATCGTCCCGTCGACAGAGTAGAAATGCTGCACAGTGTCATACCTGCTCGGTGTCCTCAACTTCCGGATGCTATCCCGCATCCGGTACACCGTGCCGTCAACAGTCAGCAGAATCTCCGCACCCACCAGTGAAGGATCGGTCAGGTTGGTAAGCGGGTCTATTCCCTGGACATCGTATGAATGCGAGAGAAGCGCAATCTGAGTTATCGATGTATTTAAAAAGCATTGAAACACATATTGCTCTTCAAACGGGGCTTTTGGGTTGAAGGAATCGTTGCATCCTCCCAGCAGCAAGCCCATCATGAGTCCGATCGCTATGGCAAGAGAAGTCCTCACAGTTCCACCTTCAATGATGCCGATGGTGTAAACTGGAGCATAAACACTTGCTCTCCTGTATCACGATCGAAATAAAAAATGTTCTTCCGATCATAGAGATTGATGATATTCACTCCTGCTGTTATCGAAGCTCCTCCGACAGAGAAAACCTTTGAACATCCGATGTCAAGACGGTGATAGGTCGGGAGGCGTGATGCGTATCGCTTCCCCCAAAGCATCACCGATTCAAAGGGATTGTAGGCATTCTGTGAACTCCAGGGATTCACAATTGCCCGGTCGTAGAATCCGGCAACGGGAGTGTATGGCATTCCTGTCCGGAACGACCAGGTGATGCTGGCCTGCCAGCCGTTTTCGAATTCATACCCGGCAAGGATATTCAACGCATGTCGAACATCGTAGCGGGGGATGAAACGATTTCCATCCTTCAACTTAAAGGACCAGCTCAGGGCATACGATGACTTCAGATATAATCGTTGAAGCTGGTGCAGAGCCAGGAGTTCGATGCCGTATGATTCACCATCTACATTGACAAAATCCCTATCCTTGGCTGTGAACTTCTTTTGATTTTCGTCGATTAAATCGGCGATGGTTTTGTAATACCCTTCACACTCGAGCGAGGTGTTTTCGGTAAACAGAATCTTGGTTCCAACCGAAAGATGAAATGCCCGAGCTGAATTAAGATAATCGGGCGTGATAATCCAGGGTTCAAAAATTGAGATCAATTCATTTTCATCGGCAAGGGTCATCATCTCCTGTGAATACCATCCGAACGATGCTTTCACCGACATGGTTGGATTCAACCGATAGAGGAGGCTTCCGCGGGGCTCATACAAGACAGGCCGGTACTTTGAGATCGCCAAGAGTTTGAACCGGATACCCGCCGTCATCCCAAAGTTTTCATACTTATAGAGGCGATAATCGGCATAGAGGCTTACATCATTTCCATATTGATGGAAAGAAAATTTATTTCCCAGGAGACTGAGGAGGTTGAGATCGACCGTGACAAACCGGTTTTGCCAGCCAAAGTACAATTCGTCGCCGCTCTCATAGATATAGGTAAAATCGAGATCGGCACTGATGTCTGAGACGACATTCTTTCGCGGCTTTGAAGAGCTAAGCTTTGGCATCACCTCACCATCAAATCCGCTGTACGTGACCGAGACCGTTGAGTACAGTGGATTCGACCAGATTTTATGCCAGTTCGCTCCGACAATTTTATTCTTCAATGAATAATCTTCGCGAAACGGATCGTCATTGACTACCCTGTCCCCGCTAAAAAAACCATGAAAGGCAAATCTGCTGTTTTCATCGATGGCAGGACTTGAATAACTTGTCTTCCAGGAGAGATCGTAAAAATCAAATGGTGCATCGAGCTGGCTGAGATACTTCTTCATCACCGAGGCATACCAGCTTTTCCTTCCCGTCACAAGAAACGATCCATTCGGCATGGGGCCTTCAAGAGCAACTTTCCCCGAGATGAAGCTGGCATTCGCCACACCATGCATAGCGTTCCGGTTGCCGTCGCGTGTAACAACATTGAGGATCGAGGAGAGTCTTCCACCATAGACCGGAGGAAATCCGCCTTTATGAAATTCGAGCAGCGACACCATTTCAGGATCGACCACACTGAAAATCCCGAGTGTATGGAACGGGTTGTAGACTGTCGCTCCGTTGAGAAGAACAAGATTCTGATCACTGCCGCCTCCGCGTACATAATAGCGCGCGCTGATGTCGCTCGTGACGCCTACTCCAGGATTCGATTGCAGCGCACGAAATATATCAACCTCCATTCCCGAGGGCACCATCTCCACTTCCTTCGTCGAAATAGTTTGTAAACCAAGATCCGGGGCGTTGGGCCTTGATGGTCTCTCGCCTGTTATAATCACATCATTCGATTGAATATCGCGCGGGATAAGCTGCACATTCAATTGCATGATACTATTCTTTTGAATGTTCACGGCAACTGTTTTCGATTCGTACGAGAGATGCGAGACAACTATGAGTTGTTTCCCTTCAGGGATCGCCGGAATCAGGTAATAGCCCGAAGAGCTCGAGGAAGCACCCATGCGTGTTCCTTTGATCACAAGGTTAACATAACCGATCGGCTGCCCGTTGAGCGAATCGGTTACGATTCCCCGAACTGTTCCTTTCTCCTGTGCGAAGAGAATAACTCCGTGGAACGCGAGGAAGCACAGCGTAACAGCATAGATGAGACGACGCGGAAAAATCTTGTTCACTTCACTTTATGACGATAGAAGGTTGAAGCTATCAGACGTGATTGGCAGATTGAGAAATTCAAAGAGATCCGAAATATTCTCAGATTCTCACTTCAGTTTATCGGCAAGTTCTTCAAGAAATTGTTTTACTTCAATAAGCTCCGTGCGGATTTCTTCGTCCTGAATTTTCTTAATGGGAGGGACATCTATAAGAGAAAGTTGCTCGCCGCCGTCGGGTTCAGGGACATATTCTTCAAGCACCTTTTTTGCACCCTCGATTGTATACCGTTCATCCCGTAAAAGCTTCTTGATATGGATGGTCAGTTTGATATCCTTATTTGTATAAATGCGGTTACCGGCTCGATTTTTAGCAGGCTTCAATTGCGGAAACTCCGATTCCCAATATCGGAGCACGTATTGCTCTAACCCGGTGATTGTGCTGACTTCGCTTATCGAATAGTAAAGCTTCTTGATGCCAATATGTTTCATGGGACACGCTGAAGCTGTTATACAATAATTACTTGTCTTACTGAAAAAAATGTAGGGAAAATTATTACGATTTGCAATGGGTTGGGTCGACGAGAAGACAGGGGGTTGAAGCGGTTTATTCAAGCTTTTCTATAATGACGAAGGCTATAACCGTATGCTCAGTGTGAGAGATGGAGACATTGACCTTGTTCTTCCCCAGCATTTCCCCCACCTTGTTATGGGCAGTCAATTGAGGTGCCCCGGATTGAGGGTTATTGACCACTTCGACATCCTTCCATCGAAAAACACCGCTCCACCCTGTCTGGAGCGCCTTGGAAAATGCCTCTTTTACGGCAAAACGAGCTGCAAAATGCTGTTCGGGATACTTCTTTGAGCGGCAATAGTTAATCTCAATGGCAGTAAAGATTTTTTCTGTAAACGCATCACCCCACCGCTCAATAGCACGCTTCATTCGTCCAACTTCGAGGATATCAACACCGATACCGATGATCATGGCTTCACTTCCAATTATTCTCCTTATTAACAATATCGATGACTTCTGAAACATCATTCACCTCGTAATCGGCATGGGAGTTCAACGTGCCGAATGTATCTCCGTACCGGGCAAAAATTGTTTTCATTCCTACCTGAGCTGCACCCAGAACATCGCGCTCAGCCCAATCGCCAATCATCAAGGCCTCGTTCGGTTGGATACCCAGCCGCGACAGGGCTGCCTGGAATGGCTCCGGATTCGGTTTCCGAATTTTTGTGTCGTCATAGGTGACCACAACATCGAAAATGTGATGGAGATTAAGATAGCACAAGCGTAACCATGCTTCTCGCCCCGGCGCGTCCGACACTACCGCGAGCTTCAGGTTCATCTTCATCAATTCGATGAGCGTCAGATAGACGTGCGGATAAGGAACAAGCGCGGCTTCACGAGCGCGACGATAAGCAATAATACCAGAGGAGAGAATTTTGTGATCGACCTTGCTGAATTCGTCGAAGAGCAACTGATCGAAGACATTCTGAAACTCTATGCCCCGTTCAGCATAGATCGTGTCAATGCGTTTCTGAATTTCCTCTGCCGGTAATTTGAGTCCTGCATCTCGCATCGCATGAATTGCAGCTTCAATAGCCTGTCGCTTCATGGCCATGAAATCAACAAGCGTGTTATCGAGATCGAAGATGACTGCTTTGATCATAATGGATTTTTAGGCTTCAATAGTAAATGGTGAATGGCTTGCCCGCCGAAGTTCGCCGAAGGCGAACGCAGGTGGGTGAATAGTAAATAGTGAACAGTAAAGAGTTAAGGGTGAAGAGTGAACAGTTATTCATCAAGCCTTTTTCGTGTTATGGTTCAATGAGAGCATGAACTGCAAGTTCATAGACACAGACACCGAATCCGGAAATAACTCCGCGGCATGCACCGGCGGTAATGGAGTGCTGGCGGAATTCTTCACGCGCATAAATATTTGTCAGATGAACTTCAACCACCGGAATTTTAAGCGCTGCCAGTGCATCGCGGATGGCGTACGAGTAATGTGTATACGCTCCAGGATTGACGATCACCGCATCGAAGTCTCCTTCCATTGCCTTCTGAAGAGTGTCGATCATGGTACCTTCACAGTTCGACTGAAACCATTCGAACTTGATTTCGGGAAATCGTTCGGCAATGCGCTTCTCAATATCCCACAATGTCGTGGTGCCGTAGATCTCCGGTTCTCGCTTTCCAAGAAGGTTCAGATTTGGACCGTTGACAATCATGATTCGCATAAAGGCCTCTGGGTTTTCGTCACCATTATTATTTTACGCACGTTGACTGCTCAGGCTGTAGAAAACGGTTAAAACCGTTGGACAAGAAATTATTCTCATGTTTTCCCACGACTGAAGTCGTGGATTATTATGTAAGGTACGAGAAGTTAGGTTACTTTGACAACGACAATGGTCATATCGTCGTGCTGCTTTGCTTTTCCGGTGAATTGCTTCATCTCTGTGAAAATACCTTCCATCACATCGGCGGCCGATCCAACGGCATACCGTTCGATGGTTTTGCACAACCGTTCCTCACCAAACTCTTCCATTGTTTTATTCATCGCCTCCGGAAATCCATCGGTATAGAAGACGAAGAGATCACCCGGTTGAAATGAGATAGAAATTTCCTGAATCGACTTTGAAAAAATTTCACCTTCATCCAGCCCGAGTGCGAGCCCCATGGGATTTACCACCTGAATCTGATTCGGAAGTGTCTTGCGCATGATCACCGGGTTATGTCCTGCACGCGCAATTGTGAGTGTGTGCTGCTGTGTGTCGAAAATTCCATAGACCATACTGATGAACACACCTCGTTCGACGTTCTCATAGAATAACCGGTTCACCTGGGTAAGAATGGCTGACGGTGAATTCGAGACCTTTGCCAGTGCCCGCAGGAATCCTTTCGTCAGCGTCATAAAGAACGCCGCCTGTGTCCCCTTGCCTGACACATCCCCCACCGCCACACCGAGCCTATGCTCGCCCAGTTCAATGAAATCATAGTAGTCACCGCCAACCTCAAGAGCAGGAGCACAGCGTGAAGCAATATCCAGCGTCAACATCTTTGGATTGGCCTTTGGAAGAAAACTCATCTGCACTGTCCGTGCAATTTCCAGTTCCTGCTGCAGCCGTTGACGTTCAGAGATATGACGTGCAAACGCCGGTGCAATAGCATCGAAATCGATTTCCGTTTCTTTGCGCATGAATGTAATAATCCCGATAACAAACAGAACGGCAAAGAATGCCATGAGGATCAAAGCCGAGGATAGATAACTGGGGTGTGATGAAACAATGAGGCTCGCCATATCGATCATTGTCGTCATGCTCGCCATCATCAGGTATGTCGTGAGAATGTCATATCGATAAAACGTCCAAATGAAAAACGCTCCCAGCACCATATCGATGAGAAACCCCGCACCCAGAGGTTCAATTTTCACCATGCCGAGTATTCCAAACGTCGCACCCCCGATCAGCATCATAGCCCAGGTCGATTGGACTCTTTTCCGGAGCGTGGAGACCAGAAACATCAGAAAGAAGGAAAGGCTGAACAGGTGGGCATACATGCTATGGAAAATTGAATAGAATGCCGGACTAAATGTGCCGAAGGTCTGGATCGCGTTCTCGTCTCCCGATCCAATCCACACCGGTCGTATAAAATCCGTACACTCTATAGTCACAAGCCAGAGAGCCAGGGCCAGGGCTCCGAGCCCGATTCCTCGAACCAAGGCCATACCGACCCGGGAATGAAATACGTACCCTTTGGACAGTAAATCGATGGTGACAATTTTTTCCTTCCATACTTCACGAACCACCGATTCAGCGACGGACCAGACAAGAACGAGTGATCCTCCATAGAATAAGGGACCGATAATCAAACTTAGGAGGAGCTCAAAACCGATATTGTTCGGCATGCTCAGATACAATTGAATCCCAAGGGCAATCGCAGCGACAACGCCAACAATGAATGCGACACGCCAGCCCAACTCGAACGCGCGGATACGTTTGAATGAGAGAACAATCATAGCGACAATCATCGCCATGTAAAGAACAACAATAATCACCCCGACCAATGTACGGTTTGTTGAATCCTTGAACTCCTTTGGTACCTCCTGGAGCGCATCAAACTCTTTGACCATGTCGCCGGCAAAGCGAACTTTGACAGAGACACGATTACCGGTTACTGGGGCTGTAGTATGCCAATTGAATTCATAATCTGTCCGATGTTTTTGCTGAATCGACTTTGCATCGTCGTAGAGCAAGCGTCGTGGATCCTGGTGTGTCGTATCATTCGCTCTGGTGGAATACTCAGTATATCGGTTGACAAATGCTTCAGCCCGGGCGAACGCTTCCTGTTGCGAAATGGATGGAAGTTGAATCGAATCTGCTATCGTATATTCGTAATTGATCATGCCGCCGCGGGTGTTCATCTTCATTACCATATCACCCTTGAGGCGCCTGGCGATCGACTCTGCCTCCTGTTGCGAGTCAGACTCGTTCCTGGAAGAGAATTTGATGGAACCCGGTGCATCCTTCGACCAACGGACGTTCCAGTAATATCCAGGCACAGTATCTCTCAAGAGGGGGTTCCCCTTCCGGATGCCTAACTGATCCCGCACCTGACGGGTCAGGCTTTGATTCTCGTGCAATTCCACATTGGAATAATACTCTCTTCTATCAATCCTAAGACTATCGAGAATCGTCGAAGCTTGTTCAGCAATCGTTGCTGCATCGAGCGGAAGTTTGATGCCCCCATTCGGGTGAGCTTGTGGAAAGAAAAACCAGATGAGGATAGCAGCCACTGCAAGAAGAATCAGCGGCGGTAGAAGACTTTTCATTTTCTCCATAGAGTTAACCTCTAAAGTGAAATGCTGAAACGTTGTTGCCCGATGCACTAAAAACTGATCAGGGCAATAATTCCGAACAGCAGAATTAGCGCACCGGAGATCCTGTTAATCCAACCGAGTCCGTTGGAATTGATTTTCTTTCTAAACGACGCAATCCCGTAGGTGAGGAGTAAGAACCAGGAACACGAACCCAGGAAGACTCCCAGAACAAGCTCTAAGGCAATACGCATGCTGAGTATTCCATTACCCAGCCCAAGTGCTGTAAAGACGCCTATGAATGCCAGAATGGTCAACGGATTGGTGAGGGTCAACAGAAACGTTGAAAAGAATGAGGCGAATAACCCCTTTCCATTCGGGGTTGTACCATTTTCTACCGGCCGCGTGAAGTAGGTACGAATACCGAGGTAACAGAGAAATGCACCGCCGATCAAACGCAGCCACCACCCCTGGGCAATGAGAAGATTCGAAATCACAGTCAAACCAAACGCCGCTACGCATCCATAGAGTGAATCCGCAAGTGCCGCCCCTAATCCAATGGCGATCCCTGCAGCGTGCCCTTCTGCAAGCGTCTTTCTGATGCAAAGGACACCGATCGGTCCAATGGGCAAGGCGAGCGAGAATCCAATAATAATCCCCTGCAAGAGTAAGTTATGTTCCAAGTTGTTCCTTTAGTACGTTCAGAGGAGCCGGAAGATCATCGGATATCAAATTAGAGGAACAATCCTCCGGCACATAGGGAATGAGACTGCATGGCGCGGTCATAATAACCGCACACGCGTTTCTCTGACAAGTTCATCTTCAATGAACTGTCGAACTGCAGGTTTCAGGTATCTATCCTCCACACCGATCTCAGCCAAGCCAAATGCAAGCACGGTCGCTTTGCGGGGGTATGCCAGTTTCTTGTTGATGACAATGAGGCGCTCATCCTTGAGGATGCAATAACCTCCTTCAAAATCCCCTTTCTCATAGCGGATTAGTATCCCGCTTTGCGCGGCAAGTGTCTCCAGCTCTTTTAATAGTTGTTCTTGTGTCATCGACCTCTGTGGAGCTACGAATTTGAGTGCGTTTTGTTGCCAGTGACAACTTAGCTGAATTTAGTTTGAGTATCAAGATTCCTGTACCGATCCCACCAGTTGTGGAGTCGTTGCCCTGTCCAGATGGTGAGCAGGAAGAACAAAAAACCACCAATCAAATCGATCACGTAGTGATAGCGTAAATACACTGTCCCTATGAGGAGAACGGTTCCTAGCCCGAGCAACAGCCACCGTGAACGAAGGTTGTTCTTAAAACCGAGGTACAGGACAATCAAAGTGAGCTGAGTATGCCCGCTCGGAAAGACATCGCGTTGTACGATTTCAACCGGATTGGGGTGGGCCAGGTTGATGGACTCGCCCGCGTTAATGATACCCCGCACAATATCGGTCAGGAGAAGGCCCGGGAGATCGGTCTGGAGTTGTTGAAAATCGTGGAGTGTGAATCGAGGTCCAACAGCCGGCAGCAAAAAATATCCCAGATAGGAAAGATAGAAACCATAGACGATCAGAAAGGCGGCATTATCAAAACGCTCAAGGGAATACCGACGATAGATTTCTACACCAAGGATGATAAAGAGAAGATAGTAAGAGAAATATCCGATCTGCAGTACTTCCGTGAGAAGCGGATGGGAAAATTGTGCAAGCCATTGTGTTGGGTGAACGCCAAACATCCAATAATCAACGGCCATAAGCAATGAGTCGTAATCCACAGGATGGATCGGGCGCACCATTAAATAGATTTCTTTGAAAACGAAGAGAATGATCGGATAGCAGTACCATCGATGAAGGGCAACCAGCAGTTTGGTCTTCCACCTATCTGCTAACTGAGCAATGGCAACAATACCAACGATAACTGCAACATTGATCGTGACAAGCGCCAGCCACTGTTCGACTCGGGTATGAAATACAAGATTCAGTATTATTAGGAAACAGAGGAAACATATGGTGATGAAATCGCCGGGAGAGAAGGTACGAAGAATGGTACGGTACGTCATAGACTCCTTTATTCATTTTATGAACAATGGTGTAACCCCATGTTCCGAACGTCGCTGCGCTTCACTTTCTAGGAGCATCGTCAAGTGAAGAAAATCATCAACCGTGAGCTGTTCGGGCCGCTGCCCAAGATCAAACTTCAGCGCATGAAGCAGGTCGTCCGGATACCCCATATAGCGAAGGCCATTTCGCAGAGTTTTTCTCCTCTTGCCGAACGTTGATCGTACCACATTCCGGAAGAGGGCAACATTGCACGCCGGGAGATGCTCCCTGAACTTCAACCTGATTACTGCAGACTCGACATTTGGCCTCGGATAAAAAGAATTCCTTGTTACCGGGAATAGCAGCGACGGCTCGGCAAAGAAATTGGCAAAGACCGTCAGGATGCCGTACTCCTTCGTATGGGTGGCTGCAACGAATCGCCGGGCGACTTCCAGTTGCATCATCAATGTTGCGTCTGCAACAAATTCATGCTGGTCGAAGAGCCAGAAGACAATCTCACTCGTAATGTAGTACGGAATATTGCCGACAACACGCAGTGGCCCCGGATGTGTTCTGGTGAGATCATTCAACTGGACAGAAAGAACATCGGCATGGATCAGTGTCAGCGACGCGCCAAATTGCTGTTGCAGCAACTGCACTGACCGTTCATCGAGTTCGATCGCTATTGTTTGTGCCGCTTGCCCGATCAGGTATTTGGTCAGCATACCCTGGCCGGGCCCGATCTCCAACCAGGTCTCACCATCATGAATGGCAAGGTGCTGGATTATCTTTCGGGCAATATTCTCATCGTGAAGAAAATGCTGGCCAAGAAATTTGCGCGGTGTGATCATAGGGTTTGGGAGATTCAAACACGCTCAATATACACAACGAGGCATGGATTAGCAATTAGCCGAAATCGGCTGATTGTGGATTGGTCGATTTCATGTACGTTACGATTTCGGCTAAGTATCTTGTTAACTGTTCTGAAAGTAAGACAAGTTACTGATGTGTCCTACGTGTGCATCGATGGATATGAAAACTCAGTGCAGCATTAATTGATAGATTCCCCTTACCCAGGTTGAGTGATCATTGCATTGGGTAATCATCTCGGAAGACCGTTACCTTGCATTTCGCTCCATTTTCATTTACTTTGATTTCAGTTTGAGGATCAACAAGGAATATCCGGATGCCCAAGAAGCAGAAAACCGAACATCGCTCTTCAATTGAAAAACCTCTATACCTTTCGCTGGTCATTCCCCTTTTCAATGAAGAGGAATCACTCACAGAGCTTTACCAGCAGATCCTGTCTGCGGTAACGATTCTTCATGAACCCGTTGAAATAATTTTTGTGGACGATGGCAGTACAGATCGATCCTTCGATCTCCTGAAGCAGCTTCATGAACAGGATCCGCGAGTCAAGGTACTTCGTTTCAGGCGGAATTTCGGAAAATCTGCCGCACTTTCAGTCGGATTTCAGACAGCACAAGGGAACTATATCATTACCATGGATGCGGACCTCCAGGATGATCCGGCGGAAATTCCTGAGCTCATCGCCGCATTAGAGCAGGGATATGATCTGGTCTCCGGGTGGAAGAAGCGACGGTATGACCCGATCTCTAAAACCATTCCCTCTAAGCTCGCAAATTACGTCACAGCAAAGATGACCGGTCTGTCGATTCACGATATGAATTGCGGATTGAAGGCTTACCGCCGCGAGGTGGTAAAGGAGATCAGGGTGTATGGAGAGCTCCACCGGTACATCCCGGCGCTTGCCCACTGGGCCGGGTTCCGCATTGGAGAGAAGATTGTACAGCATCATCCAAGAAAATATGGCCGGACAAAATTTGGTGTTAGCAGATTATACAAGGGCTTTCTTGATCTCCTGAACGTTCTCTTCACAACCCGTTATGTTCGCAGGCCCCTTCATTTGTTCGGTGTCTGGGGCGCCCTCTCTGTCCTGGCAGGCGGTACCATCGATGGGTATCTCGTTATCGAGCGGATCTTCGGTGACACCTCGCTCAGCAATCGCCCGCTGTTCCTCATCGGTTTCCTCTTTATTATCATTGGTGTTCAATTCATTTCCATCGGATTGCTCGGTGAAATGATTTCCCGCCAGCAGAAAACCGATGACGGGTACTCCATTCGTGATCAGCTGCTGTAACATCTGGCGGAGACGATTCCATGACACTTAAAACCGATTGCCGGTATTTCCGAGGTGATGTCCCCTGCAGACCTCACAAGCAGCACGGCGTCCATTGCATCGATGAGCGCGGAAACCTCTGCCCTCATTATGAGATGATCGATAAACAAATTTTGATCATCAAGCTGGGTGCGATTGGCGATGTTATCCGTACAACCCCACTGCTTCACAAATTGAAGACTCTTTACCCGCGTTCAAAAATTTTCTGGCTGACGTGGACTCCGGATATTCTTCCCTCTCTTGTCGATGAAAAACTCGATTTTTCACTAAAGAATATCATCGCCCTACGCTCAATGCATTTCGACCTTCTGATCAACCTCGACAAGGATCGGGAAGCATGTGCCCTCTGCAGCGAGCTTACCGCCAGAACAAAACGGGGCTACATCCTGAAGAACGGCGTTAGCTCACCAATCGATGCTGCTGCAGAGTCCAAATATTTCACCGGCATCTTCGACGATGTCAGCAAGGCCAATACCAAGAGTTATCCTGAGGAAATGTTTGAAATCTGTGGATTTAAATTCAACGGCGAGAAGTACATCCTGGACACACCGCCGTCTGCAGCCACACCGTGGAAGCTCATCAGGAACAAGAAGGTGATCGGATTGAACACCGGGTGCGGAGGACGCTGGACATCGCGATTATGGGAAGAGGGGCGCTGGATAAGCCTCGCCAAGACATTAAAGAAAAAAGGATTTGAGGTAGTACTGCTGGGCGGTGAACAGGAAGATGCTAAAAACCGAAAGCTCGCCCGCGCTGCACGAGTGAAATATTTCGGCACCTTCCCGCTGGCTGAATTCATCGACCTTGTCAATCAGTGCGATCTTGTGGTTACGGGTGTTACGATGGCAATGCATATCACCATCGGGCTTAATAAAAAAATCGTTCTCTTCAATAATATTTTCAACAAGAACGAGTTTGAATTGTACAACCTCGGGATCGTGCTCGAACCCGACAAGCCATGCCGTTGTTTCTATCAAGCCGTGTGCACTAACCCCGATTACCGCTGTATGGAGCGTCTCCCCGTCCCTCGTGTGGTGGATGCCTGTGTAAAACTGTTACTAGCGTGAAGCTGACTTCTCCGGAGCAGACACTTGAGTAGTTGCCCACTTTGCAGTCACGATCAGCACAATAATTTCCCCATCAGCTATACGTTCCATGAAAAGAAATTCTCTGCCAGGAAATGTCGGCACTGTTCCTTTATCTTTCTTGACCCCAGGCCGACAACGGACGATCTCAAACTTCTCTACAGTGATGAGTACTTTCTTTTCGATGGAGCGGATTGTGGTGCGCATTCTTCATCAGACTATGAAACCGCAGCTCGGAATGGATCGATGAAGTTTCCGGAGATTCTTGGATGGATACGGAAGTATAAGCCCTCGGGAGACTTTTTTGAAATTGGATGCGGGATGGGATATTTCCTCGACTATGTGCGCGATGCAGGGTATACCGTCAGCGGGATCGAATATGCAATGCTTGGCACAACCATCTGCAGGAAAAATTTTCAACTGGATGTAGCCCAAACCTCGTTTGAAGAGTACCCCATCCAAGAGCAACGATTTGATGTTGTCTTTATGGGCGATGTACTTGAGCATTTTATCGATCCCCTCCCAATGGCAAAAAAAGCGTATCTTCTTTTACGACCGGGTGGCATTCTTGCCGCCGAGGTGCCATCGATGTTCAATACGCTGGTTGGCAGACTGGCAGCGGCAGGATTGAGGCTGCTGGGCCGTACAAAGCAGATGCCAATGCCGCCGTACCATGTGAACGAGTTTACCCCGAGGACTCTCAAGGAGATGGTTCAACGGGCGGGATTCCGGAATGTCGAAATCATACAACGGATTAAATCCCCGGTCAGTATTACCTTGCGCGGCAATATCGTCGAGAAAGCGATCAAGCTGCTTCTGCAGTACCCGAACTACCTGATAACAAAAACGCTGAAGAGATTTGGCGATCGCCTCTTAGTGATCGGCATGAAGTAACCGCTATGGCAAAACAACAGAAACAACAATCCGCACCACAAATATCATTGTTTCCCTTTTTTTCTTCTACCGTGAATGATCCGCGATTTCCATGGTGGCTCTTGGGATGTTATTTGTTCATCATGCTGATGATCAATTTCAGTTACCATACGGTTGGCGATTACGGCGTGGAGACAGATTTTTTCTGGAGCTACGTTCCGCAGGCGCGGGAGATCATGAAAGGGACATTGCCAATTGAAAATTTCCATGGACCTGCCTATCCGATCATCCTTGCCATCGTTTCTCTGCTCACCAAAGATTTATTCCATGCCGGTATATTTCTCGCTACACTTTGTGCCGCATTTACACTGTACTTCGCTTTCAACATCTTCAAGCAGCTCTTTCGTTCTGATATCGCGCTGGTCGGCACTATCCTGATCGCCGTCAATCCAACGTTTGTCCAGTATACCTATTCTGCCGGAACAGACATGCTGTTTGCCGCAACTGTTACCGCCAGCATGTATTTTCTCATGAAGGACTCCGAGCGGAGATGGCAATCACTTATCATCTCGGCTCTCCTGGGAGCCTTCGCGTATCTGAACCGCTATAACGGGTTTTATATCGTCCTCGCTGCACCTGCGGCAATCCTGATCGCCAATCCCTTTTCTCTTTCCTGGAAGGAACGGGTCAAAACATGCGCACTTTACCTTGGCGTGTTCTTTCTTGCCATTGCTCCATGGGGCATCTATTGTTTGCTGGAAAAGGGAAGTTTCTTTTTCAGCAAAAACTATCTAAACATTGCCTATGAGATGTTCGCCAAGGAACGCATTGGCTGGGATCAGTTCTGGTCGGTGGAATCAAAGCGATATACCTCTCTTTCTCAGGTGATCTTCCTGGATTTCGGTTTATTCATCAAGACAGTGATCAGAAATGTTTACTTTCACTTTCTTGACGACCTCGGCAAACTGTTGGGATGGCAAACCGGAGCCTTCACATTTTTCGGAGTCATCTATTTGTTTTTCGAAAAGCCTGAGAAGAAAGTGCTGAGTTTTCTCATTCTCTCTCTCAGCTTTTTCGGTATTCTACTTCTTGTATTCTATGGAGAGCGATTTTCACTAGCGCTGCTCCCTGTCTATAGTTTGCTTGCCTTGAGAACGCTGACCTTACCCAATCTGGTAAAGTATCGATTCTGGAAAGCGATGCACCTCGGAGGCATTATTTCGATCATCATCATTCTCTGGACCTTTAACAATTCTTACTCCTTTAATAAAATGAATATTTCATCCGGCCCGCAGGAGATGGTGGTAATCGCAGATCAATTTAAAAGCAGGTTCGGTTCTTCAGAGAGTGGAAAAATTATCCTAGCGCGTAAACCTCACATCGCTTACTATCTTGATATGCAGATGGAAACCTTCCCGTATGTTGCAACACTGCCGGAACTCTTTGCCGCTGCCAAATCGGCAAATGCCTCGTATCTGTATTTCAGCCAGATGGAAGCTGCGATGAGGCCTCAATTTGAACCGCTGCTCAATCCGCGGAACGCGCCGCCGCAACTCAAGGCGGTTCTTTACACCGATTATCCTCCGGCGGTTCTGTATAAATTGGAACTGGATCAACAATGAGGATCGTTATCGTCGGAACTGCATATCCTCTTCGGGGCGGCATCGCCCATTATAATGCGCTGCTCTATCAACACTTATCGAAGATCCATGACGTATCGATCGTTACCTTCTCGCGTCAGTATCCGGCAATCCTGTTTCCCGGCAAAACGCAGGAGGAGCAGGGCGGCGCCGGCAGTATCGTACCAAGCGAACAACTGATCGATTCGATCAATCCTTTCACATGGATTACAGCCGCAAGAAGAATCGCAGCAACAAAACCCGATCTGCTGATTTTCAAATACTGGATTCCTTTTTTCGGTCCATGCTTTGCGTTCATTGCAATGCTCGTGAAACGATGGACGAAGGCGAAGGTCTTGTTCATCTGCGACAATGTTATCCCTCACGAAAAGCGCCTGGGCGACACGGTGTTTACCCGGTTTGCCTTCCGGTTTGTCGATGTATTTATTGTTCAATCAAAAGCAGTGGAACGCGACCTGAATCACTTTCTCCCCGGTGCACGGTACTCGCTTGTTCCGCACCCCGTCTATGAAATTTTCGGTAAGGGAATCGCTAAAGTGGCGGCACGGCAATCGCTCGTGCTCAACGATGAACGGATTATTCTCTTCTTCGGGTATATCCGGCGATATAAAGGACTGCACATTCTGCTTGATGCGATGCCGATCATTCTCAAAACGATGAAGGTGAAACTTCTCGTAGTGGGAGAGTTTTATGGCGAGGAATCCCTCTACCGTCAACAGATTGAAACAAACGGCCTTGCTGATCATGTTGCAGTGTACTCCGGCTATGTTCCGAATAAGGAGGTCGGCCTTTACTTTTCTGCCAGCGATGTTGTCGTACTTCCCTACGTCTCGGCAACGCAGAGCGGGATTGTGCAGATTGCCTACCAGTTCGACAAGCCTGTTATTGCTACGGATGTAGGGGGATTGGCAGAAGTTGTCCTCAATGAGAGGACCGGTTTCATCGTTGCACCAAATCAGCCTGAAGAAGTTGCCCGTGCAGTTGTGAGATTTTACGAGGAAGGCAGGGAAGAGCAATTTGTCCGGACTGTCGCCCGAGAAAAAACCAAGTACACCTGGGATGCACTCGTCGTTGCCATTGAACAACTTTCTGCGCCCCATTGAATACAACAACCTGAAAATCCTATGAAGTACGATCCTATTAAAGAATCAATCGGCATTGTTGTCCGACGCACTCCTCTCCTGCGTAAGCTCTTCTACAAACTTCTTGGAATGATGTTCCTGCGTGAATGGCATGTCAAACGAGCCATACGGACATTGCTGGTACGAGCCGGACAATCACCGAACATTTTCGATGCCGGTTCTGGATTTGGACAGTACAGTTATTATATCGCAATCCGCTTTCCACAGAGCTCCATCCATGCAGTGGATGTCAAAGAAGAACAGATCGAAGATTGCCGGCAATTCTTCAGCAAATCCGGGATTCAAAACATCCGGTTCGCCGTTGAAGATCTTAACCAACCTCTGCATCAAAATGAATTCGATCTCGCCATCTCTGTCGACGTGATGGAACATATTCCGGATGACATTGGTGTCTTTCGTAATCTTCACACAGCGCTGAAACCGGGCGGGGCGTTACTGGTGAACACACCGTCGAACATCGGCGGGTCGGATGCACACTCGCCTGACGACGAAAGTTTCATTGAGGAACATGCACGCAATGGCTATGGTGTGGAAGAAATTCAGGCCAAATTGAAATCGGTCGGATTTTCCATCGAGTCTGTAAGCTTCACTTACGGACCCTGGGGTTCCATCTCCTGGCGCCTTGGGATTAAATACCCCATGCTTCTGCTGAATCTTCATAATGCATTCTTTGTTCTCCTTCCGTTCTATTATCTCTTCACTCTTCCATTTACTCTCCTTCTTATGTATCTTGACTATAGAATTCAAAATACAACAGGAACCGGATTGCTTGTGGTTGCTCGGAAGCAATAACGGCATTCATCTTTTCTCTGGTTGATATGAAGAAAGTTTTGATCGTTTCGTATTATTTTCCGCCATCGGGAGGACCTGGTGTTCAGCGGGTGCTGAAGTTTGTGAAGTATCTTCCCGAATTCGACTGGCAGCCTGTGGTGTTGACGGTTCAGGATGGAGACTTTCCTGCTCGCGATGAATCGCTGCTTGCTGAGATTTCGCCTCATGCCATTGTCTACCGTACGAAAATTTTCGAACCGTATCGTCTCTATCGAACGTTCACCGGGAAACCGGCAAATGCACCGGTCGATGTAGAGAATATTCCACAGGCCGGCAAGAAACAATCGCTGACAGAATCGGTGGCAGAGTTTGTGCGTTCGACTCTCTTTATCCCCGATGCGCGAATCGGATGGTATCCCTATGCCGTAAAGGCGGGAAAGGAAATTATTGTCAGGGAACAGATCCAGGCACTCTATTCCTCGTCGCCTCCTTACACCACGGCGCTCATCGCAAAACGGCTGAGTCGAAGTGCCGGGATTCCCTGGGTTGCCGGATTCCGCGATCCCTGGACAGGATTTCTTTCCACACCCGACCGCTGGTTTCTTCCCGCTGCGATCGATCGCCATCTGGAACGGTCGGTTTATCAGCGGGCAACGCGCATTGAGACTGCCTGGCGCGGCATTCAAAAAGATATACTGAAAAAAATTCCTTCCCTCGATCAATCCAAATTCATTTACCACCCCAACGGATACGATGCCGAGGATTATCCATCCCTTGAATCCCGCACCGATCATCGCTTTACAGTAACCTACACCGGCTCGATGTACGGAAAACGAAATCCGAGATCATTTATTCAGGCGGTTGAACAACTTGTTGCGTCCGGCAAGGTCGATCCGCAAAGAATCCGGTTGAAATTTATCGGACGCTTTGGGGCAGAAGTTCGCGAGATGCTCAACAATTCCATGCTGCGTGAGAGTATCGCCATCATTCCCTATCTGCCGCACAGCGAGAGCATCGAAGCATTGCTGCACTCCCATGCACTTCTGCTCGTTGTTGACGAAGCTAAAGGAAGCGATGAGATTGTTCCCGGGAAAGTGTTTGAATATCTCGGTGCACAGCGGCCAATTATCGCACTTGCCATTGAAGGTGCCGTTGCCTCACTCATCCGGGAAACAAAAGCAGGATTCGTGGCACACAACCAGGATCAACAGGCGATCCAGGCCGCCTTCGTTGAATGTTATGAGAATTTTCTCTATCATCATTCAGCATTTGAACCAGATCGGGAAGCAATACGTCAGTACGACCGAAGAGAAATTACACGAAGCTTGGCAACGCTTTTAGATAGCTTAATTCTTCACTCATAACCCACCCAGAGAACATTCATGAGCAAGACACACAAAGAACGAACCAGTCACCCTAAACAGACTGGAAGCGAAAAAGACTGGATTCCGGCCAAATATCAGCATGTGGTCGCCATCGGCATAATCATTCTCAGCCTGTTTATTTTCTTTAACGACTTGATCTTCGGCGGAAAGATTATCCTTGACGTCGATACGCTTGCCTCACAGAGTTTTCAGACATTCGTAAAGGATGCAAAAGAGCAAGGCATCTTTCCGCTCTGGAATCCCTATATTTTCTGCGGCTATCCTGCCTATGCAAGTCTGACAGTCTCCGGGGACCGTATCTTCGACATCACCGGGTATGTGATGAACTCCATTGCACTTCTTTTCGGGTCAATTCTTGCCCATCCCGAGGGATGGGTTATCTTTTTCTATATAGTCTTCGGCAGTGGAATGTATCTCCTTACCTATTCCAAGCTGAAGAACAAGGTTGCTGCCCTGATGACAGCGCTGGCCGCCACGTATTCGATGTACATCATCGTCTGGATTATGACCAGCCACAATACCAAGATTGCGGTGATGGCATTCTTCCCGTTCATCCTCTATGCCATCGAGAAACTTCGTGAGCGATTCTCGCTGCTCTGGGCTGTGCTGCTGGTGTTGTTGTTCCATTTCATTTTCATAGCCGCTCACATCCAGATGATTTTCTATATCGGATTTGCACTGGGAATCTATTTCCTCGTGTTCGCCGTTCGTGCATTGTTGAAGAAAGAAGCATGGATTCCAATCCTCAAGTCTGCCGTTGTTGTGTTTGCCGCTGCACTGCTCGCTCTCACCATGGATGCCGATAAATATCTCTCTGTCTGGTCGTACAATCCCTATTCGATCCGAGGATCCAAACCCATTATGCAACAAGACCTGATGAGCGCAGAGAAGACAACTGAAGGCGGACTCTCGTACGATTACGCAACGCAATGGTCCTACCCTGTTGGTGAGCTGTTCACCTGGATTGCTCCTTCGTGGTATGGATTCGGATACCAGAATTATCAGGGTCCATTGAGCCGGAACAGACTTGTTTATGATAACTACTATTTCGGGACTCAACCATTTACGCACGCCCCGCAGTATATGGGAATCATCGTTTTGTTACTGGGAATCATCGGATTCATTGCCTACCGCAGGGAAGCCTTCGTCCAGTTCCTGGGGGTTGTCATTGCCATCTCCCTGCTGATCTCCTTTGGAAAGGAATTTCCAATTCTCTACGATCCGATGTTTAAATTCTTCCCCTTCTTCAACAAGTTTCGTATCCCTTCAATGATTCTGGTTTTGATTCAGATCTTTTTGCCCATTCTTGCCGGTTACGGATTGCTCTACTTCATCTCCCTCCGCGAGAAAATGGAGGCAAGCCAGCTTCAACAGGTGAAGAAAAAAATGCTCATCGGCTTGGGTGTCGCACTCGCCGTGTTGGCTCTTCTTGCAATAACGCACGAAGGTTTTGTCAACAGCACAATGCAAGGCCGTAATCTAAATCCCCAACAACTTGCTCTCTTCAGTACGGAGATGAGCAAGTTGGTGACTCAGGAGCTTGTTTTTGCTGGAGTATTTCTTGCGGCATGTTTTGGCGCTCTGTACCTCTTCATCCAGAGAAAAATGAAGCTCGCAACAGTTGCACTCATTGTGACACTGGTGGTGGTGGCGGATTTGTGGCGTGTAGCGTTCAAGCCGTTCAATCCGGCCGACAAGACAGATCAACAGGTTGCATTGACTGCACCGCCTTCCGTGGAATTTATCAAGAAAGATACATCTCTGTTTCGCATTCTTGAATTAGCTCAAGGTGAACGCGGTAACCGCGATGCTCCTTACAGCAACCGGTTTGCCTACTGGCGGTTACAAAGTGCCGGTGGATACCAGGGAGCTAAGATGCGTACCTATCAGGATTTTTTGGATGTTGCCGGTATCGATAATCCTCTCTCCTGGCAATTGATGAACGTAAAGTACGTACTCACGAACACCGTCGATTCAAGCGGCGCACTCGGACTTATCTACAACGGACGGGATGGCAGAGTCTACCAAAATCTCAACTACCTCCCCCGGGCATTTTTTGTGAGTCGGTACGAGGTGGCAGATGGCCTTACCATTCTCAACAAGATCAGGCAACGATCCTTCAACCCCACTGAGGTTGCCTTCCTCATGGAAGATCCGAAACTCACGCTGGATCCTCTTCATCCTGCTGCCAGGGCCGAGTTTGTGAAATATGGGATTCAGGACTTCGAACTCAAGACCACTACAGACGGAACGAACCTGCTCGTTCTGAGCGAGACCTATTATCCTAAGGGGTGGAGGGCTTATCTTGATGATAAGGAGATTCCAATTTACCGGGCCAATTACCTCTTCCGGGGAGTAGTGATTCCAGCCGGTATTCACAAGCTTGAAATGAAATTCGATTCGGGCGAGTTTGTGATGGGTAAGACGATCAGTTTCCTGACAAATATACTTGTTCTGAGCGTACTGGGATTTTTTGGATATACCTACTGGAAAAAGAAAAAAGGCCAGGGGAGTACAGAAAAGCAACCGAATGAAGCAAAGGCGTAAAGTGAATTACCACCTTCACAGGTGTTGGCTTCCAATAAGCATAAAGTTATTCCGTGATGCTTCTACACGGAATCCAGGCTAATGAGATATAATTGAATTTTAAATCTCTCTGACCAAAGAACAGAGTAAACGAGAAGCGATTTACCGGCAGAGCCTTTCGTACAAAGAGGTTGTCTAAAAACAAAAAAGGACACTGTCATTCCCGCATGCTTTTAGCGGGAATCCAGATATTTGAAAGATAAAGGCACTGGACACCCGATAAAAGCACTCGGGTGAGACAATTTTTTTTCTTTTTAGACAATTTCTTTCTATAAGTAACTCAATCATCAACGGGCATTAACCATCTCTCATGTGCGGCATTTGCGGCATCTATAATTACGGAACATCCAATCGATCCGTCGATGAATCGCTGCTCATGAAGATGAGCAGTACGATCGTCCATCGCGGCCCCGATGACTCGGGAACATTCCTTTCTCCCGATCGGCGAGTGGGATTTGGTTTTCGCCGCCTCTCCATTGTCGACCTTTCACCGGCCGGCCATCAGCCGATGACCTCGCAGGATGGAAACGTCACCATCGTCTTCAACGGAGAAATTTACAATCACGCTGTTCTGCGGAAAGAATTCGAGTCCGAGGGATACCGGTACCGTTCCCGCTCGGATACCGAAAGCATCCTCAACGCATACCAGAAATACGGTCTTTCATTCGTTAACAAACTGCTCGGGATGTTTTCCATAGCGCTGTGGGATGAGGCCAATCAACAACTCGTTCTCGCCCGCGATCGCGTGGGGATCAAGCCGCTCTATTATTCGTTCGTCAATGGCACACTGGTGTTCGGATCGGAGATCAAAGCCATTCTGCAGCACCCCGACATCCATCGTGAACTCGACGAGGATGCGCTGGATGCTTATCTTACATTCCTGATTTCTGCTGCTCCTTCTACACTGTTTAAAAATATTCAAAAGCTTGAGCCGGGAAGGATTATGGTTATCCGTAAAGACAGCCAGGTGAAAAATGAAGAATACTGGAATCCCGTGCCCCGTCATCAACAGCCATCGATCGACCTTAACGGCACACCGGTTTCCTCTTCACCGCTGCTCAACCAGCAGAATCCGATGACCGAGGAGTCGTGTATCGGCACTATTCGAACACTCTTACGACAATCAATCAAAGACCGGATGATGAGCGATGTACCGTTCGGCGTCTTCCTGAGCGGTGGGATCGATTCCAGCACGAATGTGGCTTTAATGGCTGAGCTTATGGATCGGCCGGTTGATACCTTCTCGGTCGGCTTCCGTGATCTCGAGCAATACAACGAAATGGGATATGCCCGGAAGATTGCATCGTTATTCAAAACAAATCACCACGAAGTATTCATCGATCAAAAGATGGCGATGGAGTTTCTACCCAAGCTGATTTTCCATCAGGACGAACCGATTGCCGATGAAGTGTGTATACCGCTCTACTTTGTTTCGAAACTTGCCCGCGATAATGGCACCATCGTCGTTCAGGTTGGCGAGGGAAGCGATGAACAGTTTGCCGGTTACCCCTGGTATTTGCGCGAGCTCCGGTATCAGCGTTATTTCTGGTCTCCGTACGGTTTATTGCCCCGACTCCTTCGTGATGGACTTTTTAGCCTCACTGCTCCGATTCTGAGAAAACGGCATCGGTACCTCGAGCTTGATTACCTGCGGAAAGCAACAGAGGGTGATGAAGCATTCTGGGGCGGAAATAATTTCTTCACCAACATTCACAAGCAACAGTTACTCGCATCCGCTCATAGCAGGAACATCCATGAAAGCCAACGCCTCGCCCAACAATGGCACAGGGAAATCCTTGATCGCGATCCGAATGCCGATTACCTCAAGCGGATGATTTATCTTGAATTCCGCAACAGGCTGCCAGAGCTCTTACTGATGCGGGTTGATAAGATTTCCATGGCTACGTCCATTGAAGCACGTGTCCCGTTTCTTGATCACCGGATGGTGGAGTATTCCATGAGCATCCCTGCTCTCTTCAAGATCAAGAACAACGAACCGAAATATATTCTCAAAAAAGCTGTTGAAGGTATTATTCCAAACGATATCATCTATAGAAAAAAGCAGGGATTCGCCGCTCCCGTGCGGGAATGGCTGCGCTCAGAGTGGCATGGCTACATGCGTCACTCCATTCTCAACTCGAACCTGATGAAGCGGAATATTTTCAATCAAGATTTCATTATCTTCCTAATGAACGAGCATCAGGCTGGAAGACTTAATGTCGGACGGCATCTCTGGTGCCTCTTGAATTTGTCCCTGTGGTACGATTGCTGGATCGAAGGAAAAGAGCTGTAATGGTTGAAGCGGATAATGAAGCATTGAAACGTGAAGTACAGGAATACTGGAATGCACACCCATGCGGGACGCAATTCACCCATCTCGAATGGGGATCGAAAGCATTCTTTGATGAAGTAGAGCGCTTCCGGTATACATCGCAGCCCTTCATGAAGGAGACTGCTGAATTCAATCACTTCCCGGGAAAACGCCTTCTCGAGATTGGATGCGGCCTGGGAACGGACCTTCTTCAATTTGCACGCGGAGGAGCTCTTGTTACGGGAGTCGACCTGACTCCACGAAGCATCGAGCTGGTGAAGCAGCGTTTTGCCCTCTACGGCCTCCCTGTTGATGCACGTGTTGCCGATGCAGAGCAACTGCCCTTTGAGGATAACTCGTTCGATATCGTCTATTCCTTCGGTGTGCTCCATCATACACCCAACACACCAAAAGCTATCAATGAGGTCTACCGAGTATTGAAGCCGGGTGGAAAAATTATCATTATGCTTTATCACCAATCCTCGATGCATGTCGCACTGGGGTCTCTCTATAGACGCCTCAGCGGGAAAGCACCAAAGGAGGGAGATCGCACCGACGATTGGGTGCGAATCTATGACGGCGAAGACAATCCGCTAGGCAAAGCATATACACGGAACCAGGTACGGAGAATGTTCAGCCAATACAGCAATCTTCATCTGTCAACCGTCGATCCTTACCGGTATCATCTTCCTGTATTTGCCAATACCATCAATCAGGCGCTGCTGGCCTGGTGGTGGGGCTTTTGGCTGATGATCAAGGGAACAAAACAGTAACCACGATGCAACAGCAGAACTGATCTATTATGGAGATTTCCCACGTCGTTCAGACTCTTGCGCGCAGCAACGTGAAAACGATTCTTCTTCTTGCCTTCGAAGATGAAGAAATCAAGACGCTCCTGGCACATCATCTTCCAACTTTTACCTTTCATTCCATTTCCAAATCAGATCTCGCCGGAAAATCCTTTCGCTCAATGGTTGCCTTGCTCCGGTCAATACCATGCGATGCGGCCATCGCCTCACTGTATCAAGCAGCCGTGGTGAGAGACCGCGATGCTCTTCTCGCACTCCTGCTTGTGACACGTACCCGTGTTCGATTTCTCCGTGAAGAGAAAGAAACGTGGACCGGAACGACGCGTGTCGGCTATCTCGTTTCGATGGTCCCGAAGATTCTCCTGCTGTTTGTTCTTGGTTCAGTTTCCATTCTTTGCACAGGGCTCTTCAGTTTTCTTCTGCACCGAACGAAGAGAAGAACACATCGATTGGGGGTCCGCTCAGCCGCCTCACGGGGCAACATCCTTTTCTTCCGGACAGATCTTGCGGGAGAGCTGAAAGGCGGCGGATCCGTATCACATATCAAAGGTATGCTGAAGGCGTTTCTCTCCTCCGGATTCGATGTCGTGTTCGTTTCAGATTCAATTGTGAAAGATTTTCTACCGGAGATTACGCAGATTGAAATTCCTCCAATCCGTGCACTCCGGATGTTCGACGAAATTCAATTGCTTGTTTATAATCTCCAATTGATTCTCAAAGCACCGGCATTGATTCGGCAATTTCAACCCTGCCTCATCTATCAACGGCATTCGATCTTTAATTTCACCGGAGGGGTAATCGCTGCACACTGGAAGATTCCCTTCGTTCTCGAGGCAAATGCATCAGAGGTATGGGTGAAGAAGAACTGGAGCAGATTGATCCTTCATCGGCTTGCTACCAACTGTGAGTCATTGGCCTTTCATCTCGCCGGACATATCGCCGTAATCTCAGAAGGTGTTCGCGAACAACTCTCCAGCTACAAGATCGAACAAGATCGATTTATCATAAATCCTAATGGAGTCGATCCAACGGAATTTCATCCCGGAATCGACGGTGCCGCAATTCGCCACCGCTATCAATTATCCGACAACACTGTTGTCGGCTTTATCGGCACATTCACCCGGTGGCACGGGATCGAAACATTATTCGATGCGGCGGCCATCGTCGTACAGAGAAAACCGGACATTACCTTTCTGCTCATCGGTGACGGAGATTTGCGATCGCACCTGGCGGCGCGGGCTGTCCAATTGAACATTACGGATCGTGTGATCTTTACCGGCCTTGTACCGCACTCTGATGCTTCTCACTATCTTGCCGCATGTGATATTCTGGTTTCCCCGCATCTCGGATTTTCCGATGGAACAAAATTTTTCGGTTCACCGACAAAACTCTTCGAATACATGGCATTGGGCAAACCGATCATCGCCAGTAAACTTGAACAGATAGGCGAGATCATTCAGGATGATATCAATGGTGTGCACATGCAACCCGGTAATGCTCATCAACTTGCCGGCCTGATTGAACAGCTTTCCAGTAATCAAGACCTCCGCCGGCGGCTCGGGAGCAGAGCCGTGAACGATGTCGTGACCCATTATACATGGAAATCAAATGTAGAACGCATTCTCGATGCGGTTCAGTAGCGCTCATTACTTTTCTTCACGAACAATGTTCTCTTGAACTGATAAACTAATGATACAGCAGGATGCTCATCCAGAGAAAGTGTATAAAACAATTGTAGTCCCACTCGAGAATGTCAACTCCAATAGCTGAAAATCTCCATACAAGAATCACCACAACGTTACTCTCACGCGTGGAGCGATGGCTCCCCTCCGGCTCCCTGAGGTTCCGGCTTGCCAAAGGTACTTTCTGGTCGAGTGCCAGCACCGTTATCATGCAATTGCTTGCGCTGGCAACTTCTGTGGTGGCAGCCCGATTGCTCGGCAAAGATGGCTTCGGACAGCTTGGCATTATCACGAGTACAGTGGCGGTGATCGGTGTGCTTGCCGGTATGGGAATCGCCACGACCGCGACAAAATATATCGCTGAATACCGGATCCGCTCTGTCGGGCGATTGGGGAGTATCATTGGTCTGCTGCAAGTGTTGACACTCGCCTCTACGTGTGTCGCTGCAATGGGGTACTACTTCCTCCTCCCCTGGCTTTCAACAACGGTACTCTCTGCACCATCGTTAATGAGTGAATTGCGCCTCTCAACACTGCTGATTGTATTCACCGCAATTCAGGGTGCACAGCAGGGAATTCTTTCCGGCTTCGAACGATTTCGCACGATCGCCGTTATCAATGTGGTGAGGGGCGCCCTCACCTTCCTCCTCACGCTACTCTTCATTCTGCAATGGCAGATTTGGGGATCGGTACTTGCACTGGTCGTGACAATGTTGCTGGTATGTGTTCATGGACAGATTGCCATTCTTGCTCTCGCCCGGAAGGAGGGAGTCCGGATCCACTATGAAAATCTGAAGCAAGAGATTTCGCTCCTTTGGCAATTTGCACTTCCTTCTCTCATCACCAGTTTGATCCCCGGAGTTGCCACCTGGTTTTCCTATGCACAGCTTGTAAATCAGCCCGGCGGTTTCGGTGAAATGGGAATCGTCAATGTCACTCACCAGTGGAGACAGGCTCTTGTATTCCTTCCATCACTGTTCGGCCAGGTCCTCCTGCCAGCGATCGCCGGCCTGTTTGCCGCAGGGCGGATGCAGGAATTCAAACAGACCCTGATGAAGAGCATCGCATTAACATGTATCTTTTCCATACTGACCGCGTTGCCAATTATCGCACTTGCTTATTGGATTATGGGATTTTATGGACCTCAATTTGCCGACATGGGAGCTGTATTAGTCCTTATTGCGCTGTCAACAATATTCTACTCGACTGCTGGCATCGTTGGCAATGGGATCACCAGCATGGGAAAGATGTGGCATGGGATGATCTTGAGTGCCTTATGGGCTATGGTCTTCATATTGTTCACCCGTTTACTGATCCATGAAGGTTCATTGGGCTTTGCCAAAGCTTACCTCTTTTCCTATATTGCACATACATTCTTCGTTGCACTCTATGTGCTGATCGTCTGGAAGTCAATCTCCACTCATCATACTGAGGATCTTTCACACAAAGGGAAATGAAGAACAAGAGAACAGAATATCAAATTAATTATCCCTTTCTGTTCTCCGTTCCGTTTGCAACGGCAGGAGTGCTTCAGGATTCTCAATAAGTGATTCATCATTGCAGGAAATTGAAATGTCATTCATTCAACGATTGAAACGTCCCTTTGTCAAACTCAGCAGAAAAATCCGGTTGTTACAATTGCCGCAGGGTCCATCTTGGAAATCTATCGGATTCGGGCTCGAGATGGAGATTGATCCAAAGGATTACATCGACCGTGATTTTTTCCTCGGGGTGTATCTTCCCGAGTTTGTTTCTCTCCTTCCAAAAATACTTGCACCTGGTGATGTGTGCATCGACGCCGGTGCTCACAAGGGGTATTGTACGCTTTTGATGGCCGCCCGTGTTGGACCTGCAGGCAAAGTATTCTCGTTCGAACCCGACGAACGGACCCGCCATTATCTCAACGCCAATATTCAGCATAACAGTTTGTCGCATGTCACGGTATTTGATTGTGCCTTGGGGAACAAAGCCGGATCGATGACATTCCATGTCTCATCGCAACCCGGATGGTCGAGTCTCTTTCCAAACACACTCGCTCAGAATAAAGTCCAACAGTCGATTGAGATCCCAGTTCGATCTCTTGATGAGTTGTATTCCTCCGGCACCATGAGTTACGATCGTGCCCGCCTCAAATTTATTAAAATCGATGTTGAAGGTGCGGAGCCGCATGTTCTGGAAGGTCTGATCACAACGCTCCGTGAAGTGCAGCCGGTCATTTGGATAGAAATCAACGAAAGTTCCTTGAAGGCAGCAGGCTTTACACACAAGGATGTTGAGCGAATTCTCATCAGTCATCAGTATTCCTTGTACCTGCCGCACATGCATGGTCTTTCGAATCAACGCCTCGCATTGAAATCGCTTGATCATCTCCCGGTCTCCGATGCTGCCTATGATGCGATAGCCCTTATTCCATCAATCCATCTCAAACCGCTGACCGAAGGCGGCATAGATATTCAATGAGCAGCCGCACCGTGCGTTCATTTCAGAACCTTGTCAATCAGGGCTTTAATTACTACCTTATCCAAGAAATTTTTGAGGCTTGAGACCATCGTCCTATTCCCTCGTTGCGATTCCAGGAATGTATGGTGAATGCGCAACCACGAATAAGAGAGAGTACAGTAAGAGATGTGTGGCATCGTTGGTATGATGAACATGGATGGGCGAGCAATCGATCGGTCGTTGCTTGCTCAGATGACCGCCTCCATCCGGCATCGCGGCCCGGATGACGAAGGATTTCTCCTGGTGGATACCCGCACTGGAGCCGTTGAACCCCGTCGCGGCCATGATAGTATACCCGAACTCCGCCAAAAGGATTTGCTCGAGGAGCTTCCGGCATCATTCGCACCGACGCTCGCTCTCGGCTGGCGCCGCCTCAGCATTATCGATGTCTCACCGACAGGCCACCAGCCGATGGCCTCGAGCGATAAAGCCATGTGGATCGTCTTCAATGGCGAGATTTACAATTACATTGAAATCCGTGAAGAGCTGCAACAGAAGGGACATCGGTTTGTCTCGAAATCCGATACCGAGGTCATTCTCCATGCGTACCAGGAATGGGGTGTGGAGTGCTTAGCGCGTTTCAATGGCATGTGGGCATTCGCTTTATGGGATGGAAAAAGAAACCATCTCTTCTGCGCCCGTGACCGATTCGGAGTGAAGCCCTTTTACTATTATCGCACTGCAACAATATTTCTCTTTGCTTCAGAAATCAAATCGCTGCTCCTTCATCCCGCAATCAGCCGTCGAGCTAACGATCCGATAGTTTATGATTATCTGGTCCACCGGCTTTTAGACCACACCAGTCAGACGTTCTTTCAGGAAATCCATCAACTTCCTCCCGGCCATTTCCTGTTGATGAACAGCGGGGGAGTCACGATTCAGCGGTACTACGAGCTTGCAAAGAATCCAGAATTCGGTTCCTACGAAGAACAGACATGCGTTCGGTTCGCCGATGGATTGCGCGAACACTTCATGAACTCCGTCCGGCTCAGGCTCCGCACCGATGTGACGCTTGGAAGCTGCCTCAGCGGCGGCTTGGATTCATCATCGATCGTCTGTGCGGCAAATCAATTGATCCGCACCCATGATCACATCAATCGCGCCGTCATCGGCGATCACCAGAAAACCTTCACCGCATCCTACGACGATGAACGGTATAATGAAGATAATTTTGTCAAGCAGGTCATTGATAAGACGGAAGCCGAACCTCACGTGATCCGTCCAACGGCTCAGGATCTCTGGAACGATTTACCAGCATTTATCAGAGCACTTGAAGAACCATTTATTTCAACATCGATGTACGCTCAGTGGAATGTTATGAAGCTAGCTGCCCGCCATGGCATGAAAGTAATGCTCGATGGTCAGGGGGGAGATGAGTTGCTTGCCGGATACCGATGGCATTACCCCATCTTTCATGCAGAGTTGTTGCGCCGGGGCCGCTTATCCCAATTCACAAAGGAGCTATCAGAAACGGCGGCAATTACCGGAGACAGCGCAATGACCGTAATGATGCGAGCCGGACAGAAGCTAGCCAAACACCTGCTGCCGAAAGGTCAGCAGCAAAAGTTCCTGCCCTTTATGCAATACATGAACAGGAATTTTTTATCCTCTTTCTCTCTCTCAAACTCCATTGTCCAGAAAGAAGACTTCGATCTTCAGGCGCGCCTCTGGCAAGAGGAGACGCTCTACAATCTCCCGCAATTGCTTCATTATGAAGATCGAAATTCTATGGCCTTTTCCATCGAGGCACGGGTTCCTTTTGTCGATTACCGGTTGGTTGAATACGTGACGGGTATTCCAACGGTCTACAAGATCCATCATGGCTGGTCGAAGTACATACTCCGGAGGGGGATGGAAGGAATCTTACCGGCCTCCATCCAATGGCGACGGGATAAGATGGGATTTGTCACTCCAGAGTCTCAATGGCTTTCAGTGCTGTTGCCAAAATTCCGGGAGCTGCTCCTCTACCAGTCAATACGGTCGGAGCGGTTCATCGACAAGAAGAGATTTACCGGTATCCTTGCCAGTGAGAAGCTGCCGCTGCCAAGTGCGGATGTATGGAGACTGCTCAATCTGGAGTTGTGGATGCGGGAGTTTCAAGTCGGCTGAGGATTCTAGTATGAACACGCTTTTTCATCATAAAAATCTCGAACTGCCCTTTGTGGTGCACCATCGTCTTGTGCGCCCGGCACTCTGGAAACTCTTTCTCCAGAGTCAATCGGCCCATTTGACAGACGAGGATTTTCTTAAACGCCTATCATTTCACGGCACACTTGAGCAAGTTGTTCAGCGTTTTCATTCCCAGGCACGACACCGATTTTTTTTCCATCCGCGCAATCAGAAAGATTTTTTCCTGCACCTGCTGGAACGATCACAATCTTCTCAAAGTATTCTGGCCGATGCAGGGGATGTTTTGACAAACACCTTTGAAGCACTCGGTTCAGGCAGGGTACACTTGGGTGATCTAATCAACTGGCATCTGGATTTCAAGAGCGGTAAGGTCTGGCCGTTAAAAGCGCTGTCGCGTGACGAGATTCTCGATCTTGGAGAACGTTCAGATATCAAGACCATATGGGAGCTTAGCCGCTTTCATCAAGTCTGGTGGCTCGGAAAAGCGTACTGGATGACCCGCAGCGAACGCTATGCAGAAAAATTCCAGCAACTGATTACCAACTGGATTGAAGAAAATCCAACCGGCATCGGGCCGAACTGGGCAAACGCGATGGAACCATCGATTCGTGTTTGTAACTGGATTGCCGGATACTATTTCTTCTGCGAATCGAAATCGATCTCCTCCTCCTTCTGGTTGCGTTTCCTGAAGCACTGCTATCTTCATGGCTTTTTTATTGAACATCACATCGAAGCCGCACGACCGAATGGCAATCATTTTCTTTCCGATGTCGTTGGATTACTATTTCTCGGGATGTTTTTCCGCGACACCACAGTTGGCCATCGTTGGCTCACATGGAGTGTGCATCATCTGGAAAGCGAGATCCAGCGGCAAGTGTATCCCGATGGCGTACATTTTGAAAAATCGGTTTCCTATCATCGTTTCGTGCTCGAACTGTTTTCCACTGCGGCAATACTCTGCAGAAAAAACTCCATCCAACTCTCCAAAGCATACATGAAACGGCTGGAACAAATGTTTGGGTACACACTCGACTACACGCGTCCCGATGGATCTGCACCACTCAATGGTGATGCAGATGATGGATTCCTCTATCGATTGTCGATGGATCAGGATGTGAATGACCACCGCCCGCTGCTCTCGGTTGGGGCATTGCTGTTTGAACGCCAGGACTTTAAAGAAACAGCAGCGCAATTCTCGCAGCAGGCCCTTCTCCTCTTTGGCGGCGAGGGCTTTGAGCAACACCAGCTCCTCAAAGGAACCCCATCTCCGCTTGCCTCAAGGGCATATCCCCATGGGGCCTATTACATTATTCGAAATGCGAATGCCCATCTCTTCATCGATGCCGACGATGTTGGACTTCAGGGTAAACCAGGGCATGGACATAGTGATACATTGAGTTTTGAGTTTTGGATTGATGGCTTTCCATGCATCGTTGATTCAGGTACGTATTGTTATACTTCGGATCCCCAACGAAGAGAGGAATTACGTAGTACACGATCTCATAATTGCTTAATGGTTGATGGGCATGAACCGGCAACCTTTGACGGCCTTTGGAGTGTGAAAAAAGATTTAACGTCTCCCTGTGTGCTAGAATGGAACATTGGCAAGCATAGCGATACCTTTGTTGGTGAACAGCATGGATTTCAGCACCTCAATCCCCCGGTCACTCATCGCCGATCTTTCAAGCTCGATAAACAGACCAGTCAACTCACAATTTCCGATCAGCTTAGTGGCAGCGGTTTCCACACGATCCAGTGGTTTTTTCATTTCGATTCCTGCATAAAGGTCAGATCACTTCAGGACCAAGAGATGATTCTTGCAAGTCCTTCGGGAGAATTTTTGTTTTCAAGCTCTCATGGTCCTTGGATTCTTCAACGCGGTTTGCTATCACCTTCGTATGGTGTGTTAACCACAACCCTTCTTGCAACACTAACCGTGAACAAAGAATTACCCTTAATATTGACAGTCGGGATTTCTCGAATAGCCCGAGAGATCAAACGTTGAGAGCAATCAAATGCATATTGTTATCAACGAGGGTCTCCGCATTGATGGTGTTCTGCTCGTGAGCCTGTGTTGTTGGAAATATTTTGAATAAACTTTACCTTGGTGTCAAGGTTAACCTTTCGGAGGTCGAGCATTTCACTCTTCACGAGTATTTACAGTAAGGATATACTGAATGATTAAGCAACTGGTAAATTTATTGTGTGATCCATATTCCAAGGAACGCTTACAGCTATTCGCCTTCAAAGAAGAATTCAATTCAGCACTGAATGATGAGGAGGTTGTCGACGGCTTATTAATCGGCATAAATACCTCAAGTATTTACCCAATTATAAACGGTGTTCCTATATTCTTACCCAATTCAATAGATTCTGCTTTTGTACAGCTATACGAAAAAGAAATAGGAGCAGTGAAGAACAAGGTTCCCGGACTTCTCATCGCAATCACCGAGAAGGAAGAAGAATTTAGTTTCTCGTTGGAATGGCAAGAGCACCAGAATAAAAAATTGACAACTACGTGGGGGATGAAAACAGAGGAGAGATATGAGCAATTCTTTATCGAGACACAAACGAACGAAGCGTGGTGTAAAGATAAATTATTACTCGATGCGGGATGTGGAAATGGGCTTCTCTCCGAATATCTTACTCGCAGCGGAGCTACGGTTATCGGTTTTGATTATTCCACCAGTATCTTTGCAGCTCATGCCAGAAAAATGACCTCTCACGTTCAATTCATTCGAGGAGATCTTCAACACCCCCCGTTTAACGAAGAGACGTTTGATGTCATTATTTCAAATGGTGTTTTGCACCATACTCCCGACACTTATAAGACATTTGTGGAAGTTGCGCGCCTGGTAAAACCCAACGGAAAATTCTATCTATGGCTCTATCGAAAGCCCGATACATTCTTCAAACGTTATATCTTATATGGTTGGCATGATACAAAACGGTTCATCATCTCTCGGCTCCCATCAAGGATAATGCATCTTTCTGTCGCACTTTACACTCTTGGGCATGTGCTCTTGAATAGGCTGAAAGGAGTAAATAGAGACCTTAGCTATCACGATATTTTTATCATGGAGTATGACCATCTTACACCGCGATGGAGACACTATCATACCCCGCTTGAACTCTGCTACTGGTTTTACCTGAATGGTTTCTCCGTTCCCATTCTCACGAGTTGGGATTGGGATGGCGGCTTTGGCATGCTCGCTGTAAAGGAAATCCAGCGAGAAACATCAGGGATTAATTTTGGGAAATCGAAAGATAAAAGGAATTATACATTCTTTCGGTAACGGTTAACGTTAGAGCAGGGATATCTGAAGCCCTGAAGTCTACAACAATTGTGGCAAATAAGACACTTCAATGAACGATAAAGCAAGAACTCCCATGCGAGAAACTGATTATTCTTATTCAATGAATCGCAGGACTATTATGCTCTTAGCTTCGACTGCTATTTTTACGCGCCTGATCATGGCTATAATCTTTTCAGGACCAGACTACTATGGAGGTATGTCGCAGCAATACCTGGACGTCGCACAGAATTTTCTTGATGGCAAAGGCATCAGCACTTATGTCGACATTGCTCCCTTCCAGGCTGCTCAACGAGATTGGAGGTACGAGCCATTTATTGATCGTCCCCTTGGATATTATTTTTGGGTTTTCTTCCCCTACTCTCTCGTTCAATCTGCTTTTGGTGTGCAGCTCTGGCAGGCACTCATAGCTGCAATTTCAGTTTTACTCTTATATAATATTGCAAATACCATTTTTCCAAAACCTGTTGCCACAGTTGCTGCCTGGGCTTACGCGCTTTGGCCTATAAGTGCCCGGTTTGAAATCACGATTCTACCAGGAGCTCCGATTGCCTTCTTTCTACTTCTTGCCTGTTGGTGTCTGTTAAAGGCCCTTTTTGCTTCCAATAAATATCCTTGGTTAATCTGTTCCGGTTTGGGGGTAGGCTTTGCTATCACCTGCCGGGCAGATGTGATGTTTCTTCCCCTCTTCCTGGGGTTCCTTGCCTGGAAAATAAACGGCTGGAAATTCGCACGGCAATTCATCCTCACCTATGGAGCGGCGCTTCTCCTCATTTTTATTCCGCTCACAATCCGAAGCTACTCGGCTACTGGCGGTTCAGTACGCCCCCTTGGGCTGGGAAATGGGATCAGCTTATGGGAAGGAATCAGCCAATTCGGCGATATCCATGGAACTATTTTTGGCGATGCTCGGCTCAATCAATTAGAAGGTTATTCTCACTGGGCCTACCCGAACGGCATTGAGCGTGATCAAAAACGTTTTCGAGAGGCAGTCTCCATCATTGCAGAACATCCATGGTGGTATGCCGGCGTCATGCTGAAAAGAATGCCGGTGCTCCTCACACCCGATTGGATTCTTACCAACAGATTTGTCCCTTCTTTGAAATCCTATTTGGCATCTTCACCGGGAGTTACACTCACCGATTATATTACCACATACCCCCTGGCATCGTGTATCCGGCTGATTGCCATCCTACTTCAATACGGGACATTGCTCCTTGCTGTGTATGCCCTCTGGAAGCAGAGATCAAATTCTCTTGTCTTTCTCCCTGCTCTGATAATTATTTACTACATTGTCATTCACATTCCAACAAATACTGAGGCACGCTATTTTTATCCGGCTGTCCCTTTTGTGCTTCTACTTGCCTCCTCAGGTTGGATCTCCCTGAAAAATCGAAAACAATCAGGCACTCAGGATTATGCTCGTTAATGTCACCATCCCTGTCTATAACGAGGAGAAGATACTTCCCTCGAGTATTGCCACGCTGCATCAATTTCTCAAGGACCATTGCCGGTTTGACTGGGAGATTGTCATTGCCAATAATGCATCCATCGATCAAACACAATCCGTAGCCGAGTCTCTCTGCAAGCAATTTCCCGGCGTCCGGGTGGTGCACCTCGACCAGAAAGGGCGCGGCCGCGCACTCAAGAAGGTCTGGTCTGAAAGCCAGGCGGATATTTTCAGCTATATGGATGTCGACCTTTCGAGCAACCTCTATGCATTCCCTCCGCTCATCGAAGGATTGATCAGCGACGGATTTGATATTGGTATCGGGTCTCGCTTATTGAAGGCTTCTACAACCAAGCGGAGCATCAGACGGGAAATTATTTCCCGGGGTTATAATATCCTGGTGAAGTCCTTCTTCCGGACAAAGTTTTCCGATGCACAATGTGGATTCAAAGCGATCACCAGGACGGCTGCACAAAAACTCCTGCCGAAGGTGGTGGATACCGGTTGGTTCTTCGATACGGAACTTCTGGTAATCGGTGAAAAGCTTGGGTATAGAATATTCGACCTACCGGTGAGCTGGATTGAAGACCTTGACAGCCGTGTGAAGATTGTCAATACAGCAATCGATGACATCAAGGGGCTGATACGGGTACGGAAGAATTTCTCGAAAGGGATCTATTAGGGTGAACGAACAGCTTTACCGGACTTTTTACGAGATCGAAACGAAGCATTGGTGGTTCGTCGCCCGGCAGCAAATTATCAAAGCTCTCCTCAGCCGGAAGCTTCGGCTTTCGAAATCATCTCCGGTACTCGATGTCGGGTGCGGCACGGGTGCATTGCTGGAGATGTTCTCCGAACAGTATACGGCATACGGAACCGATACATCGCCTCTTGCGATTGAGTTTTGCCGCAAACGTGGATTGGCCAATGCGATACTCGGCACCCTCGATGATTTACCCAATCCAGAGTTACGGTATGATCTTATCGCTGCACTCGATGTCATTGAACACCTCGAAGATGACCGCGGGCTGCTGCTCCAGATCAACACTCTGCTTAAACCGGATGGGGCACTGATTCTCACAGTACCTGCGTATCAATGGATGTGGAGCTCCCATGATGATCTCAACCACCATAAACGCCGCTACACCAAACCGCAGCTTCAGCATTTACTGGCATCAACCGGTTATTCCATCGACTTTATCTCTTATTATAATACACTGCTCTTTCCTGCAGCCGTGGCAACACGATTGTTCGAACGAGCAAGCAAGCAACACAGCGACGCCGCTCTTTCCATGCCGGGTGCATTCTTGAACTCAACGCTGACCTCGATTTTTTCGTTTGAGCGACACCTGTTGCGTTATTCCTCACTTCCATTCGGACTCTCAATCATTGCGCTTGCCCATCCTGCCGGCCGTTAATCCCGGATGATAGTACGGAGCCGGAGAAGAAATCACGTTGTTCAACTCTGATCGTGATGTCTGATTTCTGTTGCGTTTACACTATTCAGGATTTATTACTTCCCCTTCTCCTAAAAAACGCCAGCCAGAGACCGCCGATGTAGCAACACAATCCAAGTACAAAGAGGTCATAGCGGTACGGTTGCGGTTGTTGCACTCGCAACGACGCACCCAGATCGATCATAAAGGAGAGCAGAAGAATGGCTGTACCCAGGATAGCAAGTATCCATTGAATTATCGACGGCGTAAACGTGCCCTCTTTTTCCTCTTGCCGGATGATGAGTATCCCGGTGACAATCATAATAATCGATATGGCTACCGGCGCTATCACGGGACTGATCCAGGGAATTGGTATCAGGAACAGAATATCCCAATCGAAGAGAGTGACCGGCCAGCCGAGAATGACTTTAAGCCAGAGATAGTAAAAGATGTCCCACACAGCAAATGCAATCATGAAGTAGCTGAATTTTTGCCAGCGCGTTTTCCCTGCAAGCACGCCGGCAGCAGCAAGCATCACGATTGTCATGATCTCACGGGCCAATTCCACAAGAATGTGGGATGATTCCATGACCTTCAAAGGAAAGCTGAATCCGTCCGGATAATATAGTGCCCGCAGGTAAACGACGACCGAAGACTCAACAAAACCAAACGATACTCCAAACAAAATTATCCAGAATAAGGTATGGTTTCGATTCATGGTTTACTCCCATTCAAGGCTGGTGAAAACAACAATGCCCCGAGTAACCGGGGCATCGTCTTTTTTTCCATCTTGGAGATCATCGTGCTGGTGCAGGTGCTGGAGCAGGCATCGGTTTGCGTGGAAACTTTCCGTCGCGCATCGCTGCATTGTATGCAAATGCTGCCATAATCGTTGCTGCCTGTTTCATATCATCTGCCTGCAGCCGATCATAGAGATCCATATTGAAATGGTGTGTCCGAGTATCGTAATCAATCGGATCCTGGATAAACTGGAAGCCGGGCAAGTTCACGCCATCAAAGGATTGATGGTCGGTGCCGCCGGTGTTCGAATAGGTAATGGTCGATGCACCCAGAGAAGCAAAGGGCGTAAGCCACGCGCGAAAGATTGAGCGAGCGGCTTCATTGCCTTGAAGGTAAATACCCCGGAATTTTCCCGTGCCATTATCATGGTTGAAATACACAGAAAAGTTTTCATACTCTGGTTTCATTTTCAACGCACCTCCGCCTCCGCCACCCATGAATTGTACACCGCCGCCTTGTCCGCCCTCACGTTCGGCATAATGCAACGCAACATATTGCCTTGAGCCGATAAGGCCCTGTTCCTCGCCGCCCCAGAAACCGAGGCGAATTGTCCGGCGGGGTTGAACTCCAAGCGTCTTCAGGATACGGGCAGCTTCAATACATGCTGCAACGCCGCTATTATCATCCGTTGCACCGGTGCCAGCATGCCACGTGTCGAAGTGTGCGCCAAGAAGCACGACTTCGTTCTTCAGATCCGTACCGGGAATTTCAGCAATGACATTGAAGCTTGAGTCTGCCTTTGTAAATTCCACTTCCAGCGACAACTCTAATTTGACCTTCTGTCCCTTTTGAAGAATCCGCACCATTCTATTATAATGCTCAGCAGCAACTGTGATCTGTGGAATGATTTGAGGAGCATTTTCATCATACGGACTTATACGCCCTCCACGCCCCCCCTGTCCGGCAGGTTGTTGACCTGGAGCTTGCTGCCCTTGAGGCTGTTGCCCTGCAGGTTGCTGCGGTGGTGGTACAGTGGCAGCACTTACGCTCATTGTACCGAGATCGCCTGATGCTCCATCAAGAGCAACAAGTGCTCCTTCTTTCAAAGCAAATTCGAGTTTGCGTCCGGTAAATTGTTGTCCGCCGCCGCCAAACTGCCGTCGAGCAGCCGCCGATGTATCGGCAAGTAGACGGCGCAACGCAGCAGTATCTCCAGGAGTAAATTGACGTCGTCCTCCGCGCCCATCGGTGGGACCGGCATTGGCCATTCTCAATAATTCTGCATCATCCAATCGATGAGCGAGGGGTTCGAACCGTGCTTTGAGCTCACGCGGATCATTAACTAAAACAATCGTTCCTTTCAGTTTTCCTTTGTACTTCTCGAGGTCAGCTTCAGTTTTAGCATCCAGGTAAACGGCTTCGGCCTTCACAGTGCCCTTCACACCGGGTGACCATGCTTTGGGATACGCAATAAGCGGTGAGGCCATAGGCTCGGTCATCACAGCGGTAAATCTTTTTAGTGTCCACCCTTTGCCAATCGGTGCCCAGTTTTCAAAGTGAACATTTTCCAATCCCATGGTTTTCATTTTCTGAGCGGTCCACTCGGCTCCCTTCCGGTATTCCGGCGACCATGTCAAGCGAGGTGAATAGACATCGCAGAGATAGCTCAGCAAGTCCATGATTTGTGAATGATTCATTCCCTCATCCTTAATCTTACTCACCATGGCTGTATCAATTTTTTCTCCAGCCGTTTGAGCAAGACCGAATGAAACAACAAGAAACGCAACGACAACAATTCCGATAAGACGCTTCATGCTGGTAAGTCCTCCTTATTGATTGATGTGAGAAGTGGATAAGAATTTCCCATGTCATGTAATAACGAATAGTATACCAAAAAGTATCGCCAGATTTGGGAATATTTATGCTGATACTGAACATCGTGTGGTAACCATGAAAAATAGGTTCCAACTGGTAGCATCGAATGACTGTTTTTACGGGGATGTATTAATTTCTGTTGGATAGATGGAAGCTGAGATTTCATAGGTGACGGAACATTCGATGTGGAACATATGGGTCATAGACCTAACTATAACTCGTAGCTATTTACCCGACGATATGATCATCATCCAGATGGAAGCAGTTCTTACACCAACTGAGCAACAACTGGCAAAAGACAAAGAAGGAATTTAGCTTCTCAAGGAGGTTCGTGCAAACGAACCGTTATTATGCTGGCGGGAGCAATCGACAAATTTCACCTGTCGAGGTACGGCCTGGCAATTGTTCTCGTTTTTATCGGTCTTAAAATGCTGTGGTTCAACGAGTTATACGGGGCGAAGTTTCCCATCGAAATCTCGCCTGGGATCATCTGCGGTGTTATCACAGTCTCAATAATGCTTTTGCTTCTCTTTCCCAGGAAGGGTGCTGCCGCAGAGAAAAAATATTTTTTTTCAAAAAGCGGGAACTCCTACGAGGGAGGGTCTGTTGGAAATCATGTGCTGATGGGAAAACAAGCAGGGGCGGAGAGCATCAATGTTCTCCAAGCCTGCTTGTGTGAGTGTAAAAAAGCAATTCTCCCCGTGGGATGAACTGTAGGGAGGGTGGAGAATTGCAAAAATAGAACCCGATATTCATAAACATTGAATATCGGGTTCTTTATTTATCTGCCTACTGCTACGACGATCCTTTGTTCTTTTTATCCGCTTCAATTCAGAAAAACCAATCAATCCTTACCAGGGCATCACCCGGCGATCTTCTCGAACACCACTGTGTTCTTCTGACCATCAGCGAAGCGGGCATAGTAAAGATCCACATCGACCTTGACACCGGCAAGTTGAAGCAGCGCATTGGAGACAGTCTTAAGATCGACTTTCTGACGCTCGATCATGTCACGAACGCGATTGAGAAAGATATTGCCAAGAAAGGACTTGAGCGCTTCGTAGTGCTGGCAATCTTCATGATTGATGAGAATGATCCGATTGATGGTATCGAAACGCGTTATGAACATCTCGATGCGTTCCTTCATAAATTTAAATTCCTTCGGTAGTTTCAACGGTTCGGACAGCGAACCGACAGCGCCGGAAACGACCAGGGGAATATAGGTCCCCTCCGTGAATCCAAGTTCTTCAGCGATGAACGAAGAAAATGCTTTCTGAAAGCGTGGATCGCTGCAGTGCACAATGATGGCATTCGGAACCGCTTGAACAACCTCGTACGTTTTCTGTGTGGCTAGTTCTGCCATACTCTTACCTTTCAAACTATCTCTCTTTTAGATCGTTCGTGTTCAGCACTCGATCCCTGCAGAAAGAATTCTGAGATCTCTCGCAAGGGCCCCATTGAACGTTATGCTTGAGGTACTTCCTGAACCACCACTGCCGTACCATAACAGAGTACCTCGGAGACACCGCTCATGATTTCCGTGGTGTCATATCGGACACCAATCACTGCATTCCCTCCCCGTTCCTCTGCATGCTGAATCATCATCTCATAAGCATCGGAACGCGTTTGCTCGCATAGTTCGCTGAACAATGTAATGTCTCCGCCAACAACTGTCTGGAGAGCCGCTCCAACAGATCCAAACAGTGACCGGGAACGAACGATTATGCCGCGCACAATACCGAGGTTCTTCACAATGCGGAAGCCCTCCAGTGTAAAGGCTGTGGTTGTCAAAGCATGAATTTTTTGAGGCATCGCGGCCTGCTCCTGTTCAGAGGGAGATAGTGTATTGTAACACTGAATACACATTGTGTCGGTTCGAAAATAATACTTCGACGGATAGTCATTTCCACAACGCTTGCACTTCATCGATTTCCTCACCGATCGGCGATTCTTCCCTCCCGGAGGCCAACACCTTCGGGAGGGTTATCGGATAAGAACTACTTCTTCTTCTCTGGTTTGACTTCTGCCTCCGGCAAACTCTGTTCAGCCGGTTTGCCGATCATTTTTAATGCCTCTTCGATGTCGATGCCAAGAGTCGAAAGTAATTTAGAGATATCAATTCCCTGTGCTTTTGCCGCTGCCAGAGTTTTAAAGACCGTATTAGGGACAATCGAACTGAGTTGCTCAAGCCCGCGGCCGCCGCCCATATCGACGATCTCAATTCTATCAATACTGCCCAATGGAGCGGCCACACTGGAGAAGATCGATTCCGCCACTTTGGACATGGCATCGCCCCCTTTTTCAAAGAGCATCGGCAGCCGGTCGAGGATGAGAATCAGTTTGGCATCCGTAGTCATCTTCGCCAATGCTTCCGCAAGCTGCCGTGTACCTTCTGCTTCAGCAAGGAGTGCCTGTTTCTTCTTTGCTGCTTCACCTTCCGCGACTGCAAATAATGTCGCTTTCATCTTGGACGCCTCGCCTTCACCGATGAGGGTATCGGCATTTTTCCGGCCTTCAGCTTCTTTCACCAGCTTCATCATCTCCGCTTCAGCCTGCAAAATCTTCATCTGCTTTGCTCCCTCCGCTTCAATAATGGTCTTCTGCCGGTCTGCTTCTGCCTGCCGCACAATCGTGGCTTCAAGTTCTTTCTGCCTTCTCATGCCTTCTTTTTCCTGAACGTGAATCTGTGCCTCGCGTTCAGCGGCATCCCTCTCAGCCTGTTTGACACGGAGGGTCTTGTCCTGATCGGCATTTGCAATTTCAAATGCCTTATCAGCCTCGGCTTTCTTTGTATCGCTGCGTGCCTTGTATTCGGCTTTCTTGACATCACGCTCCATCTCCGCCTGGGCAATTAGCGCTTCGTTCGAAGCCCTCACCGTTGCCGCCTCCTTCTGGGCCGTGGTGACCTGAATTGCCGTTTCACGATCGGCCTGGGCAACCTTGATATTTGCATCCCGCACCGCTTCGGCCACCGCACGTTTACCGAGAGCGTCGATATATCCATATTCGTCGTTGACTTCCTGGATAACCAGCGTGATCACCTGAATCCCTAGACGCTTCAACTCGCCGGAGGATTCTTCAACAACCTGTCTATTGAAGGCATCCCGTTCTCTCAGCAAGCTGTCGATGTTCAGTTTACCGATGATTGATCGGAGATGTCCTTTCAGAATATTCTGGACAAATGCTTTGATCTCCTCATCCGACTTTCCAAGAAATGCCTGAGCGGCGTTGATCAAGTCTTCAGGAATGTTTGAGATCTTGCACGTTGCAACGCCCTTCACGTTGACTTTCACATTATCCTTATTCGGGATTCCCTTTTCATCGATATCGGTCTGGAATGCCGCTGTCGACATCTCCTGATAGGACTCCACAAACGGAATCAGTATTCTTCCTCCCCCGCCGACGACTTTAAAACCGAGAGACTGCTCTTTGCCTGTGACGGCATCCTTTTGAGTGTATTTTCTTCCGTAGAATATCCCGGCCGCGTTCGGCGGAATTTTTTTATAACGGCTTGCCAGCACCCGCAGTACAATAATAAAGGTGAGTGCCAGGAGAATAATCATGAAGGGAACCGTGAGATCCCCGAACCAACCGAATAGTGCGATCATATATGCTTCCTCCTTCCCCAAAGGAAATTGAGTGATTGGGAATGCTGAGATGTAGTTACAATGAATTTCTTATGCGACCTCTTCGACAAATAATTCAGAGCCAGCAACGCGTACGACATTGACAATCCGGCCTTTCGCAATCGGTTTGCCATGGGCAGAACGGGCAAGATAGACCATTTGCTGACCGCCGACAAACAGTTCAATTTCGCCGGCTGTCATTTCACCGATCGAGATCGACACTGTTCCCTGCTGTCCAATTGCTGAAGATGTTGTAACCAGAGATGAGATTTGTTGTGAATAGACGAGCTTCAACACAAAATACATCATACCCGCGAGCATGATCCCTGTACCGGTACCCCAGAGCGAAGCAACAAGATAACTGGCGTCATAATTCCGTGCGATCGCCCCGGCTGCACCAAAACCCATGGTGAGTGTCCCGAGTACTTTGAGTGAGAATAAGCCGATCGTCGGTTCAGCATCATGACTCACATCATGACCGCCGCCACCATGATCATGGCCGGCGTCGCTGGCATCATGATCATGACCAAAGAAGAATGACCCGGCGATAAGAATAAATGAACCGAGAGCAATAGCAACAAAAATGAGCATAGGCACCCCCTTCTGTTAGTCGCCCCTAATCTATCGCTACTCTTGGACAACTGCAACTAGGGACCCGGTTGAAAAGTATAGGAAATAATTTAACCACTAAGGATACGAAGGAAGAGCTATAAAGAATAATAAAATTTCAAATCAATTTAATTTCATTTTATACTTTGTGTCCTTTCCTGCCTGCCGGCAGGCAGGGTGTCCTTCTCAGCCAGAGGCTGATGCGCCGTTGGCGCAGTGGTTGGACTTTTCGTCCAAGCTTCTAGGCGGCTATCGATGCATACGAGGCAAGATGGTAAAAGTTTGGTGACCAGAGTTGATTGATTTATAAGGAATTGAAGGAATGCCAGGAATGAGAAATTCCCTTCAGACCGATAATGAACATTGCATGAGAACGATTGCTTCACGAACTTCCCCTGTTATCATTCTCCAACTATCGTTTTCTTAACTATGCCTTTGCTTATTCTTCACATCACAACTGATAAGAGAATACCCGAATGGCAAGTATCCTGGTAACCGGTGCCGCTGGATTTATCGGTTCACATCTTTGTGAGAAGCTGCTGCTGCGAAATGATCAGGTGATCGGCATCGACAACTTCGATCCATTCTATGATCGTTCTCTGAAAGAACAGAATCTTTCGTTGTTGCTCTCTCATCCATCATTTCAGTTTTATGAGCTTAATCTGTGCGCTCCAAACTCACTTCTGAAGGCGCTTGCACACCATAAGATCGACGTTGTAGTTCATACCGCAGCTAAAACCGGTATCCTCCAATCGCAGCGCCATCCTCATGATACCATCCTGAATAATATTTTTGGCACGCTTGCCGTGCTCGACTGGATGCGTGCTTCCGGGTGTCACAACATTATCTTTACTTCCTCCTCTTCTGTGTACGGAAGAGATGCCATCGCTCCCTTTGAAGAAGACCATCAATCAACTGTGCCTCTCTCTGTTTATGCAAGCACAAAGCAAATTTGTGAATCTCTGTTTCACGCATACCACCGTGACTATGGTTTCAACTCCATAGTTCTGCGGTTGTTCAATGTCTATGGCCCCCGCCAGAGACCGGATTTAGCAATTCATAAATTCTGCCGTCTGATTTTCGAGGGATCGCGCATTCAGATTTTCGGCGCGGGTGATTCCTCACGCGATTACACCCACGTCGATGATGTCATTCAGGGCATTGTCGCCTCGGTTGACTATCTTGGTGATCATCAGCAGTCCGATCTCATCATCAACATCGGAAACAATACTCCTCACAAGATGCTCGACGTTCTTCATCTCCTGGCCTCGCATCTGCAACGACCACTGACGATAGTGTATGAACCCGAACATCCAAGCGAGATGAAACACACCCATGCTGATATTCGAAAAGCACATGCATTGTTAGGCTACAGCCCAAAGGTTGATTTCGAGACCGGAGTGAAACAGTTTGTTGAGTGGTTCATTCAGAAACAAAAGAAGGCTTCTTACGATGATTGAAATAATTTACTGTTCCTGTTGTGAAAACGGTTAAAACCGTTTACGAAGATTTTTTATCTTTTTAGGGCTGACTAAAAAGTACGCCAAGGGTGTCACGGTCCACACCGTGACACAAGAAATCTGAATGTTTTCCGCATATTGCGTCACGAAGTGGTTCGTGACGCCCTAGTTTTTTTCTTTTTGGTCAACCCCGTTATGAATTGTAAGCTGGTAGGATTTAACCGTTTTAAACGGTCTCACTGAACATTACAATTGAGACGATAATAAAAATCTTCTCGAATCATGTTCTTGCCAATGAGTAACCATGCCGATCATATTTCCGAAAAGCATCCTTTCCTTCACACTAAAGGAGAGTCGAAATGAACACACAAAATCTTGCCGAATTCTCGCTAATCATTTTCTTTTATTGCTTTCTCCTGTCGTTCAGCCAATCACCTGCATTCGCAAATCAACAACCACCAGGTGATTTACGATGTGAGTTCTTACGCGATCCACTCGGGATCGATATTCTCCAGCCCCGGCTGAGCTGGATTCTAAACACTGCCGAACAGGGTGAACGCCAAACAGCTTACCAGGTCATGGTAGCAAGCAGCAAGAAAAAACTTCTGGCCAACTCTCCCGATCTCTGGAATAGCGGGAAGGTTCTTTCCGATCAATCCATTCATATTCGGTATGCCGGATCACCGCTCCAATCATCGATGACCTGCTTCTGGAAAGTGCAAGTATGGGACAGGAATGGACGCCCTTCCGGTTGGAGCAACCCTGCACACTGGACTATGGGCTTGCTCTCCGCAGATGATTGGAAAGCTTCGTGGATCGGACGTGACGAGGAAGATAAAACAATACAGCTTACCGGAACGAACTGGATCTGGTATCCTGAGGGAAAGCCTCAAGAGTCTGCACCTGTCGCTGCCCGCTATTTTCGTCGTCAATTCCAATTGCCCGAACAGCACACTCTGCAATCTGCGCACTTCTATTTCACCGGCGACAATCAATCGACCCTGTTCTTCAATGGAGAGAACATTCTCCGGCACGACGATCATCGCAGTGTTCTCGATATCGACTTGACAAAAAAGATCAGGCCCGGATCGAACCTTATCGCAGTCGAAGTGAAGAATATCGGAGAGAAACCAAATCCGGCGGGATTCGTCGGCCTGCTGACGATGCTCTTCACCGACGGATCATCGATGCAATTACAAACCGACTCAACATGGAAAACGATGAACAGGGAAATTACAGGTTGGGAATCAATACCATTAAATGACTCAGAGTGGTGTTCTTCGAAGGTGCTTGGTCCAGCAGGAATGGCTCCATGGGGAAAGCTCTATGGACTGGAAGACCGTCGACTGCCTGCGCGCTGGTTACGCAAGGAATTTACCAGCACCAAAATCCTTCAGCGGGCAACTGTTTCGATATCGGGATTAGGGCTCTCTGAATTGTATTTAAATGGAACCAAAGTGAGTAATCACGTTCTTTCCCCTGCACTCAGTGAGTACCCTAAACGCGTGTTCTATGTGACCCACGATGTTACGTCTCTTATTCAGAAGGGAAACAATGCCATCGGTGTGATCTTGGGGAACGGACGCTACTTCGCTCCACGGCTTCGCCAACCGACCACCACCACGACCTATGGTTACCCAAAACTTCTTCTCCAGCTCCGCTGCGAATATACTAACGGGAGCACCATGGTTGTGATGAGTGATAAGACCTGGAAATTAACAACCGAAGGTCCGATAAGGGCAAACAATGAATACGATGGTGAAGAGTACGATGCAAGAATGGAATTGGGCAATTGGAGCCGCAGCGGTTATGATGACACACAATGGAAAATCCCATCCGTGGTTTCAGCTCCGGGAGGAGCACTCAGGGCTCAGATGATCAATCCTATCCGTGTGACCGGGAAGTTGAAACCGATTGCGATCACCGAACCACAGCCCGGGGTTTTCATTTTCGATATGGGCCAGAACATGGTTGGCTGGTGCCGGCTTATTGTGAAGGGACAGCGAGGCACGCATGTGAAACTGCGTCACGCCGAAACTTTAAAGCCCGATGGCGGTTTATATCTCGACAACATTCGGGGCGCACTGGTGACCGATTGTTACACGCTGAAAGGAGAAGAAATAGAACCATACGAGCCGCGATTCACGTACCATGGATTCCGGTTTGTTGAAGTCACCGGATTCCCCGGCAAACCAACCCTATCGGCTATCGAAGGATGTGTGGTGAATGATGATGTTGAACAAGCCGGAGAGTTCACCACATCGAATGCAATCATCAACCGGACGTACAACAATATTGTCTGGGGAGTAAAAGGAAATTACCGCAGCATCTCCACCGATTGCCCGCAGCGTGATGAAAGGCAGGGATGGCTTGGCGATCGTTCGGCAGAATCCAAAGGTGAAACGTACCTCTTCAACATTGCTGCCCTCTATTCCAAGTGGATTCAGGATATGGCAGACGCACAGAAGGAAAATGGAAGTGTCAGCGATGTCTGCCCTGCGTATTGGCCTCTGTACAATGATAATGTCACCTGGCCAAGCAGTACGGTGATTATTCCCGGTACTCTGCTCGACCAGTACGCCGACAGCAGTCTCATTGCAAGGCATTACTCCAGCATGAAACTGTGGATCGATCATATGTCCGGATATATCAAGGACGGTATCATTACGCGTGACAGTTATGGGGATTGGTGTGTACCGCCTGAGGATCCTGTATTGATTCATTCCCAGGATCCCATGCGCAAGACCGCACCGGGGATTCTCGCTACAACATATTTCTATTATGATTTACAGTTGATGTCACGTTATGCCGGAATGTTAGGGAAGCAGGATGATGCAACACATTTTATAACTCTTGCTGGAGAGTTGAACAGAGCGTTGAACCAGCAATTCTATAAACTGGAGAAGGGATATTACGATAACGGTTCGCAAACCTCTTGTGTCCTGCCGCTGGCATTCGGAATGGTTCCTCCCAGCGAACGCGATCGTGTCTCTTCACATCTCATATCGAAAATCATCAATGAGACAAAGGGGCATATCGGAACCGGGCTCGTCGGCGGGCAATGGCTCTGCCGGGTGCTATCAGACATTGACCGCCCAGACCTTGTATACAAATTTGCGACGAATACGACCTACCCCAGTTGGGGATATATGGCAGAGCGGGGCGCAACGACCATCTGGGAACTCTGGAACGGTGACAGCGCCGATCCGGCTATGAACTCAGGTAATCATGTGATGCTTGTCGGTGACCTTGTTATTTGGTTTTACGAGCACCTTGCCGGTATCAAACCCGATCCGGTGCAACCCGGATTCAAACACCTCCTCATGCATCCAACCGTCGTCGGTGATTTGACACACATCAGGGCATCGCACCGCTCACCCTACGGATTGATTGCCAGTGAATGGAGAAGGACAAAAGATCGGTTTGAATGGAAGATAACGATTCCGGCGAATACCACGGCAACCATTGGTATACCTACTGGCGACGTAAAGTCCGTTACGGAGAGTAGGAAACCCATTCAGAGTCTGAAGGGAATTCGCTTCCTCCGGATCGAACGCGGGAGGGCGTTGTATGAAATAGAATCGGGAAAGTATACATTCAGAAGTACACTCCCGGTGAAGAGGTAAACAGAAGTCATCTCGTTCGCGGGGGTGTCACGGTCCTACCGTGATACTTTAAATCACATCTTCACGTTTTTTCATCTCGTGCCTAAGCTCCGCTTGGGCACGTGTCGCTTGAAGCTCTACTTCCCTGGGGCGGAGACCAAAAAGTATTTTCTAGTGCGAAGGCGTCCCCGCCGAGCACAATAATTTCGCTTTTTCCCTCGGCGAGACGCCTTCGGGCTAGTGTGATAAAGCTTTTTCTTGAAAAGTCTGAAAACAGCTTACAGATTGCTGCCTTTCATAAGGACATAAAACCGAATGAAAGCCAACCTGAGAAATTATACTGGCATTATTGGGCGATAGTTATCAGCTATTATTCAATGCTTTATGCTGCCAAAGCAGCCATATTATCAAAAGGCTATGAAGTAAAAAGCCACGATGCTGCGCAGGTTGCACTTGGACATTTACTTGTTCCTGACAAAATTGAAAAAGAAGATTTGGAAATACTGAACCAATCACAAAAGATATTTGAGGAGGAATATGTAAGGTATTTTGCAGAGGCAAAAAAGGAAAGCCATATTGCAAGATACTCTGCGATAAAATCTTATACTGAAAGGCAGGTCAAGGAAATATTTGAAAATGCAAGGAAGTTCATAGCAAAAATTGTATTAATGCTAGAGAATTAGCAAGTTATTTCTTCAGTCTGTTGTAAACCTGCTCAAGATTTCCAATTTTCATAAGTACATAAAAACTTGTTTTTGGTGCATAATTTTCTGCGATTAATATTAACCAGTCATCTGCTGGTTGGATTTCTTTTTTTGCAGTATTTTTATGGAGGACCGTTTGACTTGGTTTTATTTTACTTGTAATGCCAACTTCAGATGGAGCCACTCTTGCACTTAATCCTTCTTGCACTGGTGCAGGGTTATACAGAGTATCTTGTCCTATAATCTGTTTTATGGAAAGTTGCTCATCTGGTGTGATCTTCCCACCTTTCCAAGAGGTACTAGAGATTACTTCAAACAAATTGTTTAAATCGGCTTTTTTCAATCCTTCGTATTTGTGTGACCAAGGCTGGAAATTCGCTTCCCATGCAAAGCTAGCAAGAGTGTCTGGACCGATGAATACAGAATCAGCCAGCAATGGGATTGCATCTATGGTGAGATTATTCAAGTCTAGGCCACCAGGAGCATAAATTGTCCTGATGAATCCGTCTGGGTGATTTTTGTTTAATATCTGCGCCTTTATTGTGTCGCCTAAGGATCTTTTTGTGTTCAGAGCAAACCTTCCATTTGCATCTGCTTTTGCAACTGCAGTGTCTTTATTTGCGTTTATTGCGAGCAGATAACCCTGCACTGGCTTGCCTTCATAATCAGTTAAGGTGCCGCCAATGCTTCTCTGGTCCCTTTTTGCATAGACCACCAGTATTGTATCTTTTGTTAAATCAAGTCCGAGAGAAGTTGCCACTAGTGGAGGATCGCCCCCGCTTAGATCAATGCCGTACTGCTGCAAAATTTTGCCAAGCGATGCATGGAAACCAGTCACATCATTAAATGACGCCTGAGGCTGCTGGACTGAACCGACAATGCTTGGAGCGCTGACTATGCTTGAACCGTTTCCGCTGCCAAGATTAACTGTTTTAATTGTTTCGCGATAGTTGCCTGCAACCATGTCGACAAAATAAACACCTGACGCTGTGTTTGGCGACCAGCTAAACTGGTGCACTCCTGCATCCAATACTTTGTCAACAAGAGTTCCGACTTCCTGTCCGGCTTCATTGTATGCTTTTATTGAAACAGGTCCCTGCTTTGGGATTGCAAACCTTATTGTTGTCGACGGATTGAAAGGGTTTGGATAGTTCTGCATCAAATCATAGCCTGTCGGGATTTCATTTCCAACCTGTTCAACTGGCGTTGCAAGGTTTGTGAATGTGACTGCATTTGAGCCTGCAGCAGGTGTCAGTGATTTGATTATCTGAGTTCCGCTCCTGAGATTTGCAAGGTAATTCAGGACAGCTGTTGAATCGTCTGAAGTATAAACTTTCAAAGTCAGGTTTGCGCTTGAGCCTGCATCTTTCTTTAAGACTTTTCTACCATCCTGAGCATACATTGTGTTGTCAGAAGTATGGACACCACCTGCAATTATTGCACCGCCGAGCAAACCTAATGCACCTGCTGTGGCATAGGGATGCCTATGTTGGTAGTCTGCAATTACCTGAATCAAACTGGAAGAATGCTTTTCTTTTTTCTGCAGAACAGATCTATGTGCCCATCGAAATATTGGTAAGCTCATTAGTCTCTCGTCTTCCCCTCAAACAACGTATACGGATTCCCCTTTCATCCCGTTCCCAAGCTCTCAGACTGTGCGAAAACTCTATCGAGATGTCATCCCAGCGAAAGCTGGGATCCAGATTCTACAAAAACGGAATGCATATTCATATTCAGTGAGATTACCAAACAAAGAGATACATTTTTCACACACCCTATCCGCTTGGGCACGTGTCGCTTGAAGCTCTGCTTCTATTTTCTCAAAATGCCTTGGGGCGATCCCAAACAGAGTTTGGGATCGAGATTAAGATGCAAGCAGAACTGTTGAACGAGAAAATCTTCTTCTATATGAGTTCTGTTTTCCCCGGTATCGCCACCTCAAGCGGCGGCAACGATTTCCATTCGAGGTGAGGCGGAGTCAGGTCAAGTTTGGATGCGTTCATCACCCAATCCCAGCTTAGGGATCTCCCTGTATATGCGCTCATCCTTCCCATAATCGCCGTCAGTGTGCTCTCAGCGACTTGCCTTCCTTCGTTAATTGGCTTGCCCGCTCTGATGCTTTCCAGAAGGTCAATATGTTCCTGCACATAGGGATTGGGAGAGGACTTCTCGGTGGCGTACGGTTGCGCTCCTTTGATATAGCCATCGGCGCCATCGGTGTAGGAAAAACCTTTCGTACCCACAACGCGTTCAGAAACGTTATCGGTTGCACCTGCAGTTTGGCGGCACATGCTGAGAATGCGTGCCCCGTTGGCATATTCATACTCAACCGTAAAGTGATCGAATACATTGCCGAACATCGGCTCGGTCCGTGCTGCCCGGCCTCCCATGCCTGTGCACTTCACCGGATGAGACCCGATTGCCCAGTTCATCACATCAAGATTATGGACGTGCTGTTCGACGATATGATCGCCGCTGCACCAGACTGTGAAGAGCCAGTTCCGGATGTGCCACTCCATGTCTGACCATTTTTTGCTTGTGCGATCCGACCAGTTTTGTGCTGCACGGTCGAGCCACAATGCACCCATGTTCCAGTAGCATTGGCCGCCGACAACCTCGCCGATGTCTCCTCCTTTAATACGCTTCATCACTTCGAGGTAGTGAGCCTGATGCCGGCGCTGTGTACCGGCTACAAGAGAGAGACGCTTTTGCTGAGCGATGTCTGAACTGGTAATCACCGATCGCACGCCAGCCGGATCGACTGCAACAGGTTTCTCCATGAAGACATGCTTTCCCGCTTCGACTGCGGCCTGAAGATGCTGAGGCCGGAAGAATGGCGGCGCACCAAGAATCACTAAATCGACATCCGCTGCGACGACTTTCTTATAGGCATCGAAACCGGTGAAACAGAGTTCGGGAGTGACCGCAAGATTTTCTTCCTTCACCTTCTCCTTCAGCCGCTTGAGAGACGATTCAAGCATATCGGGAAAGAGGTCGCCGAGCGCGGTGATCACAACATCGGACGATGCAGTCACACAATCGATTGCCGCTCCCGTCCCACGGCCGCCGCAGCCGACAAGCCCGACACGAATTTTCCCTGCATCTGCTGCATGCAGAACGGCGGCGTTGGATGCAAGCACTGCCAGCGATGCTGCCGATGTCGTTTTGATAAAATTACGCCTGGTCATACCAGACTCGAGTGTTCGAGATAAATGTTCCATTGTTGCTCCTTTAGAAATTATCGCATGCCCGATAGGAATCAATCACTGCCTGTTCGCCCTCTTTCCCGGAACGGCTTTTGCCATGCTCCATGCAGAGAACGCCTTTATATCCCTTGGAAGCGATGTGTTTAAAGATCATTTTATAATTAAGTTCGCCTGTCCCCGGCTCCTTGCGCCCCGGGGTATCGCCCAGATGAAATGCGCCAATTTCCGACCAGCATGCATCGATGTTGGGAATGATATTTCCTTCGGTAATCTGCTGGTGGTAGATATCCTCCACAATTTTGCAGCAGGGGTTGTTTACTGCACGGACAATCTGGAATGACTGAGACATTTTTGTTAGAAACAAACCCGGATGGTTTTTTGGATTCAGCGGTTCGATCACGATTATGAGTCCGGCCGGTTCACAGATCCCGGCACACCACTTGAGATTTTCGATGACATTATTGGTCTGGTAGTCCCAATCCAGGCTTTCATCAAACCTTCCCGGGACCATCAGCGCAGATTTAACATTGGTTCTCTGAGATGTTTCAATCGCTGTTTTGAGTCTGCCGGCAAGCATCTCGCGAATAGCCGGATCACGCGTAACAAACGACTTCACGGAGAAATCTGCATAGGCGACAAAAGGCCCGATGATCATCTTCAAATGCTCGGTTTCGCGTGCAATGGCTTCCTGGTCTGCAATGGGGCGATTCATAAGACCATTATCGAAGATCGCATGAAAACCCTGATCGGCAATGTACTTTATCTGGTCGATAATATTCTTCCCGGCAAGCTGTTCGAACATACCAAATGGAGGAGCATAGTTCAGCTTAAATCCCGTGTTCACTTGATCGATGGTTTTTCCCTTGCCGAAGAGATCAGGAACGGAGGCCATGAGAGCAGTTGCTCCAAGAGCAGCGTCACGGAAAAATCGGCGGCGTGAAGAATTATTGGGTGAGTTGTTCATTTCAGAGTTCCTTTCATAGCTTAGCGAGAGCGTGTCATAGGCTGACTAAAAGATACACCAAGGGTGTCACGGTCCACACCGTGACACATACTATCTTATTACTTTTCGCATTTTGCCTCACGAAGTGGTTCGTGACGCCCTAGTATTTTTCTTTTTTAGACGACCTCACAAAGAAATTATTCCAAAATCCCTTTGTGTCCTTTGTGGTTTTATTGTATGATAAGCGGCAAAAATTCACCTACTTTTTATCAACAAGACTTTTCCAGTACTCGATACTTTTTAGAATTGCTGGAATAGGATTACCAACCTCTTTTTCATTTTCATACTCAATCGTCAGGCAGCCGGTATATTCCTGTAACGTGAGTTCCGCCAGAAGATCGCGGATCATTGCCTTCCCTTGTCCCCAGGGGACATCTTCTATATCTTTAGTCCCGAAGCCGCTTCGGTCCTTGAGATGGACATCAAGAATTCTGCCCTTGAGCAATTTAAAAGCTTCCCGCGGATCGTTCATCCCCCGCATCCAGTGGCCGTTGTCGGCGCATGAACCGATAAGCTTCTCTTTTCCTTTGACGTGAACATACACGGTTTCCGGGAGATTGTACTTGGATGGAGCAGGATGATTGTGAATTGCAATGCCTATGTTGTATTCGCGAATTATCTGTTCAAGCAGTGTAAAGTCGTCGTTCGCCGGTTCTGTGACAATTGTTTTGATTCCCATTGCTTTGGCAAAGTCGAAGACTTTCCTCATACTTGCTTCAGTAACACCGATATCACAAACGCCGTACGCCACCAGAGTGAGCCCGGTTTCCTTCAATTTCGTTTTGACCTCGGATATTTGTTCCAGCGTCATTTCATGGCTGAATCTTGCGTTGGGAGTTTTATTATCTAATAGCTGGCCGGGATAGGCCTGGATGTAGTGAATACCGAGCTCCTTAACTTTTTCAAGGGTTTCAAAGAAGGTGAATTTTCTGAATGTCCAGCACTGCATAGCAAGCGGGATGTTCTTGATCTTCACCGACGAATAATCGGTTTTATCGACCTGCTGTTTCAATTCGGGCGAGATATGCCGAATCTGGGATGGAGCAGTTTGTTGAGCGCCCATAGAAAGTATTAAAATGAATGATAGAAAAAGAGAGGAAAGAATGATTGCATGAATTTTCTTTCTCATGTTCTCCTCCGGAGAAAGGTTTGAGCGGGAAATGTACCATTTGCGCCGACTTGTCCGCCGTCTTATTGGTGGAAGGCGCATGCGCCTTTGGCGCAGAACCACTGGGATAAAGCTTAGTATATAATAATTTCAATGTCAATCTGGATAGTTTCCGCAAGACTTCCCCTTGACATTATAAAAGAGATGTGTAACTTTCGGTACGCTTGATGTCAGAGGCGATCCTTGCGATCCCAACATCAACCATAAGCCCGGCAAGATGGAATGTCGGGCTTGTTTGTTTTTTGAAGAAGTCCGACTTTTCTCTTTGTCATATCGATGATTAAAAGTCGGACTTCTCTCTATGACGGACTTCTATCCGCGATTGCCCGGAGGTAGAACAGGTTGTCTTTCGGAACCAGTGCATCAAAAATCTCTTCATTATGCGAGATTATTAAAAATGCTGCACCGCCATCGCCGCACATGCGTTCTTCAATCTTTGTAATGACCTTCACAGCCCCTGCAAAATCAAGGCCGTTCAGCGGCTCATCGAGAATGACAACATCGGTATCGAGCGATAATGAGCGCAGGAGATTCAGCCGCTGTTTCTGTCCCCCACTCAGATGAGCAACACGTTTGCCGAGGAATTCACGATCTGCCTCTTCATCGAAAAATTCAGACAGCAGGCGTATGATCGCTTCATCATCCATGGCTGGCAGAGGCAATCCTGCAAATACATCCCGCACAGTTGCGTTCTGATTCAACGCTTCATCAGCATGCTGAAACACCATGGTCAGCTCACGCCCCCATAGCTGCTGCTGCCATATTTTCTTTGAGCTCTTTTCTGTATACTCCCGGCCGTTGAGCGACATTTTCATCTTCTCTGGCTTCAGCAATCCCATCATCAACTTGACAACAGTCGTTTTGCCGGTACCGCTTGGGGCTTTCAGATACGTCATTGCACCGCGCCTCAATTCAAGTGGAGCCTGGTCCTTGCCCCTGGGATCACGTGAAATCATCAATCTTCGGCCGAAGATTTTTGCACCCGATTCGAACTTGAGAATTGGGTCCCTCTTTACCATCCTCAACATCTTCGATTTCCGGGACTCGAGCCAGTCCAGATACTCCTCAGGAAGAAATGCCCTGAGATTCAATTGTCCGCGATTCAACACCAACTCCTTGAAAATTATCTGCTTCTGAAAATCCGGGTAGGCTGTTGTCAACCGATTGATCATCGAATAATCATGAGTGATGAGCAGAGCTGTTATCCGGCGTTGGCGCAGAGTCTCAATGAGCAAATCGATGAACTCATTCCGTAATGAATCATCGAGATTCCCCGTCGGTTCATCGAAGACGTAGAGTGCACCTTCCGGGTGTTCCAGGAGTGTTGAGATCTTTTTAAATGCCATGGCAGAAAGAATTCGCTGCTTCTCACCGCCACTCGGACGATAGGGCTTTGGATAGACATCAAGCACGTCCTGAAAACGTGTCGATGATGATTTTCCCCACAATCGCTCCATCATCGCTGAATCATCAGGTGCTGCAGCGAGGCTTCCCTCATTCAGTTGATTACGCAGCATCATCAACGGATTCAAATGCGATGAAGGCTCCTGAAATACGAAAAAGCCATTCCGGCGAATCTCCTGTGCTTCAGAACTTTGGAGATAGTCCGAATACGGTTTTCTGTTCATTGTAATGTCAAGTTCATCCGGATCAAGAAGGCCGGCGATTGCGCGGGCTATGAGAGACTTTCCGATACCGGATTCTCCAAGAAGAACGTTAAGGGACGATTCTGCCAGCCGGAAATCATCAATTGCGACCAGTTCTCTCTTCCCATAGCTGATTCGTATGTTGCAGCTTCGCTCGTTCATCTTATGCAAGCCTATGCCTCCACACAAATCCATTCGCTATCTTATACAGACAAAGAAGTGTGAACACAATTGAGAAGGCTATGCTTACTCCCTGAAGGTGGCGGACAAAAATGACGGGCAGGTATCCGGGATCGCTCAAGAGATTGCTGATGGAAAGAATATCCTGTTTGCTCTCAAGACTCGCCAGCAGGCTGCCCAGTGTGAGCGGAAAATTGCTCAGGCTGACATCCGTCGAGAGCCCCACAGAGATTATAAAATCGATACTGCATTGGAGGAAGATGGAGACGCCAAACAGAGCGATCGTTTTGTGCAGCAGATGGCTGCGGCTGTTCCGCCAGAGAATTTCAACATTGATGATTCTCCACTCGCTGATCCCGCAGCAAAGCATGGCATCCACCATATCCGAAGAGCGGAAGTGCTCGATGCGGCTTCGAACCGTGTCTGCTGCCTCGAGAAAGACAGCAAGAGTAATGGTGCCTGCAATCCATAACAATTGAGCGAATGATGATCGGATAATTTCCTGATCGAGCATCACGGTGAGTATAACATATCCGATGAGCACCACAAGAATCTGTGGAACTGAACGAAGAAGGTTCGTGATAAACTGAGCAACGATATACATGCCTTTCGATTCACCCCGCTCCAGGAGATGCATCCCGACACCCATTATCCATCCTAGTACCACAGAGAGCGCTACCACCATCAAGCCAGTGATAAGGCTGTTGAGAAATGCTGTCTGAACCCTTGCAAATGCCGGTGCATTCAGGAATAGTGCGTCCCAGAACCAGATTGTCATGAGTCCGCCAAGCCAAATTAAGAGCCAGAGTAAATCTTTTTGACGATAGAGATCTCTGTACCAAATACTTATTCGCGACATTCTATCAGACATTTCCAAAGAGATTATTCCTTTTTCAGACTATCTCGTATTAGGTTGTCCAAAAAGTACTTATCGAATATATCTTACACTTGCAGATCGCGCAATCCTATAAATTATCTCAGACCCACTGTGGACGAGTCGGTGACTCGTCCTACATTTTAGCATCAGAAGCCATACCGCCTTCTTTCTTTTTCATACCAGATGTCGACACCAATTTCTGTCGCCTTGATAATAAGGAAAATACCAAGCACGATCAGAGCCACCACATCATACTGCCGGTATAGAATCTGCTGCAGTAATTCATAACAGAGATGTCCCTGAATATTCAACGCCATTTCGATAATGATGAGCCCGGTGATCAGGAACGCCGCATGCTCCTTTAATGTCGGCAAGAACTGGAAGCGGGCGTTGAGATAAATATGGTGAAGAACATGAGATCTCAGGTTCTTGTTTGTTTCCAGTAAGACATGCAATGGAACTCCATCGGGTGTATTCCACTCGTACGATGCATGAAGATTTTTCACAACAGCCGTTTGAACATAGCCTTTGCGGCTCTCTGAAACCAGAAACGTAAAAAACCGATTTGCCGCATGGATTAAAACGCCATTCGAGATAATCGCCAGAAGGATCATGAACAGCATGGAACTGGTGTCGACCGATGTCTTCACAGAATAGGCAATGACATAGGCCGGAGAAAACAGGAGCACCAGCGCTGCTCCTTTTACCGCAGCTTTTACCAGCAATACTGCAATTCTCCAGCCCTTGTCTTGGATCTCCTTTGAGGAGAATGAGAATTTCATTACCAGTTCATACACTTGCGCAAGGTAGGAAGCACGATGTTGTTTCATCTTGATGAATCTGTAGAGTGCTATTCGCTGTGCCGCGAGATAAAGTACGACGAGCACGATCCCATACACGACAAGGAACTGCAGAACCATAAAGGCCAGGTTTGCAATAACAGTTGGAGTCAGCCCCTGCAGATCGCTGCCCGTTTTGTATCTCGGATCACCGAATCTCCGCTGCCTTAGTTCAGTGATGGCATTCATCAGTGAGTCGTTTCGGGCAGATTGTCCCGGGTAAAATCTCGCAAGAGTTTCCTCGAACAGTACACGATCGATTGGATCGCCGAAATCGATATCCTGGAGTTTAAGATAGCGATCAATCGTCGTTGAAGCCTCAACTGACCTTGTACGAGAGGTACCGACGAAGGTGATGACAACTCCAAACAGAATCGTCATGAACAGAATGCCTGCCGCATGGCCGATCATTTTCGATCGAAACGAATCGTTTTTCTTCCCGATAAATGAAAGGATTCTATTCATCGGCATTTGATCTCTATACTATTACTCTTCAACACGGCATCGTACCCGGTGCCGAGCAAATAGGTCTGCACTGTTCCCAATAAGGCTGACATACTTTGCCGATATTCCGCAGCAGCACCTTCGGGCAAAAGCGATAAGGTAAGAGTTGAATCGGTTTGCCTTACCTGCCACTGGGGCGGGGATATTTTTTTTGCTGTCTCGGCTGTGAACATTCCATGCAGTTGCAATAGTTTTGTATTGATTTCCTTCATCTTTCCAGTAATGCGCTTCTGTGCAAGCAACGGCAATGCAGAAAATTTCTCACGGGTAAGGAGACGGCTCCACCACGTCCCTTCCCGACCCGGCGGGCATTCCATCCATCCAAAGAGAGATGGTGTGCCAAGTTTCTTTACATACATAAGAGCTTTTTCGGCAAAGTACCGGACACATCGCTCTCCCGCTTTTAACGCGATGCGCTGTTTGGTAAGCACATGGCGAATGGCCATCCGCTTCGAAGCAAGAATTTCCACCGTATCGGAGAATACCTTTTTCGATGAATAGAGCTTTGTGAATCCCAGCATCTTGAGGTCGGCAAGTTCCCCTTTCTTTTCAAGGAGCAAATAATATATCTCTCCCTCTATCTCCACTTTCATGCAAGGTGTGATGCCATCGCTGAGGAGTTCGTAGGCATTCAGAATTTGAATGGGTCTGAAGGGTTGAAGTGCCGCCGGCTGCTTCTTCTGGGATTGCTGAAAGGAATTGTACACAACAAGCTTTTCCGTTTTCTCAACGAGGAGGAGATCGGCCGATTGTGAAGCCAGGAGAACAGGCATGAGGAGAGAACATGAGAGAGTAATCCAGCGGAACAAGAACCAGGGGCAGCGGCAGCCGCCCCGGCGAACTGTGTGACTCACTTCTTTGGAAGTTCTTTCCATTTCTTCAGCGTCGATAACTGGCAGGCGATTCCGTACAGATCGATACTGGTGTTGTCAAATTGCGAACTGAAATACATCAGCGACGGCAGCGAGAAGAGCCACCCGGCAAGCGCCATGTCATGTTCACGAACAGCAACACGCCGTGCATACGCCTGCTTATCGCCAACCATTCGTGTCGACATAAATCCATAGACATCTTCAAGCAAGGCAAGCATATCATCGCGTTCCGGCACAGATGCAATGGCATCCATCCGGAAAAAATTATGGCTGGCTTGCAACGAGGCCGGTTTCACGCGCCCTACGCCGAGTGAATCTATTTCGGTAACGAGATTGATTCGGTACTGCTCCAGATCCGGTTCACGGAGGAAGAGATCATAGAGGTCGAACAGAAAATTGCTCCGGTACCCGCTCACCGCAATTAACAAGGCATCGTAGTTTCCCTGTTTGATCTCTTCATTCGGCACGGCTGTTGCCCGTATCCGCCCGTCAGTAATGAGAGGATCGTTCAGGATATCGAGGAGTTCGGCATACTCTTCACGATAGCCATAGTTGAGGCACGCTTTAATGCGAATCGTATCGGTGAGAACTGAAGGATTTGCGGTTGTCGTATCGCTCCACCGATCGATAATCTTTTCCTGCACATAGTACGAAGAGCCGGGAAAGACACCATCGTTCAGGTACTCGGGGTAGTTGTCAAGGTTCCCTTTAAAATCGATAATATGCCGCTGCTGGCCGCTGCCGACTTTAAAGAAACGGTCCTGAATCATCTTATTATTGAGGAGTTTTCGAAGCTGAATTCGCTTCTCGCGTGAAAGCCGCTCGGTATTAAAGAGGATAGCAAAGTAGGTTGAGCTGACATTCGATTTAACAAAATATTTCTCTTGCTCCGGCAGAAGCGGCGAGAGGCTGCCAAAGGGTGTTTCCAGGAGTGCATTGATGTTCTCATTTCGCAGCTCCGTGCTGAAGGTACTGTTATCGACAAAGGGGACGAGATGGAGTTTGCCGATGTTCACCGCAGCATCTGGAGTTCGGTAGAAGCGAATGCTGCGATCATACTCCGGCACAGCCATATATGGGGTTGTCCCGACTGTATAGGTCATGGCATTCAGCTCTTCGTTATCCGGAAGTATTTTAAACGAGAGTACCTCTTTGATATCCGATTCAACCCAGACGCGATTGTCGCGGAACTTCAGTTTGATTTCATTCTTCTCATTTGGCCCCTCAAAGTCCATCACCGGAAGTGCCTGAGCGATAAGGATATAATCAGGCGAGAGGCTGCCCAGGCTCTGGATGCGTTTCAGGGTGAAGGCAAAGTCTTTCGAGGAAAATTCGTGTACCGCCGATTTTTCAATGGTCACTTTCTTTCCATCCGCGAATGCGCGGTAGCTGTCGTGCCAGTAGTGTCCGGTCTTTAATCGGATTGTAACGATGTTATTTTCGATGCTCACAAACTCTCCCAACCCATCTTCAAACACTACGCCGCTGGAGGTTGCCGTGAGATTAAAGAGTCCATCGAAGAGTACTTCATCCAGTTTGTCTGCAAGAGCATTTGCACTTGGCAGATGTGGATCGATTGCCGGTTTCTGGTGAGCGATGTAGGGAATTGCCACTGTCCCTTCCAGCGTCGGGCGGGTTAGGTAATACCAAAGGCCCGCACCGATGAGCACAACAAGGACAGCACCGATGATATAATATTTTTTCATGGTCATAGATCGTTTCTGATTGATGAACTCATCTTGTGGTAAAATGACTCTGATTCACTCTTCAAATAAACCGCCAACTCAAAGGAATAAATGAAATACGAGACTGCTTCCACGCTCCTGCGTGGAAGCGTCTTTCCTTTCCAAGGGTGTCACGGTCCACACCGTGACACATAAAACTGAATGCTTTCCTAATTTTGCGTCACGAAGTCCTGCCCGCCTCATTTGAACCTATTATGGCAGGCGGGGGTTCGTGACGCCCTAGTCTTTTTTTGTTTACGATACTGCCGCCCTGCTCCTGCGTGGAAGTATCTTCCCTTTGAGTGTTTCGCCGCGGGAGCTTCGAAACAGAAAAACCTCTATCATACTCTTTGCGTCCTTGGCGTTCCTTAGCGGTTCAACCTAATTTTTGCGGATCAGGGGAACCTGAGCCATCACACTTACTTCGAACAGCATATAGCCGGGATAGTTGAACTTTACGTCGATGATGTTCTCCCCCTCTTTATTCACCTGTACCGGTGTGATCTGCGCTTCATAATCATTATCGGCCGATGGTGCAACGATACGCATAAATCCTTCAGTTTTCACAACCTTCTTATTCAACAGGAGTTCTGTGAACCACTGCTTTGTTTTCGCATTCTCTGCAATCTCTTTCGGGACTTTGATGTTGATATCAAAGACCGGAAACTTCGCTTCTGTTAGAATTTGAATATTAATCCGAAACACATATTCGTTGGAAGCCCGTTCCGTTTGATTGACCGGCAGGACGAAGATCCGCCGGTAATCCTTTGGCTTGTCGAGCTTCTTCGCTACAACCGGATTGCACTCATCGACCATCGCGAGTGTTGCTTTGTCGCTGCCGCGGTAAAATTTTGCATGCTCCAGAATGGCGCGGGCTTTTGCAATGCCCCTGACCTGCGGCGACTGAGTCAATTCCCTGTAAATGACACGGATTGCACTTTCAGGGAAACGATAGTGTTTAATCTGGCGAAGCTGATCGACGATACTTTTCTGTTTCGCCAGCAATTCCTTGCGTGATTCAGAACTGAAGTCGAGGATGTAGACCGGCAAAAAGGATGAGTCGGAGTAGAGCACTGTGATGCGTTCGAGTGCGGTCTCATTCTTTTTTGCAAATGCACTGGTACGGTCGGTGGAAAGCTTTTTCACACCATTCAGAATATCTGCTTCCATCGCCCGCACTGATTCCGTTTTCTTGGGAGCGATGGCGGCAAGGTTCAGATAATTTTTGTCACTCCAGAGTTCTGCCAGGCGCCGCTCGGCTTCACTCCAGGCACCCGACTCGATACGCTCACGAACCTTGCTGACAAGGACGTTCATTGAGCGTTCATCGACGTCAGAATACTGAGCGATGAGAAAATCCATTTCATGGTTTTCACGGAGAATGTCGATAATTCCCTTATAATTCTGCTGTGCTTTTAAGACATTGATTCTCTGAACAATTTCTTTTGCTTTTCTATATGGTGCTTCGGCATCCTCCAGTTGTTTCTGTGATTTGCTTATTTCCTCTTTCAGCAGCGATGAAATCCGATATGCCTTACAGCGTTCATACTTATCAAGGGCATAACCTGGAACCGCCTTTTTCGCATCGTCAATTCGTGTAAGAAATCCCTGATAGTATGAATCCTCTGGCCAGGTAGCGGGAGAGGTTGTTGTCGTGGGGAGATTTTTAATCATCTGCTTCGCTTTATCCAATGCCGGCACTACTGTGTTGAACTCTCCGACAAACGCATTAATTTCCATTACATCTTTTGGAAGCTGCTGACCGCACGCCTTGTAAAACTTTTCTACTTCTACGATAGGTGGTTGCAGTTCGAAGGTATTGAGATCACTTTGCTTTTTTATTGACTCATCATAAGCCGGCAGAGACTCGTCCAATCGGTGGAGCATGAGTGTTTTTACATACTCTAAAACAGGGGGCCGAAAGCGGGTCTTCTGTTCCAGGAATGCCGTGAACTCAACTCTTCGTTCAACGAACGCAGCGAGATTACCCCGCGTCTCACGCTCACGATCGAGGATGGTGAGGACCGCATCGTAGTCCGACTGAAATCGAAGCTCTTCTCTAGTGTCTTTACTTAATGAGACATAACGGTGGAAGATGGTATCGTTCTGAATAGTTGATGTAGCCGGGAACACTTTTTCAAGCTTCAGCAAGGCATCATTCATTGCGGAGAGGGCTTTGAACTTTTGCTGAAGCGTTCGCTGCTCTCCTTTCGCATCGAAGGAATCCCAGTTGAACTGGGGCCCCATTGATTCATAGGGTTGACGGTTGTGTTTGCTCGCCGCGAGGATTTGCCGATACTCATCATGTTTTGTCTCGACGGTATAGCGCCATTGGGCCACATAGCGGTACTGTACGTTCAGGGGTAGATGTTCCCGAACAGTATCAATCACCCAGTAGAAAAAGGACGATGACGTATCGATGGCAAAAACACTGAGGCTATCCTGCTTGATGGCCTCATCCTTTATGGGAGTAATCACTCCTTCGCCATCATCAAAGGTTGCCGTGAAATAATTATGGACTTTCTTTTTGGCGCTTGTTTTCAGAAGTACGTAAAAATTAGTCTCGGAAGGTTTGGGGAAGCGAATAAAATATTTCTTCTCTTTCTCGAGAAGAAAATTCTCCTGATCATTGCGGAGTTCAATGAAGCCCCGTTCAGTGGGCAGCAGCGGAGGTTTCGGTTCCAGTTCCTTGAACGAAGCACAGCCGGTGATGAAAGCGAGTGCGAGGAAAAGAGAATAGCGCATGTTCATAGAACGAGTCCCTCATCTTGTGATAATGCACAAACAATATCCACAAGTTTAAGAAGGATTTCAAGGGCATTTTTCGAGTACGCAGGTCAATGGATTGACCTGAGGAAGGTGACGGTCATCTCGATCTCTTGATCCTCTGATGAACCATTGGAAGTTTGATCAACGGTAATTGTGCGGCCTGGACTGTCGGGATGTGTTTCAAAGAGCTTAACACCACCGATTCCTGCCTTATCGAGTGCCTCCCTCGTGCATCCAAGAGCCAACGCATTGGTATTACACTGTTGACTGACATGTGCGAGCGTCAGGCTCCTGGGAAGAGTGTGTGAGTGATCTATAATCTGCAGCAACGCGTCTGCGCACTGGTCGTTTGAAAGGTGTCCTTCCTCCTGGATTCGACGTTTCAGCCAGGCCGGCCTGCTGGAGTTTTCGAGCATGCCCTCATCATAATTGGATTCGATCACAATGACATCTGAATTGGCCATGTGATGGATGGCTGATTTCGTTGGATAGGCCATATCGGTAGTAACGCTGATTTTCCTGGTGCGGCCCCCCGATTCAGAAAAGATGGAATATCCGAAGCATCCTCCACCGGAGTCATGATGCACTTCGAAGGAGCATATATGAAACTCGTTGAGCTCGGCTTCTGATTTTTTTATAATCCTGAGCAAGCCTTCGTGAGAGGCTTGTTTGAAGGTTCCATATCTTGTCTTTAAATGCATTGCGATCTGAGAAGGACAATAGATAGGAATCCTCTCTTTGATAAGCCTCCTTCCAGTTGATTCATTCACGTGATCGCCATGGATATGAGTAATCAGGACTCCATGGAGATCTGAAATTTTCAAACCCAGATCTTGGAATCCTTCCTTCATGTAGGCCGGATTGAAGCCGCAATCGACAAGCACTGCGGTTCTTGAATTCCATATCACTGTCGCGTTGCCGACACTCGAGCTGCCGAGGACGCAGGTTGAAAGTTCATTCATTAAGTCACTTGCCGCGATAAGTAGCTCATGAGTGGAAGAGCGATGTCGTTTTGAGGTGAAAAATAGGAATTTTCTTTGTGAAGTACTGAAAAATGCTGGTACTATTTGATACTGAATATCCTCATCGCCCTTGATAGAGAAGGATAATAATATTTTCATCAGCCCGAAATGGAGCGCTTGTCAGCTATCTGTATAGCGGAAGCCTGTCCGGAAGTGCCTCTTGCGTAGGCGGAGGTCGTAAGCACGATCCCTGATAGGCGCACACTCACATCAGATAGTAGTAGAAAAGCGCAAAGAGTAGAACTTGAAAAATTCCTACCAACGCAAGATAGCGGTAGATTTTGCCCAGCATCCGGATATTGTCAAACGGCCATTTCTCAAGGTGAGCAAAGTATGCTCTCCCATCAATGGAAGCAAAAGTTAAAACTGCCAGAGCAACCGGAACAATGTTGCCAGAAATGAAGCTGATGTAGACAAGACCACGAGTGGCAACGTGTGGGAAGAGAGCCAGTGCTCGTTCCAATACCGACATCCATGGAATCAGATTATTGGCAGATGCTCTTTGGATGACTTCCGAGGAGTGCTCCTCCAATGGTGTTCCCTTGAGAGGATTCTGGATGAACACCAACATAATGGCTTCGACGGCGCCAGCCGCAGCCCCAAATCCGATTAGCTGGGGCAAGGTTAACTCGGGAACGACAAAGATGAAGAACAGAAGGGCAGCACCGAGTTCCGAAATCGCAGAGACAAAACCGTGCGAAACACTAAGCCAGAGATTTGAGAGTTTCCCATGCAGCACCTTGATAACAAAGAAATGGTAAAGGGGCATTTTAAAACCTACTACGCCAACGACGTACGAGAGAACACCCCAACCGACAATGAGTTTGCTTGACACACCAAAGTAATGAATGAGAACAAAGACCGGGATGATACCTACGGCAAACGAAGCCAACGTCGAGAGTAGTCTCTGAAGTCTTATATTCATGGTTGCTAGATTGCGAGTGTGTGCTTTTGCCTAATAGCAGGTTGAACTAAGCCGCATATAGAAGAAAATTATCATTCCTAACTGTTTATTCCTTCTGAAAGGAAAAATATTATTCCGTTAGAGGACTAGGATCTATCAATAATAATACACACCACCGCCGCCACCACCAAACCTTGGATTCACAATGTTGTTAAAGATCGACCCGAACGTGTAGCTAAATCCTACAGAACCCCAGAATGAATAGCTTGTCTCCAATTGACGCTGTCGTTGATAGACATCTTCGACAGTGAGTTCCCGCTTCGGGAGTGTGACCTGATCATGAATTGCAGAATAACCGCCATAGAGTCTCACCGATAAACCTTCAAAGAGTCGAATCGATAAGCTGCTGTAAATTGAGAAACTATTTTTAGAGAGGTCATGCAAGTACTGGGATCCATTAAGCGAAACCGATGATTGTCCCCAGGGTTGTTGAAGCGAAAGAGCAAGTGAGAGCGAATGACGGTAAAGAATTTCGGACTTCTTTAAATAGATCGTCGTATCAACATAATTATTTGAACTTATGCCGGCTCGATAGGTGAGGGTGAGCATGCGCCGTGTGGATTCACTGTAAGGAAAGAAATCGTATTCAACTCCTGGCTGGAGATCAACGCTCAGATCCATATTGCTGTAGGTCGATGAATACGCCGAGCCAAAAAGTCCCGCAGAAAAGTTATCACCGAGACTTTTTACTACTGACCCATTGATATATTGGCTTCGGCTTATGAATGTACTTTTAATAACCGTGTTCTCATCGATCTCAAATTCATAGTTGTTTGCAGAATAATTTCCACTCATCGACAGGCGTATTTTCCAATCTTCGGTTGTCCTGCTCGCTGAGAGACTCCCGCTATAATTTTCAGAGTTTGAATGAGACTCTCCATTAATATTGCTGTTTAAGGAGATGCTAAAGACCCAGTAGTTCCACTTATCGGTTACTCTTGATGATGCGGTTGGTCTATTGTAGGAAACACTAAAATAATCAGCAAGAGGAGTGTGCATTGAGTATCGCATTAAACCGATTTTAAGTACTCTTACCAACCCTTTCCTTGACATATCGGGTGTATCAGTTTTATTGGAAATATATAGTAGGGTATCATTCTTCCCTAAAAATGTTCCTTGGCCGTACAGTGTGAATGTGTATTCGGTCCCTTCGCTGCCTGTTGACATTAATGTGACCATGATATGAACATCTGCTTCTTTTCGATCTCTGACGTAGTTCACAAACGTAATTTCAGTCCGAATATAATTCTCGTCACAAAAATCGCAATCAAGAAAAACCTTGATGGCAGATTTTTGAAGAACATCAATCGAGTCAATTATTGTTTGAGCTCGAAGTTGTGTGGTGAAAAGCAAAAAGATGAGAGCAATCGTGGCTACGGTTCGCATGAGAATTCTCCCTTTGTTGTGAAGTAGTGCCTTAACATATTACATCACTCATTTCCTCCGGGTAGAATTATGGCATCTGTCTTCCTATTAATACAAAACCTCTTTAATCGCTGATCGCAAATCCAGAGGTTTCTCTTTCCCTTCGGCCAACATCTCCCCTCGGGTTAGTCGAATTGAATATAACACATTTCAAAATATTTCACACATGAAATTGCCTCAGGTAAACACCTGAGTTTGAAAAGAAAAATACCTGAGGGAGCTCTTCTAATGAGTCATTACCGAGGCCAATATCGCCATGACTTTTGACAGGATTGTCAGAAGTTGATATAAAAAAACCTCAATAGATGCGGGCTGAAACCAAGAAGGTTTCAATGATCAATTCCCTCAATTCTTGATAAAAGTAGAAGCTAACGTATTATTGGCACTACGATTGGGGATTGGTCAGAGGCATTTATGAATTGGGATTATTATGACCTCACCTCAAATACTCATCTGCCCTCTCTACACTATACTCACCCGAACCTAACGTAAACCACCGAAGTAAGTTAACATGGGCAGCCCCAATCAACACTAACACACGATCATTATTGGAATCGATTATCCTGGTTATGTTCGTATATATTCTAAGATTTCTTTTATACCATTCAGTCAGATAATCTGTACCTACATAATCTGTATCGTTGCCGATGTGAACATAAGTACTGAGTTGCACCTGATCAACCTGCTCAAGGAAAGTATCAGCATTAACCGCTTGAAGAACTTTGAGTATCGAAGAAGTTTTAATCATCTCGTCCGAAGGATGACCAACGGTATCGAATCCATCAATCAACCTTCTAAGAAACAGTTCCTGATTGTTTGCTTTCGCAGATGAGTCTATTGATGGCAGCTTGGCTTCAATTCGGTAATCTACAGGATAAACCTTTTCAAGATGAAGTTCTTTCGCCAAGCGAAATCCTATTTGATTCGACTCATGGATACTTAGCTTATAAGTGCCTTTGCGGTATTTGCTGTAAAGCTCTAAAGTCTCTATGTCACCGTATGGCCTCTCGCAAGTTATTTTCGTGGGATTAAACTTCTTCAACAGGGCAACGACTTCTTCAATTTCCTTCTGTCGTTTCGGTGTGTAAATATCATCGAACAATTGAAAATGCTTCATGCCCATGAAAAGTATAGTCGCCTTCTTCTGAGTATTCTGTGCAAAGACATTCATTGCAAGAAATGATAATAACAGAATGAAGGAAGACCACTTAATCATATTGTGAAATTTTCTTCTAGAAACAACAGAATGTTCTTTTATCATGAGAATGCTTTATTTGTCCGATCATTCGAATGTCGGGCCTTTTCTTATTTGATGGAATTAATGGAGCGGCTTAAAGAGTTTACCAGTTCTTGTATTATTGCATCAACAACAACTTCTTCGTCGCCCGATATTTTCCTGCTGTTAGCGAATAGAGGTAGACTCCACTTAGCAGGTCATTGCTGCAAAAGTACATTCGACGTCAATTCGACTTAACCAATAGAGCAAACGCCACAAGGACGATTATCAGGCTCCACTGTGATCGTTGTACCACCCGAAAGATTTTATTCAATCCCGCCCTGCCTGCTTACTTCCGTATATCGTGATCAAGCACAAACCAGTCAACCTTGCGTGTCAAATACATGACCATCATCAGAATAAGAAAGAGACCGAGGCTTCCGATAAGCAGTGCATAGTCCTGGAGCTGTAAAGTCACATATAAGAACGCATAGAGGACTACAAGTATAATCGAGAGTGCAATGGTGATGTGTTTACTTCGTGTAATCCAACGCAGATAGAGTGTGATGAGAGCAATCGTGGCAATACTCGATACGATATACGCAAGATCAAACAGCATATGCTCAGAAAGAGATAAGAGCATGAGATAAAAGATGACAAGTGCAAAACCGATGAGCGTATACTGGACAGGATGGATCAACGTCCGGGTAAGCACCTCGGAGAGGAAGAGGGCTACAAATGTCAAGGCGATAAAGAGCAACGCGTATTTTACTGCACGTTTTGATTTCAAATACTCATCGACCGGAAGAAAGAATTTCACACCAAAGGCAGAGCCTGACACCTCCTGCACATTTCCTATCCATGCCTGAGGATAATTTCTATTCAGGTTTTGCACCTTCCAGCGGGCGTAAAAACCATTTTGATCGATATTCCTCTCAAGGGGCAGAAAGTTACCAATGAAGCTGGGATCACGCCGGAGGAAGACATTTCAACATTGGTGACCTCACCCATCGGGATAAAGTTGATATCCGATGAGCCCTGAAGATCGAGTGTTAATGAAAACGAAACAGATGAACCTCCCTGCTCTATCTCCGGTCTAAATATCACACCGGCATCAACAATTCCCTTCGAGAGAACACCCGGTATGCATGGAACGAATCGTTTGTTCCATGCTATTCGTATGCTGTCGCGAATACCCTTCAGATCGGTGATACCCATGGTCACAAAAGCGTCCTTCCAGGATATCTTGTCGTCCGCGATGCCGAATTGTTGAAGGCTCAGTGAAGAAAAATCACCTTCGAAATAAAAATGCCCGCTATAGAGGACTACTTCATAAATCCCACGATACCTCCGTTCGGTTTTCAGGGAACACCGAATATTCAGTTTGGTCGGCAGGAAGTGAGCATATTGCGTTAGAAATATTGTATTCCCATTTTCATCTTTAGATAATTCTTTGTAAGGAATAGAGATGAAGGGACCTGTCAGCGTCTGGCTCTCTCCCCAACTATGGGTAACTTCTCCGGCTGCCACGATTGATCTTGCAGCACGTTCATCGACGAGATATTCGATCAGGAGTGCAAACAAAAACAGGAGGAAAGAAATCCCAGCGATGATAATCATTCTGGTAAATGCAGAATGAAGAAGCTTTGATTCATTCATTGGAACTCACTCGATATGTGGATTGATAAGCATCAAAATACGCTGCCGATTTATCTATCAGACGAGAAGAAGTTCCCTTCCTAATCCCTGATTCTTCGATCACCGGACTGAAAGAGAGCTTCCTTATTATAGTGTGCTTCACTATTCGCTGGATCAATTCTCAATGCTTCATTATAGCAAATGAGCGCCTCTTTCTCTCGCTTCAGAAGTTCAAGACATACTCCTTTGTTATTCCAGGCCGGAATATATCTGGGCTGTAATCGAAGAGCTTCCTCATCACATTTCAGTGCAAGTTCGTACTGCCCCAGATGATAGTGCATTAGTCCCCTCATAAGCCATGCTTCAACCAACTCTTCATCAAACTCAGTAATCTCGCTAAAGCATGCCAATGCTTCGCGATACCGGCCCAACTCATAGAGGCTCTTTCCCATACTTTTCCAGGAGGTAATTTCCATAATCCGATGCTTTTTTGCTTCTGAAAATGCCTCAAGGGCTTCGAGGTTGCGTTTCAATCCGGCCAGGCAGAGTCCTTTATACACCCAGACGATGGCATTCGATGCTTCTGTCTTGAGCACATGGTTGAAGCAATCGAGTGCTTGATCATAATTTTTCGATTGGAGGTAGCGGTGACCCTCCATCGTTTTGTTCTGCAAGCCTGAATTTATCGCTTCCATCATTGTATCCTCTCGATTCAATTTCTAAAACAGTTGCTCATGACACCTGTCCAACCAATGCAGTGTAATAAATATATACTACAATTCAACCTCAAATACTCTTTTGGAGATCTTTAATAAAAATCTATAGAGCTCTTTTGGCAATATCAAGGGGAAGTGTATCTCTTTTGACTGTCACTGCTATTGGAGGATTCTAACGAATTAATTTTTCAGAAATACGTCGATCATTTTTATGGAATAGAACACTTCGATCATGCCGCCTGGTATTGTCACAACGAAGTTTTTGATTACATTGATCTTCCACTGAGGCGGCGGTTTAATCCGGTTGGCGATGGTGCCCCTCTGCTCTCAAACACCACAGTGATAGAAACACCAGGCCACACACGGCATCATTGTTCCGTGTTATGGATTTCGGAGGATAATTCGGTACAGGTAGTGATTGCGGGCGTTGCGATTCTGAACCGGGATTGGCTTGCTTCAGCACTTATTTGAAAAAATAACAATGATTTTTTCAGCATTGATGAGGCAAAGAGAAGCACTCAGAAGATACAGGAAACTGCTGATATAGTATTACCAGGACATGGACAGATATTTTTTGTAAAGAATATAGCCAAAGATATTTACAGTACAACTTGATCAAATAGATCCAAAGGCGTCTAATTGTAGAATGGAACTATGAGTGTAAATTCAAATTATTACAATTATCAAAGCTCAACAGTTCAATCACTCAGAATTTACGTCAAGCCAACTTTTGAGGGACGCACTAGCATTAGGAGCGGATAACCATCCTCGATTAATAAGGCAATTCTGAAATGTTTTCACTTCCTGTTACCAAAATGCAACATCTCTTTTTACCAATTTCTTCAAGCTGTTAGCTATAACTGCTTCCATAACAGCAAAGATCATTTCTCCTATTTGCCACATCGTTCTCATACAGAGTGCTCACCGAGAAAGAGAGGTTTGATATGGCGTTCGAGGAGATTATCTGTAACGCATTTCCCTATGATTTTCTCGTGTGTCTCTAAAGCATTTCGATACCGATCTCCCATCTCTGCAGCAACTTTGAAAGCAACATGAATCATTTGACGGATATCTTTATTATAGGTTGGACAATGCTGATCGTGGCGAAGTGTCGAAACGAATTGGTTTGAGGTCCATTGTTCTACCTGTTCCGGCGAGGGGAGGTTCGTTCGTTCGATTTGAACAACCGTTGCATATGGAGCACAGAGTTCATCTATCCGCATATAAGCGCTTTTGTAGATCTCCTTCGCGATGCGTAATCCCTCATTCCCAGCGGCAGCGAGTCCGATCACTTCTTCCAGCCAGGTAGTTCCTGCAGTTTTCAAATGGAGACCTGCATTGTGTTTCTTCATCGCTTGATACATCAATGGATAAAGAGAGAATTTATCACTGCCGGAGTGGACACTTAACTTGAGACTTGAGGGTAAGCTGAAGACGCTGATTGCATGAGACACAACGATGATATCTTCCTCGAACTCCTTTGCGAAATCCGAGCGGTCTCCTATGTAATCAATCCCTTTGAGAAACATCCCGGAGAATTTTGGAGCAATCGTTTGAATGGGGATTTTTTCCTGAGCAGCCGCAGCGAGGATAAAGAACAGCTCCACCGGTGTCTGTGGCAAATTAGTTTCGTCCATCGAGATTTCAACGATTATTTCGGCATTTTCTTTTCGATTTTGGATATACCTATAAATTCTACCTGCTTCCTTCACTGCACAGAGGTATTTTGAGCCAATCGTGCGAATCATTTCTTCTGAAACTCGAATTTCTCTATTCATCGTAGGAATCCGAAGCAAGCCGCACAACGGTTTCATCTCACGTTCGAACACCTCAAGTTCCAATGGATCAGGTGTTGTTCTGATGAAATCCGCGACATCCAGAGTAAAGAAATCACAGTGCGTAATAAAAGGATCCACCGTTATGAGACTTATATGGTCTGCGTCAAGGTAATACTTCCCTTTCCAATCCATTGCTTTCACAGCATCATCTGCTGCCTTGCGCGCATCTTCCGGCCGTGTTCCGATAATCGTATGCTCTCGATTGGATTTGTTCCAAACAGGAATTACTTCCACTCCTTTATCAAGTGCTTGCTTTAAAGCCCGTAACTGTGCTCGTCCTTCCATGCCGAATCGATCGCCAATACCGATAGAATATCGCGGTAATGTTAACGGATTTGCAATCATTATACTATTCCTTTCGCATGATGAAATGAATAACCACAATATTTATTCGGATCAGTTAAATACCAGATTGATGATTTCCAAAGAGTTGCTGTTTCGTAGTCGACATACACTCGAACAACGACAGTCGCATTTATTGGTTTAATAACTGCGAATGCTTCAATATATAGTTTCCGCTGAAATCATCATCTCGATATATTTCCACATGTGTCGATGTCTTGTTGACCGTGATTCTCAGAAAAGAACTCTTGCCCCATCCACAATTCTCCTGGAATTTCTTTTTGTGTTGATTTCTTGTTTCAATACTTTTCTCGTAATCTATAAAAAAATAATTCAACCCTGTAATTGCTTCATTCTCGCTCACTTCGTCGTATGACTTCCCGCTGCCGAAGCCTAAACTAAAAATAATCTTATTTACCTCTTTTATGTCTGACTTATAGAAATCAACAAGTGTTTTACTCAGAGTGATTCCCGTGTCCTTCTTTTTTTTCATTTCTTCTGAGATGCGGGCATACAACCTATCGGGAGTATAGTCGGCTTCATAACCACGGATATGACCGGGATCAAATTGCCAAAGACCATTGATGTTTGCGAACGATGCACGGTGAGTATGACCACAGATATAAGCAGTAACTTTATACTTAACAAGCATTTGATGAAACTTGAAAACGGTTTCGGGATATTGATCCAAAGAATTTCCCTGATGTCGAATCGAGCCATTATCCATGTCAGGGATAGTCAGGAGCGGTTCATGACCGAAGACAAAAATACATTTCTTGGTGTTATGATCTAGATCCTTCTGTAGCCAATCAAAAAGCTCAGGGGCAATATTACCTGTCCCACCAATATCACTCTTCCCATCGTAGTAAAGATTAAGCACAATAAAATGAGCATCATTCCAATCAAACGAATAAGAAGTCTCTTCACTGCCCACCGGTCCCTTTCGTACGAGATGAGAGAGTGATTTGTCACCGCTATTAAGTGCACGAAGATACTGTATATCCGCAGCCTTTTCGAAATCATGATTACCGACGATGGGGTACCAGAGATATTTTTTGCCGAAAACCATATCTATCAATTCGCGAGTAGCTTGCGGTGGATCGAGGTCGCCTGTGATCACCATGAACGAACCCTGGCCTACTTTTTTTATTGCTTCAAAACCGCCCAATGTGAACTCTTTCGTTCTGTAAGGATCGGCGGCGTTGAAGGTATATATGGAACAGCAACAAGAGATCGCATTTCATTACCGATCTTGGATTGCCCTCGATTATTGGCATCGATATGTATAGACGGATAAAACAACTTAATCCGAGTGCTGGAATCATTGTTGCGACGGCGTTCTTGATGCAGAAATGAAATCAGATTTTTTGAAAGTGAGCATAGATATTTTCTTGGGCAAACCATACGATCTTAAGAAAGTTCTAAAAGTTCTGCGGAATGTGTTGGATGAGAAATGATTTTTGAAACCTTATCTGACCTTCTGAAGGTTATCAAAGAATTATATGTATTACATTCCGAAGGTTATAATTTAGAGAATATATTTATTCCTTTATACCCGGTAAGATGAGGAGTTTTTGAATATTCGGATCATTTATGTTTTCACGAGTAATGATTTGCACATCTATATCGATTGTTGAAGGAACCTCTTTACCGCGAATATGATCAACGATCGTTTTGATGGCGAAAAAACCCATTCGTGCAGGATTTTGACTAATCAAAGCGCTCATCTCGCCCTTCTTCAAGGCATCAACTGCAGCTGCAGGTGTATCGAAACCTATGAATTTAACTTTACCTATCAAATGAAGATTGCGTAGAGCGTTAAGCATCCCAATTGTTAATATTTCTCTGGAACAGAAAATTCCATCGGCTTCCTTGAGTTGATCCGCCATTTTCATGCTCGCATCCATCGCTTCATCGCTGGATGTGCCAGTGTAACTGATCTGCTTGATCAATTGAAGGCCTTTATATTTTGCCAATGTCTCGAGAAATCCTTCTTCACGTGCGATGATATTGGATGATCCTTTAGATCCAAGAAGAACAACTTTGCCTTTGCCTCCGAGCAATTTTGCCAACTCCTCACCGGCAATTTTTCCCGCCTTACTATTATCGATCCCAACGAAACAGATAAAATCCTTCCCCGGCTTACCTTTGAGGGCACTGTCAAAAATCAACACAGGAATGTTTTTCTTTAATGCTTTTGCAACCGGTATTGCTAATGCAACATTATCCAACGGTGAGAGAACAATTCCGGAAACCCCCTCGGTGATACATTCCTCCAATATAGAAATCTGCTGGGCTTTATCATGATCTATTTCCGGAGCTCTCCACTCAATATCGATTCGCGATAAGGCAACCGCTCCTAATTTGATACCTGTGCGCACTAATTTCCAGTAATAGGATGTATTGCTTTTAGGGATGACAACAATCTTAATTCTTTCTTGTGAATGTATGATCACTTGCAATCCAATGAATAGAATTGCTAAAGAGCAAACACGAATACCTACCGTTTTCATGATATTACCTTTCACTTTTTTGATCGATAAAAATATACCTATAATCTCAGAGTAGGCAACTATTCATCCCTATTAACTCTACTATCACTACAAGATCATGCGAGCGTTTCTCCGTATGCTTTAATGTAAATTAGCATTCCTCATAGAGGGATTCAACTATTCTTGAATGCCATGAAAGATTATCCTTAAAGAAAGATCGAGACGAGACAAACGTCTTATCAGTTTTATTTTGAATTTCCTTCTTTAGCCGAAGTCACAAATTATTTCAACCTCTTATTCTATCTACGTGCCAATGAACAGTGGTAGAACGGTGCGAGTAATGAAAATTTATCGCTTCCGGAATGTATGCTGGGTTTCAATTCCAGCGTATGTGAAAACTCTGCTTTTGCTATCTCTATTACGGTAAGATCGCTCTCGAATTCACGCGTAAATGCCGATACATCTCCGACATAATCAATTCCCTTTAAGAACTTGCCACAAAACTTTGGCGCCACAGTTTGGGCTGCGACATCTAACTTTGCCAGACCAGCAAGAAAGAGATACAATTCTGCAGGTGTTTACGGTTGAGTGTTTTAAGTCCGACACGGTCGGCGTCACAGAAGTATGGTAACATCCCCTTCTCATCTTGTACTGTCGCATCTGCTTCCTGTCGGGCAGAAAGAGGTTCCGTCCCGATGATGGTATGCTCTCGATTGGATTTGTTCCAAACTGAAATTACTTCCACTCCTTTGTCAAGTGCTTGCTTCAGAGCCCGTACGTGTGCTCGTCCTTCCATACCGAATCGATCGCCAATACCGATGGAAAATCGCGGCAGAGTTAATCGACATTATATTATTCCTTACCGCCCATTTGTTGAAATGATTCGTTCAATAGTATAATTGGGTGAATCACATCCAAGCCGGTGCCCTGGCGTATTTGAATCTGACAAGTGCCGCACCCGGATAATACATAGTCGGGGCTAGCTGTTTTTATTTCTGCAAAGAGTGCGGATCCTATTTCCATTGAAAGATCGAAATTTTCTTTTTTCATTCCAAATGTTCCGGCGATTCCACAGCAGCTATCATTTATTCTACACAACTCCAAGTTTGGAATCACTTTGAGCAAATCCGTTGGTCCAAACTTGTTCTTCTGAACTTTGAGGTGACAAGGTGCATGATAGACAACTTTTTTGCTTATGGGTGTAAAGGAATACTTTTGTTCTCCATTGAGAAAAACGCTGCCGAGGAAATCATGGATATCTTTGCTTGATTGTGCGATTTTTTTTATGTCAGCGTTATCATTGAACAACGTTTCATACTCGTGCATAAAGGCATACCCGCACGAGGCACTGGTGAAAAGAATTGGGATATTTTGATTTACATAGGGGAGCAGCACTTTTATATTGTATTCAATATCATTCAAAGAATCTTTTATATTTCCGTATGACAATTTAGCGACACTGCAGCATTTCCAATCTGGAAGAATTACATCATACCCTAACTTATTCAGAATTTGCTTACAACTTTTCAATTCTCCCTGAGGGTCATTGAACTGCGCAGCACATCCCGACCATAAGACGACTTTCTTTCCAATCTTCCCATCAAGCAATTGCGGTTGTTTCTTCTGCCTGAAAAACCTTGGCATATTTCTCCGGCGATCAATTCCAATCGTAAAGTGCATCAATGTTCTCATCAAAGGCGTCGACATTGCAATGTTACTCACTGAAGAGAATAAAGAGGCAAGCGTGCTGACTTGGTTACCTCTTTGAAGAATATACTCGCTGATTTTGTAGGAACGGTTTTCCCGCAGTTTTTCTTTTGCGAGTATTGCCATTCCAGGAATATTGACAGCGGTCGGGCAATCAGTTATACATTGCCCGCAGTTGATACAATAATCCATAATTTTATAGAAGTGACTTGTATCAACAGCATCGGCTGATACTTTCCCAGAGATCATTCCGCGTAGAATATTTGCTTTTGCCCGTGCAGTAGCTTCTTCTTCTCCAGTGGCAATAAAAACAGGACAATATTCTCTGCAAGTGCCGCAGCCATGACATTTTTCAATCTCCATTCTCCATTTATCTGCATCGAGTCTGGACGATGTTTGTATATATTTGTAATCAGGGGAATATCTAAGGTTCTCATTCCATTTATATTCTTTCAACGGAACGATGATATCCGGATTCATGATTCTTGAAGGATCAAAAAGATTTTTTATCTCTTCGAATAAAGGAATAAGTTTCGGATAACATTTTTTTAGAAAAGGGGTTCTTAATCTGCCGTCGCCATGTTCGCCGCTCAGTGTCCCTTTATATTTAAGAACTAAGTCAACATAGCTCTGGGTTAATCTATCCGTTTCGTTGAAGGTATTTTCATCTCGGAAATTTGATAATGGACGGATATGAAGATTTCCATCTCCAGCGTGCCCAAATACGACATACTTACACGAAAAGTTTTCAAGCAACTTGGCTTGATCAATTAGGAATTCCGAGAATCGATCGGGATGAATTGCAGCGTCTTCTATAAACGGAACAGGCTTCTCTTTACCTTGAATCTTATTAAGGATTACCGTTGCGGCTTTTCTAATCCTAAATATATTTGCTATCTCTTCTTCATCTACTGAACATGCACCGACTTCTGCTAATTTTTCATGATCAAAAATTATTTGACGGGTTTTAGTAAACAAATCTTCAATGTTCTTTATCTCGTCATCTTCATACTCTACATACAATAGATATTTCACATATTCCGGCAAAAACTTTTTCAGCTCCGGTCTAAAACTCAAAGCAAGTTGAATAAACGACTGGTCAACAAATTCGATGGCAGATGCGCCTAAAGCTCTTAGATGCTTTACTGCAGTGCCCATCTTTGCTATGTCTGTAAAATAGAGCGAGAGTATTCCACGGTGTTTTATGGCAGGAATTACTTTAAGTGTGGCATCGGTAAATACCCCGAGCGTGCCTTCGCTGCCAACCATCAACGACGCCATGTTGAGATGCGTATCGGTAAGAATATCCCATACCTGATAACCCGAAGTACTCTTTGTCACGTTTGGCCTGCTTGTGGTAATGTCATCAGAATATTTTTCTAGCAACTGTTTTACTTTTTCATAATAAGGTTTGTGGAAATCGTCTAACTTGTGAATATCAACCAGCGATATGTTTTTCGCATTGAAAATCTTTCCATTAGAAAGAACAGCCGTAATTTCTTCAACATGCTTATACATGTTGCCATGCTTTAACGTGTGCGGACCACCGCTGTTATTGCCTAGCATACCCCCTATAACACAAACGTTTCCACTGCTTGGATCGGGTGCGAATAATCTATTCGTTCGCTTCAGTCTATCCTGCAGATGATTCAATACAACACCCACACCGCTTTTAACTTTTCTATCGTTAATAAATGTTATCTCTTTAAAACCGTGAGTCAAATCCATAAGAACTGCTTTGCCAACCGAATTGCCAGACAAGCTCGAACCCGCACCGCGAGGCAAGACTGGGACGTTATACTTTGCACAAATCTTTACTGTTGTTATTATGTCTTCAATGTTATCCGGTATTACGACTGCCATGGGAGTAATATCATAAAAGCAAGCGGCTGTGCTATAAAGCTGTAGCGTAACAATATCACAGCATACTTTTTCTTTGAGACTCAGACATAATTCTTTCAACCAATCAGGATTTGATTGTTCTAAAACATTTTTATGTTCAACTTTGTTAAATAAATCGAACACCCTCATCTCCCTATTGTTTTAGCAATTATCATTTTGTAATTGATAAAAACCTTTGTGAGTACATGCGACGGCGTAGAATTGTGTTTTCAAACATCTCCTGAATACCTTCGAGACTATACAGTATATTTGTCAGTCCCTCCACCGTTCCACTATGACCAGGTTCATAGCTGGGTGGTATTTACAGTAAAAGCCTACCGAAGTGAGCCCAGTCAATGAAACCATTGTTTTGGATTCATCCAAAAACATTCCATTGGCCAATTGAAGCTGGATATCACCTTCGTTATAACTGAATGTATTAGTTAATGGATTGAATTGGCCTGTTAGATAAGCAGCCAAAGCATTGATATCGACAAACCATTCCCCGGTGCTATTCTGCTCGGGCGGTTTGCCGAATTGAAGTAGACTCCCGAATGCAGCAAAACGTGGACTTTGGTATGCACCGAATGGAATCACCGGCGTACTCTCTTCAGGTTTATTTTTATTAATCTTGAATACGTCCACTATCGTGCCGTCTTCGAGTTTGGTTTTAACTGTCAGTTCCTTTTGATCCACATCCACGGTAAGATAACAGGTTTGCGCCTGTGGATCATAGAAAAAAGGATGCCATATTTTACGCACCAGACTTTCTTTGGCGTTGTCGCCCGATCTGCCTGAAATAAAGTATACCGTACCTTCTGCTGCACTTTGTACAAAACTTTCATTTTTTATGAAATAACTCCTGGCCATAGCGTGGTCGTGCGCGTTGAAGACTGCATCGACATGATATTTATCGATGATCGGTCCAAAATGAGTCTTGGTATAAATTCCAGACCGGTCCGGAGCTAAATTATAGGTAGCATCATGGTACAAGACTATTTTCCACGGTTTAGTGGTAGCGGCGAGATCGGCATTCAGCCATGCCGTTTCAGCCTGAACCATAGCCTGCCGATTCGCTGAATCCGCAAATTCGTATGCAAACGAACTGTTCAGTACCGAAATGTGCGCCGAACCATAATCAAATGAGTAGACTTCACCTTTGAAATTTGTCGGTCCATTTTGGGGGACTTTAAACAGCTTAATAAAGTACTCGGGTCTTTGCCATTCGTCTTTGCTGGTTACGCCCCGTGGTTCATGATCGCCTATTGCAGGCATATTTGGAATACGGGCAATAACATCCTGACACGCAGCAAACCATGCCTGCCATTGAACATAATCCTTTCCGGAATAGATCAGATCGCCAACACTCATCATAAACTTTGCATCCGGATTTTGTCGATAGGCATTGTTAACCGTCTTCTGCCAAACAGTATACTCCGGCTTTTTTTTATGCGAATCGCCGAAGACAATGAACTCGAACTTATCCGCACTAGCGTTTTCGGTTTCAAAAGTATAAGTGGCGCTCCAATGAACACCGTTACCCACCCGGTACTGGTACCGTGCACCCGGTTGCAGGTTTCGCAAAGTTGTAGAGAAAAGATGGATTTTACCGACGTTGGTAATAAGAATTTCCGGCGCGGGGGTTGAAGATGTCGCAAATGCCTGGCCCAATTTTGCGTATTGAACTTCTCCTTTAGCAACTGTGGAATCTGTACGCCAGCCTATGGTTTGGGTCGTCTTTGGACTTTCCGACCATGTCAGCCTGATGTTGTCTGGCGTTGCCGATGCAGCAGACTTGGATTGTCCGAAAGCTAAAGTAACAAAAACCGACCATGTGATGATTGAAAAGATCCATGATTTTTTGATCATTTTTTATGTTCTCCAAAAGGATTAAATTTTATCTATAAATATATTTGCTGTCACGTATCTATTTCTTAATCAGCCGCTCTTTGGTTATCAATTCAATTTTTACCGGCATTTCGGCAGGTACGTTCTCGCCTTTGATTGCTTTGTAAGCGTATTCTATGGCAAGCTTTCCCATTTCTTCAGGATGCTGGGCGATCGATCCGTGCATTTCATCCATCAATATGGCGACTCTGCTGTCGCTAATGGCGTCGAAACCGACGACAACAATTTTGTTTTTCTTCTGAGCAGCAGAAATTGCTTCGACAGCGCCAAGGGCCATCATATCATTGCAGGCAAAAACAGCTTGTACTTCCGGATGAGCTTGCAGAATATTCTGAAATACATTGAATCCCTGGTCTCTTTCCCAATTAGCCGTTTGAGATGCGACGATCTTGATTCCCTTATATTTTTCAAGAGCTTCATGAAATCCACTTAGTCTTGCATCGCCGGTTTCGTGACCCGGTATGCCTTCTAAGATTGCGACATTTCCTTTACCGCCGAGCCGGTCTGCAATATACTCACCGGCAATTCTACCGCCATCCTTATTATCCGATCCGATGAACGTTACTACGTGTCCACCGGATTCAGTCAATGATCTCTTATCAACTCTAGTGTCAATAATCAGTACCGGAATTTTTGCCTCATTCGCTTTAATAATGGCTGGCACAATCTCCTTGGATCCGCTTGGCGTGATACAAATGGCAGATACTTTTCTTTGAATGAGATTTTCAATTATCTGCATCTGTTTTTCAACATCTACTTCTCGTTCTGCAGCTTGGACTATTAAGTCTATTCCCAACTCCTTAGCCGCTGAATCAGCTCCTTTCTGCATATCTATAAAGAAAGGATTATTCAAAGTCTTTAGCACCAGTGCAATTGCAGGTTTATCTATGTTTTCAGATTTTCTGCATGTTTCAAACAGTACAAGAGAGGTGATAGCCAAAAATATAACCAATGTTTGTTTCATACAAATATCCTCTTGCGAGTTATGACTTATGACAACTTGTGTCTTAATGCTGAGACGCAGAGATAGCCGTGGAATGCATAGGAATGCTGTACAGTGATGGAGATCTGTGATGAAATACAATAATATTTTCTGAAAGTAGCACAAGCATCAGTTTCTTCTCTTCTTGAGCGCCATATCTATCAAGACAGCAAAAATGATTACTGAACCGATAACGATTTGCTGGGCGAAGGAAGAAATTCCTAAGAGATTCAATCCGTTTCTCAGAATTCCCATAATGAAAGCGCCAATCAGAGTACCAGATATTTTTCCCTCTCCTCCCATCAAACTTGTTCCACCGATGACCACTGCTGCTATTGCATCCAATTCGTACATAATGCCAGCAATCGGCTGCGCTGAATTCAAGCGCGCTGTGAGTAGTACTGCTGCCAACCCGCTCAATAAACCGCAAAGAGTGTAAATAGTAGTTTTGATTACTCTGGTATTGATCCCCGATAAATTTGCCGCCTCTTCATTACCGCCGATTGCGTATGTATATCTCCCTAACTTTGTTCTCTTCAAAACAAAATGTGCCATGACGTAGATAACAACCATGATAATGACAGGCATCGGAATTTTTAACAACTCACCCGTCGAGAGAAACCTCAGCTCTGAAGAAAAACCTGATACGGGTCTTCCTTCAGTATAAAAAAGAGCGGCACCGCGCGCCACACTCATCATACCGAGAGTAGCGATGAATGGGGGTAACCGACCAAAGCTAATCAGAAGGCCGTTCATTAAGCCGCACATTGCTCCAACTGCAAGTCCGGCAAGGATGGCGAATGGTTCTGATATTCCAGCGTGCAACGCGCTCGCCAAAATCACTCCTGAAAAAGCTACTATTGATCCGACGGAAAGATCAATACCAGCAGTGATAATGACAAACGTCATGCCCGCGGCTATTATTGCATTGATTGCAGTCTGTTCGGCAATATTTGCTAAATTGGAAACAGTCAGGAAGTAAGGGCTGAAAGTCCAAAAGAAGATCGTCACAATCGCCAACCCGATCAACGTTCCGAGCTGCCTGCTGCTATAAAATATTTTATCTTTGGTGATCACGAATAACATTTTTTCAAGTCAAGATCGATTTTGCCTTGCATAATGTTTTCTCAAGCCCCCAACGCATATCGCATGAGTGCTTCCTGAGTTGCTGCTTTAGCTGATATTTCTCCAGCAATTTCATGTTGACGCAAAATCAGAATTCTGTCGCTCATACTAAGGATTTCTGGCAACTCAGATGATATCATGATGATGGCAACACCTTCAGCAGCAAGCTGGTTCATCAATTTATAGATCTCAACTTTGCTGCTGACGTCTATTCCTCTTGTAGGTTCATCGAAAATGAAAATATCCACCTTACTGCAAAGCCACTTTGCAAGAACTACTTTTTGTTGATTACCGCCGCTTAAATAGAGCACCCTTTGTTTAAGATTGGGAGTCTTTATGTGCAAGGTGTTCACATAGAAACCGGCTTTATTCTCTTCTGTTTTTATATCAACAATTCCGAATCTGGAAAACGAATCGAGACTTGATAAGCTAATGTTCTCTTTCACCGACAGGCTCAATACCAGTCCCTGTGATTTGCGATCTTCGGTAAGAAAACCGATCCGGAGATTTATTGCCGAGCGCGGGGAATTGATCTTCTGCAGTTTTCCCTTTACATAAATTTCTCCGGAGTCGATTCTATCTGCACCAAAAATTGCACGCGCCAATTCAGTTCTTCCAGATCCTAAGAGACCGGCTATTCCCAAAATCTCACCGCGATGGAGCGAGAAGCTTATATTCTTTATTGCACCTTTCCGCGAAAGCTTTTCAACTCTGAGAACCTCTTCGCCAATCTGAACTTGTTGCTTCGGATACTGTTCTTTTAGTTCGCGATTGACCATCATTCCTATTAATTCAGGCTGCGAAGTTTCATCAATTCTCTTTGTGCCGACACACTTCCCATCTCTCAAGACAGTTACCCTGTCGCCGATTTCAAAAAGCTCTTCCAACCGATGAGAGATGTAAATGATGGACACACCTTTCGCTTTGAGCCTGCGGATTATGTTGAAGAGTTGTTTGATTTCAGTCTCAGACAGGGCAGAGGTAGGTTCGTCCATGATAAGAATGGCTGCGTCAAGAGATAAGGCTTTTGCAATTTCGATCATTTGCTGCTGCGCTATTCCAAAATGGTTAACCGGACAATCGCAGTCTATATCGATCCCAAGACTGGCTAAGATGCTTTGAGCTGATAAAAGAAGTGCTTTTGAATCTATCAGTCCAAATTTGTTTGTCGTCTCTCTACTGAGAAAAATATTTTCAGTGGCCGTGAGGCCGGGTATAAGTTGTAGTTCCTGATAGATGATAGTGATTCCGAGTTCTTGCGCATGTTTTGGAGATTTTATTTCGGTTCGACGACCAGAAAGATGAATCTCACCGCTTGTCTTCTGACATGCCCCGCTGAGAATTTTGACAAGTGTAGATTTACCGGCGCCGTTTTCACCCAGCAGCACGTGCACCTCTCCCTTTCGAAGTTCAAAACCGACATCATCTAAAGCGATGACGCCCGGGAATATCTTCCAGATGTGGTGCATTTCTAGAACTGGGTTATTTTGCATGAAATAAAATCAATACGATAAGTTTTCTACCGATACTTCTCAACAAAGATGATTTTTCCTAATGTCATTGAGAAATCCCCGCGGGGATTTGAAGGCTATGCAGGATTGTATTCTTATCGTTGATGATGTTCACTCGAATATCTTTCGCCGTCACCGATACAGAAAGAAAGCCCAGCGATCTAATGCCAAACACAACGTCATCACGTTGATCTGGATCGCGTGTTTTCGCTCCACCGCCGCAGACGATGAAATCCATCTGTACGTTTTTTAGATGCTGTAACACATGGTCGTGCCCACAGACATAGAGAGGCACTTGATATTTTGTCAGTATCGGAAGTACCTTCTCTTTCAATTCTTTTGTGTCGCCATGTTTAGCTGCCGCGGCATAGATGGGATGATGTCCAACCACAATCGTCCAGCGTGTCCGCGATACAGTCAGGACCGAATCCAACCAGATCAGTTGCTTCTTCGTATTCTGTCCTTCCACTTGATATACATTAGATTCACTGTGGTACGATTCAATAAATGGAGATGTATCTAGATGAACAATAAGAACGAAACTGGTATCATCGATCTGCTCTTTTTGCGTATAATAGCGGGCGGAAAGTTTCCAGCGCGTGCTTAGCTTGGAATATTCAATTTCGCTGTCCACATTTCCTCGGTACTCATGATTCCCTATTGAGGGATACCATGGAATCTGAAGAGCTGGATAGGCATAGGCATCTTCGAATTCCGTTTTCCATCGCGGATCGGTTGCAGTAGTAATGCCATCGTCGTGATAATTATCTCCCGCTGTCACAACAAACTGTGCTCCTATACGTTCGGCTTCTTTTGCCATTGCTGCTGCAACAGCTATTTGATCGCTCGATGCAGATCCTCCCCAATCGCTAACAATGAGAAATCGAGTCGAATTACTTTGAAAGCTCTGCGACCATGCTGTAGTGAAACTGAAGAGAATGGTGATGAAAAGTATAGCAAATGATAGACGGTTTCTTGGAATAAACGAAATGGAAATATTCTTACTATGAAAAGTATGCATGGTACGCTCCAAGTTTGATATTGATAAAACGGAACCCGTCGATCACAATAAAATCGTATGAATCTCTATAATTCATTTGTTAACAAATCGCGCAAGAAATCGATAGTTTTTTTCGCGGCAGTATCAGAATCCGGCAAAGGCAATATTTCCGCAGAAACGAAGCCGGTGTAGTGAATCTCTGCAAGTGCATTGAAAATTGCTTTGAAATCGATATGACCAGCACCTGGATACCATCTATTAGAATCGGCAACGTGAAAATGGAAGAGACTTTCTCTTGCAGTATTTATGCTCTTTATGATGGATGGCTCTTCAATGTTCATATGAAAAGTATCAAGAAGAAGACCTACATTTGTCCTACCAATTTTTTCAAGAAGCGCAAGTCCGGATGTGACATCGTTGATAAGATTTGTTTCGTACCGGTTAATAGGTTCGATGGCAAATTTAATGCAATCATATTCCGAAGTGCATTCCTGTAACGCTTCTATGAGCCAATTTTCAACTGTTTCATATCCAAGTTCTGATTCCTTTTTGCCTCGTACTAAACCAATAATTATGATCGCATTCAAGCTCTCAGCCAACTTAGCGTGAGATTTTATTCGCTTGATTGTTCTTTCTCTAATCTCTTTTTGGGGGTTGGTGAATGAGAGTGCTTCTTCATTGTAGGCTTGCCCGGTTCCTATAGCGGAAACGGGCAAACTGTTATCTTTTAATATTGATCTCAGAAAGTCGACATCCAATTGATCTGGATCTCTAACGGCAAGTTCTATTCCGTCAAAACCAAAGCGTTTTATCTTGGCAACATTCTCGGATAGATTTCCTTTGTACGCCAAAGCCGAAAATGACGAAGGTTGTGTCGATAGAACTATGCTCAGTTTCATTCAGTCTATAATCCCATTTTGGGGATAGCGTAAATCGGTCTCCATCCTTTGGTGAAAGGTTCCTTTAAATAAGGCTCCATTTCCTTTTCTGTGCGCATAGTTGTTTTTTCGATCGGAGGCAATTTTCCCGATGGAAAAGCTTCTTTGATTTCATCATGAACCAACGTCAGATAAGAAAGGATTGCCGCTATGGTTCGTTTTGCTTTTTCAGCTTTTCCTATTGTCGGTCGACCTACAACACCTTCCGGGATAGAACCCATCTCCGTTGGAAAATGTCCTTGACCTTCCGACCAACGAGAAGGACGCCCAAACGGATCGACAGCCTTGTCGAAATGACCATCCGGGAGATATGGTTTGACTTTCGTTTCCTGTGCGTACTTCATCTCCACGTATTCTTTTGCCAACAGGAGAAGCACTGAGGTTTCTGCTTCGTCCGCGTGCACAAAGTCATCATCCCAATCTCCGCCGCGCTCTTTTGTTCGGAAGAATTCTCGCACAGATCTGTGCCAATCAATCATTCTGAATATGCCGGGCAAGTTCCATGTCTTTTGCAGCTCTTGAATTGCTGCTTCGAGCAGCCAGGAATGACCGTGATTATTGATGAGAATGATTTTTCTGAAGCCGTCATTCCAGAATCCAACCATCACATCAATCAATAACCTTTTCAACACTTCATCCTCTAAGTGGATCGTCCCGGGCATTCCGACGTGATGGTGCGGATGACCGCCAAAATTCAGCGGTGTCCAGGTTAGATTTGGAGGGGCGCCCTTTTTTGCTGTGTAGCGGCGAAGACCTTCGAGGATTTGTGTAACCATAAAAGTGTCGAGCGCTGTCACTGTATGAATACCGTGCAACTCTGTGCACCCGATAGGAATGAAGAGAATGTCATTCTTCTTCCGGTTTTCGATTACATGTTTTCGGACCGTCGTTTGAATGTATGTTCCCGGTTTTGCCAATTCGGACGGAGAAGGAATTTCATATTCAGCGAGTATCATGTCAATTTCCTCATCGCTGGCATCCCAAATCTTCTTTTTTAATCTACCGACGCTCGTGTCTTCAAAATGAATATCTCCTCGATTTGCTTTAATCCACTTCGACATATTTGCTCCTATTTAAATTCTGATTAATCAAAATTTATTAAAGTAATCTTTACTTCATCTCTGTCGGTTTGAAGTTTTTTCAGATTTTCTTCAATCTGGTCTAACTGAATTTTTTTCGTGACAATCGGAGAGATATCCATGCCGGAAGAAATGCAGCTAATAACATTGTGGAATATTCCATGACCCGAGTGTCCCTGAGAGCCGACAACATTTGCACGTCTTACCTGGAGAACTTCACCATTCAATGGAATTCTATCGTCTGCGCGGGCTACTACTACTACCGTCGTATTGACGGCCCTTCCTTCCCAAATAATTCTCTCTACGTCTGACCACACTATGCTTGGTAATCCGGTTGCCTCCAAAATTATTTTTGCTCCATGCCCGTTGGTAATACGAAGAACAGCGTCTGCAACATTTTCTGTTTTTGGATCAATAACATGAGTAGCTCCTATCGATAGTGCCATTTTTCTTCTCGCTTCGGAGGGTTCTGAAAGTATAACTGCATTTGCACCCGCTCTTTTTAATATTGCACAAGCTGCGGCACCTACTGGACCTCCACCAAGTATAACAACATTTTCGCCCGGGAGTATTCCGCCACCCCTGATAATAACTGCATTGTAAGCAACAGAGGTCGGTTCAACTAAACTGCCGAGCAGCCACATTTTTTCTTCGCCGTATGGCTTTCTAAAATCCTCGATACTCCAAAGGTATCTTGAGTCAACGACTATATACTTTGCATAAGCGCCATCGATTGAAAAACCGATCTCCTGCAGGTTCTCACAATGGTTGGGATATCCGTCTGAACACGGCCTGCAATAACTGCACCACATCATTTCTTCCGCACAGACTGCTTCGCCTATATCGAATTTTTTGTTTGTCCTCTTATTGATTGCTTTTTCCCCGGCTTTTACAACCTGTCCGGCAAATTCGTGTCCTAAAACAGACGGAAACGCCGTTAGACCGGGATAAAAAATGTAACCATCGTTATCTGTCTGATACATATGAACATCGCTGCCGCATATCCCACAGGCTTTTACTTCGATGAGTACTTCAGTAGGGCCCGGTTCTCTCACTTCTTTTTCGACTATCTTGATATAAGGATTGTGCCAGACTTTACTTCCCAAATAAGTCAGCTTTCCTTCGATATCCTTTTTCCCAAGAATAAAGCCCGGTTTAGGATCCCATTTTGCAAATAATGATACCGTTCTCATCACGACTCCGATCAATTTGATATTGATACCATGGATTAAAAATCTTTTACACTTACGATTTTATTTTCTATTAAAGAGGCTGTCGCGGCAACAGCAACTTGAAGGCCGGCAATTCCATCATCAATAGTAATCATCGGTTGCAGGTTCTTTTCAAGATTATTCAAGAAATCATTTAGTTGAGCAACATACGCGTCACAAAATCTTTCCGGGAAATATGGCACCACATCGTGTGTAACGCCCTCTTTCGTCATTACCAGTATTGGTGTCTCTCTCAGATAGCCGACCTTGAGTGTTCCTTTTGTTCCAAGAACTTCAGCGCGAATATCATATCCATACACCCCATTTCTGCTGATATCAATTTCACCTAAACATCCGCTGTTAAATTTGAAGGACATAATCACATTATCTGTATCACCTGTCGGCCCAACTTCCGGAAAAGCCAATACACCACCAATAGAATATATCGATGATATTTCTCCCATGTACCATCGTGCAATGTCTATGTCGTGAATCGCCATGTCTAAAATCTGGCCACCGCTATTGTGTGGAGAGAGATATTCCAATGTTGGCAAATAGGGGTCTCTTGAAGAGCCACGAAAAACAACTGGTCTTCCAATTACACCTTCTTCAATCTTCTTCTTAGCTGCAGCAAAGCCGGCATCAAACCTTCTCATATATCCTTGTTGATAGAAGATACTTGTATTTTCTATAGTGGTTTTCATCTCTCTTGCATCATCCAAGTTTAACGTCATTGGCTTTTCACAAAAGATTGGTCTCCCTTTCTTCGCCGCATCAATAACTATATCTTTGTGATTAGAGGTTGTAGCGGTAATAATAACTGCGTCAAGATTTATATTATCATTAATTTCTTGATGACTGAAGTAAGCTTTGGGGATACCGAATCTCTCAGAGCATTCTGTCGCTCTTTTTGGAATAATGTCTGCAACTGCAGCAAGATTTGCCGTTGCAACTCTTGTGGTTAGAAATTCAGCGTACATAGTGCCTAATCTTCCGGCACCTATTAAACCGACATTGATCTTTTTTTTCACTTTGACTTCCTTCTATTATAAAAAATCCAATAGTATGTAACTATATACGTTTCGCCAACAAGGTCGATCTTAAAAAACAAGATCACTTTGGTGAAACGGGATAAGTATACTTTTCTTCAATGAGTGATCGAACATCTTCAACACTTAGCAAAAAGGGACCTTCACGTTCCATCTTCAAACTTGTGACAGCAGCAGACCAAACAATCGCAGCCTCAGGAGGCTCAGTTAGTCGTTTCGCCATATAGGAAGCGATGCAAGTATCTCCTCTGCCGCTGCGTCCCACCAAACTTTTAGCGTGAAACTTCGCTTCATAAAACTTATTCTCTGCAAGAACGAGAATTCCATCTTTATGGGTTAGAACAATTTCCTTGGGCCCAAGCTCTGAGATCATCGTAGCAGCTTTTTTGAAATTCGATTCGCCCGTTAAGGATTCTGCTTCAACTGAATCTGTTTTTAACACATCAATCAAAGCAAGATATTTATCCCTTTCTGGCCAAGGAGCGTGCAGGAGTCTGTTATCCGGTGCGATGATACGAATAAAGCCTTGCAGGTCTGCAACAAGCAAAGCGCTCTTTTTGCGAAGCGCTGTCACGACACCATAGGGGATTTCACCGCGAATGGATCCGCTCATTAAGAAAGCCTTTGCATCCAATCCGTCAAATTGATCATCAGTAAATGAACCGGCAGTTACAGGGCTTCTTAATATTCTATCATCTGGATCAGAAGTTGGATATTCCAATACCATGTGGGTGGAAGAAGGCGTGAAGAAAGGATAAACATCCACGCCGATCTTTTCCAATTTGTCTACGACGCGACGATCTTCTTTTGCTAAACGAGTTACTGCAGCGACGTTTAGTCCTAGCATCTTGGCAGCATGCGCTCCATAATTGAATCCACCACCATCCAAGTATCTTATTCCCGTGTTCGTAATGATGGTGTCTTTTGTATAATTGCCAAAAATTACTATGTCGTACAATTTTGATTTACTTACCATTTGATCTCCATACATCTTAGTCACTCACCTTGGCATTCCATAGCGAAGTTGCAAGAATTAGAGAAACTACAGATGCCCCAACCCAGAATACAATAGCAGCGCTGAAATCATAGTGTCTCACACCATCGATTACAATTGTTCCTTTTTCAATCAAAAATCCGCTAATACGCTCTTGTGTGGCTGCTGCGAGATAACTGAATACGCCAATAAATCCCATCGCAGCACCTGCTGCTTTCTTCGGTGCAATATCTGTGGCGAATAAACCACCGAGCGTTGTTACTAAACCATTCAAAGAAAAGCCGTAGAGAAGGAAGGCAAGTGTTAACAGCGTCGAATGACCTGGTGGCATATAGAAAATCACAATCAGAGCAAAAATTTCTAAGATACCGACTATTAAAGTTACCGGTGGACGTCGCGCATGAAATAGTTTGTCGGATGCATAGCCGTACGCAAGGCAACCAAGAATGCCGGCAATCGTGTTTAAACCCAACATGCTTCCGGCCTCCATAAGCGTATAACCCTTGACTTCCTGAAGATAAAGGATACCCCAACTATTTAATGCATATCGAGTGATATACATACTTGCACTTGATAGCGCTAAGATCCAAATAGAAGGAATTTTAAGAATGGAACGCTGTAATTCCCAGACACTTGGTGGCTGTCCTTCTGCATTAAGCACTGGATTACCGTGATCATTTTTCCAATCTGCTATCGAGGGCAAGCCTAATGTTCTCGGACGATCTTGAATAAACATATAAATCAAAATAGCAACAACGATACAGGTCGTGCCAGGGCCCAAGAATGCAGCCTGCCAACCAAAGAAACTAACAAGCGCTGCTACTCCGACCATGGTTAATCCTTCACCTAAGGAGTGGGCAGTGCTCCATATTCCGTACCTGCGTCCTCTTTCTTTGTTGCTGAACCATTGAGCCAAGGAAACCATTCCTGCCGGTGCACCAAAACCCTGGAACCATCCGTTAAGCCCCCAAAGGACAACCCACACCCATAAAAGATTAGTCCACCCCATGGCTATGTTGATCAAAGCAGAAACCAGAACGCCAAAAGAAAAGAATCTTTTTATGTTGGAATGATCAGCGAGGAATCCATTCGTAAGTTTTCCAAAAGCATACGTATAGAATAGAGAGGAACCAATGATCCCTAAGTCTTCAGCGGAAAATATTCCACTATCTATCAAAGGTTTTTTAACAACCGATAGAGCAAGCCGACAGGTGTATACAACTCCATATCCAATCGTGATGGCTACCATTACTTGCCATCGGTACTTGTTATAGAGAGATTTTACACGCCTTTCATCATCTATAAGTGGTGCGTCTTCGCCTGCCGCAAAAAACTTGAATACGTTTCTCATATAATTCCATTATCATAGCATACTGGGAATTAATCAAAGTGATCAATCTAAGTCAACCCGAGACTTTACGGTTTGAGTACTATCTTCATAGCTTGTTTAGGTATCTGCTTTTGAGTCTTAAGATCTAAACCCAATTTATTGAAGGCTCCTACCCCTTCTTCTAACTTAATTACTTCAGTAAAGAATGGAATCATATTTATTTTTCCCGACTGCAATATCTTAATTGCTGAGAGACAAGTATTCTGCCCTATATAAGATCCGAGTATTCTTATTGCTTTTCGTGTAATGGTATTTGGTACGATTGTGGCTTTGACACTGCTATCCATACCAAACGCTAATATTTTGCCTCCGGGAGCAACATATTTGATAGCGTTTTCTAATTGAGTGCCAACTGCATCAATTACAATCTCGGCACCTTTGCCATCGCTAAAACTCATTACTTGTTTCTCTATGTCAGTATCATCCGGATTGAAGACGGGAACGCCCAATTCTTTTGCAACCTTAATTCTAAAGTCATCAATTTCGAGAGCCATAACTCGAGCAGCAATATTTTTTGCAAGCGCCGAGAACAAATATCCAATGGGACCAAAACCGATTACTACAACGGAGTCCCAAGGCTGCATTTGAACGATATTCATCCCGTTTAAAACTGTACCAAGCGTCTCAACTTGTGTCGCGACAATATCATTCAATTCGTCAGGTACCTTGTAGCATGCGTTTTCGGGTAAGACACAGTACTCGGCATATCCTCCATCTTGAAAAATTCCGATGGATTTATCTTTCAGCCAATTACATTGACTGCTATTTCCCGTTCTACAATACTCACATAGACCACAGCGCAGGCTGTTATCGACAGCAACGCGTTCTCCAACATTCAGCGTGGAAACTTTACCGCCTATCTCGACAACTTCGCCTACGAATTCGTGACCTAAGATAGTATTATTACCAACTGGGTGTTTTCCCTCTAATATTTTGACATCCGTCCCGCAAATTCCACACGCAAGCACTTTGAGCAACACTTGCTCAGGTGAAGTAATTTTTGGTACAGATCGTTCTTCTAGCGCAATTTTTCCAATTTCCTTATAAGCTAGGGCTTTCATTTATCCTCCAGATTATTGTTTAGCTAGCGTGTATTGAATGGGATCATATATACACACGTATACTCTTGTTTGTTCTATTGTCTATTTGTCTATACTAATATAATAAGCTGAGATTTCATCCGCAATATATTTAATCAATGCCATTAGACGATATATTCATTGTCTTTCAATGCTTCTATTACAAAATATAACTTGACATACATTTATAACATATGTATATTTGTCTATACATATAGACACATTATGATAATCGATAAGAATAGTCCGATACCCCAGTACTTTCAGTTGCAGACGTGGCTTGAGGAACAGATCGAACAGGGAGTATTTAAGCTTGATGATAGGATTCCTACCGAAGCAGAATTTGTACAAATGACAGGTCTGGCTCGAGCAACAATAAGGCAAGCCCTTCAAAATCTTGCTAACCTCGGATATCTCACACGCAAAAAAGGATTAGGCACATTCGTTACAATTCCTCAGCTGGGTCACCAGAAACAAGCGATCATAGGATTGATAGTTCCCGATATCCGCAGTGGATATGCACCTGAGTTAGCTCGAGGTGTTGAAGACACAGCATCGAAGAGCAAACAAAGTGTGATACTTTGTAGTTCGGATGATCTTTTCATTAAGGCAGAGTTTCATGCAAACAGATTGATTGAAAATTATGTTTGTGGTGTCATTTATGTCCCTACCGCATCGCCTGACAAGAAGAATAAAATAATTATTCAAAAGTTTAAAGAAAAAAATATTCCAGTTGTACTTGCAGATCGCACTATCTCCGACATAGAATCCGATCAAGTAACAACTGATAATTTTGATGGCGCTTATAAACTTACGAATTATCTACTCGACAAAGGGCATAGAAAAATCGCGATGGTGTTTGGTAATAGCTCGAGTGCTGAGCGGTTTCGTTTTGAAGGATATAAAAAAGCATTGGAAGACAGAAAGATTCAACTTGATCCTTCTATAGTCGTAAGTCATTCAGGACCGTTCAACGAAGAACATTTTTCTCAATACGCACGCTCAATTCTAAAACGAAGCAAGAATATCAATGCGGTCTTTGCAGGTCATGATAGAATTGCTCTTACATTCTATTCGGTTGCCAAAGAGATGAATCTTGCTTTTCCTCACGACCTTTCCATCGTTGGCTACGATGATCTGAATCTTCCCGCAATACCACTAACGACGATGCACCAGCCTATTTACGAAATGGGTGTGGAGAGTATGAAACTTATTAGTTCAAGAATTCTTGGGGCAACGCACGATCCAAAATCTATTATACTTACTTCTTACTTGGTCGAAAGAGATTCTGTAGCCCAACGATAACGCTATTCATAGTTTTGGTTGAGTCTTTTAATATTATTGTATGCTCACGGTGCAGTAAATCAATTTTCTACTGACCCCTTGAAATAAATCGTGTTTAGTCTTCTTAATATAATATGAAAGGGACATTCATCACTTATCCACATCGAATAAATCCTGTGACTTATCTTCTCTCAACCAGGAATATATAGACATGGTTTACTTACACAACGGTAAAATATTTTTTCGATTGTTAGTCCCGACTCAGAATATTCAAAGGATATGATTCATAAACCTCATAAATACCATAACTAATTTAGGAGGAAGTAATCATGGTTACTAATTCATTGTATCAATTTGTGAAATATGTCTCAATACTTCTGTACTGCATTGTCTTTAGCTGTTTGTTGATTTTACCACAAACGGTTTTGGCACAAGCAAATGGACAAATTTATGGTCGAGTTAGCGATGCAGATACAAAAGAATATTTACCTGGTGCAAACGTGAGGCTCCAGGGTACTTCCATCGGCGCAGCGACTAATAAAGATGGTGACTACCGACTTTCAAACCTGTCACCTGGTTCTTATGAGCTCGTTGTGAGCTATATTGGGTATGTGAGTCAGTCTATTAATATTAAAGTTGATGGTTCAAACCTTAAAGTAAGGCAAAATGTGGCGCTCAAGGCTGGTGCCGTCGAGATGGCAGTTGTCGAAATAACCGGACTGAGAAAAGGACAAACTAAAGCCATAAATATTCAAAAAACTTCGGATAATATTTTGAGCGTTGTTTCCCAAGAGCAAATGGTGCAGTTACCTGATTTGAACACCGCTGAAATATTACAGCGCATTTCCGGCATTTCGATCGTTCGCGATCAGGGTGAAGGCCGTTACGTACAAATCCGCGGCACCGACGCTCGCCTCACTTCCATTTCTGTTAATGGGGAACGCATCGTCGCTCCTGACCCTGGGGAACGTTTCGTTGGAATGGACGTGATTTCAGCCAGTCAAGCAGCTTCCATCGAAGTTGTGAAAGCCATTACACCCGACCTAGACGCTGATGCAATCGGTGGCTCTGTGAACATAAAAACAAAAAGCGCTTTTGACTCGGATAAACCATTTTTTAATATCCAGGCCGGCAGTGGCTACAGCGATATATTTGGTAAACCCCTCTGGCAAGGTGGCTTTACATACGGCACAAAATTCGGCTCAGATGACAAATTTGGTATCGCGGTAACCGGCAACTACGATCAGTGGAAGAGGGAAACGTGGGATGTCGAAACAGCCTATGATGATAAAGCAACCACTACTGGCGTTGCCCTTCCTATGACATTGGTTGACTTTGATATGAGGAACTATAATATTTCTCGTGAAAGATTTAATGTTGCAGGCAATTTAGATTACCACCCTAGCGAAGATATTAATTTCTTCATCCGCGGTATGTTCAACAATCGTGATGATATCGAAAATCGACGTAATCTATATATTCGCCCTTCAAAGGGAACATTCCAAGCAGATGCAAACACCATCAAAGATGCAAAGATTTACATGGGACTCAAGGATCGCCTCGAGAGACAAAGTATAATGGCACTTTCAGCGGGCGGCATTCACAAAATGGATAACCTGAACCTTGATTACACCATCGGATATAACTTTGGACAGACGGAAAAAGCTGACGAAACCGATCCAAACTTTGTTATGATAAAGAAAGTTGGCTTAACGCTCGATAGGAGCAATCCGAATAAACCGTTATACAATGTTACCACCGTAGGTGCTGCATACGATCAGTTTAATCCAGACAACTTCAAACTGGACGCAGTCAAATATAATAACGATCTTGCGACAGACAAGGATATTTTGGGTTCAGCGAATTTGAAATATTCATTTAGGCTTGCAGAGTTCCCATCTGAATTGAAAGTTGGCGGCAAGATGCATATTAGAGAAAAAGTGAAGAATCAAGACCGATGGGTCTACGGATGGAAAGGTGCCAGCGATCTGCTGATGACCCAGTTTGTTGGCGATGAGGCCACTATACTGGATGGAACCTACAGACTAGGTCGCATTCTTGATGGCAAATTCAGATCATATTTCCAGTCTCAGAAAGACAAATCTACTGGTTTCGTAGGCGCAATTGACCACCAAGCATCAGAAGCTGCAAGTTTCACAGCAAATGAAAAAACCGGCGCATACTATGTTATGAATACCTTGAATATGGACCAGTGGATGTTTCTCGTAGGTGTTCGACATGAGTTTACCAGCCTAACAAATAAAAGCAGTCAAGTTCTTCTGGATGCAAACGGCGATTACGTATCGACGACTGGGATGGAATCGGAACTCAGTTACAACAATTTTCTGCCAACGGCGCACATCCGGTACAAACTGACACCGATGAGCAACATCCGGTTGGCGTTCACGTCCAGTCTGGCCCGGCCGAACTTCTACGATCTCGTTCCTTATCGCAATGTGGATGCAGAAGCTGAGGAAATCAGTGAGGGTAATTCGATGCTGAAACCGACCACTGCGACCAACCTCGACCTGATGGCCGAGCACTATTTTCAGACCGGCGGCATGATTTCCGGTGGCGTCTTCTATAAAAAGCTAAACGACATTATTTTCACACAAACCAAGAGGCTCGTAGGTGGTATTTACGATAAGTATTATTACTTCCAACCGGTGAATGGTGGGAGCTCAACACTTATAGGTTTCGAATTCAATTGGGAGCAGCAGATGAGGTTCCTACCGGGATTTTGGGACGGGCTAGGTTTATCGGTTAACTACGCCTATACTAAAGCAACGGCGGATGTGGGCGGACGGTTGGAGAGATCGGAATTACCAGGTCAGGCAGCAAACGTTGCCAATTTTTCCATCAGTTACGAAAAATTTGGATTCACAGGCCGGTTCAGTATAAGCTACAATGGTAAATTCACTGAGGAAGTCGGAACAGACGCACAACACGACAGAATTTACAAAGAACACATGCAAATGGACTTCTCTGCCAGTCAGCAGGTGTACAAGGGACTGCAGGTGTACCTTGAGGTCATCAACTTAAACAAAGAACCCATGATTTACTACATGGGGCAGGAAAGCCGTCCGCTGCAGCAGGAATTCTATTCCTGGTGGATGCATGCAGGTGTCAAGTTCAACATGTAGTGAAAAGAAAAACCATAGTAACGTTCTAATGCTTGATCACTGTCTATCACGGGCAGTGGTCAAGTTAATATTTAGTCTTAGCCCAAGTTCGACAGTTGTGAAGAAAAAACGATGATTCTGAGCTATAAGAGGCAAAAGGTGTCAAAAGTTTACACTACAATTTGAGTTTCATTTCAAGCCTGGAAGGGGGTTTGAGATTTAGTTTGTGCAATAGAATGG
>JAZDJN010000025.1:0-56863 GCA_043803945.1 bacterium | reverse complement strand
TGCAATATACAACATCATCATGGGGCTCCGCAAGGGGGTAGGTTTTCACTACATGAGCTTTTCTGTCATAATAAGTGAAAGCAGAGCTCAATGACCAAAAAATATTTTTTTAGACCATACGACTGTCGAACTTGGGCTAGTCATCTCCAGAATCGCAAATTGCATGACATTCTGCTTTAAATTGGATATTGATATCAATGCATATACAAAGGAGCATTGTTTATTGCAACAGCAACATCTTTTTCGTCGAAGAAAACGCCTTTTTCTCCCCTTCTACGCCAACAGCCTCAAGTCGATAGAAATATAAACCTGTCGCCATATTTGTTTTCCATTCAACCTGAAAATTCCCTGCAGCCTGTTCGGAATTAACTAGAGTGGCAATCCTCTGACCCAGTGTGTTGAGAATAATCAACCGCACCTGCGATTTCACCGGCAGCGAGTATCGAATAATTGTCGATGGATTGAATGGATTCGGATAATTCTGATTTAATGCGAATTCTCTTGGCACAATTTGTTCATTATTAAATGCATATTCAGTTTGTGTCTTACCGGCGAGTGAAGCAGTCTCCGTATAAGCTTCAGCATGAATAGCCAACCTGGCATTGTGTGAACCATTAAGAATTTTCAGCCGGACTTTTATCATTTCTCCTGAGAGAATCTGTTTGTTCAACACACTATTATAGTGGGCAAGATCGAGCACTGCAAAACCTTTTTCATTTTCGATTCGCTTGAGTGCAAACAGTGTATTGTCAGAGGGATAAGACCAATCCTCCACGTGAATACTCTGTGGATTGTATTCCAACCGGAGCGATACTCCTCGGTAGGAAACTGCAGTGCCGAATGAGAATGAGATTTCCCTTGACGTTTGAGACAAGGTGGAGGGATCTTCCCTGCAATTAAGTTTGAGAGTACCGACTGGATTACTTTCATCAGAAACAGTAATCGATCCGAACGGATTTGGGTTATCGAGAGACCAGTTCCACATCTGCCCAAAAACCATGGCATCTTCAAAATCAATTTTGACATCTTTTATCGGGAGAAGTTCAGGAACAGTCCCTGCTGCCGGACCAATGTCACCCAGCGTAAGATTGTTTTGCTGCTTGTACGTCAAGAGCAATGTCAGATCCTGGCCATTCACTCTTCCATCAGCGTTGAAATCTGAGAGGTACACTCCTTTTGCAGTGAAGTTAATCGAGGTTAGACCCTGAGATGAAGCAGTAATGGTATAATTGCCAGCTTTACTTCCCATTGTCACTGTAGTCGATGCTCGTCCGTTGGAATCTGTCTGGGCACTGATTGGAAAGCAAAGTGCACCAGCGGCTCCGGTTGGCTGCTGCAAGATTGAAAATTGGACATTGGCATTGGGTACTTCATTTCCTTTATCATCCCGCACAATGATAACAAGAGATTCTTTTATCTGAAATTTTATCAATGCAGATTGATTATCACCCGATATCTTAGCCAGGAGAGATGCAGTACCTGGAGTTGCGACTGCTGAAAACCATGCCGTATCTCCCTTCCATCCTACCGGAACACAATTTATTCTATACGTCCCTCGCTTATCCCCCAGGGTCAGCAATGTTGATGCTTGACCGAGGGAGTCGGTTAATGCCGATGATCGAGAGAGTGATTGACCCGTTGCTCCAGCGGGATATTGGACTATGGTAAATGCAACAGAGATAGTAGGGACAGGTGAATTGCTATTGTCCAGCACTGTTACCACAAATGGACTCGGAAGAGTTGTCGTAACTTTGCCTGACTGATTTCCCCCAGAAATTGCCTTGATCGATTTCGGCTGAGCCGTTACAGTTGCGGCATAGCTCCACGCTCCTTCAAATCCCGTGGAATCAACAGCACTTACTCTGTAATAATACTTAGTCCCAATGGCCAATCCGGAATTAGCATATAGTGGAGCATCCGTCGAATCGATGAGGGCTACATTCATGGAATCGAGGCCACGATAAATCTTATAGCGCATGACCGGCGTCAATCCACCCCCTTTCTGCCAAGTGAGCGTAGCCAATGTACCCGTGATATCCAGTTCGAGATTCTTGGGCGGGAGCTGAAGGTTAAATTCTTCCGGACTTCGTGTAACCATTGAGATTCGGATTTCATCAATAATTCCATTCCAATATTCAGGCGTTCCGGGCTTTTCAACGCCAATTGTCAGATCCTCAGCATTATTCGTTATTGATGCCTGGAGGTTTTCTTGTTTATCTAACACACCATTGATATAGAATTTCAAAATAGTCTCCACAATTACGACGGCAACATGCTGGTATTTTCCGGGAACAAGTGTTGAATTAGCCCGATACGTGTTCGATGCCGTTGAAAAAGCAATACTTTGATTGTACTCATGCAATGAATAGCTTCGATTAGAAGTGCCTTTAGTAATGATTCCTGCATTATTGACAAATTGATTTGCCAGAATCCAAGCCTCTATTGTCAATGCTCCTGCATAATTAATAGAGGTACGGTGAGGAATTGTAAGATAATCTGTTAAACCGTTGAACTGTCGTGCTTTGCCAAATCGTCCTGCTGTAATCGTAGTTCCGATGGCAGTGCCATTATTCTTAAAGATGCTCGAATCCTTTACTGTGTTACCGCTGGTTTCGTTCATGTGCATGAGGAGAACAGTGTTGGCGTCAGTGGTATATTCGCCAAGGATCGGCCCTTCCACTGTAGTAAATCTTCTGAATAGAGACCATCCGCTCAATCCATTTTCGTTCTCTGCCCGCACACGCCAGTAATAAGTGGTTGAAGATTGAAGAGCAACTTGCTTCGATGTAGTCGCGATCAACGATTGATCAACTATCAATTGGGTAAAGAGCGAATCTTTAGCGACCTGATACCAGTAGCTATCTGCTGCATACGAATCACTCCAACTCAGCGTAATGGTCTTTGGAAGATCACTTGCCAGATTATTTGGAGCGATGAGTAAAGGAACGGAGGGCACTACTGTTGTTTTAGAAGTTCGAAAAACACCAGATCTCTCTGTGCCTGCATATCCATAACCGAGACTGTCAAAGAAGAGCGAAGTCACATACCCATATAAACCTGTTGGCTTGGTGGTCCACGAACCTCTAGACCACGTCATGCCTTTATCAATCGAACGGTAGATATTATCCGATCCAACAAAGAAGTGGCCAGAGGCATTTTGGGAAATAGTGTTTACCGCTGAGATGAAAGTGTTACCACTAATCCTTAACCAATTAGCTCCATTATCGGTGCTTCGATATACTCCCAAACTATCTCCTTGATTTGTGCCAGCATAAAGCGTTCCTGAGAAATCCGTGTAGAAACAAAATACCATACGTCCACTAATTCCAGCATCGGATTGTATCCATGTTTCTCCATTATTGTCCGAACGATACAGGTGACTGCTCGCAGTTCCAATAAATAGTTGACCACTCGGTAATGCGGTTATGACATGGGCTACCTCCGCGGGAAGTCCATTACTTTTTTGTGTCCAACTATCACCATTATTTGTGGATCGAAATACTCCTGAACTTGTCCCTGCGTAGAGGTGATCATATCTCCCAACTGCAATTGCCCATACCTGTTGAGTTAGTCCTGCATTGATTGAAGTCCAAGTTCGTCCATCATCCGTTGATCGATAGACGCCAGAATTGCGGTCTGAGAGAAAAATGTGCCCTAGAGAATTCTTAACAAATTGACCTGCGATGTAGTAAGGAATATCCTTCTGTTCCACCCACGTTAGCCCGGCATCAGTTGTACTGTGAATTCCAGTATTAAGTACTGCCGCGAGAATGCTTCCCGATGATGTAGGAAACATTGAAAAGATCCTGCTATTCTTTATCCCGTTATTGATTTTTTTCCAGCTATCACCATTGCTGGTTGGTAAAAATACACCTGAATATGTTCCTGCAACAAGATTACCAGATGGTGTTAACGCAAGTGATTGTACAATTTCTCTTAAAATTCCGTTTTGTATAAATACCCAGGTACTTCCTCCATCAGTTGATCGAGACAAACCATGATTACTACCTCCTCCTCCCCCAACAAAAACTTGATTTTCTCGATTGACTAAGATAGCGGTTGTCTCACCCTCGATTCCGAGGCTCGTCCAGGTAGTCCCATTGTTTGTGGATTTATAGACAGGACCTCTTAATGTACCTGCATATACTGATCCCGATGAATCGACTGCGAGTGATCGAATCTCAAGGCTAGGGATACCGGTGCTTAATTGATTCCAATTGTCCCCATTATTTGTTGACCGGAAGATTTCGCCATTCATCGCTCCAGCAAAGAGAGTTCCGTCAGTTGATTGCACCATCGAACGAATATTTAAATTGGTGATCCCTGCATTCACCGCTGACCAGGTATTACTTCCTTGTACCAGCCGGAAGGCCCCTTTATCTCGTCCTGCAAAGACAGTTCCATCCACCGTCGTCAGAAAGCAGGCAACGGGTCCATCAAGACCAGAGCTGTGTTGGCTCCAACTATCACCATTATCGGTCGAGCGATAGACTGAATACCAGGCAGCAAAGAGATCACCCTTTGGAGTCATTGCCAGAGCAACACATCTTGGACCTGCCTCGCCGAATGATGTCATTCCATTATTAATTGGAGTCCACGTTTGACCATTATTTATTGATCGGTAGATACCCTCTTCGGTCGCTGCAAAAAGATGGTTTGAGCTATTTACCGCAAGCGAAAGGATTCCGCAAGAGCCATATGGCCCATTTGTTTGCTGCCACATTCCTTGAGTAACGGGAGGAGTAATGCTTGTTGGTGCGATCTGGAAATTCCAGGTATTTGAATACAGGCTCCACCCGCTTGTCGTTTTTGCTCTCACACGCCAATAATATGATATGCTTTTAATGAGACCTGAGGCAGTTTTGGTTACAGCAGAAATTGTTGAATCATTCATGAAGAAGGTGCTACGGAAGAGTGAATCACCTGATACTTGAACTTGATATACTGAAGCTCCGACGAACGGGTTCCACGTCAGCGTAGTCGTTGTTGCAAGATTAGATGAACCGTTTACAGGAGAGGATAGTGTAGGGCCTGGAATTGGAGGTTGTACTCTAACCGCATAGCTCTTTGCTCCTTCAAATCCGGTAGAGTCCACAGCGCCGACGCGATAATAATACGTGGTGCCGGTTGTCAGACCGGAATTGGTATACGATGTATTTACCGTTGAATCGATGAGTGTAACATTCATTGAATCAGTACCCCGATAAATCTTGTATCGCATCAATGGCACGGCTCCGCCACCATTTTGCCAAGAAAGATTAACCGTTGATGACACAGAAGTAGCACTGATGTTTACAGGAGGAAGCTGGAGGTTGAATTCTCCAGAAGAGCGGGCTAAATTAGAGATACGAATTTCATCAATGAAATAATCTGTACGATTGGCAACTCCTACAGCGCCTAAAGTTATAGTTGCATTCGTTGAAAAGCTTCCCATGCTTGAAATATCAATTCCAGATTCCAATATTCCATCTACAAAGAGTGTCATTTGAAATCCTATACGTCTTACAACCAGATGATGCCATTTGAGATCATCAATTTGACGTACACCATTTACTTCAACTTGTTTTCCAGCAGCGTCTATCAAACCTAGCACTGGCAATCCGATTTGACGGATATCAATATAGAGTCCTTTTATTCCATCATAGTTCGAGAAGAAACGCCAACCCCATGAATCAGAAGGAGTATCAGTCTTAATCCAGCCTTCGATGGTGAAATCGGATCCACCTATTTTTACTGAAGATGAATATGGTATAGTAATCGAACTTTGTGCGTCGAATTTTCTCCCTCGACCAAATCTCCCAATAAAGACACTCGATTTATTGAAGGTCCCATCATTTTTAAAGTTACTTGCATCATTGGCAATAACTCCTCTCTCTTCGTTCAGATGCAAGAGCACGACCGTATTTGCATCAGGTTGATATTCACCGAATAACGATGTAGCAGCTCGCGTTACATAGCTCTTTGCTCCTTCAAATCCTGTAGAGTCAACAGCAGAAACTCGATAGAAATATGGTGACCCAAGCGTTATTTTTGTATCGGTATATGATGTGCTCATTGTTGAATCGATGAAAGTGAGATTAAGAGAATCAATACCTCTATATATCTTGTAGCGCATCAGAGGTGCTGCACCACCACCGTTTTGCCATATTAATTGAAGCGAATTGGCGTTCGCGGTAGATGTAAGATTTTGGGGTGGACGTTGAAGATTGAACTCGCTTGGATCGCGGGCAATTTTTGAAACGCGAATCTCATCAATCAATCCATGATACATTTCACTGTTATAGAAAGTACCAGCAATATACGAGGTACCAATTGTTTTTTGTACAGAAGGATAATAATTATTTCTCTCCTTCAACTCACCATTAATATAGATAGAAACCAAACCATTGTTGAACGTCACTGCGACATGGTGCCATACACCCAAAGAAATCATCGGTTGATTGGTCAACAAATCTCCTTGAGTACCATTTGAGAAGTACAAATACAATCTGAGCCGCAAATCAGGTATTATATAAAAATTAATAGAGTTGTTTCTTCCTAACATTAGGATGTCTACTCCACTTGAAGGAAAAGATGAGAGTCTAATCCATGCTTCAACTGTGAATTGATTGCCAAGATCAAATGTTGAAAATGACTGTATCACGATGCCAGCAGAATCGCTCGGTTGAAATGCATTCCCAAATCTCCCCGGCACAAACGAGCCAGCCCCGAATGTCCCCATGTATTTGTTTTCACTGACATCCTTTACTGTGTTGCCGCTGGTTTCGTTCAAGTGCATGAGAAGAACAGTGTTAGCATCAGGAGTATATTCACCAAGGATCGGCCCTTCCACCGTAGTAAATCTTCGGAATGGCGACCAGGCACTCAATCCATTTTCGTTCTCTGCTCGAACACGCCAATAATAGGTGGTAGAAAATTGAAGTGACACTCCCTTTGATGTAGTTGCGATCGCCGATTGATCAACTAACAATTGAGTAAAGAGCGAATCTTTAGCGACTTGAAGACAGTACGACTCGGCTGCATTTGAGGGATACCATGTTAATGTAAAGTTCTTGCTGAGATCTATCGAGCCATTCGCCGGTGAAGCTAAAATCGGTACGAGTGGAGTGATTGTTGTTTTTGCTGAACGAAGAACACCATCATAATTGGTACCCACATAGAGGAATCCCAAGGAGTCGACAAGAAGAGATTTCGCCCACATCCAGGGCTCGCTACTCGGGGATTGATAGAATTTTTGCCATGTAACTCCACTGTCCCTTGAACGAACCACACCATCCGAGGCAGCCGCAAACAGGTGGCCTGATGAGTTCATTGCAAAGCCGTGAACTGTTTGCCCACTAAGTGACTGGGTCCAACTATCTCCATTATTTGTGGAATAGAATATTCCTGCTGACTGTGTTCCAACAAATATTCTCCCCGAAGGTTCACAGAAGACACTCTGGATCATCGATTGACCTAAGCCTGAATTGGATTGTTGCCAACTGTTTCCATTACTTGTAGAGCGATAGATGCCGCCACCTGCAGTTCCTGCAAAGATGTGACCTGAAGAGTTTATAGATAGAGCGAAGATATTCCTTGTCGTTAATCCATTGCTCAACTCCACCCAGGTATCGCCGTTATTTGTTGAGCGATACAGGCCATTGTTCGTTCCAGTAAAAACATGCCCTTGCGTATTGACTGCAATTGAAGATTGCCAACCAGAAGCGAACAGAGGTTTCCAGGTAAGCCCATTGTCCAGTGATCGCGAAATCGTTGAGAATCCTCCAAGATACACGATTCCCGCCGAGTCGCGGCAGAGAGAAGCGACATAGCCCTCAGCAACGCGCTTCCATTCATTGCCGGCATTTGTGGAACTGAAGAGCCCGTCATGTTGATCGCCGGCTAGGATTGCACCGGATCCAATAGCAAGCAAGCTGGTGACATAAGAGTTTTTCAATCCGTTATTAGATTTTTGCCAACTATTGCCATTATCAATTGATTTAAGAACACCCGCATCTTCTGAACCAGCGTAGAGGATTCCAGAGGATTGTTCTCCGAAACATTTAATAAATGAGGGCACGCCTTGCATATCCATCCAGCTCGCGCCATTGTTTATTGATCGTGCCTTTGCAGTAATAATATGTCCAGAGCTGTTGATGAATATCGCCGATGTACAATTGTAATAAGAGAGATCAGTCCAGCTATCTCCGTTATTCATCGATCTATAGATACCAGCTCCATTGATTGCTGCGAAAATATGTCCGAAGGAGTTTATCGCTAATCCCGTTGTATTTCCTGCCGAGATCTTCTGTTGCACCTGAATCCAGGTTGCTCCGCTGTCCACTGTGCGGTAGATTCCATCCAGATATACAGCTGCAAATATGTGCCCCGCCGTGTTCACTGCAAGCGAGATTATATTTGCATTTGAGGCGCCTTTGTTCGCCGCTATCCAATTCCCTCCATTATTTCTCGAACGAAACACACCCTTGTCAGAAGTCCCTACGTAGATTTGACCCGTTGCACCGACGATAACACATACAGCGGAGTTGGAGGGTAAATCACTATCGATCGCACTCCAGGAATCTCCATTGTCAACCGATCTGTACACTCGTCCGGCTGCCGCATAGAGTATCCCATCTGAATTAATGGCAAGGCTAACAGACTGTCTGTTCCATCCAAAGCCACTCAGTCCATTATTGATCTGGTTCCAATTGTTTCCACCATCTGTCGAACGAAATATTCCACCGCCATATGTTCCTGCAAAAACGTGGCCGGATGAATTGACTACAAGAGAATATATATTGCCCGCGTATGGTCCATTCGTCTGCTGCCAGAAATTTTGGGCAAACATAATCGGAGGAATGAGCAATAGCAAAGCAATAATCTCAGCAATATGTTTCAACCTCTGTCGATATTGCTTAATGACTGATATCGCAATTGCTCGTAAACAGAACTCATTCAAGTCAGGAATATTTTTCATGGTATCATCACCTCTGTTAATTCCAAGGCGTTGAAATATTGTCGTCTGAATCTCTTTCGGAGATTTTCCGATCTCTGCGGATCGTCATTTTTGCCCTCTCAGTTTCCAACTTCATCGCAGATCCTGAATAGAAGCACTTGAGGATCATTCGGGTTTCCTTCTTTCGTCTACCTTCTTTCTTCTCATGTTTTTTCTCACTGTCCCCCTCTTTCCTCAATCTACCTATTTGATTTCTTTTCAGGTAATAACTATCTTTATAACAAGATAATGCTATGCGAAACTTTCTTCCCATGCAAAGGTGGCATCATGCAAACTGCTCAAGCATATTTTGATGGAAAATATATCCAACTGAAAGAGCCTCTTGACTTGAAGCCGTTCGCTCAATTGCTCGTTACAGTGCTTACCTCAACAAGTAATGATGTGACAAAAGAAGAAATTGAAGCTGCTGCTCTTGAAGATCTTCAAGACGACGATTTCCTCTCTCAAGAAGAGCTTTCTTATTACCTCTCATTATCTTGATGGAAATACTCTTCGGCAATATCTACCTCGTTAATTTCGATCCGAGTATTGGCAAAGAGTATCGGAAAGTACGACCTGCTCTTGTAATCCAATCCAACGAGATCACCCAAAACTCTCCACTCGTCACTGTTATGCCCATCTCAACAAATGTCGAGAAACCAGGACAAGATGACATTTTGCTCTCCAAAGATGAAAGAAACCGTTTGCTCCATGATTCAGTGTTGAAGACCAGACAGATATCCTCATTTGATAAACACCGTTTTATGCATCGCATCGGCGAAGTGAGTCCTGAAGTACTTCAATTACTCCAGGGCTATCTAAGGAAGCATTTCTGCCTCTAATCACAGTTATTCAAAAACTCAAATCGTTAATCCTCAATCTCCTCATCTCCCATTCTCCCTCTCTCCCCCTCACACTCATTCACACTCCACTTCATTGCCCCACAACTCTCCCATCGACAAGCAATACCTGCACAGTCTTATTATCAACATCCCTATAGACAGTCTCTGAACTAAGAAACGTGATATCAACCGGGCTATTCGACTGCATACAGCCAAAGAGAATAGCGATCGTACCGGTGCCTGTGAGCGATTTCGGATTTCCTCCTAACCGAACAAGATCGAGTGATGCCTTCCCTGCAACAGGATCAACTATCGAGGGAAATGCCAGATAGGAAGCTCCATTTGACTGAATGTACGACCCGGCTTGTATGCTATCGACTCGAATTTTTGTTGGATCATACTTAACAACAAGCTTGCATCCCATAAATCCAGTTACCTCTTCGGCCTTAATTTCATAAGAGAATGATTGCCCAATGGCTACTGTTTTCTTACGAGGGAAGAACATAAACGCTGGACCTTTTACTGCATCCACAGTGAATGAGCAGGTCTGTATTGCTTGCTCCTCCACTTGATTGTTAATCCTGCATTTTAGCTTTAGGGTATGAATGCCTTCATCGAGAAAATCTTTCGTAACAATAGTATCCTTTACCCATCCGGAAACTAAATCTGAATCGAATTGATACCAGTACTCAGTCACATTTTTTGTGCCTTTCCAGATAAATGTCACGGCAGAAAAATTGATTGTTGAACCACTTGCGGGACCATTCAGAATAGTTATCTGAGGAGGAACAAATCCCTCGTATACAGTGTCATACTTGTTGGGTGGTACCTGCTCCGGTGGGGTGACAGCTTTATCACAGGCAAAGGTGAATAGCACGACGAAGAAGACGATAAGATTGGTTTTCGATTTCATTTCATGATACCTCCAACCATTATACTTCAAGTAAGTGCCCAGCATTTATCGAAATGCAAACATCAAAAATGAAAAATCAAAATAACATAGGATAATTGAAAATGTTAATGACAGTTACTCCAAGAGTGCGATCTGCATCATACTGCAGTGCATCGCCAATAAATATGAAAGAATTCACCTGACGGATCATAAATTCATCATGATAATATTGTCAATTCAAGAGCAGTCTCTCCACAGTACCATTTTTATCTATACATTGTCATTTTGCTCTTTTCATTTTGAACTTTGATATTACACCTGTCGACTATGTTAGAATCTCACTTGTACTCCCAGACGCATACCGACATCATCGATGGTGAGATTGGGATGTATCTTAACAATGCCATCCTTAGCTAAAATCTTTATCTCTCCTCCATTCGATTCGAAGATCAATGCATCGAGGAGGTTCACCACATATGCTCCAGCTAAAACCGCCAGGCTTATGGTCTTCTTCTTCTTCGCATCATCCACTTGAACATAATGCTGTTGCATTTCCTGCCTCAACCGATTTGCATCTGCTACTGTCTGGGCTTTATTGTAAGCATCAACCGATGCAGTATAGGTGTCGGTTTTCTTCGTGTAGTCTGAGTAACTCAGCAATGAATACACACCGCCGCCGAGAGTACCTGCAAGGCAGAGCACACCTTTCAAGGTCGAGCCATTCATCAACTGTCCCAATCCTGGCAGGAGCATAGAACGTAACGCCGGTGTCATTGTAAAGACACCAAACCTTCCTTCAACTCTCGATTCCATTGAGGGTTGTATTGATACTTTTTCACTTAGTGCACCAGCATACGATGGATGTTTGAGTTGAATTTCGTGACTCCCTGTCGGAAGTCTCAAACTCTGAAGTGCTCCCGCTCCGGCTTTCTTTCCATCGATATACACTTCTACATCAGGAGGTGAAACAGAAATCGAAAGGAAGCCAGCATCGCTCTCAAGTTTGATAGAGAGTGGAAGATCTTTCTCTGGTTCAATGCTAAAATTGCGATTCCATTCTCCGTAACCATCTTTCTTTACCCGCACGTTGATCATCCCGGGAGCAACATTCTGATCAGGAACCGGTGTCTTACCAATGTAATTACCATCGAGAAAGACATCAGAACCTGGCGGATCGGACTCGATTCTCAGTTTGCTCAGCTTTATGAGTTTCGGAGTGATTGAGGCTTCAACTCCTGCTTCAATTTTGATTGACTGAGTTAAATCTTGATAGCCCTCTTTCTTCAGTATAATCTCATACTGTCCTGGAGTTAAGTCCCTGATTGCTATCGGTGTAGAGCCCTTGAGTTGCCGATTAAGAAAAACTTCTGTCCCGTTAGGTTGAGAAGAGAGAGAAAGTGATCCGGTTGCCACCATTGGAAGAATAAACAGGAACTCACCTTCATCTTCTGTAAAGCAGCGAAATTGCGGGCGCTGGCGATTCTCCGTCATTTGCGCGACTTTGGATTCGACATAGGTTGCCAATTCTCTTCCGGTGATGATCTTGTTTTCATCAAGATCGGCAAGTCCTTTGCCCAAGCCATCGAGCAGCCGATAGGTAAATGCACTATGCCCCCATTCAGGTTTTTCGATGACCTGTTCCCCTCGGCCTCCGGCAGTCAGGATTTGCCGGGCACGTGCTGCGGTAACTTTCCTGATATAGCCTTTCATCTCTTTTGTGAGTGAACGGGCACCAGTCGCAGCCAATCCGCCGTAGCAGGCGTCAACGAGGAAGAGCATATGTTTTGCAGAAATAATATTCGATATCTCCCGGATTTCCGACATGCGAATCGACGTGACCGAGAGGTCGCTGAAGGAAGATGCTTTTCCATCGACCGGAATGAGGTACCCCATCTGTCCGCCCATCGGTTGATCCACTGTTTCACCATGGCCGGCAAAGAAGACAAGGACACGGTCTTCTTCCTTAGTTTGTGTCAGATCGCCTAGTGTTTTGATTATATTTGTGCGGGTTGCATTGTTATCTGTGAGAAGGAAAATCTTTTCCTGCTTGAAACCGAAGGTCTCTAACAGAAGATTCTTGATCGCTACGGCATCAGCAACTGCGTAATCCAATTGTTGGACATGCTGATACTTATCGATGCCGATAATGACCGCCCAGCTTTCGTTATAGGCACGGAGTTCCGAGCCGGTATCGGGGTCTTTGACGATATTGCGGAAGCCGCGATCCTGCGCTATGAGGTATGAACAACTTAGTAGTAGAATAAGAAATGTCGCTACGGCTTGAGAGGTGATACGCATGGTTCCCTCCCGAGGGGTGTGAGGGTATCAATTATTGTAACATAATTCGTGAAATAACTGAATCCGATCTAGAGACCCGGTCGAAAAGGACACAAAGGAAAAGTTGTTGAATTAATTTAAATTTCCATTACTCTTTTTTCTTTTTATTCTTCGCATCCTTAGTGTCCTTTGTGGTTGGACTTTTCGTCCAACTTTCTAGTTAAATATCGGTCTGCTTCAGTAAACTATTTATGCGTGTCCGGAGGTTTGTAGGAGTTGCCTGGTTTACTCCTTTGGAAGTACACATAATCCTTCCCCACGGCATGCCCCAGCACGGTACTGAAGGTATGACTATTGTTATTAAGGTAGAAATGTTTGCCAGTAGAGTCAATAACACAAATGTGTCAGTAACAATGATAGGCTGGATAGATCTCGGGCAAATACCTGAAAATGATTGGGAAAATACGTGTGTATGACTATGAGAATAGACTACCACCTATTTGATAACGATAATCGGAAAGTCAGGAGTGTTCGGCGGCACTACGGTTGTCGGTGACTGCCGCCCTTTCGTTAGTTCCTTCACCCTCTCTGTGATATACATATCAAGTGCCTTCACCGTAATCACTCCCGTTTTCGTATAATCCGCCTTTCCTGACAATCCTTCCACCAATGCCTTCGTGAACGCACCGTTCCCCCAACTTTTATCCTCCAACGAGTATTGTTTTCCCGTCGATGACGTAAACGTCACTGCTCCATTCTCCACGCTCGATAGTTCGTTCACTACCGATATGATATCCGGCGATCCCCGCCGTCCTCCCATAATATTCCCTGAATGACACGCATCGGCAAACACAAGCACTTTGCCCGCTACCGATCCAACAGTGTTCACAAACTCTGAGGCTGGAATTGCACTCCGCTTCAACTTCTCAGTGTTCGCATCCACCGGCAGATAGTAGAACATTCCCGAGGCATCATTCACCCCATGTCCGGCAAAGAAGATCATCGCTACATCCCTCGAGGTGGTCTCCTTCTGGATCCATTCCAAACCATCCAGGATTTCCGCCTTGGTTGCCTGCACATCAGTGAGTACCTTCACGACAACATCCCGATACAATACCAAGCCATTCCTCCGCAGAGCATTGGCAAAATCCGATGCATCCTTCGACGCCAGTGCCAGCGTCAACTCTTGATCCTGATATTGACTGACACCGATCGAGAGAAGATACAGCTTCGGTCGGATATCAAGCTTCTCAACCTTCCCTCTCCATTTCAAGCTCACCCTCGCCGGCTCGCTGTATCCATTGACGTTCTCGGCAATCAAGGATACTTCACAATCTCTCTCCGGAATCGCAACGGTGATACTCCCTTCACCCCCCGTTCCAGATATTTTCATACCTCGCTGTGTCGATTCAGGTCGTCCATCGATGAGCGCTTTTATTCCCGTGATGCTCTCTCCACCCGCAGATTTGGCCGTGTATCCGATCGTAATCCGCTTACTCGATATTTCTGTCCCATCCAATGGGCTTACGATTCTCACCGTTGGCGGCAGGATTATTTTAATGCTGGTTGGTTGTTTCGACTTACCTGACTCTCTCTCGGCAAGCTTGATCGCATTGGCTTCATCATACGTATTCAGAATCTGTGAGATCACTTCCGGGCGATAGTATGACGAACGGAACTTTGAGATCGAGTAGAAATCCGCCGCCTTATCCATGCCATTATTCAGATGCCACCCGATTAGGTTCTCACCACCTGCGGATGCATCGTAGTATCCCGAGGGAGTGTAGAGAACCCACCGGTCGTCCGGATGGACAAAGAGTGAGAGTAAGAGCGTTCCATCACTCATCCGATACCATCTGAGTGTGCCATCCCCCACAGCCGCCACAACGACTTTTTCATTCCCGGAAATATTGACTGCCCATACTGAAGCTTGAGATGGAGTTTTCCAATGAATCTTTCCATCTTCATCTATGCAATAGAGATTCCAAGAGGCACCAATGATAACTCTACAAGTGTTAGCGTCAATATCTGTACTATAGGACCGCTCGTTATTACTCAATATGCTCAGAACTTTTCCATTGATTTTGGGAGAGTGAGATTCATCCCAATCTGTAACAGCGATAGCAGATGTGCTATCGGTATATGAAGGATATTCAGCTTTTTCCCTCGTCAATAATCTATTACGAAGATCAAATGTCAAGGCAGCTTTTCCAGATGGAGTAAAACCCAAGACACTTCCATCTTTGTTGATTTTCAGATAAGACTTGTCTCTTGCACTATAGGTATTGGTCTCTCCTGATTTATAGAATACCAAATTCCCGGTGAAAGTCATCCTTCCAAAATCTGGTTGAGAGCCACAGTAAAGAATTGAATTGTCAGGCATGGGTTTACTGTCCATCAATGAATTATCGCAGGCACTATAATCTGAATAGCTTCCTCTTCCCTTATCATTCCATATTCTTATCTGCTTCCACGATTTCTGATTCTTGTAGATCGAATTATATCCACCTGCAATCAAGTATTGACCATCAAATGACCAACAAACTTGAATAAAGTGATTCCCCAATGATTTTGCTCCTGTAATATCTGGTTCATACAACAAATCAAGGTCATAGCCATCCAGAACCTGAATCGTTGGAGAATCATCATAGCCCACCGCTAATTTACTTCCATCGGGAGAAAATGCAAGCGAATACGGTTTTTCCCCCACTTTGGTTTGCATCTCTTTTATCAATTCAAATGATGAGTTATAAAGTCTCACTGTACCATCATTGCATACAGAAGCCATGCAGCCCTTCGCATTAAAAGAAATATTGTAACATATACCCGAATACCCTGTTAGTGAGTGTTCAAGTTCCCATGACTGAGTATTGAAAATGCGTACTCCCTCAGAAGCTAAGGCTGCAGCTAAATATTTACCATCAGGAGAGAACTCAAGATCAAAAATTACATTTGATAATTCTTTAAGACTACCAATTATCTCACCTGTAAAGATATTGAAGAGATAAATTGAATATTTACTTTCCCATCGATACTTTGTCCATCCGCCGACGGCTATTATTTTTGCATTGGGTGAGAGTGTACATGCATAGAGCATCCCTTCATTCCCCAGATCGATTGGTACACGATATGTATGGAGAAGTGATCCTGTAGCGGCATCCCAAAGTTTGGCGGTCTTATCAAAAGAGCAAGTTAAGATATATTTTCCCATCGGATCCGTCGCAATACGATTGATCTTGGATGTGTGCATCTCCGTGTTAAGCATAAGTATTGGATCTGTGGTCTGGGCAGGAAGCTGCGCTGCTATTAAAAACAGCAATGAAAATACAGTGAATGGTTTCATACTATCTCCCTTGGATGAGGAGTTACAATTGTTCGAGGTCTTCTAAAAGTGGTGGCCATCTCAAAATTACCCACAACGGGGAATTCGAATACAACCGAGGTGCCCCCCTGTCATTGTACCGATGGCAAGTTAGTTTTTCCTTTATCAAGCATTGGCTATCTAATGAATAATTGTCGGTGATAATTACTAGGGTATATAATCGCAAAAACCTCTTTCTTCGCACAATGCGAATCCAGAGGTTCTTCTTCTCTTCACGCCATCACGATCGTCTAGATTCGCATGGCAATATGTATTGAGTCAAACATAGCAAAGTTCATCAGGGAATGCAAACTGATATCAACTTCTGGCAACCCTGTCCATTTCTTAATTCTAACCCGAATCCTAATAATCCTCTGCATGCATCACCGTCAGTACATGCACATCGCGACCGAAGTATTGCAGTTTCTTATCATAGTAATCAAACTTCCAGAGCCAATTCTCACAGAATAATTCTACCTGAGTAGTATCATCTTCTTCGTATCAATGAAACCTCCTGCTTGTAATCTATAATAGTAGATTCCACTTGGAACCGATGCTTTCCATTCAATACTATAGTAGCCTGCATTTAATTCCTGTGATACAATATCTGCAACTTCCTTTCCTAAGAGGTTGAATATTTTAAGTGATACAGTACATTCTGTAGGAAGTGCAAATTGAATTCTCGTGCTGGGGTTGAATGGGTTGGGATAGTTCTGACGTATTGAATACTCTGTTGGTATTTCTTCTTCTTCTTTAACACCTACGACTACAAATAAAGAAGCCTCATTGCTATAGTCTGATTCCGCGAATTTTGTATACGCTTTTGTTCTATAGGTATAGGTTTGAGCTTGTTCTACTTTTTTATCTACATATTCATTCCCGCTTCCTTTTAACGTATCGAGTACTGTAAAAGATGTTTGCTGACTCTGCTTACGTTCAATCACATATCCATTTTCAACTGTTGAGTGATCATTCCAGGTAAGAGTGATTTCTTTTACACCACTTCTTCGTAACACAAGATCCGTCGGTGCATAGAGTATGGTAAAATTCGATACATCGCTCCAGGGACTGGAGCCCGCAACATTCTTTGCCTGAACTCGCCAGCAGTACTTTTGTCCTTCGTAAAACCCGGTTAGAGTTTTGACGGTATCTGATGATGTAGATTCGAACATTACAGTAGCGAAGCTTTGCGAGTCAGATAGTTGGATCGAATATTGATCAGCGTTTTTTACTTTCTTCCACTTAAATGTAATCCAGCCTTCTCGATTTGGATATGGAGTGGCAGCCACTAATTGCGGGGCAGTTGGTAAAGGTATAAATGTGGTGAAGTTCCATGTTTCGCTCCATGGACCTGAAGATCCAGAAGTATTTTTTACTTGAACACGCCAATAGTATACTTTGCCTTCTATTAGGTTAGTGATTGTTTTTACTGTATCTGTCGTGGTTGAATCACTTATAACAACGTTTGTAAATGTCGGGTCCATCGATAACTGGATAAAATACTTTTCAGCATCTTTTACTTTGTTCCATTTGAAGGTAATAGTTTTAACCAGACCATTTTGAAGATTGGTAGGATAGATTAAAGATGCCCATTCAATAAAAGAAGTACCGTTGGAAAGTGTTGGTGTTGTCCACGTAATCCAGGGGGAAAGGTTGATATTATACGGAGTGGTAGCGATGTTCGTATTCGTGGTATCCTTACCAAGGAGGAACTTATCCACAAAGACTTCAATTTCTGGTATCTGGTTAGTTGGAACCTGGCAGTGCCCATGTCCGCCGACAATGGAAAAGCCGAACCTATCGGCTATGCCTAAAGCATTATAGACCTGCTGACAACCCCTACTACAGACGTAGGACGACGGATTTGACAGCCATAGATAATCCGGGTTTGCCGTTACGTACAATGCACGGGGTGCACACATTGCCATTAACTCATGATGATCAACCGGGAGGCGCGAAACATTGTCGCCGGAAAATTGTTTCATCGAATTCATAAACCAATTATAATCTGTATTATCTATTTTTTCTACGGTACCAGAAGGTTCGGAGTGCGAGTACCGCCACGACGTGGCGCCACCGCCACCCGACTCCTGGGCGATTGTAAGCGCAACACGCTCGTCAAACGCTCCGGCAAAGAGTGCCATTTTGCCAGCGTACGAGCAACCGGTGACAGCTATGTGCTTTAGATCTATGGGGAGAACATTCTGAACCATCTCCAACCCGTCGATTATACGACTGACTCCCCAAGCCCATGCACTGTATTGCCCCGTATTATCAGCGTTAAGATAAGGATAAAGCTTGTAGTAGGGGTCTGTACTTTGCGGGCCGCCATACGTCGTTACCTGATTATGGTTGAATATGATTTGTGCAATATTTCGGCTGCTAAAGATGGAGGATGGGAGACTACCACTGCCACTGAAGCCACCTAAACCGATCACCGCAGGGAAGGGGCCGCTTCCCGATGGGCGGACAACTGTGCAAGTCAGCGTGAGTGTTTGGCCGTTCGCAGTAACATTTACTGTGAGTTCGACCCCGGAATAACTTGCCTGTATGGTGCTCGGACGAACCGGCTTTTCACCAATCTCATAATTTTGGATCTGAGCGCCGATCTCAGCACGCCGGTACTGCCAATCGGAGAAGTTCGAAATGCGGCCTCTACCATCGGCCCAATTAAACGGGTCGGGTAAGGCCTGAATGGTAGGGAGTTGATTAAATGATGGGAAAGGTGGTTTAGGATAGTCCATGCCCGTGTTCTCAACAGTATAGACGAGTGGCAGTTGTTGAGCAAAAGCATCGACTATCATGCCTATGTTCAATAAAAGGGTCAACAGGGTTATTCGTTTTCTCATTGTTAATCTCCTTATCCAATATTATATATAAAAATATTTCTTAGAACAAACTTCATTAAAGATAAGAAGTGTCACCCAAACTGATTAACAAACCGGAAGGTATTACACAGTTTGATACGATGGATTCTGAGAATTCAGTGTCGGGAAAAGCTGATCTAACTTTAGACCAGCGTTTTCACTCCCCGACATAAACAGCCGGAGCAAGCGGGATGTATTCCGCATTCAACATTCGCCATTCTGTATTTTTGAACCCCCTCTTTAATCTCCCCCTTTTCTCCTAACATAATCCGGTATGAAAGGGGGAGAAAACTCTCTCATTGGGTTCTTTACTGTGACTCAATCGGGTTGAATGGCTCTTCACACCTACTGATACAACAAACTATCAATCGGGATTCTCGTTAATTCAACATCCTCTTTATTGGTTGCATACGAGATATAGAGATAATCACCCCAGAGGACACTTTTCGGATAACTATAACCTGCCCTTTTATATTTTCCTTTATACCGTAAGTGTTGAAGATCTTCTCCTCCACTGCGCACTAGGTACGCTTTATCAAACAGAAATCCATCCTTGCTTAATGTTATTGCAAGCGGAATCCGATCCTGGTTTCCGGAAGGATTATTTACCATAAAGGCTGTTCCGTCTGGCAAATTACCTGCGCTCTGCTTGGACCTTGAATCCTGAGAATTCAGTGCAAAGGTATCCCTTATAACTCAGAAAGGTGATGCTGTTATAGATCAGCTTCTCCACATTATCCCTCGATTAATCTCCCCGATAAAAAACATCCCGATACAATACATCGAGACAAGTCGGGGCAAGCGGGGGAATTCCGAATTCAACATTCCGAATTTCGAATTCCTGATAACTCCATACCGTTATGTGTACCAAGGGAAGGGAGAAAGCTCTGGGGGAATGAATTGTTTTCATTGCAGTCTCCTTGCAGAGTTGTTTCACTATCAACAGGTACCTCTACTATATGGGAAACTGGTAAGGTCTCACATAAATTTCAAACCGGACAACTACAGATTTTAGCATCAGTAGAACTACTGATAGTATCAGTGCGAAAGGAAAAAGACTCTCCCAGCAGAAAGGAGTCCTCTTACAAGGTTAGCTGGGGTGATATGGATATCAGAAAATTTCTATTGAGAATAATTACATCGGTTCTAAGAAAATATCTTTGAACCAATCCCAAAATTTGGACTGCGGAGCATTCTCTTTGTTCCATTGCTTGTATCTGCTGGTGCGAACAAGGCCCACCGGTCCGTCATAAATGCCACCATGGAGAATTGCATCAAGTACCCGAATGGCTATGACATTTTCTCCCTCGGCGTGGAGAAGATTTCTCGGTATCTCATACGCGCGGAGCTTTTTCCAATCCTCCCGTACTCGGGATGGATCAACACCGTAACTCATATCCCCCGTTCTGCCAATGAGGGTTCCATTAACGTACACCTCATCGAAGTCATCGATCCTCCCCGCGAGCATTGTGAGCGATTGATGTCTGAGCTGTTCAGGAAGCTTAAACCTGACTCTATACCAGGCATAACCATCGTAATGCCGATATCCCTGTGTATCCCAAAAACCAGGAACCCGGAGTTCTTCCCAATCTGAATCCTCAAATCCTTCATCCCTCCACTTTCTGTTGTCACCGGTCGAAAACTTCCATGGACCACTGAGATCGAGATCGGGAGAGGGATAGTTCCGGGGCTCAAATAATCCAATCAATCCTCTGGTAATACCGCCGACCGATCGTAAATCATACACCCGTACGGCAAGAACATTTTCCCGGTCAAAGTGCAGGAACTCCAACGGCAGCACGTATGACTGTGCACGCGTATAGGCTGTGGTAAACCTGGGAGGAAATTGTCCGGCATACCCAATCAATCGACCATTGAGGTATATTTCACTGACATCGTCAATATATCCCACCAACAAATAAACCAGCCTGCCAGACACAAGGTCGCGGTTCACACGAAAATGTTTCCGGTACCAGGCATATCCATTATAGTTCTGAAATCCCTGTTCTTCCCAGGGAGAAGGAACTTCGATACGGCTCCAGCGAATATCATTATAAGCAGGATTGCTCCAGCTCACACTATCACCGAGCTCGAACCTCCAGGTACCGCTCAGATCAAGCAAGGCTTTCCACCCCTGGGCATGCAATCCCGAAGTGGAGGCGATCATCAGACCAAGAACCATCACGATGCAGCATCGTTTAGAGTATTTCATGACATCCCTATCCTTCATTCTCGAACAATCATTCTCGTGAGCATCGTATTTTCCCGAGAAGGGCACAAGAGATTCATCAATGCGTTGTTATTCCCGACCCGCGAAGTACGTCGCCATGATTCGTTGACATGAGGCAGAAAAGAACTGATTGCTGTTCAAGCCTTTCGATTCAAGCAGGTTTTCATACGCGAGCGGATTAGTAAAGATGATCTGTACAATGGCCGCTTTGATCTTAATGTTTTCAGTAATACCATCCCGTGCAAGTATTGCGATCTGTTTCTGGAGCTCTGTAACATTTTCATCCGGGGCTACAATGCGCAGATAGGCAACATGTGCCAATGCCGCTTCGACAATCGCTTCGTGGCGTTCGCGCAGACACTGGAGATACTGCTTCTTCGCCTTCTGCAAATACGCCGGTGAATAGGTATTGTGATGCTGAACAGAGGTCTTTCCACCGGGTATTACATTCTTGGCAAAATTCTGACTGTGGACATTCAATGTTGCCACAACTGTGATTCCTAACAGGAACATCGCATATCGTTTCATGGCATCCTCATCTTACAATGTTGAACATCAATTGATTAATCGTTCCAACCAAAGATACGATGCTCCGGGCAGGAAGATGTCATCTCCCTGTACCAACATTGTAAAAGAATGTCATGTCAACGCCGCGTCAGGGGACAACGAATTTGTATCCTACGCCATGAATGGTGAGAATATATCGGGGATGCGATGGATCATGTTCAAGTTTGTGACGCAGCCGTACAATGAAATTATCGACAGTGCGTGAGTTCATGGATTGATCATATCCCCAGACCTTGGTTAACAGCTCATCCCGGCTTATTGTTTTGTTCTGGTTCAGCCAGAGGTACCTGAGTACTTCAATTTCTTTTGGTGTCATCGTCAGAGGAATGCCATCACGCTGCGCTGTATACTCCCGGAAATTGATCTCCACAGAGCCAAGAGAGACCCGTTCCGGATCTGCGCTGAACGTCCCTTCCGATCGCCGGATCAGCGCCTTGACACGGGCGAGCAGTTCACGCAAACTGAATGGTTTAATCACATAATCATCCGCCCCTAATTCAAGGCCGATGATTTTATCGACCTCCTCACCTTTTGCCGTCAGCATCAGAATGGGGATTTTCACACCCTGCGCGCGTGCCGCTTTACACAGATCAAATCCCGACATCCGGGGAAGCATAATATCGAGGATCGCAAGATCGAACGGCTGGGAGACAATCGAACGAAGCCCCGCCTCACCGTCTGCGATGGTGCGAACCTCGTAGCCTTCGAGTTCAAGATTATGCTTTAGGCCGCGTCGCATTGCGGGTTCATCTTCTATGACCAGTATTTTTTTCATTGCGGTTGCTCTCAGGACAATGGTGTGGAAACAGGAAACGAGAGTTGAAATGTACTCCCCTTCCCCGGAACGCTGTGCAGGGTAATTGTTCCGTGGTGTGCTTCAACAATGTGGTGCACAAGTGTCAATCCCAGTCCGCTTCCCTTCACCCGATGTACCAATTCACTCGAGACACGGTAAAATTTCTGGAATATTTTTTTCTGATGCTCAGGCGCAATGCCAATACCATGATCTTCCACTTCAAGAAGGATCGTGTCGGCATGCTGTGCCGTACTGATTCGTACCCACTTCTGTTCGGCACGGAATTTTACCGCATTATCGAGCAGGTTGACAATCACACTGGTGAGTGCTTCCGGGTCTGCAGAGAACTCCCGGAGCCCTTCACAGGGTCGCCACTCATAGGAAACACCCTCCTGTTCCCACTGTACCTTCAGCTGTTCGATCACGTGCTGAACAAGTTCATTTAAATTGATGGTTTCAAAACGGTATTGATGGTTCCCCGATTCCATACGTGAGAAGTCGAGGATCGAGTTAATGAGCCGGGTGAGCCGTTCCGATTCATGAACGAGGGTGTCGTAGAACTCCTGTCGTTCATCGTCCGAACGAACACGGTTCATCTGCAGCGTTTCGCTGTACATCCGAATGAGCGAGAGAGGGGTTCGTAATTCATGAGAGACATTCGAGACAAAGTCCGTCTTTAGCTGGGCAAGTACCATCTCTTTCTTTACCGTTCTGAACACAATTCCTGCACCAAGGAGAACCAGGAGATCGACCCCCAGAATGAGCAGCAGACTGCGGCGTGATCGGTCTTTGACTAATCCTTCAAGCGTCTGTTCCCGGAGCTGGATCGCCAGATGATACGAAGGGAACAGCCAGAAGGCTTTGGACTCTTTGACTTCATGGACATTAATATCCCCTATTGTAAAAATCTGTCGGCCAGTTGTTGGAGAATAGATGGAGAGAGAAAATTCATCCCCGGCGATTTCATTCAGTTTCGATGCCAATGCTTCGGTGATGAATGCTTCGACATTGAAGATAAAACAGGTCAGCAACGACGTTCCCCCGGATTGTTCGCTGAGAAAGAAAACCGCAACGTCCGCATGATTCTGAGAACTGTCGACAATAACTGTCTCAAGCTTTCTGTAGCCAATTTTTTGATAATCGACAAGTTTCTCCACCCGTGCGCGTTGCTGGCTCAACATCGTCCGGAGGAGCAATTCTCTGTGTTGGCGATCGACAGCGGAGAGCGATTCCCGCGGAGTATGGATAAAGGAACGCAATGTAAAACTGGTATCCAGAAAGACGATACTGCGGAGTGGTGCATTCCGCAGAAAAAACTCCCTCGAAAGAGAGTCCAATTTCTGAACATCAGATATTCGGTGAACGCGAAAGGTTTGCTCTATCTCACCCCGCCAGAGAGCAGCATTATCCCAGGCATACTGATTAATCGAGAAAAGGACTGCATCAAGTTGACGGTTATAGATCTCATGGATGAGCGACTCTCCCTCTGACAGCGTATTGATTTGAAACGCGGAGTATAATAGAAGAGGGAGAAGGACCAGAACGACAAGAATGATGAGAAGTTGTTTTGATCTCCCATAGAGTTTTAAGGACTGTAGCATACCGTTTTCTCAGGTTACACCCGCAATGTTGGGTTTGTTCTCGGGGCAAGGTCAGGAAGCCCCGGTTCACTTCTTTCAGGTGATGAAATGTAGCGATGATTACTGCTAGTGTCAATCTTGACTATCCCTCTGCCTTTAGCAAGTCCTCATGTTCTTTCCTTGACCTCCTAATCAAGTAACTCCGATCATCCGATTCTATCAAGCAGGTTCGAGCATCGTATTCTATACTTATGTGTACAGTCAACAAAACTGAAGGTACTAATAGACATTTAGAAACTCGGAGAAGGCGGGTATCTGGAAGTTCTTTAGTTTACTGTATGTTTCTTCATACTCTTTCAGGAAACAGTAAGCATCTGATTTCTTACAGCACTTGGTGGATTTCAATCGGTTTTTACTGTCAGAAGTTTTAATGAGGATGTAATAGACACCGTTACGGCGTTTACTGAGATAGAATTTTGAGTGCAACCTACTCAATTACCTTTCTCGATGGTTTGTCTACCAAGGAAGGTATTGGTATCCTCGTGAGAGTCAACCAGCAAGTTAACTTTAGACAGGATTGGCGAATGTTTGGCAACGAAATAGCAGGGTAGTCTTGATTGTCAGCGCAGCCTATATCAGAAAGGTACTAAGCTGGTTATCCTCGTTTCTGTATAATAGATATTTTTGGGAAATGAAAAATATCTATGTGATTGTGACCGAGCTACATTTCAAGAGAATTGAAAAGAAGTTTTTCAGGTATAGAATCAAACGCTGTTGGCGAGCATTTCAAAGAAGTGAAAGTTTATTTCGACCAATTTATTTATCGATTCGTCTGGGTTTCGCGCCAGCCATTGTGAATCCAACTATACGCTTGGTCTGTTAACTTGTTAAGCATATGAAAGGGATTAGTGAAAGGGTACTCACCGCTTGAAATAGTACAAATTGTACCCCAACCCCATCCGCTCAATGTCATACTGCCTGTATATCTATCATTCCCAATTTGGCCCACCTGGTTAATAGTATATGTTAGAATAAAATTTGTCGCTTCACCATCCGGGATAGTGAAACTATTGCCATCCGATTGACCTATAGAATTTAATCTTTCTAATAAATACGGAATACTTAAGACTCGAACTGAATCTTCTTGTTTTGGGGTATAAGTGAACTCCATTTTAAAATCAACTTTTAACTGCATATTGCGTATTGGAGGAACATCAGCCTTGGCTGGTATGTCCTGGACTTTTTGATCTTGATCTGGTGAATCCCCTGGCATGATTAGAACAACAACAAGAAGAACAGCAAGTAATACACCTACAAACACCAATGGAGAACCAGATTCTTTTGGAGCCGTTTCATCTCGGACTTGCGAAAAACTGAATGACCAAACAAAAAGTGATAAAATAAGAAGATAGACGAGAAGGGCGAATAATTTGTGCGGAAGTATCATGGTGTCCTCCAGGGTTTAGGTAAAGGAGGTTTATTTTAAACCGACTGCACGAATGTAGGAATGTTTGAAACTAGTGTCAATACGAAACAACGGAGAGTCGAAAGGATGGTCGAAAGACAATCTTTGAGAATGTCAGAACATACGAGTGAGAAGCAGTATACAAGGACTCGTAGAAATTGCTGTCTACCAAGCACCGTCAATGGTCTACAGCTTCAATCCATGGATTCTGTTCATACCACTTAACCATCCCCATAAACGCAAAAAGCTGATCCCATTGTCTGATCAGCTCCTTTGAGAAACCATCGAATTCCGATGGAAATTGAAAATCGTCTTTGGTAGGAAACCGATTCAAAAACAAAACATTTTTCCTCAAAAACACCCTGCAGAGGGCTCGATCTGTTAGCAGATTGTTAGCAGCACACGTGCTATCGCTAACACGTGAATTAGTGATGCAAGTATATCTAGAACGTAAAGCAGAAGTCAAGAGTTTAAGATTATTTTCTTTTCCTTTTTTAATCTCAACAAACAAACTGATTCAAAGCGGATATTTTTCTATAGAAGAGTATTGTTCATTGTTAGGTCCCCAGCAATTGAATTGCCCATTGACGAAATCGCTCTATGAGTTTCCATAACTCATCAACATCTTTCCGGGTGTACAGTTGTCCTGTATAGGATACCTTTTTTTATGATCAATAATGCGACGTAATTGGTGCATCGCTTTACGTTGTTCTTCACCTGGAGCAATTAAATCTTCAAGTTGGTTGAACCGTGTTTTTGACCGGTGTTCCTTCGTACGAAGATTATGACGTGGCATTCACAGACCTCCGGATCTGTTTCCCTTTGATAATAATTCCTTCGCTCAGGATTAGTTGCACAAGCGGTACTTTCTGCTCAACCTTTTTCGAAAACTCTTTTCTTGTAAAAAAGATGGGAGACATACGCGCTCCAAAGCGCTTCACCATTGCATTTGAATTTTTCTGTAGAATGTCCTGAATCTTTTCTTTATCCGCTGCTTTGTTAATGAGAAAACAGACATCGACATCACTTGCTGCAGTCTCTTCCCTGCGAGCAACGCTTCCAAAGAGAATAATGGTCTCTGCCTGGTTGCCACACAGATGCTTCAAAACATCCGTGAATTCTTTGAAGAATTTTCGTTCGAGCCCCAGCAATGGGAGAATACCTTCAGCAATCAAGAGATGTTCCCGGTTAATACTAAAGAGATGATCTCTCCCACCACGGATTCGGCGTACTATTGACAGTTCCTCCAGCGTGGTCAGCGCCCTGAGACACGAGCGATGGTTCATTCCGGATTGGCGGGCGATTTCTCTCCCAGTCAACCCATGCACAGAATCCTGCAACACGCGCAAGACTGCAATGTGAGACCACGTCGAGAGGAGTACATCCAAAACCTTATGGAATATCATCTCAGGCCCTCAAGTGTTAACTGGATACTTATTACACCATATGGTGCTTTATGTATCCAAAATACATTTTCACCATTAAACAAGCAATTACGGAAACATGCTTTACCTCATACGCTATAGCCCATCTGATACTCGCTCCCACGGGGAAAAAAACATATGAATTTAAAACCGTTACAGTGTTTGGTAAGGTAGAATTTTGAATGCGACATACTCGGTTACCTTTCTCGGTGGTTTGTCTACCAAGGAAGGTAACGGTATGCCTGAAAGAGTCAACCAGTTACAAGATTTTATTTGACAGGTTTGTTAAAGGTTTTATTACTTCACCAGAATTAACCTCTTTGTCGAACTATAGCTGCCGGCCCGCAATCGATAGAAGTAGATTCCACTCGGAAATCCAGAGGCATTCCACTGCACCTCTCTCAATCCTGCTGATTGTTTTTCATCGACAAGTATAACTATTTCGCTTCCGAGCAAATCGAAGATGGAAAGCTTTACCGTTGTGTGATGCGGCAAAGAATAACGGATAGTTGTTGATGGATTGAAAGGGTTGGGATAGTTTTGGTCGAGACGATATTGAGTCGGTAGACGATACAATAGAGGTTCAACAGATGTTGGTGTCACCATCTCCGACAATGGTCTTTTCCAGACACCGCGGCCATTAGTTCCCGCAATGAGATTCGAACCTAAAATAACAAGCTCATTCACCCTCACATTCTGCAAACCGATATTGACTGGTGTCCATGTTTTACCCTTATCCGTGGAGAGGACGACACCATCGTTTACACCCGCAAAGAGGTTTGTCCCAAAGACCGCAAAATCATACACATAGATTGAGTTTATTGATGCCCACGATGTTCCATTATTCGTGGAATGAAATATGCCAGCACCTGTTCCTGCAAAGAGATCATTGCCTGAGATGAAAAAAGCGTGGACATAATTATTCGATAATCCTGTATTAGCTGTAGCCCAGCTTGAACCATCGTTTGTCGAACGATATACACCACCCGGGTATGTGCCTGTAAAAAGATTCATGCCAGAACTAGCGAGTGAATAGATACTGAGTGTCGCGCTTTGCAAACCAGTATTTGCGGCCATCCAAGTAGTGCCATTATTCGTCGAAAGATAAATTCCACTCGACAGATTCCCACTAACCAGGTTAGTTCCAGAAACAGCAAGATCATAGACTTTGAGATCTGTTAAACCGGTGTTGACCGCTGTCCAGCTTGAACCATTGTTGGTCGTAAGAAATACTCCACGGAGAAAAACACCCGCGAAGATATTTGAACCAGAGGATGCTATGGCAGTGACGATTGTATTCGAATACATTAAACCAGAGTTCACTGCAATCAGGCTTGAGCCGTTATCAGTAGAAAGGTAGACGCCTCCCCATTCTGTTCCAACAAAAAGGTTTGTTCCTACCACCGCAAGCGAATGAACACGGAGCGTATCTATCCCCATGATCTTGCTCCATTGTGCCGATGAAAAATTATTTGCAAGGCCGAGGGAGAGTATGACAAAACACATTTGATACCACAATCGCACGATAATAGGTTTCATGACGTTTCCCTTTCATTCAATATCGAGGAATAGAAGCCGAATAAATAATCTTTTACATTGGAGAATAAAGTGCATCCGATACACCCGTATATAATACGCTTTCATTTATTCACGTCAGCGAAATCGGGAGGTTCTCAAGAGTGCTACCAACTTTTTGAGGGGTCGTTGGCGTAAATGTAAAAACCCTTGCCAGCGTATCGCCAACAAGGGCTTCTATTGTTCAACAGAATGTTACCAGCAAGATAGGAGTCCTCTCGACGAGGCCAGCTGGGGTCATATGTGTGGGGTAAACTTAAAACTCGGGGTAATCATTGTCAACTGAGGTTTAAGGATTCGTAAAAAATGCTGCCTACCGAACTGTCAACCAAACGGTAGGAATTCTACAGCTTCACACCGTGGATGCTATGGATATCGTATAACCACTCCCAAAACGCAAAAAGCTGATCCTGTTGTCTGATCAGCTCCTTTGAGAAAGCATCGAATTCCGATGGAAATTGAATCAATGTTTCATTGTTTCATTGATCCAATAAATATTATTCCGCATTCAACATTCCGAATTCGTAGTACCCCCAACGAGATTCCCGCCTGCGTTTTGGATTCCAACTCCGGCGGGGAGGCGAACTCGTGTTACAGGCTTGAAAATCGCCCGGGCACTTTCTGACACAGGGGAAATACAATGGATACTGGGGGAAACGAATGGTAGTGGTGGTGATTGTGTACCGAGCTATGTACCAAGGAAAGTAGTTGGTGTTTTATAGGAGTTTACAAACGGTGATAGTGCTATTTATTGGGACAGACTTGTGAAGAGTTATTCAAAAGATTTGATCTAAGATTACAGTGTGCGAGTATTATTTTGTCTGATAATGTAAAGGCCCGGATAATCGGGCCTTTTTTTATTGCATTCTCACTTTAATTGGCAACATTTTCCGTGTGGTTCGATATTCTCCTGATGTTTGGTATTCCTTAATACCCCAACCTCATATACATCGGTGTCCTGGCAGAGTCTTGGAGTAATCGATCAGGTCAATAAGCTCACCATGGTGCAGTACCATCTTTTTTGCTTTCAGTTATTCACCCTTGAAGAGCAATACAGAGAGTGACGGAATTGAATTCGATTCCTTTAATAAATACTCAGACGCTCTTGGAGAACTCGCCTGCTAAAAAAATCAGTCGCCAGGTGTATCTACTTTGCAAAATCACCGCTGTACTTCCAACCACCGAATCTACCCAGGCTGTCGATGGAAACAGTGAGAGTGTTTTTTGCAGTCAATGCTGAGGTCGCCAGAAATAGAATGCTCTCTGCAGAGGGTGTGGCTGAATAGGTTGCATTTTCATTTGCTGCTATTCGTTGAGGTAATCTATATCCGGAGTACGAACCTTGGCCACCACCCATGGAAGAAGGCCTGATACGGTACTGGTATATAGCCCATCTGATACTCACTCCCACGGAGAAAAAAAACATATGAGTTTAAAACCGTTACAGTGTTTGGTAAGGTAGAATTTTGAATGCGACATATTCGGTTACCTTTCTCGGTGGTTTGTCTACCAAGGAAGGCAAAGGTATGCCTGAAAGAGTCAACCGACAACAGGAATATTTTTCAACAATCGATTTATGACAGGATTGTCAAATGTTCTATCAATGGATATGGAATGTTGTAATATATTATGGTCTGCGTTGTTCGTAATTGTGATGCCGTTAATGGAATATCAATAAAAAATATTATACTCGGATGACTTCACTTCAAATGCTCATCTGCCTTCTCTACATTATATTCACCCGATCCTAATGCAAACCACCGCAATACATTAACATGCGCAGCTCCTATTAACACTAATACACGATCATTCTTTGAATCGATTATTCTCGTTATGTTCGTATAGATTCTAAGATTTCTTTTATACCACTCAGTCAAATGATCTGTGCCGATATAATCTTTATCGTTGTGAATGTGAACATACGAACTGAGTTGCACCCGGTCTACCTGCTCAAGGATACTTTCGGCATTCACTGCCCGAAGAACCTGGAGTATCGAAGATGTTTTTATCATATCGTCAGAAGGAGTGCCAATGCGATCGAATCCATCAATCAAACGCCGAAGAAACACTTCCTGATTGTTTGCCTTTGCAGAGGAGTCTATTGATGGTAGCGTTGCCTCTGTCCGGTAATCTACTGGATAGACCTTCTCCAGATGAAGTTCTTTCGCCAGGCGAAATCCTATTTGGTTCGATTCATGGATACTGAGTTCGTAATCGCCCTTAAGGTATTTGCTGTAAATCTCAAAAGTCTCCTTATCTACGAATTGTCGTTCACAGGTTATTTTCGTGGGATTAAACTTTTTCAGGAGTGTAACGATTTCCGCAATTTCTTTCTGTCGCTTGGGTGAATAAATATCATCAAACAATTCGAAGTGCTTCATACCCACGAAGAGTATTGTCGCCTTACTGTGAGAATTCTGTGCATAGGCATTCAATGTTAGAATTGTCATCAACAGGACAGGAGGAGACCATTTAATCATAGTATGAATAAACTATCCCCCAGATGATATTATTAAGGAAGAGTGCCAACACACGAATCAATCCCGGCACCTTTAATGCAATATACTATAAGCAATTGAACGTGAAAACCTCTTTCATCATAATCTGTGAATCCAGAGGTTTCTCAACAACCCAGAAAAATATTTGGTGCAGGAGCTTCACGGTTCACTCCTTTGTTTAGAATATTCCATTTTCATTAGGAGAATTTTTAAATGCCTCCTGCGAAGCTTCCCACATTTCAATGATCTTGTCATTCTCAAAACGAAAAATGTGAATTACTGACCAATGGGAATTTGGCGACAGTATCACTTTTCCATGAATAGCAACAAGATTACCGTCTTCCATTACACGTAATGTCTCATAGACCTTATTTGGGAACTCTTGCGCGTTTTCCTCCATACCCTTCAAAAGCGATTCCCGATCTCCCTTGAAATAGGCGTTGTGATGACGAAATTCAGGGTGGATATAATTCTCATATGCATTACGAACTTCACCTGAAGATGCAAGCTGTAAAAAAGAAGTGGCTCTCTCTTTATTATTCATTTTCCCTCTCCAGCCCTCTTAAGATCCTCAATAATAATCTTCTTCATCTTCAGGATGATGGGGGTGGTCTTTTTGGGATTCTTTGCTATGAGTTCTCCCATATTCGCTGGGGTTATCTGCCAGGAAATCCCATAGTTATCCTTGACCCAACCACATTGCTCCGCTTCAGGTACGGCGGAAAGTTTATTCCAGAAATAATCAATTTCCTTCTGATCGTTGCAGTTTACGATGAATGAGACAGCCTCGTTGAAATCAAAATGATGCGTCCAGGCAGAATCCATCACACCGAATTCCTGACCGCTAAGCGTAAATTCTGCATATTTCACCGTCCCTTCCTTATCAGGTTCCTCTCCTTTGGAGTATCGCGCTAAGACTTGAGCATTTGTGTCAGGGAAAATCGACGTGTAAAAATTAATAGCTTCTTCAGCCTTGCCGCAGACATCACCGACAAACATCAACGCTGGCATTATTCTCTGCTTGCAATCTCTCTCATTATGAATAATCTGCCATGAAACTCCATATTTATCTTGTATCCAACCATATCTTTTACTGAAAGGATATTCGCCGAGCTCCATCATCACGGTTCCCTCACCAGACAGCTTTTTCCATATTTCATCCACTTCGCTCACACTTATACATTTGACGTGGAAAGATATGGAAGGGTTGATCTTGAATAGCGGGCCTGCGCTTATCGCCATGAAATCATACCCCATTATTTGAAAGCTCACGATGTCACAATCGCCTGATGGAGTGTCATAGATTCGTGCAATGGACTTGATGGTAGAATTGTCAAAGACGGAACAATAAAACTCTGCTGCCTCTTTGGCTTCTTTGTCAAACCATAATTGCGGGATAATGTTTTGCATTATTCTACCTTACTTTTCTTCCTGATGGTTGAGTGCATCCTCCGTGTTCCCGGCAACATTGATCTATGAACAAGATAGTATCATCTGAGTTTTGAACAGTCACAACGAAGGTAAAAAATTAACATCCAAAATGAACTATGAAAGAGAAGGCAGTAGAGTTCATGAACACATCTAGGATGGAATTCTGGTATGTATCCATTGCAGAAGATTGGAAGATCTCTCCACAAATGTTAATGAAGTGGGCAGCATGCAATGTACATCATTTCACAATTGCGCCGAAACTGCGCAGCGAACGGCTGGAGGAGCCAGTGCACGTGGTCAGATATATCCGAACACAACCGGAAAGACAATTACAACGATTGCTGCCCACACGGCGTAAACCGGCAGGTAGTTCGTCTGCCATCGTTCGAGATCCGTGAACAATCCGCTCCCCTTCAGGAACCTGATGTAGAGCGCAGCGGACCATGCCAGATTGACCAGAAGGATCACATTCTCACCCAGGGCTGCCACACGGTTCGGTGTGAACCCGAACTCGGAGATACGAGCGGCGATTGCCCACAGCGCCACAACGTCTGCCAACAACGCACTGACCACCAGGGCAACCTGCAACACATCGAAAACGCCAGGTGGTTGCCGGGGATCTCGGGCGGATACGGAATAGAGCAAGAGACCCAGGACGACCACTAGGAGTAGGTCAAAGGCGATGAGCATGTTGCGCTCGATGCTGATCCCGCGTCCGGTCCAGAGCAGGGTCGCCAGAAACGTAACCAACAAAATGGCAAAGAAGGGCGTGAAGAGGCGCGTCAGCACCGGCGCCATGTTTTCGATCACGCTCTGTTTTGCCTCCACAAGCCAGGAACCAATGAGAACGGCCCCCGCGGCGCCGCATGGCAGAAGCCACGATTGGAAGAAGGGTTCGACATTCATCCCAATGGTCCGGTAGATCATAGCCATGAACGCGGTGAAGACGCCGCCGCCGAGGGCGATGAGCACATAGTAGATGAACAGTTCACCCGAGAAGCGAATGAAATCCATGCGGCCTGCCACCTCTCCCCACCGTCCGCCTGCGTACGCGAGGCCCACGACAAGCCAGAGCGCGATCGGCAGGTGCATTGCCAGAAGCACCTCGGTGTTGCTATGTCCGGCAAACGGAAAGATGTTGGCCACGACGCCTGCCACAATAAATGCGACGGCAAGCCAGCGGAGAGTTTTTATTTCCAGCTGCCGTTTCCAGATGAAATAACCAGCCAGAACAGGCAGCACGAAGAAACTTAGGTTGCGGGCGTAGAAGGCAGGATGGTGGTCCAATTGGATGCCGAAGAGTGCCGGCACCTTGACGAACATGGCCGCCGCCACGGCAAGACAGAAGACGATGATTGCTTCCGTACGAGCCCGCATCTCGTGCTCTCCCGAATCGGCGGGTACGACGACGAGTTCCTTCCAGAGACGTTCCGAGTGCTCCCGCGCGAACTCCCGTGAGAGAGCGTCGAGACTGCCCATGCGCTTCACCGCCACCAGGAATGCTTCATCGGTGGAGAGCCCGGCCTCGACCAGAACCGCGACCTGCTCGCGCAGGTGATCTTCCAGTTCCGCTACATCGACGGAATGGATTGCCTGTCGGCGAAGAAGGTAGTGCCGCCATTGGCCGATCTGCTCTTCGAGTGATGGTGTGTTTTCTGTTGTCGGCATCGTTTAGACTCCTTGCAATAGTGGCGCGGTCGGCGCCGCATAGATGGATGAAATGGAAATAGAGAGCGATTTCCAGATCCCCCGCAGTGTCGCATCAACCGCCTGCCACTGCCTGCGTTCCTCTGCGAACTGATCCCTGCCCCGCGAGGTGATTCGGTAGTACTTGCGACGGCGGCCGCTCTCCGCAATTTCCCACCGCGCCTTGATGTGGCCGAGCCGCTCGAGCCGATGCAGAACAGGGTAGAGCATCCCGTCCGTCCACTCCATCTGCCCTCCGGACAACTCTTGAACTCGCTTAATGATTGCGTAGCCGTAGCTGTCCTTTTCTGATAGTATCGCCAGGACTATTGGGGTTGAGGATGCGGCTATCAGGTCCTTGTTGAATTCCATGATCGCGTGCATTGTGTGCTGTTGACCAACTCGAGTGTGATCTTGTATGGCATCAATATACATAACAGTGCTATGTATGGCAAGGAACAAGTGCTTTCACCTGAGATCGGTGCCATCGATTCATACGGTCAGGAGATTTGATGAGGATGTAATAGACACCGTTGCGTCGTTTAGTGAGGTAGAATTTTGAGTGCAACATATCGTCACCTTCCTTGATTTGTTAGTCTACCAAGGAAGGTAAAGGTATGCCCGTAGGAGTCAACCAGGGAGAGAAATTTATTTTGGCAGGATTGCCGGAATTTCGATAAGACTGAAGAAAGGAACTAAAGATTATTTCTCGGGGGAATTGATCTCATTCTCTAAATTCTTTAGTATCCCTTTTATAGTTTCTTCATTGATTCTATACTCCTTCACAAAGCATATTGTAACGCGTTGACGAAGGAGTGAATGATGAATGATACGATCACCAATACGACAGCTTTTTCAAAGGTAAAGGAAATAATTGTCGGTGCACCTCGAAATTTAAAGGATCCATCATTATTTCATCGAATTTCTCTCGTCGCCTTTCTTGCCTGGGTTGGCCTTGGAGCCGACGGTCTTTCTTCATCCTCCTATGGTCCTGAGGAGGCATTCCGGGCACTTGGAGAACATACCTACCTGTCAGTGGGTCTTGTGCTTGCTACTGCCTTTACGATCTTTATTATCTCGTATGCCTATTCGAGAATTATTGAACACTTCCCATCCGGAGGTGGTGGCTACGTTGTGGCCAGCAAATTACTTGGCTCAAAATACGGAGTCATTTCTGGTGCTGCTCTTCTCGTCGACTATATTTTCACAATCTCAGTGTCGATCGCAAGCGCCGCCGATCAACTATTCAGCTTCCTTCCTCCTCAGATCATTCCCTATAAACTTATTCTCGTGACACTCAGCATCGCCCTGTTGATGGTTCTCAATTTGCGTGGTGTAAAAGAGTCTGTCACGACGCTTATGCCGATCTTCCTTGTATTCCTTGTCACTCATGTCATACTTATTTTCGGTGGAATATTTTCCCATCTGTATGAAGGTTTACGCGTCGTCAACGATGTTCAACGTGGCGCTCAATATGGATTTACAACACTTGGTTTTTGGGGAATGGTTGCGTTGTTTGCACGAGCCTACAGCAGGGGAGCTGGTACCTACACAGGTATTGAGGCCGTTTCTAACGGAATACAAATTATGCGTGAACCTAAAATTCATACTGCCCGTCGCACTATGCTTTATATGGCTGTCTCCCTTGCCGTGACAGCAGGAGGCATACTCCTGTGCTATCTTCTTTACCGTGTTGTACCGGTCGAGGGAAAAACCATGAATGCTGTTCTCTTAGAACGGTTTGCCGGAGGATGGGAATTTGGGGGGCTTCCTGCAGGACAAATCTTCATTATTCTTACCCTTATTGCTGAAGCAGCACTTCTTTTTGTTGCTGCGCAGGCAGGATTTATTGACGGTCCAAGGGTGATGTCCAACATGGCTATCGATTCCTGGCTGCCTCATCGATTCAGTTCATTATCGAATAGGCTGACACTCCAGAGCGGTGTGATGATTATCTCCGGTGCGGCAATTCTGACACTGTTCCTCACCGGTGGAAACACCAGCACTCTGGTGCTTATGTATTCCATTAATGTCTTTCTGACGTTTTCCCTTTCTGAGCTTGGGATGATACGCTACTGGATTCAAAACCGTCAAAAATTTATTGACTGGTCCCGCCATATCGTCATTCACATTATCGGTTTTCTCTTATGCCTTTCAATCTTACTCATCAATCTCTTTGAAAAATTCGCTGAGGGAGGTTGGGTCACCATCGTGATAACTACTGCGGTTGTGAGCTTTTGTTATCTGATTAAAAATCATTATGGCAAAGTTACAGAAAATTTACGCCGATTGGATACAGCCTTGGATGATATTCCGGTAATCCAAACAGAAATGAGTCCGGTTATCAATCCCAAAGCACACACCGCTGTATTGCTGGTTAATGGCTATAACGGTTTAGGTATCCACTCTTTTCTCTCTATTCAAAAGTTATTTCCGAATCACTTCAATAACTTTATTTTTGTTTCCGTCACAATGATTGATGCCGGCACCTTAAAAGGTGTTGACGAAATTGAACATGCCAAGGAAGAAACACAGGAATCATTAAAGAAATATGTTGCCCTTGTCCATCAGTGTGGATTCGCTGCCGAATACCGTTCTGGCGAGGGGACCGACATTCTCGATGAAGCAGAGAAACTCTCTCTTACCATTGCCCAGGATTTCCCTCGCTCAATATTTTTCACTGGAAGGCTCGTCTTTGAACAAGAGCGTTGGTACCAACGATTCTTGCATAATGAAACACCAATGGAATTTCAACGACGGACTCAATTTGCCGGATTAAACACGATGGTGCTCCCCATTCGAGTCTTTGATATTGCACGCACATTCAATGAAAATTGAAGGCCAATCCGCCCTTCTAACATCCTTAGCCGATAAACAACGATGTGAGTCTCTTAAAAAGTTTCTATATTAGAAGTGAGAACGTTCATGAATGATCGCCGATTGTATAATCTCAGGAGGATGCTTTTTCCGCGAGACTCTGAGGCTGATTTACATATTCTGCATTCCTCCTCGCTGTTCGATTTTCTTGCAACCATTGCTATTGTTCTGGGAGTATCTGCTGTCTGTTATCCTTTCTCGAACATGCTTGGATACCAATCAATCTCTCTCATCTTCTTGTTGATGGTTGCATTACTTTCCCTTCGGTTTACTGTTGGACCGGTCATTCTGGCAGCAGCCTTCAGTGCGTTAATGTGGAATTTTCTCTTTATCCCACCGCGCCTTACTTTTTTTATCTCCAAGCCCGAAGACATTCTTATGGTGATCACCTATTTTGCCATTGCAGCGGTGACAGGCACACTTACCGCTCGTGTCCGAGCGCGGGAGAAAACTGTTCGTATGCGGGAGGAACGAACGGCAGCGCTCTATGCCTTAACCAAAGATCTCTCATCGGCAAAAAATCAACAAGATGTGGCGCGTGCAGCCGCAGAGAATATTCAAAAATTCTTCCTTATAGAATTCACTATCTTTCTTTCAGACCTTGATGGTGATTTCGTTGTGAAGCCACTCCCGGTTAGTACTTACACTCCCTCGGAGAGTGAACTGGAAGTACCTGCCTGGGTTCACTGGAATGAACAGCCGGCCGGCAAAGGAACCAGTCGTTTTCCCGACGCTGAAGCAACCTATTATCCATTGTCTGGCCCCCGTTATATCCTGGGTGTTGTAGGGGTGAAACCTCCTCAGGAAGGTTTCTCATCGGAGAAAGTGGCCCTTCTAGAAAACTTTATCAAACAGATAGCATCAGCATTGGATAGGGAATTTCTTAACGAAATCTCCAAACGCTCCATCGCATTGGCTGAATCAGAACGGTTGTATAAAACCCTGTTTAATTGCATTTCCCATGAAATCCGAACTCCGCTCACGGCATTACTCGGTGCTTCTGAAAGTCTCCAGAATGATTACGTGCTGCGTCGGCCACATGTTCGGGAAGAGCTTGCCGCAGAAATTCAAATTGCAGTCGTGCGATTAAATAATATTGTTCAAAATCTTTTAGCAATGACGCGACTCGAATCGGGCCTGCTCAAACCTGTCCTTGATTGGACTGACATCCATGATGTTATCAACGCTTCCTTGAAAGCTCTCGACAAAGAACTTTCTAACCATATCGTGACTATTGATGTCTCCCCCTCCTTTCCATTAATGAGATTGGATTTCAGTCTCATCGAACAAGTATTGGTGAATCTCCTACGTAATGCCTCACTCTACACACCAGAAAAGTCAACCATTATTGTGAAGGCATATTGTGAGGGAAAGAAAGGTATTCTTGAAGTGACGGATCAGGGGCCAGGATTTTCAAAAGACTCATTAAGCAGGGTGTTCGATAAATTCTATTGCGTTTCTAATTCGAAATCCGGGGGTTTTGGTCTTGGGCTCTCGATTGCACGAGGGCTTGTTGAAGCACACCATGGAACCATTACCGTTGAAAATATCTCAACAGGTGGTGCACGGTTTCTTATTCAATTGCCAATCGAAAGCTACAACACCAAGGTAGATCTGACACATGGCTAATAAACCAATAATCCTGATCATCGATGACGAGATTCAGATCCGGCGATTGTTAGAACTCACGCTCGAAACTAGCGGATATAAAACCATTGTTGCTGCATCAGGTGTGGAAGGATTACATCGCGCGGCATTAGACCGGCCCCACTTGATTATTCTGGATCTCGGACTTCCGGACAAGGACGGAATTTCCGTTCTCAAGAAGCTTCGCGAATGGGCAACATTTCCAGTAATTATTCTTTCAGTTAGAGATGCTGAATCAATAATTGTGGAATGTCTTGATGCTGGTGCGGATGATTATCTGGTGAAGCCATTTAGGTCGAAAGAGTTATTGGCTCGTGTCCGTATGGCCTTGCGACATCGTCCTTCTGTTCACCAAACGAATGTGGTGGAGATTGGATTCTTGACAGTCGATTTTGAAGCACGTAGCGTGAAAAAGCGTGGGCGGAGAGTAAAACTTACAGTAACCGAATATGATTTACTGGCGTTGTTTGTTAGAAACACAGGAAGAGTATTGACCCATCATTATATTTTAGAGCAGGTGTGGGGCCCAAGCTATGCAGAAGAGACTCAGTACTCAAGGGTGTTTATCGCTCAACTTCGAAAAAAGCTGGAAGATGATCCGACACGGCCAACAGTGTTTCTCACGGAATCAGGAATCGGTTATAGGTTTGCTGTAGAGTAGAATGAATCACAGTTCAAATGTATACCGATTTGTATACCACTTTCGCGCTTTTCTTCAACCGTCTCTATAATAGTGTGGGGTTCTACTCATTGAGATCAGGTTATCGATGTTGGAAAACCGACTGCGCCTTGCCCTGGAGAGCTTTACACAGAGAATGTCCGAGATGATTAACTTTTGACAGGATTGTCAAAGGTTGAATCTTTTGCGATTAATGAATTAAAAACTCAATCATCTTTCAGGAATCGCTTTAATACCATTGCGAGTGATAGAAAGAATCTTAATCGGGCCACCACTGACAGAATCTAATTCAATTGCTTTTAAGATTGCCTTACGAACATAGTCAATTGGATCACTGAATGCCAATTTGTCAATTGATGAAAAAGCCACTTTGGGAATTCTATCATTGAACACTTGACGATATACCGTATCGAAAGGTGCTTTCGCTATTGGGAAGTGTAAACTATCAATTACTGCACTTGGGTAAAATACATTTGAAAGAGTTGGGTCGGAAACTGGATGTTTGTCGGTTCCAGGTCTAAAAGTGTAAGAAAACATGAAAGGTGTACCTTTCTTAAATCCACAGAGAATAAGATCTAAGGAGAAACCAGATAAATCAGATCGAGGGTAGTCAGATCTGATAAATTCCCAACCATTTTCAATCGCTTGTTTGATTGTGACTTTGAACATTTCTTTTAATTTTAGAATGTCATCACTCGCCGAACCTATCGTCTCAATTGTTATATAAACGTCATAATCCGATTTAGGATAGGATCTTGTATTCGGGTAAGCGTAAAAACCTGCCGCACCTACAACGACATTACCGAATTTCTTTAGCTTTTCCTTCTCATATGATGGTGCCTTACTGAAATCATTGAAGTATTCTTTTCTATCCATTGGAACACTGATCCCTTTACTATCAGCACCGATAATAATCCTATCCTTTGTTCTAACAACCACGATAGTTGTTCCATGGTCAATGGTCTGTGTCTTACAATAGTCACTGTACAACGCTAAGAGAATTAGAATAGAGAGAAACTTAACAGAAGGATTTGTTTTCATTACTATCTCAACTGACGGTATACAGGGGTAGGAATAATTATTTTACTCAATCACTAACATTTAATGTACTGAGGTTTAATACCAGTGTCAAAATTCATATTTTAGAGCGGTGTAATTCTTTGTCATTCCTTCGCATCCTGCAAGTTTTTATCATCCTCTGTCGATTCTTCTGTCAAAAACGACCAATCATTTGTATCTGCTAGGTATGTTTTACCATCATATTCAATTTCTCTTCTACAGTCGAAGAACTGAAATGTAACGATATCGGCGTTCAGTAGCCGTACTCGGGTAATACCCCACCTATTCTGCACTTGAATTATTGAGTGATTGAATATGTTGCTGTAAGAGAGGTTCTAAGAAGTGCACACCAAATTGTCTACCACGGTAGGTGAATTTTATACAGCTCGATTCCGTGGATCCTGTGAAATCAGTGGGGTGGTATTCTTACATAAACCAAAAAGCTTATCCGTTTCCAGCAAGCTTTTTCAATCCCGCATTCGACATTCGTCATTCTAAATTTCAAGTACCCCCAACCGGATCAGCAGAGCATTGAGTGAGGAAAACAGAGTGTTTTACCAGGTAGTAGATCTCTCTCGTTGACACTCTTCTTACAAAAACAATATTCATTGATATGGGTCGTTAAAAAAATCAGTTATCAAGAACTGAACATTGAAAGTACAGTATTTTGATGATTATGTTACTTCCCATAAAGCTTCTGATGCTCGGATTATGGCCTCGTAGCTAATAGAGCTAAAAACGAATACCTGCTGTCATAATCATCCCTTCAAATACTCTTGGCGGAACGGATCCTTCATTACTGGAGCAATGACACACTCAGCCAAGTTTTATTATACGGGATAGACACAAGTCTAAAACCATACAGTGAATCCGGCCGAAACGGCATACTGGCTTGAACCAATTATACGCCCATGGCGCATAGTGCATTATGCTCATTATCGAAATCCCAATATTCACGAAACGAGCACTGGAAATTCTGACCGGCGATGAACATCGGGAGCTTTAGCATTTCTTAGCACAACACCCCGAATCAGACGATATTCTGGTCCGGGTGGACTATTTAAAGAGGAACACCACTGTGGATATTCCTTGTACCCAATTGCTAATTCTCTGACGGTACCAAATCAGAAGTTTTCAGCTTTGAAGGCATAAATATCCCTACGACTCCATTCAATCCAATACTCATCACGATGTTGAAGAAAAATGCCAAGAAAGCTAACAACAGCAGCGAGCCAGAGCATACTGCAAGAATCATATAGATGTTGAATTCCCCGTTCATGTACAATGTCCTCCTCAACATCCCATTCAATCCTGCCATCCCCATAAATGCACCCATACCAATCCCACCCAGTAGATGCGCCCAGAAATGAAACTCAGCAAGTTTTTGGCTATAGAGTTTCGCACCGTTCGTCAGTATTGGAAACAGAAAATAGATCACCGAGTAAAGCGTCATTCCAAGCCCGACGAGAACCGCCACATGAACGTGCGGCCCTACAACCCATTGCGTATTATGGAGGATCCTGTTCAGACCAACGTCGGCCTGCATAATTCCGGCAGGGACTGCTAACGCAAAGCCGAGAAGTCCACCAAGAAGAAACTTCAGTGGATTGGTCATTTTCAGAGGTCGTGCATCCCAGAGCGTCACAAGCGTTATGAAGAACGCCAGTCCTTGAGTGATTAACTCGAACGCTGTAACCATCTCACCCGATAATATTTTCAAAAAGCCTGGCTGCGCCTGATCAGACAACAGGTGATGAGACCAAACTGTCCATGAGACCAAGAGTTCTACTGCCAGGGCAGCCCGGGCCACATTTTCCATGTAGAGTTTCTTACCGGTAATAAGTATCGCCAGCAAGTACCACGATCCTGCAACAAAGATTAAAACCATACCATCGGCAATCAGATCAAGCCCCCACCAGAACCAATTCTTATATAATAACGCGTCAATTGCCGAATTTCGCAAGTCGTATCCAATCAGGGAGGCAACCATAAAAACAAGAATGAGCACACCAGTGAAGAGTATGACTGCGGCGTTCAGGGCGGTATCCACTGTCCCTCGGGCCACGGCAGCGACCGGAAGTGAGACGAGATGTTCTTTCTTGTTCTTTGAAAAGAGATTCCTCAAGCCGCTGATGCCTAGTGCTGAACTAAGCATCGCCCCGCCCGGTTGCTTTTGCCAGCCCGCGGGCGTATACGTAATCGTCTTGAATACATTGATCACAAAGGAGAAAGTCCCAACCATCACAAGAGCAATCCCGAGGATAAATACTGCCCCGCCCAAAGCGCTGAATTGCGTGAAATCGGCTGGCAGTGGCCAATACAATGTGTAAAGAGGTGCATAATGCGACAAAAAGCCTGCCCCCCAAAAAACGAACGTCCCAAGTGCAATAAAGATCCAGGTCCATTGTGCGAGTCTGATACTCCACAGCGGTTTCTTCATGAGAAATGGAACGAGGAACAAAAAAGCACCGAACACTATAGAATATGTGGAACCGAAGATGCCGACGAGCGGATGTGCAGTCATGATGGCGAAATACTGGCTCGTTCCCACAGTCGGGACCGGGGTAACGAGATGAACTCTCATGATCATTCCTTCGATCACGACAAGACCGTAGTACACCAATCCAATGACGACAAATCGCAATGTGAGTTTCTGCATCGGCGTCAAGGCATCGGATCGGAATAAGCCTTGTTCTCCGTTTTTGAGTGTTTGCATGAAGTTCATATTGAATGTCTCTCGTATTTGTCTGATGATGTTTTGGTTCGTGATCTACTTGCTGTCAGCTACTTCAACCACATTCTTTTCGATCATGTTCAATCCAGCAGGACCCGAATATTCAGTCGAACGGATGGAGTAGATACCAGGCTTGTCAAATTGCCAAAGGATGTCGTTGACATGGCCGGGAACCACCTGCATCTGGAAAACCATTGAATTATCGCTCCGAAATAGCCCGAAGCCATACGTCAGGTCATTCGAGGTTACATTAAACAAGACCTTTTCGTGGAGATTGATAGAAAGTCTTTCTGATGGCAATTGAAACTTGTGCTTTGCTACAGTGATGTTGAAAACCTTGTCAGGTTTAATTTCCGCACGGTTCAGATCCATCGACGACCACGGAATGGTATTGTATGTGATGATGTGAAGTGATATACCGATGACCACAAGGAGCCCGATAAACGAATAGAACAAGGCGGGCTTGATTTCTCTCCCCGTTCCTTCTCTGGTTATCTTGTGCGCGAACCATCCCATCAGCAGAATGATAACGAAGACATACAACGTATATGCGATTGTCTGCCCCCAGAGTACAGTGTTCGAATCAATCATTGCTCCTCCTTTTTCTTGTGAAAGTATCGATTGGAATACATACAAAAGTACCATCTTGAACTCTCAGTGGCAACACATGTCTGTCAACCGAAGAGATCCACGAGCCCTTTCCATCAATCGCATCTGTGGTAGACATTTCTCCCTCTTCTCAGCCCAATACAAACTTCACATAGAGACGACCTGCCGAATTTGCCTCTTTGATATTGGGGAGGTGCTTGTAGTCTCCATAACGCTCATAGAGTAAGAAATCAAATCCCAGGATCGTTGTGCTGGTTATCTCGTAATTCGTACCGAGGTTGAGTAAACCGATGAATTCCTCGCTGTCCGCGCCGTTCAGGGTATGAAGCCAGTATCTCTTATAGTTCAGATATATGGTACCATAGTCGCTGATCTTCAAGAGCGATGAGACCTTTGCGCTTGCCCCTGGACCGACGTTGTACTTCTTACCGTACATTTCTGCGTGTTGCGAATTAACTCCTCCCATAATGACACCGGATATACTCAGGGTGTTTTGGAGCGTGGTCGCCGGCGAGAGGGTGATAACATTTGTGAGGCTGGAGGTAACACTCGTCGCCGTCAGGTGATAGACGAGATTATTCAAGAGATCAAACTCTTTGTAAACACCGAGAACGTTTGACGTACCTAAGAGCGCCATCCCCTTGTCCCAAAGCACACCACTGGCCATGATACCGATGATTCTGTCATTCTTCGAGACACTCAATTCCGCGTGGACATTGAAATAGTCAAAGGGGTCATTATGTCTCGACGCGGCGAGGAGATCACCGTAATCCATATCAAAACGGAGAAGGGCGTAGCCATGATTTTTGGTGAGTGTCCTGTGCCGGAAAACATTGTTGCCACCAATAGATAACCACATCTTGTAGTCAGGACTTGGCGTTGAAGGTCCTCTTTGCCACATTTCACCGCGAATGAGTCGATTGAATCCACGCATGGGATTGAGGATGAATGCCGATGATTCCCGTAGAATGCGATCCACGCCACGTTTGCTATCATCGAGAATGAGGTCTGTTATCCGGAACGATATTTCCCCGAATATAATACCACTGATAGGCGTGTTGACGATGTCCGTGTACGATGGCTGCTCTGTTTCAAGAAAGAGATCCCAGATCGCACTGCCCCCCAGCGTATAGTGGGCTGACTCCCAGAAGCTCAAACCGTTTACCCTTGCTGCATTATAGTAAGACGATCCATGATAGGGATGGTTAAATTGATTTCCCATGAATCCATCTTCGTCCCACCAGAACCCGGTCCTCAGGTTGTTCTTTATCGAGTGAATATCGATCCTGGCCCAGGTATCCTGGCGGATATAGCGGAAGTATGACCACATGACCAGATCTGATCCGACAGCCTCTACGGCAGCAATCCAATACTTTCCCCTTGAGGATGGATTGAGGAGGAGTGAATCCGTACCTGGTGCTCGGATTATTTGATGACTTGCTGCTGAATCCGCCTGCTTCGCATTCTTGAATTGTGAAAAGGCGGTGGCAGTATTCATAACCTGCGTAACTGTCATGATCATCAACGTTGTGCGGAAGATCGTTCTGAATGTTTTTATAATTTCCTTCATTTCCGTGTAACACTCTCCAAAGATTCTGATATTTTCGCGACGGGTCTTCTCACCCACCAGGCTACCATTGCGATCAGGATCCACACACCACACCGCACCACCATCGCATGCACACTGTTCATAGAACACCCTTCCATTGGTATGTTTCTTCATTCGAGCCCGGACTCTTCCGCTCTACCGTTAGCCCAGCTTGCTTTTGAATTTCCATACTGCAAGTGTGAGTATGAGCGTCCCAAATAACCACAACGCCAATGCCTGCGTCCAAAGTTCTGCAATCCCAACGCCTTTGAGGAACAATCCGCGTATGATAACGATATAGTAACGGAGTGGAATACCAAACGTTAGATACTGTATCACCTGCGGCATGTTTTCAATCGGGAACGTGAAACCCGACAGATAAATGAACGGCATGAAGAAGAAGAACTGCGCCGTCATCATTGCCTGTTGCTGCGTCTTGGAAATTGTAGAAATGAAGAGACCCAGCCCCAGCGTGGTGAGCAGGAAGAGGCCGCTTAGGCCGAACAGGAGCGGAACGCTCCCTCGAAGTGGCACAGCGAACCACCATCGCGTGACAGCTAAGACCAGAACAATATCCACCACACCAATGACGGCAAACGGAAGCAGCTTGCCAATGATGAGCTGGTATGGCTTGATGGGCGTAACGAGTAGTTGCTCCAGCGTTCCAATCTCCTTCTCCTTCACAACGCCGAGCGACGTCAGCGTCATCGTGATAATCATGAGTACCATCGCCAGCACGCCGGGGACCATAAAGTTGCGGCTCTTCAATTCCGCGTTGTACCATACACGCGTCTCGGCATTCACCATCGCGGGTCGAAGCATTTGCGGCATCCGCTCGAATGCTTGCGCAACAATTGTCTGGGAATACTTGGCCGTGATTTGCGATGCGTAGCTCAGGCTGATGCCTGCAGAGTTGGCATCACTCCCGTCGGCAATTATTTGCACGGTTGCGGGTTTGCGGGCGAGTAGGTTGCTGGAGAAGTCGGGAGGAATAACCAGCGCCATCCACACTTTGCCGTTCTCGATAAGCGGGTCAATGTCGGCAAGAGCGTTCACTTCCTGCTCAATGACGAAGTACCCGGAGTTTGCAAACCGGTTGATATACTCGCGGCTTGTAGCTGACTTGTCCTGATTGTAGACTATCATTGGGATGTCTTTCACGTCCGTTGTTGCTGCGTAACCAAGGATGATCAGTTGCAGCACGGGCGCCGCGAACGAAAGCATCATCATGCGCTTGTCCCTTCGGAACTGGATGAACTCCTTTATGATGATATGATAAATCGTCTTCATGTTATTCTGCCTTTTTCAGCAATCGCACCGAGCTGATGCCAAGCGTCACTGCTGCGAAGATGGACAGGTATACGAGCTGGTCCCAGAACGCAACTGGTCCGACGCCCTTCAGGATGATGTCGCGAAGAGTGATGAGGAAGAACTTCGGTGGCGATAAATTGGAAATCACTTGCAACGCCACTGGCATGCTGCGAATTGGGAAAATGAATCCCGTTCTCCTTACTCAATCCATACACACCGCCAAAGAAGCGGATATTTTCCTCCACCGTCATGTCTTCATACAGCGAGAACCGCTGCGACATGTAGCCAATGTTCCTCTTGAGCAGGTCGGTCTGTGTCTTGACGTCGAACCCACCGACGGTCGCGGATCCGTCAGTTGGCTCAAGCAATCCAATCAGCATCCTGATGGTCGTTGATTTACCCGCACCGTTGGCGCCGAGGAATCCAAATATCTCTCCCCTATTCACTGTGAAGCTCACGTTGTCCACGGCAGCAAAGCTGCCGAATTTCTTGGTCAGGTTCTTAACTTCGATCGCGTGGTCTGTCATTTGTTGTTCTTTCTGTCGCTATCAGGGAAATTGAGCAGTCATCATGGTCAGGTGCTCTCAACACCGATCCGGCAAAGCACATTACCAACCAGGTTCTTCGCAGACGGGAGACATACTTCCTGCCTCTGAGTATTTTCAAAGATCGGACCGGCACATTCTGGATGATTCCGTCATTTCACATGCTCTCCTTGCCAAGCGCCCTCGCCAGCTTTGCCTGTGCAAGCTCAGAATCCACGAGCGATATTGTGTAATTCAGTTTTGATTGAAGCAGGACAATCTCAGCATCGAGCAGATCGGTGTTCGTTGCGGTTCCGTTTGTAAATTTGTCCTTTGTCATACGGTAGTTCTCTTCGGCTTGGCGAACACCCTTGGTAGCTACAGAGATCTTTTCTTTCGACTGGGCCCGCGCGAGATAGCTCTGATTCACTTCAAGTGAGACGTTATCCTTCAGCTGCTCAAGCGCATAACGTGTCTGTTTGTGTATTGCTTCAGCCTGGTCGCTTTGGTGTTTTGTCGTTCCCCAGTTCCAAATATCCCACGAGAGGCTCACACCAACATCCCACGTATCCTTGAACTCATCCCTGGTCGGCAGGATGCGCTGATTGGGGCGTGAGTAGTAGAGGTTGCTGAACAAATTGAGCTGTGGCCACCACCCTCCATTGGTAGCGACAACAGAAGCATCCGCTGCGTTGGTTCTCATCTCCGCGGCCTTCACGTCCGCACGCGAAACTAGTGCTAGTTGTGCGAACGCGTCAGCAGACTGCGATTCCTCGGTCTGAGCCTTTATCGCCGAAGCTATTCGAACTTCAGTATCAAGCGGCAATCCATTGAGGCTGTTCAGCGACATCATTGCGTTCTTCACGTTGTTGGCTGCTTCAATCTGAGCAAGCTGAACGTTGGAGTACTGGACTTCTACCTTCAATACTTCGTTTTTTGTCACCAGCCCTTGCGCCATCATATTGTTCACATCGCTCATGTGCGCCTTGGTTTGCTCCACGCTCTCCTCAACCACGCGCCTCACTTCCGTCGCCTTGTAAACGCCCCAGTACGCAGCCCTCACGTTGTACACCATATCAACTCTGTCTCTTTCAAAGTCAAAATGCGAAGCCCGAGCCGAATAATCCGCGGCTGCGGCCGACTTCTCAAGCCTGAATCCCGAGAAGAGAGGCTGCTGTAACGACACTTTCGACGTGTATTGATCCAACACCGTTGGTGAAATCACGATGGGTGTTGGCGATGACGGCAATTTCACAGCAACAGCTCAACATCGCTCAGCCGGGTGTAACCTGCTTGTAGTTTCAGTGAAGGCAACCTGGCTGCGTTCGCTTCCCTCAACTTCGCTTCTGCCGCCATCGTTTTCGCTTCTGAGATGTGCAGCAGTTTGCTGTTCTGCAGTCCGAGTCGAACTGCATCGTCGATCGTGAGCACGCGTTTTTCCTGTGCGAGCACAAGCGCAGGGAGAAGTGTAACGAGAAGAAGCCTTTTCAGCATGGTGAACTCCGTGTTATGCATTCTGTTCATGAGACATCATTGAGATAAAGATATTTTCCAGCGATGGCGTGATGATACGCCATTCAGCAATACGGATATTCGCCTCGATGAGCGTCCGCTCAACAGGCGGGAAGTCACGCTTGCTGTTTTCGACGACAACGTTCAACCTGTCACCAAACGCTTGAACATCTTTAACGGATGGATGAGCGTGCACGCAAGCGCGAGTTTCTGCTTCATGCCGCCGGAGAGTTGGTCTGCAAGTCGGTCGCGGAACGGTGTCAGCCTGGTGAATTCGAGCAGGTTTTCGCGGCGCTCCTTGTAGTCGAACACTTCATTGATCTCGGCAAAGAACTCGATGTTCTCGTCCACAGTCAGGTCGCCGTACAAACTGAACCGCTGCGAGAGATAGCCAATCTCTTTCTTGATTTCTTCCGACTCCTTTACAAGGTCGTGACCGAGGATTGTTGCCGAGCCGGATGTCGGTATCAGGATTCCCGTCAGCATCCGGAACGTCGTCGTTTTGCCTGCCCCGTCCGGTCCGACGATGCCGAACATCTCGCCCTGTTCAATGATCAGATCGAGGCCGTCGACGGCGGTAATACCGTCGAACGTTTTTGTCAATCCCTTGATCGCTATCGCTGGTACCATGGGTTCCTCACCTTCACGAGCCGGAAGAGGTTCGGATCGTCGCATCCGCGGGCATGCCAGGCTTTAACGATCCGTCGGCATTAGTCACTTAAATTTTGACCCTGAACACGAGCTTTGTCCGATCATCCTTCGTCTGCACATTCTTTGGAGTAAACTCAGCGATATCCGAGATATATACGACTGTTCCCGGGAAGGCTTTGGTCGGGTATGCGTCGATAGACACGTCGGCCGGCTGGCCTAACTTGGCTCGAGCCAGTTCTACTTCGGAAACATAAATCATGAGATGCACCTTGTCCAACCGTGAGATGCGGAAGACCGAACCATTGGGCATCACAACGTCTCCTTGCTCTAGCCCCTTCTCCGTGACGACGCCGCTCATCGATGCGACCACGAACGAATCGCTGATCTTCTTGCGGATTGCCTCTACCTGCGCAGCTGCCTGGTCGCGCCGAGCACGGGCTGCCCTGATTTCTTCGGGGCGGGAACCACGTTTCAGCTTTTCGAAGCTCTGCTGGGTTACCACGAATCGCGTTTGCATGTCCTCGAGTTGCTTCTTCGTTATGCTCTTGGCTTTGAACAGCTCATCTGCGCGGTTCATGTCCTGCTGTGCGCTCCTATAATTCGCTTCGGCCTGAAGAATATCCTCTTCACGCGGTCCCTTAACCATCAACTGATATTGTGCTTCAGCCGCATCAGCGTTTGCGACCGGTTTCGGTCAAGATACCGTCGCGATCTCATCCATTGTGACTTTTGTCAGCCCATAGGTCAGAAACTGGATCTTTGCCTCCTCCAGAATCCTGATTCGCGTCTCAATGTTGCCTTCCATTGTTGCTCCGTTCAGATTGTGCTCCATAAGTATCTCCGATGATGAGTTCTACCGCTCACAACCCCACCGTTTCGAAGAAGCTGGGCTTGAGGGATCCTTCGAGGAGTGGCTTCAGTTCTTCCCACGCAGCTTGACGCTCCGGGCTTGTATGCATTGCCATGAATGTCTCTTTGCTCTCATGCTCAACCAATGTGACGTACTTTCCAGCTTCTTTGGTTGATTTCAGCAGCCGGCGCGAGATCAGGCCCGCAAATTTGTTGCACACCTGGTTGGACCGAAGAAACCACTGTCTAAATTCTTCTTCCTTCCCCGCTTTGATCGGTGGAAACTCAATGGTATTGATAAACATGACTTGACTCCTTTGATATGCTCACGCTCGGGTTGTCTCCTGGCTTTGGTCTGAGGAGACACTCCGACTAGTTCTTCGATTTTAGCTTGATGTATTCCCCACCAAGATCGCTGCCGGGTAAGTGACTTCTTCTTCCATTGACAGACTCACAGTGATTAACGTCGAGGAAATCGATGAGCCCAAGGACTGGACACCTGGGCTCGACTCGATCATGGCACTGCAAATCAGTGCTGATGCCCACCTGCGTCCTTTGTCACCTCACCGTGCTCGCCAGCGGGCTTTTGTGCGACCTGGTACAACTTCTCGACGTAGTGAATGAACGTCACGTATGCCTTCACGTACTCTCTTCCAGCCTGGACGTCATCCTTCTTGAAGTTCTTTTTCTCCTTCACTTCCATAAACAGGGCGTGCAAGCTCTTGTGCATTATTTCATTGAGGTCTTTTACCAGATCCGCTCCCGATTCTTTCTCGACAGCTTTGTCCGCCATCTCAATGCCCGGCTCTGCTTCTGAACCGGCAGGTTTGAGCCCTGTGTACGGCGCACCTTCGCCTGCGCGGTGGATGCGAACGAGAGTCTCAAAGAAGTACATATCTGCCATCTGTTTTGCTTCAGGACTCAGCTTTCGTACTGCAAGGGTCCTTTCAAACGCTTTCTTAATATCCGCCTCGTCCTTCTTCTGAACCCAAATCAAAACGAGGTTTATATTGCCGGTCTCAAGCGCCTTTTGCGCACTTTTTACAACCGGGCCATCCATCGTGTCACAGTGTGCTTCGGCGCTGCTTGTGCTAAGAAGAAGGGCAGCCGTAAGTGCGAAGAGAAGAGAAAAGGTCTTCGCGATTTTGTTGGTATTCATAGATACGTCTCCTGTAAAAGAAGTGGATATATGTGACATCAACTGCAGATCTTCTTTCTCATCGGCGATCCTTTTGTGAATCTCGTCTAGACACGATTCCTGACCAAATGGTAGCAGCGATAAGTGCCGCTGAAATCAACCCGACGATGATGAGTGTTGTTGACATGAGATAAGTAATAATGATCGACCTGTTGTGCCTGTGCATGACTGTCCTCCAACATGCGTGCCAGCCGTGACGTGCCGAATTCCTTCAAGAATTACCCAAGGAGCTTCATGCTGAGGCAACAAGGTGCGAACAACGATTCGCACCCAGATGTAGGAATCTCTAAGAATTCGAGGAAATCAAGGGGACAAGGCTGCGAAGAATTCTTCGCAGAAGGATCTAGGAGGGAACAGCTTCGTCAGTCGGCTTCATCAGCCCCTGCTCTTTCATCATATTTTGGAGAAGGCGTCGGTCCATTCCCACTATGCGAGCGGTCTGGGAGATGTTCCAGTTATTCCGTCGGAGATGTTCGAGCAAGAATGCTCGTTCAAGCTGCTTCAGGTATTCATCCTTAAATTGGTTCTTCATTTGTTTGAACTCCTCGAACGTGGAGGGGAGTTTCCCTCCTTGCGTAGACGGTTTCAAACTCATGTCGGGGGGGAGGTCGTCAATTGTGACAAAATCTGTTGTCGCCGAGACGATCGACCGCATCATCACATTTTCCAATTCACGAATATTACCGGGCCAGTGATACGATTTCAAGTACGCGAGCGCCCGCTGGTCGATGCCTTTGAGATTCTTGCCGGCACGCTGTTGATGCTTCAGAAGGAAGTGCTGGGCCAGCAGCGGAGTATCCTCAACTCGTTCCCTGAGTGGCGGCAGCGAACAAACAATAACGTTCAACCGATAGTACAGATCAGAACGAAAACGTCCTGCAGCAACTTCATCTCCCAGCCGACGGTTCGTCGCAGCAATGATACGGAAGTCAAGTGCCAGCCTTTCAATTCCCCCGACCCTCGTGATCGCCCGCTCCTCAAGCGCACGAAGCAATTTCACCTGCAGGTCCAGGGGAAACTCGCCTATCTCATCCAAGAAGAGCGTCCCTCCGTTTGCTTGCTCGAACTTCCCGGCACGCCGACCTACAGCTCCGGTGAATGCACCACGTTCGCTCCCGAAGAACTCACTTTCCAGCAGCTCGCGAGGTATAGCGCCACAGTTCACAGCAACAAGAGGTTTCGATACTCGAGGACTCAGCGCATGGATGGCGCGTGCAACAAGTTCTTTCCCCGTTCCCGTCTCCCCTTCAATGAGCACGGTGAAATCCGTCGGTGCAATCTGTTGAATGAGTTTGACGATCTGTTGCATGGAATGGCTGGCTGTCACGATGTCGGGCACATTTTCTGCCATCATCAGCTTTGAGCGCAGGTGCTCGTTTTCTCGCAGCAACAGGACGTGTCCGACTGCTCGATTGAGCACAAGATCGAGTTGATCAAGATCAACAGGCTTAACAACGTAGTCAAAAGCTCCCTCTTGTATTACCGCTACTGCATTCTCAATTGTCCCGTAAGCGGTCATGACGATAATAGGTATCGGGTGTCCTTTTTCCTTCACTTCGCGAAGGACTGTCCGCCCATCAATATCCGGCATCTTGAGATCGGTAAGAACGATATCAATTGGCCTCGAAAGAATTATTTCGAGCGCCGCTCTGCCTGATTCTGCCAGATGAAGGCGGTAGCGCTTGTTAAGGTTGAGTTCGAGAATCCTACGCGTTTTCTCTTCATCGTCAACGATAAGGAGGTTAATTTCATCTGTCATGCTGCACCATCGATGGGAAGTTCAATTGAAAATAGTGTGCCGGCACTTCCGGACGTGAATGAAATGGAGCCTTTGATGTTTTGGACCATCATATAGACGATAGCCAGGCCTAACCCTGTGCCTGTCGGTTTCGTCGTGAAGAAAGGATCGAAGATTCTCGCCTGGAACTCTTGCGGGATTCCCGGGCCTGTATCCTGAACGGAAATGAGGACGCTCTTCACATCCTTTTTCATCGCGGAGAACGTCAGCACACCTCCCGCGGACATCGACTCAAGTGCATTCAGACCCAGGTTTATCAGAGCTTGTTCGACGTGCCGGCTCGAAGTCACAAGTTCAGGGACGTCATGCTCCACTCTGCTCCTGATGATCACGTTGGTCAAAGCGGCCTTTTGCTCGAGTGACCGAATCACGCGATCAAACAACCCTGAAAGCTCAGTCGATTCCCAGACCGGTGTGTGGGGTTTGGCAAACTGGAGAAACGTCCCGACAATCGAATCAAGGCGTTCTGTCTCACTGACGATATACCTCCCCGTCTCTTGCACCACTTCCCGTTCGTCTACATTTCTAAGAATAGTCTGAGCAGATGTTTTGATAATGCTGAGCGGGTTGCGAAATTCGTGTGCGATACCAGCTGTCAAGCGCCCCATCGCTGCAAGCTTTTCCATTTGCAGGCTCTTCGCCTCCTCCTCTTTCACCTGCTGCAACACCATGTTTCGTTCGACGGCCATCGACACCTCATTGGTAAAAACCGTGAGAAACTGCATCTCGTCAAGCGAATACGCCCTGTGATTGACTGCGGATCCGATGAGAAGCAAACCGTTTATCCCCTTTTTCGCAAACAGCCCAAGGAGAACACCACCGTCATATGCTTGCAGGAGTGACCGCTCGTCATCCGAGCAGTGTTCCAGGAGCTCTCCAATTTCAAACACGCGGTGTTCCTTTGCAATGAAAGAGGTAGACACACCATCGACCGGAATTGTTACAGATGGATTAAGAACACCCCGAAGACTGTTACTCCGTACATCATGCACCAGCATCTGTGTTGTTGATACCCGAAGCGCATGCTTCAAAAACGTATCGACAGATTTCGCAAGATCTGTGATGCCTGTGAGATTAGACATCTCGCGTGTAAAGACAATGAATCTGTCCCGGTAATGGAAAATATGCTGGTAGAAAAGATGGTCCAGTAACATCTGCACAGCATTGGCGAGAGGCCAAAGTAAGAAGGAAAACAAGAGAATCGCGATGATTTCAAATGATACCGATCCTATCCCGAAAAACTGCTTCATTGCTTTCACGAGACCTTGAACAACGAGGATGTAGAAGCCAAACATCAAACCAGCAACTATAGAGTACACGACACCGTGCTTCAGTATCTTGTGAACAACAAGCAACCGGTTGGCAAGTACTACGTAGGCAAAGGAAATACCCAGCACAATGAAGAGAGCCCTCGAAAAATAGAAGTGAATCATCTCAAAATCGTGCAGAAGATCGAGCACAGCAACAAGCAGGCCGAACATGATTGTTCCATAGAGAAAGAACTGAATCTGCCTGCGCTCCCGATGAAACCGCGCTGAGCGTAGTTGACTGAGCAAATTCCTTATGCCAAGCGTAAGACACGTGATGACGATGAGAAAGAGAAGGGCGCCAGAAATTGTATCCGCGTGGCTGAGGGCATAGCAATAAAAGTGGCGCTCTTCAAAATACTGGAGGGATAGTGGATGAATAAGCCCGAGGGCCGACAGAACGCTGAACGTGAGTGCGATGGTGAACGAGAGAATTTGTATCAGACTTTGGTTCTGTCTTGACTGAACAGGTCGAGGGAAGAGAAATGAAATGTTCAGAAAAAATGTTGTCGCAAATACCAATGCGGTAACAATTATACCGCCACCAAGCGATGCCTGCTCCGCCATCATGCTACTGACCACAAGAATATCCGCAATATCCCAGAGTGCGAAGCACGCAATGAGGAGGGCGAATAGTCTGTGCGGATAACTTCGGAAGTTGTCAAGGAGGACGATGACAATCAGTGAGACGTTAATCGCGAGGGCGAGCAGTGCGGGCAAGGAGTATGGTGACACAAGCCGGCTCCTTTCATGCCACTATATTGGATTCTTCCCGATCCCGGGGTACATTTCAATATTCCTGGATCTTTGCTAAGTTAAGATGCAGATTCATTAATGGCAAGCAATCGCCAGTCGAACCTGCTGTAACTTACAGCAACAACGATCACAGACTCATGGAACATCATTTCTTAAGATAACAACCGGAAATGTTCAGGTGTTTACTCACATCCGTTCGATAATGCAATAGGCTTGCGATGTGATCATGCATTGGTTCTTACAGGAGTCAACACACACAACGACTATCCCAGCCATCTTCGTCGTATCAAGTTCTACGATCACGACACACACAATATCTCGTTTTCTTGACGAACAACTTTCAGATCGTTGCATTCACAATTGCTCAACCCTATATATGTCGATAGCAAATTGAATTGTTCTTCAAGTGGATTGCGGCTGATGATATTCTGTTTATAGGCAAAGTTGAACAGTGTCTTGACAGCTCGTGTATACATATTCATCCTTGTTACAGACATACCATCGGCTATGGCTTTGGCTCGTGACTGTTCAAATTCAAGGGAGGTATATGTGTTTAACGGCTTATCGGGGTTCAATAGTATGAATTTCGCTGCCAGCGTTTTATACGGTTCGAGAGTAGATTTTCGGATTACTAAGGATTGGATAGCCTCATACATCTTCAGGAACTCGGAGAATATAGGTATCTGGAGACTCTTTATTTTACTGTTTGTTTCTTCAAACTCTTTCAGGAAACGGTATGCGTCTGGTTTCTTCCTGCACTTCATAGTCCTCCATTGATTCTTCTTCTCAGGTGATTTAATGAGGCTGTAATAGATGCCGTTGGTTCTTTTGGTGAGGTAAAATTTGGACTGCAACTTAGATATTACCTATCGAATAAGTGATTGAATATGTTGCTGTAAGAGAGGTTCTAAGAAGTGTACACCAAATTGTCTACCACGGTAGGTGAATTTTATACAGCTCGATTCCGTGGATCCTGTGAATTCAGTTGCAGGGTTTCCTTCATAATGCAAAAAGCTGATCCTGTTTTGGACCAGCTTTTTCAAGCGGAAATCTTTACCCCTCGACTGCGCTCGGAGTGAATTCCCTCATTCCCACATTTTAACATTCTGTAATTTTATAGTACCCCCAACGAGATTCTCACAGATCCGCCGTCTTTGTGGCGGAGAACTCGTGTTACCCTTTTACAGCAAAAAGCTGATCTATCTCTGAATCAGCTTTTCATCCCTCGACGGGCTCGGGATAAATTCCGCATTCGACATTTCCCCACCTACGCACTTTGTGCTCCGGTAGGCAGCC